>CALKHT010000046.1 GCA_937988825.1 uncultured Phycisphaeraceae bacterium
AGTTTCGACAGCAACTTTGCTGCGACCGTTGGCGGACCTGAATACAACGGCATGTCGTACAACGGTGCGTCGATCGACACGAACAACAGTGTGTTTGGCGGCGGCTCACTCAAGTTGAACCGACAGGCTCAGCAGTACGTCCTTATTAATCAAGCCCCCTTTACTGGTGGCAGTTATAGCTATTCGGCATGGTATTACCTGGACGTGCCCGCGGTCACAGGTGATAACAGGTATTTCATATTGGAAACCGGCGATGGAACGCCCCCCTCCGCCGCCGGTTTTATGGCATCGTATGGTCTGCGTAACCGCGATGGTAATCAGGTCGGCAATGTGTTTACTTTGCAGATTGGCACTGCAACGCAGTCATATAAGCCCGACCGCGAGTTCGATATCAACCCTGGCGCAAACCAGCAATGGCACAACATTGTCGTCACATACGATGCAGAAATGAAAACAGTGGCGGCATACCTTGACGGTGAATTCGCGGGCAGCATCACTCTTACAAATCCGCTCATTAATCCGACTTTCATGGTGATCGGAGCCCATCGTAACATTACTGGACGAAACTTCCATGGCTGGATCGACGATGTGGCGGTGTGGGATCATGCGCTGTCACATGAAGAGATTGCTCAGCTGCAGTATCTGCCGCCGAACATGATTCTGGTGCCGGAGCCGGCGAGCCTTGCACTGCTCGGCCTTGGCGCAGCGTTGGTGTTGAAGCGTCGTCGCTGAAATGTCCTGCGTCGCGGCTGCGAACGTGGTCGCGACGCTTTCACTGGTAGGATGATAGGGTTATCAGCAAGGAGCCATCGTCATGGAATCAGATGTACGCGCCGGATCTGCTGGCGCACTCAACTTCCGACGACGTGGTGGGTTCACCCTCATCGAGTTGTTGGTGGTGATGGCGATCATCTCGCTTCTGATTGCACTGTTATTGCCTGCACTGAGTCGGGCACGAGAGGCTGCACGCGATACGCAGTGTCGCTCCAACAGCAGGCAGATTGCGGCCGGGGTGATTGCTTACACGGTTGATCACGATGGATTGATTCATCCGCGTCGAAACTGGGGCCGCTGGATTGATCCGACCTATCCGAACCAGATGATTGATCCCGCTCATTCCGAGGCATACTGGGGTGTGGCCTACGCGCGGTACATGAATAACATCAAGCAGGTATTTAATTGTCCGTCGGCTCAGGATGCTGACCCCGCTAATGCCGACGGCCCCTTCAGTGCGGGTCATATTTACACATCCTATGGATTCAATGGATACGGTGAATTAATTCCCGAGGGGTTACGTGTGGCCTATTTCGATGATCCCGACCTTACCGCACTGTTTCGTCGAGTCGGGCAGCAGTGGCTGGGGCGTAAAATCCTCGAAGGTCGTAATCCCGGAAAGACCATCCTGTTCCATGACTCCTATGAGGCCATGATCGATGGCAATGGCGATACATTGCTGGAGTTTTATCAGTGGCCGAGCATGGAGCATGAATATCGCCGTCACAACGATCATTGCAACGTCGCATGGGTGGATGGTCGCGTGTCGAGCGTGATGCTCGACACAGAGTGGCAGATTGACTGGTACATCGGCCGATAAGCAGGAGCGGTGTCTTGGGTGTGAAGCCGATATTTGTTGTGGCGTTTCTGTGCGCTGGGGTTCTGGCGTGGCTGTCGTCGGCGGCGTGTGCACAGGATGAGCCGGTGTTGGGGCCATTCATCGGCCACGTCGACAGTGAAACAGCGGTGTTGTGGGCGCGCGTGCCGGGAGGTGGGACGTGTGCGCTGCGGCTGATTCCCGAAAAAGGCAGGCCCCTGATACAGGTGGCGCGTCCTTCCGAGGCAACGGACTGGACAGCACGATGGACGTTTACCAACCTTCAGCCCGACTCCATCTATCGTTACGAGCTGCTGCGCAACGGTGTGGTTGTCGCACGCGGGGATGACCAGCGGTTCACCACGCCGCCGACACCTCATGCCGTATCGAGCGTCCGCATCGCCTTTGCAACCTGTGCTTACGAGGATGAAAGCACCCGTGCGGTGTGGCGACGCATTAAACAGTCTGATATTACGGCCCTGGTGTTGGGCGGTGATACACCCTACATCGATTCCACCGACCTGGCTGTGCAGAATCGTCGCTATCGCGAGTTCGCATCCGTTCCCGAAATGATGGAGTTGATGCGATCGATTCCCAACTGGAGCACATGGGACGACCACGACTTCGGCAAGAACGATTCGGATGGCACTTTGCCCGGCAAGGAAAATGCACGTCAGGCATTCCTCAACTATCGGGCGCAGGTCTCGTACGGCCTGAACGATGAAGGCATCTTTACAAAATTCCGGCACGGGCCGGTTGAGGTGTTTATGATTGATGCCCGGTGGTTCTCGTGGACGGGGCCTTCCTTTGCCGATCCGAGCAAGAAGACACTTTTGGGCGAGGCGCAGTGGCGCTGGCTTTGTGAGGGACTTCGTGCTTCGGATGCGCCGTTCAAGCTACTGATTACGGGCATTATGTGGCACGACAAACAGAACAAGGAAAAGGACGACTGGGGTACCTACCCGCACGAACTGGATGCCCTATTCAACTTCATTCGGGAAGAGAAGATTGAGGGAGTCGTGCTGGTTGGCGGCGACGTTCATTGCTCGCGCATCTACCGGCATACGCCTTCGGTTTCGGTGGGCTATCCGATCTATGAGCTCGTCAGCTCTCCTGCACATAGCCGGACGATTCCGGCACTGAACATCAAGCACCCCAATGTGGTACGGGCGGCGGTCGTTCCCAATACGTTCCTGCTCATCGAAGTCGATCGGAGTGAAAATGGCGATGACGCGACGCTCCGCGCCAAGTTTCTTGATTCGAAGGGGGAACGGCTCTTCGATGACCTCGAATTGAAGGCTTCGGAGCTGAAGTTACGGGTGGAGGAGGTCTCGGGGTAGGTGGGGCGAACCGGTCAAAATGACACTTGACCCGTGGGGGAGAATTGGCGACCATAAACGGCTGCCTTCCTTATGGATCGGCTCATTTTTGACCGGAGCCAAAATGCCTGATTTTTGCGACCGAATGGGCCTGCGTCGCCTCGGGACGCGGGTGGGATGGATGCTTTGCACGGGGCTGGCGCTCGGGCTTGGGCTGTGGAGCTGCGCGCCGAAGGCGGAGCAACGGGCGGCGACCCCTCCGCCGCGGCCGATCTTCTCCGGGCCGGACTATCTGCATGGTACCATCGGTTCGATCACACGCATCAACGGGGGCGAGCCGGAACTGGTGAGCAACTACGGCCTGGTCGCGGGGCTGCCGGGTACGGGGTCGGCGGACATTCCGCCCTATCTTCGCCAGCGGTTTCTGAATGAAGCCCGGCGGCAGGGGGTACGCAATCCCCTGCAGTGGCTGCAGCGGGATGACACGGCCCTGGTGCGGGTGCGGGGGCTGGTGCCGCCCGGGGCGGTCAAGGGGGACCGGTTCGATCTGCTGGTGGAGGCGCTGCCCCAGACGCAGACGACGAGCCTGGCGGGCGGACGGCTGTGGACGACGGACCTTGCGGTGGGCGGGGCGAACCCGCGCGGGCTGGACCGACACCCGGTGGCCATGGGCCGGGGGCCGATCTACGTGAACCCGCTGGCGCCAGATCCTGAGGAAACGGGCATGCCCGAGCGACTTCAGTTGCTGGGGGTGGTGCTGTCCGGTGGGGTGGTGACAGTCGACCGCAGGCTGGAGTTGGTGCTCAACTACCCAAGCTGGGATATGGCCCGCATCGTGGCGGATCGCATCAACGAACGGTTCGGCCATGAAAAGGCGTCTGAGTTCTTCAACACGGCAGTCCCCAAGAATTACCAGATTATCGAGTTGAACATTCCCGCGCGGTATGCCGGGCGGGCAGCGGAACTGGTGGAGCTGATCCAGCATCTGTACTACCAGCGGGGTCAGAACTTCGAAATTGAAAAGGCACGGGAACTGGCGAGTGTGCTGGTGCACGACCCGGAGCAGGCGCACCACGTGATGCTGGCGTGGCACGCACTGGGCAAGCGGGCGCTGCCGGTGATTCGCGAGTACTACCAGCACGCCAATATCCAGGTGCGGCTGACCGCGCTGGAGTCAGGAGCACGGCTTGAGGATAAGGGGGCCGCGGCCTATCTGGAACCTCTGGCTCAGTCGCAGGATCCGGTGATCCGCCATCGTGTGGCGAAGATCTTCTCTTATTTGCCTTCCAGCGTGGTTGGGGCACGCGTGCTGGGGGCGCTTGTGGACGACGAGGACCGGGCCGTGCGGCTGCGGGCGTATGAGTCGATGTCGGCGATCGGCGATTCACGCATCGAGCGTTTCCTCTTCGGTAACGAGCACGACTTCAAGTTTGAAATGGACCTGGTGCCCGCGAAGAAGCCGCTGATCTATGTGAAGCACGACGGGATACCGCGGATCGTGATTTTCAATCCACGGCTGTCGCTGCGGACGCCGGCGCTGGCTCGGCTGTGGGACAACCGGCTCATCATGAAGGCGGATGAACCTTCCAGCACGCTGGAAGTGTTCTACCAGCCGCCGGGCGAGCTGAAGGGCAAGATATACCGTATTCAGCCACTGATTGCGGAGATTGCCGGCTTCATCGCGCATAAGCCGACGGTGGACTACCCAGCCCCGGGGCTGGATCTGAACTATTCGCACGTGGTGGACGTGCTGCACAAGCTGGTCCACGCGAAGCTGGTGGACGCGGAATTGGAGATCGAGGAATCGTCGCTGGTGGCGATGGTGGAGCGGTACGAGCAGACGCAGTATGGTGCGATGCGGCCGGAGGCGTCGGATGCGCCCGCCGGGATCGAGGTGGGCGATTTTGTACCGCTGGACCCGACGCTGCGGCCGGGGTATTTGCACACGGAAGATGAGTTGCGGGGCCTGGAGGAGGAACCGACAGTCGTGCCGACGGAACAGGGGACGCCCGGGGAGCGGGGCTGGCGGAGGCTGGAAGCGGGGACGAGACCCGAGAGTCGGGGTGAGTGAGGGGAGGAGTGGGCACCTGGGCCCCCCCGGAGGGGGTGGGCTTTCGGGGAGACGTTCGGGGGGTGGAATTGGGGGGAGGGGGTGCTTAAGGTTGCGGGTGGAAGCACAAATGACGAAACTGGTGCGGTGGCTCAGGATGAGCGTCTGACACGACAGGAGGTCGTCCCTTCATGCGATTGGCGAAAATCACCCTCAGCGGGTTCAAATCCTTTGCCGACCGGACGGAACTGGTGTTCGACGCCCCGATTACGGGGATCGTCGGTCCGAACGGTTGCGGCAAGTCCAATGTCGTGGATGCGCTCAAGTGGGTGCTGGGCGAGTTGTCCGCCAAGAGCCTGCGCGGCAGCGCCATGATGGACATGATCTTCAACGGATCGGCCACACGTAAGCCAGCAGGCATGGCATCGGTAACGTTGACGTTCGACAACCGTCCCAACGCCGAGGGCGTGCGGACACTGCCTCTGGATACCGACACGGTGAGCGTGACGCGCCAGCTCTTCCGGGACGGGTCGAGCGAATACCTCATCAACAAGCGGCGGGCACGTCTGCGTGACATCCGCGAGCTTTTCATGGACACCGGTGTTGGCACCGATGCCTACTCGATCATTGAACAGGGGCGAGTGGCAGCCCTGCTGCAGGCCAACGCGCAGGAACGACGTGAGGTGTTCGAGGAAGCGGCGGGCATCAGCAAGTTCAAAGCCCGTAAAAAGGAAGCACAGCGCAAGCTCGAACGTACCGAGCAGAACCTTACGATTGTCCGTCAGCGCCTTGAGGATACGGAACGACGGCTGCGCAGCGTCAAGGCGCAGGCGACCCGGGCACGCAACTTCCAGGAATATGCAGAGCAGCTTCGATCACTGCAGTTGACCTACGCGCTGGCGGAATATGCGAAGCTGCACCGGCAACTGGGCGAGGTGCTCGAACAACTGGAGCAGAGCGAGGCGGATCGTTCCGCCGCGGCTCGCGAGCTGGAAAAACATGATTCGGCTCTGAACGATGCCCAGATCGAACGTCAGGAACTCGAATCACAGCAGAAGCAGATCGAGCGGCAGAAGCTGGAACTCACCGCTACACGTGATCAGGCGAAGCAGCGGCGACAGTTCGCGCAGACGACGCTTGATGATGTGCACCGTCAGATTCAGCGCGATGCGACCCGACTGGAGGATCTGGCACAGCGGCTGGAGCAACTGGCACGCGAATACCAGGAGCAGGTCGCGGCGGTTGAGCGACTGGCCAAGGCGCAGGCTGATGCGGAGCAGCGGCTCAAGGTGGAACAGGATGGGCACCGTCAGCTTCAGCACCAGCTCAATGAAAAGAGACGCACGCTGGAAGAGGAAAAGGCGGGCATCATCAGCCTGATGCGGCGGACGGCTCAACTGCAGAACGAAATCAACTCGATCGGTCAGTTCGAGCAGAACATCAAGAACACCCGTGAGCGGCTGGATCAGCGTATCGCGCAGATCACGCAGGAACTGGAACAGTTCCGTGCCACGCGCGATGAAGCCCAGGCGAAGCACGCGGAGGTGACCGCCCGGATTGAGCAGTACAACGCCCAGCTCGAAAAGCAGAAGGAGCTGGCGGCCCAGTTCGATGGTCAACAGCGAGCCCTTTCGCAGCGACTCGGTGCAGCCAAGGAAAAGCGCAGCGGTCTGGCATCGCGACGCAAAGTGCTGCAGGAGATGCAGGACAAGCAGCAGGGCATCGCCGACCCGGTGAAGAACGTGCTGACGCGTAAGGCGGCTGGACCGGGCAAGGGTGGTCCAAGCTTTGACTTCGTGCGCGGGCTTCTGGCGGAGATGCTCGAAGCCGACGTTGAACACGCGAGCATCGTCGAAACGGCCCTTGGCGAATATCAGCAGGCGCTGGTGGTGGATCGGTTGGCCGACCTGGCCAGTGATACGGGACGTGAGGCGATCGCTGCACTGTCCGGCCGCGTGACCTTCCTGGCGATCGATCAGCACCGACTCCCGCCGCAGGTGGATGCCGCGACGCCAGCCGAGGTTCGCCGCGTGATCGACCTGGTGCGTTATCCCGAAGCGATCGGCCCGATCGCGTGGAAACTGCTGGGCAACACACTGGTGGTGCGAGATCTGGCGGCTGCTGCATACTGGCGTGAACGGCTGCCGGCGGGTTATCGCTTCGTGACGGAGACGGGCGAACTGCTGGAAGCGGATGGCCGCGTGATCGCCGGGCCGATGAACGGCGCTGCCCAGATCGGCCTGATCAGCCGACGCAGCGAGCTGGCAGCCCTGAAGCAGGAAATCGAAGCGCTCGACGAAGCGATCACCGCGGATTCGCAGACGCTGGAGCAACTGTCGCAGCAGGCAGCTGATGTGGAGCGTGCATCGCAGGAACTGCGGCAGTCGATTTACGAAGCGAATACGGCCCGTGTGGAGCTGGCGAGCAAGCTGGAGACCTTGGCCGGCCGCATCGCTGCACGTGAGAAGGAGCAGCCTGTGCTTGCGGCGGAGATCGATCAGATTCACCGCCAACTGCGCGATGCGGATGCCAAACGCCAGGCACATCAGGCCGAAGTGGCGAAGCTCGAAAGTGAATCGGCATCGCGGCAGGAAGGGGTGAAGCAGCTCGAAGCTGAGATCGCAGAGATTCAGGCGAAGGTGGAGGCGGCTTATGAGGCCCTTGCTGCCATTCGCGTGGAATCCGGCAAGATTACCGAGCAGCACAACTCGGCTCAGCGGCAGGTGCGGCAGCTTGAAATCGCCCGGGCTGATGTGGAGCGGCAGCATCGATCGCTGGCGGATCAGCACGGTCAGCATCATCAACGCATCGCACAGCTTGAAAAGTCGATCACGGAAGCTGCGACTCTGATCGAAGAATCGGAAAAGAAGCTGGATGAGCTTCAGACACGCATCGAACTGGGCGCCAAGCAGCTTGAGAAATCCGCTCAGTCGATCGCGGAACTCAAGGAGCACGTGCAGCAGCAGCGCAAGCTGGTGGAAGCGGCGGATCAACGCATCCATCAGTTCCAGATGCGTCAGCGCGAGATCGAGGTGAAGACCGAGGCGGTGCGCCAGCGGGCTCACGAGCAGTTGTCGCTCGATGTGGTTGAGGCGTTCAGTCAGGCAGAAGGCAGCAATCTTGAGGAGATCGACTGGCCGGGCGTTGAGGCGCAGATCAAGGAACTGCGCGGCAAGATCGATCGGCTGGGCAACGTGAACCTGGACGCCATCGAAGAGCAGGACGAGCTTGAGAAGAAATACGAAGAACTGGCGTCGCAGGTGAAGGACATCGAGGAAGCGGAACGCCAGCTTCGGCAGTTGATTGATCAGATCAACGAGGATTCACGCGCTCGGTTTGAAAAGACGTTCAACGAGATTCGCGAGAATTTCGCCGGTCAGAACGGTCTTTTCCGCAAGCTGTTCGGTGGTGGCAAAGCGGACATCCTGCTGCAGCCGGATGAGAATGGCAACGTTGATGTGCTTGAAAGCGGCATCGAGATCGTCGCCAAACCACCGGGTAAGGAGCCGCAGTCGATCAACCTGCTGTCAGGCGGTGAGAAGACCATGACGGCGGTGGCACTGCTGCTGTCTATCTTCAAGAGCAAGCCCTCGCCCTTCGCTGTGCTGGACGAAGTGGATGCTGCCCTGGACGAGGCGAACGTCGAACGGTTCACGCAGGTGATCCATGGCTTTCTCGATCACAGCCACTTCATCGTCATCACCCACCACAAGCGCACCATGCAGGCCTGCGATGTGCTCTATGGCATCACGATGCAGGAGCGCGGTGTCTCCAAGCGTGTGGCGGTGCAGTTCGATCAGGTAGGCCCGGACGGAAGGATCGCCAAGGAAGCCATCGACGCGCAGAACAAGCGCGACGCTGAGACGGTGGTCGAGGAGGACGAAGTGCCCGAGGCGATCGAAGCGGAAGCGCCTCAGGAGGTCGAAGCTGTCTCAGTGGTCGAGCACAACGGCGAGGCTGCCCATGTCAACGGCGAGGCTGCCGCGAGCAATGGTCACGCCGAATCGAACGGTCACGCAGAAGGTAACGGCCACGCGAAGCCGGCTGGTTCAATGCGCGAGCGCCTCGCGGCGATGCTCGAAGGCCGTGAGGTGACGGCGGATGCGTGATCGGATAGCGCGTTGCAGATTGAGCGATGCGCTTCACGAAGCCGCAATCAGCTTGATATGCGTCAGCGTAGGCGTGCAATTACCGCGTCGGCGAATGCCTGGGTGCCCAGTTCACCGCCCAGGTCACGGGTCTTTTGGCCGTCAGCAAGGGCCCGGTTGTAAGCAGCCTTGATCCGTTCGGCGACCTGTCGGCAGTTGGCGTCGTTACGCTGCTCTGCCAGGTGGTTGAGCATCATCACACCGGACATCAGGAGTGCCAGCGGGTTGGCGATGTCCTTGCCCGCGATGTCCGGCGCTGACCCGTGCACTGCCTCAAAAACCGCCTGCTGTTCACCAATATTCGCGCCGGGGACCACGCCCAGCCCGCCGACGAGTGCAGCCGCCAGATCGCTCACCACGTCGCCATAAAGGTTCTCCAGCAGCAGCATGTCAAAGCGGGTCGGGTCCTGAACGAGCTTCATGCAGCCCGCATCGATGATCATCGTCTCGTATTCGATGTCTGGGAACTCGCGGTCATGCACTTCCTGGGCACAGCGCAGGAACAGGCCATCGGTCATCTTCATGATATTGGCCTTGTGGAAGACGGTGACCTTCCTGCGGTTGCGGCGTTGGGCGAACTGGAAGGCGTAGCGGGCGATACGCGTGCAGGCCCGCTCGGTGGCGACCTTCATGCTCATCACCACGCCGGGCGTGACTTCGTTCTCGACGCCGCTGTACAGCCCTTCGGTATTCTCGCGGATGATGACCAGGTCGACGCCGGTGAATCGCGTGGTGACACCTTCGAGGTTGCGGACCGGGCGAACAGCCGCGTAAAGATCGAGTTGCTTGCGGAGGCTGACGTTGATGGAGGCGAAACCGCGACCGACTGGTGTGGTGCACGGGCCCTTGAGGGCGACGCCGTGCTGGCGGATGGCTTCGACCGTCTCTTTGGGCAGGACGTCCAGCCCCTGATCCAAGGCAGCCAGACCGGCGGGGTGCTCATGCCAGCGGATCGGCGCGCCGGCGGCTTCCATGATGCGAAGGGTGGCCTTGCTGACCTCCGGCCCAATGCCGTCGCCCGGGATCAGCACTGCGGAATGAATCGGGTGGCTCATGTCCGGGAGTATAGCGGCGGTTTGGCGGATCGCCATGTCCCGCTCGCTCGAACACCGCAAGACGATGCGAGGCAATATGATAGGCGTGACGTCCGCCATGGAAGGTGGCTCCGGGAAGTTTGCCGAAATGACAGCCGCATGGCATGGCGGGGTTCGCCCTGATAGAATTGACGTGATCGGTCGGAACCTTTCGGAGCAATCGATGACCTTGCAAGAAAAACTGTACGCCTTGTTTTTGTTGGATCAGCAGGTGCGTGGCCTGCGGTCGCGGGCGGACGCCGCCGCCAGCCGGTTGCGTGCCCAGCAGACCAAGCTGCAGCGGCTGATGCAGCAGCGCGAGGAGCTTGCAGCCCAGTTAAAGCAGACCCAGGCCGCCGCCCGGACGCTGGAAACACAGTCGCAGGCCGTGGAAGAGAAGATTAAGCGGTTGCGTGAGCAGATGAACGCGGTCAAGAGCAACAAGGAGTATTCTGCACTCCTGGTGGAAGTGAATACGCTCAAGGCTGACCGCGTGAAGATCGACGATGAGGCGCTGGAGCAACTGACACGGGTGGACCAGCTCAAGGCTGAAATGGCCGAACTGGACGCCCGTGTGGTGGATCAGGAGAAGCTGGTTGCCGCCGCCCAGCGGGAGGTCACCGAGGCGCATGCAGAGGTGGCGGACCGGCTGAACGCGGTGACCGCTGAACGTAACGCCGCTTACGCCGAACTACCCGCCGAGGCCCAGCAGCTCTTCGACAAGACATCGCAGGTACACGAAGGCGAGACATTGGCCGAGGTCGTTGAGGAAAGCCGCAAACATATGGAATACACCTGCGGCGGCTGCTACATCAGCATCCCCATTGAGCGGGTGAGCACGTTGATGAGCCGGCCGGAAATCATCGTGACCTGCCCGAACTGTGGCCGCATCCTGTACCTGAACGCCGAGCTTAAATCGGCACTGTCCGGCGCCTGAACGGCAGCCCAGGGTTTCCTCACCGCCTGGCAACCATCGCGGTGGGGCATCCTGCCGACCAGTGCGCGCCTGTCCGACTGAGGCATCGCCCGCCCTTTTTTCTTTCATCTCGTTCAGCCATGAATCTGACCATTCACATTGACGGGGGTTCACGCGGTAACCCGGGGCCCGCGGCTGTCGGCGTGGTGATCGTTGATTCCGACACCCAGCAGCCATTGCACGAGGCGGGCTATTACCTCGGCGTTGCCACCAATAACGTTGCGGAGTACCAGGGCCTGTTGCGCAGCCTCCAACTGGCGATGCAGCTCAACCCCCAGGATGTGCGCATCTACAGCGATTCGGAGCTGATGGTGAAACAGCTCACGGGCGAATATCGTGTGAAATCGCCCGACCTGCAGCCGCTCTTTGAGCAGGCGCAGCGTCTGCTGCTTCGGCTGGGCAACTGGCAGATCCGCCACGTCGGCCGTGAATTGAACAAACGTGCCGATGAGCTGGTGAACCGGTCGCTGGATGCCTCCGCCGACGTGATCGTGCGCGACTTGACGGGGCAGGGGTCGCCGGACACGATCGCGTCGCCCTTCATGACCCGAGACTCGGACAATGGGCAGGGGGGAGACACGGCCGCCGCGTCAGTTGCCGATGCCGGTTCGATTCCGCGCTGGTCAGCCGCAATCGAGGAGGGTAACTGCCCGATGGGTTGCCCGACCGGTCGAACGTTCGCCTTCGGTCCGCAGACGCCAAAAGGTTTTTGCGTCCACGCCGCCGCAGCCATGTACCTGACCGACCCGTTCACGCTCATGAAGGGTGATGAGCCGGTGCGCACCGCATGCAGCCACTGCGGCGCGGTGGTCCGCGTCGAAGTTTGATCACTGCGGAGTTATTCCGCCTCTTTCCAGCCGTCAGACGGAGCAGCGCCTCAGTGCGTTTGCTGGATGTCGGTCAGCACGCGTTGGGTCGGATTAATGCTCTGGATATCGCCGCCGAGAACGAGCAGGGCGATCAGCCACAGCACGACGGTCACGACCCCCACGCACATGCCGATGTTCGATCCGGCCCGTTGCCCGTGATCCTGCCGCAGGGCGTATCCGCCCAGTAGGATTCCCGCCAGGCCCAGTGGTATCGTCAGCTTGAATGGGTCGCCCATACACAGCATCACAGCGCTAATCAGGCTGAGGACCATTGCAACTCGACCCGCCGTGATCACGATTGGTGAAAGGGTGGTGTCGACGTTCAGGTTTGTGGAGCTATTCGCATCAGAGTTTGTCATGTCTTGTTTCCGGGGAAGGCGCCAAGTAGCGCTGAATGGGTGAATGAAGCGGGCGCGGAAGTAGTAAGCCGCGATAAAGATCGCGTACTCCGCAGCGTGGCCGTGGAACAGGGATTAGCCCGCCAGGTTGGAATGGGATTGGGCTTCCGCTGTCGGTGAAAACGACGAACGCGACGCTCATCGCGCCAGAACTTTGGTTATGTGAGGGAGATCAGAGTTGCGGCGGGTGTCGGCCGGAGGTATGCAGGCCGCGGCGGCTGACTTCCGTTATAGGATGATCCCGGTGTGCCGCGGCAGCATGTCGCAGGCGAACGTCCAGCGCGAGCATCACCGGTGCGACTACAGGATCGCTGAACACATCGCAGGTGATTCGTTTGGCGAGTCGTTCCAGCCAGAGGAGTGAACCGGCCAGGCTACTGCGGTTGTAAAGCGCGGCGGAGCGGCGATGGGGTTGCGCGGTAATTGAGGCGCGAGGCTCGGGGGGCGCCAATGGCCCAGCCAGACCGCATTCTGACCTCCACTCGGACAACGACGCGTGGGCGGCAGCTTCCACGGCGGTGAAGTCCGGCCACGCCAAGGCGTTACCCTGCACGAGCAGCGTGATCAGCCCTAGAATCAGCGTCGCATGGATGCGGTGGAAAGTCATCACGTCACATTCCGTTCGCCCGGAGCGAAGCTGCGGAGAATCATACCCCGTTGCCCATGGGTGGGGAAGCGGGTCAGTGCGACTGTACCCCTTGTCGCGGGATCATTGGAGTCGCCTTTCTCCGGTTGCGAATCCGGAGGAACGCGAACATTATTTCTCGGGTCGCCAACGAACCGATTCTCAATCTGTTATTCTTTGCACGCTCGAATCGCTGGCCGTCAGGCTTGATGTTCCGGCCGGTCGACCGTTTACCTTGTGATAGCTACTTATGGTCGACGTCCCTCTGACAATGCTGGTCTGCGGCGGTCTGGTGCTTGCGAGCATCGCTGCCAGTAAGTTTTCCGAGCGGCTGGGTTTTCCCGCGCTAGTCATGTTCCTGGTGGTGGGGATGCTGGCGGGCGAGGACGGCCCGGGCGGCATCGACTTCGAAAACAATGATCTGGCTAACGCGATCGGTACCATCGCGCTGGCGTACATCCTGTTCTCAGGCGGCCTGGACACCAGTTGGCGAAGCGTCCGCCCGGTGCTGACCAACGGCCTGGTTCTCGCCACGGTTGGCGTGTTTCTGACTGCCCTCTTACTGGGTGTGTTTCTGTGGCAGATTCTGGGCTACTCCTTCCTGCACAGCATGTTGCTGGCGTCGATCGTATCGTCGACCGACGCCGCGGCGGTGTTTGCCATCATGCGTTCACGTGGAGTGAGTCTCAAAGGTTTCCTGCGTCCGCTACTGGAACTGGAATCGGGCAGCAACGATCCGATGGCCATCTTCCTGACCATCGGTTTGCTTCAGATCGCCACCGCGACAACTGGCGAGGATGGCTCCTGGGTGCGGATGCTGCCGATGTTCATCAAGCAGATGTCTTTTGGTCTGGCGCTGGGACTGGGGTTCGGCAAAGCGGCCGCCTTCATGCTCAACCGTGCCCGACTCGATTACGAGGGTCTTTACCCCGTTCTGAGTCTGAGCATCGTACTGCTGGTCTTCGGCATTACCTATCAGGTCGGGGGCAACGGCTTCCTGGCGGTCTACCTCTGCGGTATCGTGCTGGGCAACAGTGACATCCTCTACAAGCGCAGCCTCATGCGATTCCACGATGGCATCGCCTGGCTGATGCAGATAGGGCTGTTCGTCGTCCTGGGCCTGCTGGTCACCCCGTCGGACCTTCCCGCCGTTATCGGGGAGGGGCTGCTCATGTCCATCATCCTCATGTTCATTGCCCGGCCGGTTGCCGTTTACCTGTGCATGTTGCCCAGCCGCTTCAACTGGCGCGAACGAACGCTCGTCGCGTGGGCGGGGTTGCGCGGCTCGGTACCGATTGTGCTTGCTACGTTCCCTCTGCAAGAGAACTATCCCGGCGCGGAAAAGATCTTCCACCTCATCTTCTTCGTGGTGCTCACCTCCGTGTTGCTCCAGGGCAAGTCACTCATGATGGTGGCACGCTGGCTCGGCGTGGATAAGCCCATCAAGTCCCAGCCTCGCTATCCACTGGAGTTCGACAAGACCGAGGCGATGCACGGCGAAACGCGCGAGTTCCACATCGACCCCGACTCGCCCTCGGTGGGCAAGCGCATCCAGGATCTGGGCCTGCCCTCGGACGTGCTGATCCTGCTGATCCGCCGCCGCGACGGTTTCGTCGTTCCGCGAGGACAAACCGTCATCGAACCCGAAGACACGCTGCTGGTCCTGGCGGAACCTGAACTCCTCCAGGACGCCCGCCGCATCCTGCAGGTCCGCGAGTGAGTGTGCGTGTGGGTCGCTGAAGCGACCACGCAGAGCGAATGCGTGAGGGAGCCTTACAGATCGCGGTCGCGGCGGCGGGTCAGGCGGCGAATGGCGGCCTGTTGTTCCTCAGCGTTACGGAAGATAATGCTGCGTGTATCGCTGTAAAACCGACGCAGGTCGGCGAAGGCGCGTTCCGCTTCGGGGTAGCTGCGTGCTTTCAACAGAGCGTAGGCGTCGCGATAGCGCCGAGTTACTTCCTGGACAAGCTGATCCTGCGTCTGCAGGAAAAGCTGGTCGTCCAGCCCCTCGGCGAATTTGTCACGGCCGCTGTAGGCGAGCGATTCCTTGAACGCACGATGGGCCTGGTAGAGCGCATCCGGGGCTGATTCCAGACGGTTCACCAGTTCCTTGGCCTCCAGCAATCGCTGACGGGCAAGCTGGGGGTTCTCCACGACGTCGGTGATCGGTCGGATGATCTCCTTTTCGATCTCGCGATCGGTGAGCATGGGCGGAAAGTCAACGGAGCGCTGCCCGCTGCCACGCGTCGCCAGACCGATTGCCATGACCACGAGCATCAGCACGAGATAAGCGCCCAGACCGATGTAGAGCTTGGTGCGCTTGGCCATCGAGGCGGACGTGGCGGCTGCTTCAGCCTCGACGTTTGTATCATCGGTGGTCGCGACGGCTGCATCGCCCAGTGTGACCTTGAAAAGTGGCACGTCCTCCACCGCGATCAGATCACCCGATTGAAGTTGTCGCGGCTTGCGAGTCACCCGTTTGCCGTTGACGCGCGTGCCGTTAACGCTCAGGTTCGTCAGATGCCACGCGCCGTCAATGAACTGCAGTTCGCCGTGCTGACGTGAAACGGCGGTGTCGGCGATGACGATGTCGGATTCGGGGGCGCGGCCGAACGTCACAGGCGAACGGTCAAACGACAGCTTGCGAGGTCCGGCAGCCGGCCCCAGCAGTTGAACGTGGATGGGCGTCACATCTACCACCACGATCCTCCCTGCACGCGGCGAATGATGAACGGCGCGAGCACCGACAGCACCACCGCGAGCATGATCAGCATGGACGGAATAAGAATACGCAGCGACGCCGAGGCTGACAGCTTCTCCGCCCGGACGGTGCGATTGACGCGAAGCATGGTCGACTGCGTCTTGAGAATCTGCGACAGCGGTGTGCCCAGCGTTTCCGCCTGATTTACCGCGCCAACCACCGAACGTAATGTTTCCAGCGGAATGCGGTTGGCCAGGTTCATCAGTGCGTTGGCACGGCTGGTGCCGAAACGGATTTCCGCCTGAACGATGGCAAGCTCCTGGTTGAAGTCGTCCTGGGGGTCATCTCGGATGATCGTGTCGATTGCCTCGGAGAAGGTGCTGCCCGCAGCCATGCTCAGGGCGATGAGGTCGAGTGTGTAGGGCAACTGCTTGGCGATGCGTGATACGCGGGAGCTGGCCGCATCACCCAGGAGGTAGATCGGCAGGTAGAAACCCAGTGCTGCCACTGCGGGCACGGTGATCACGATAAATCGGCTCATCGACATCAGCTCGACGGTGAGGGCTGCGAAGCCGAGCAGCGCCCCGCTGAGCAGGCAGATCGCCAGATACTCTTCGACGCTATAGCCGTTGGGGTTGCCCGAAGCGTCCAGGTCCTGTCGGATGCGTTGGCGGATCGACTGAATGTTGAACCGCCGGGCGATGCCCAGCGCGATGGCCAGCAGCGGCGCGAGCAGCGGCTGGTCGAACACGGTCCGCCGCATCGCCGCACCCATTTCTGTCGCCATACGCCGATGCACCGGCGGTTCAGCCGGAACCGGATACCGAAACACCGACCAGACCAGCAGGAAGACCGCTGCGATGACCAGGAGCGTGGTGATGATCTGGACGATGAGGAGCATGGTGTTTTGAGGTTGTGGTTAGTGGTTAGTGATCGCGGGTTTGCATGTTTTCTGGATAGTTCCTCAGATGTCCACCACCATAATTCGCCGGATCCAGAAGAAGCCGGCCAGGATCATGGCGGCGACGATCAGCAGCAGCAGGCGGCCGATCGGTTCTGTGAAAAGCATTCCCACTTCGTCCGGGGCGATCCAGGCGAGGATGGCGATGATGATCGGCGGCAGAGCGGCCATCATGTTGGCCTGCATGCGTGGCTGGGCGGTCATGGCGTCCAGCTTGCCCTCCAGCCGCTGAATCTCGCGAATGCTTTCGGCGATGCGATCGAGGCTCTCACCCGTGTCGCCGCCACGCAGCCGGTGCATCTCAATCGCGGTGAACAACAGGCGGTAGCTGCTGAGCTGGATGCGGTTGGCGGCGTTACGCATCGCCTGATTCAGGTCCATGCCCATTGAGTATTCACGCAACAACTGGGCAAACTCCTGACGGATTGGTCCGGTCGAGTTGCGCACCAGCAGCTCCATCGACTGCACCAGTGTCAGCCCCGCGCGTACGCCCGATGCCAGGCTGACAATGCCATCGACGATCTGTTCGTTGAGTCTGGCCGCACGCCGCTGTTCCAGGTGTCGCACGACAAGGTTGGGCACCACAAGTCCGATCGCCGCGCCGACGATCCCCCAGAGGATATCCTCCATGAGGATGTAGCCGATCATGCCGGTGATGATGATGGTCATGATCGAGATGCCCACGGCGACGCGGGGGTCAATATCGATGAGAAGCTGTTGATTGAGAACGCGTTCGTACCACCGTTCCTGCCGTTTCAGCAGCGCTAGCAGGCTGGGCCAGCCATGGCGCACGAACACGAAGACCGCCAGAGCGGTGACGATCGTGATCGCGGTACGCCAGAGGACATCGGTTTGCGGGCTCACAGGAACACCTTCACGTCAATCTGCTTCTTGGCGATCATTTCCGCGGCGAACGTGGGCACATAACCCGTGTGACGCAACCGGGGCTGGGCGGGATCGCGCAGGATGAATATGTCCTCCAGGTCGATCATGCCCGTTTCCGGGTCGATCTGCGTCACTTCGGAGATGTGCGTTACACGTCGCTGCCCGTTGGGGAAGCGGGCGACCTGCACCACCAGGTCGATGGCCGAGACAATCTGCTCGCGAATCGCTCGTACCGGCATGTCCACAGCCATGAGCACGAGCGTTTCCAGTCGCTTGGCGGCGTCTTCAGGCGTGTTGGCGTGCAACGTGGAAAGCGAGCCGTCGTGGCCGGTGTTCATGGCCTGGAGCATGTCCAGCGCTTCGGGGCCGCGCACCTCGCCCACGATGATACGGTCAGGCCTCATGCGAAGCGCGTTGCGCACCAGTTCGCGAATCGTGTAGGCACCTTTGCCCTCGATGTTGGCGGGCCGGCCCTCCAGTGCCACCACGTGCGGCTGCGGCAGCCGAAGTTCCGCCGATTCCTCGATGGTGATGATGCGCTCCGACGGCCGAACATACGCCCCCAGCACGTTCAACAGGGTTGTCTTGCCCGAACCCGTTCCACCGGAAATCACGATGTTCTTGCGTCCGACCACGCAGCCCTGCAGGAACTCAGCGCATTGGGCGCTGATCGAGCCGCGCTCGATCAGGTCATCGATCGTGAAGGGAATCCAGCCGAACTTGCGGATGGTGAGGCAGGGGCCCACCAGTGACAGCGGGCTGATGATGACGTTCACACGGCTGCCATCGGGAAGGCGGGCGTCCACCAGTGGCGTTGAGTGATCCACACGCCGTCCCACCGGTGTGATGATCCGCTCGATGATGCTCAGCAGCACTTCATCGGAGAAGAAGCTGCGTGTGGTAGGCTGGATCACACCGTTCTTCTCGACGTAGATGCGATCCTTGCCCACGACCATGATTTCGCTCACGTTGGCCATGTCCAGCAGGTCCTGGAGCGGGCCCAGCCCGAACAGGATGTCCTGGATGTCCTTGGCCACCGTGCGACGAATGATGTAGCGGCGCAGATCACGCGGAATCGTCGGATACGTCTGGTCGAAAAGATCGTCGAATGCCTCTTCCGCCAGCGTCAGGTCCTCGTTGACGCTCGTCGGCTCAAAGAGCAGCGGCATCATGTCGACCATCGACGCCACCAGTTCGCGGATCGACTGCTCGCGCGCCGGGTCGGCGGTCTGATCATCGCTGGTCAGATAGTCAGTTTGCACCCTGCCCTGGCATTGTCGCACCACCTCGGCGATGACCATGCGGTGCAGGTGCATGTGGATTGTGTGGGCGACAAGCTCATCGCTCATCTCCGCCACACGCCGTTCGAGAATCTGGTTCAGGTGCGAGAGTGTTTGCTCGATGAACGCTGCGTCGGACTTGTTGATGTTCCCCGTCACACGCAGGTTCATGCGTTCGAGCAGTTCGGCATGCACCTGTTGTTCAAAGGCCATGAGCTGGGCCTGCAGCTCATTGGCGTCGCGTTGTTTTTCGCCTGCGGCGAGCTGCGCTTGTTTGCCCTTGGGGCGAATCAGAGCCAGTGAATACTGGGCGATCTGGATTTCGTCGCCGAAGTCCAGCCGCGCGGGCTGATCCATCGTCACTTCGCGGTTGGCGACGCGGGTGCCGCCGCGTGACAGGCTTTCGACGAAAAGCTGATTGCCGCGGCGCACGATGCGAGCGTGCCGGCGTGCCACGAACGGGCTGGACAGCACCACGTCGCAGGTCGGCTCCCGGCCGATCGTGATCGGCTCGGTTTCAATCTGGAGCGTCGTGCGCGCGTTGGTTGAATGATCGTAAAGCCAGAATTCCATTGGCGTGGCTGCAAAAGGTTGGATCAGGGAAAACCGCTGCCCGCTGTTACCGAATGAACCTCACGGCCCGGCTGTCGCGGGAAGGCGGCGTCGCTGCTCGATCAGCTGGTCGATCTCAGGGTTGATGCCGCCCGATTTAATCGTTCGCTCGTTGTCGCCCGGGTTACGAAGCTGCAGGATGAAGTCACCGGTGATCATCATCGAAATCTGTGAGAGTTTAAGCGCATCGCCGGGGGGCAGGTCGATGGTGATACCGTGATAGCTGCGACTGCGCTGCACGCCGACCGTGTCGTCCGAAATTGTGCGCTCGCCCACCGCCTCCACCTTCACGCGCTCCATCACCAGCTTCACCTCGGGAAGCCCCGCGCCCGTGCTAAACGGTGCGGCGATGTCCACATACATCCCCGGCGCCAATCCGCCCGGCACGCTGCGCGAGTTCACCGGCAGCCATACGCGACGATAACCCAATGTGATGTTGCGGTCACCCGCTTCGCCACCGCGCTCCACAAAGTGGGATCGCAGCAGCACCGCATTCTGCGGTACATCCATTTGCAGCGGTTCGCTTTCCAGCAGGTTTTCCAGTGCCGCCTCTGTGTCGACCGCGTCGGGGAAGCTGTCACGGAAGCTGACCGGCACGGCGAACATGCGCACATCCTGTCGACGAAGTTTCTCGCCACGCTTCATCGACCGTGTCAGGCGATAGACCGGGAAGGATTGCTCAGCGTTGGCTCGTTTGAGCATTTCGCCATACACGTTCACCATCACCGCCGCCACGATCGCAAGCACGACCGCCACCAGCAGGAGCTTGCTGCTGCCTTGCGGCGGAACGCTCTGCGAGGACATCTGTGTCATGAACGAAACTCCGATCGTTGTCCGCCGTTAATCCAGGGTTGGCGTTCGCAGCCACACCAATACGCGAATCATCTTGCTTCCCTGCGTCGTACCCGCATCGGGCATCAACGACAGGCGAATCGTGAGCACCTCATGGGCCGCCGCGGGCGCGTCGGGCGCTGGCCGATGAAAAAGCAGTGTCACGGTGCGGGGCGTCGTATCGGACGACACTACCGTGAAACCCGCTGCCCGAGCGGCCTCATTGTAAGAGGAAGCCAGCTCGTCGACATCCGGGGCATGAACGTACCAGAGGCTCATCGCCTCGATCACGCCACGCTGCCGACGAATCCAGCCCGCCTCGCGCCGGGCGGAATCTGCCCCAAGCGCCTCGGGCACGGGCAGGTCAGCTGGCTCACGATCGGTCGGCGTGTCGCCTGATCGCATAAGCAACTGGCCCACCGTCGCGGCCTCGGACAAATCGTGCCAATCGGGTGGCTCGGCCGTCTGCTCCGCCCGCCAGGGCATCACATCGGGTCGAACCGTCAGGGTGGGTGAGGCTGGCGGCCACTGCCACCAGATCACTGCCCCGAATACCGCGAACGCGAACAGCAGCACGGCGGCTGCTCGTGTCCATCGTCTGTCCGGGGTTTGGTTCAACGCACCATCCGACAAGCTATTGCACCTCGGGGCCTGCGTAGCCCGGCTGTGACAGATACAGCCGGCGAACCAGCCCCGCGTAGGCGTTACCGCCATCTTCCAGGAACGACATTACCTCGTCGAACGGCTGGAAGAACGTCTCGACCACGGTGCCATTGTGCGATACTCGTGGCCCAGCCGGACGCCACGTCCCATCCATCTGACGACGCACACCGTTGACGAAACGCCAGTCGTTGCCCAGTCGCTGATGCGAATGCCGGATCGGCCCCTCAAACGGTTCGTACAGCCGAATCGTGTTGTCGTGGCTGGTGCGAAACGTCATCGTGCGACCGGTCGGCAGGTCATCGAAAATCGCTTCCAGCAGAACCCGGGCATCGGTCGACCAGCCCAGCTCCGTCCGCCGCACCAGTTCATCAGGCGCATCGGTGTGAAAGCCCGTCTGGTACGAAACGTCGATCGTATCGGCGTTGCCGTCGAAGAAGGTGCGGTTCAACTGGATGGTGCTGTTGGCCTGGACGTGCGGTCCCCAGGCGACGCCGTTCTCATCCACCGCCGCTGCGACCTCACGCCACACTTCATACCGATCCATCACCGCTGCGTGCTGCACACGCACCATGCCCCGGCCGAAGTAGACCAGATACGCCAGTACCACAATTAACAGCGGCGTCACGAGCACCATCTCGCTCATTACCGCACCGCGACAGCGTGCAGGCCGCGTTACTGCGGAGAACCTTCCTGCAAACTGTGATCTGTGTTTCATCATCACAGCCACCTCAGTGCGTCAGCAGCAGATCCGCCAGTGGTGCCAGGCTCGCCAAATACCGCCGCAACGCATCGGCATCGGCGTTGTCGGGGTAGCCATCCGCCGGGAAGTTCGCCAGGGCGTCCACCCATGCGTCGTAGTCGCTCACCGGCTCGAGCTGGGCGTGCCACATCTGCGTCCACAGGTCCCACGAATGGTTGTTGAACACCTTTGCCTGCGCGATCGCCACGGTGTTGGCGTACGGCTTGCCCGCATCAAAGCGGCTGGACCAGAATAACGCCCTGTCGCGCTGCTGGGCGATCGCCAGCACCGACAGATACGCCCGCCGTGCCTCCCAGTTGTCGTGCGGCAGCCGGGCGTGATCCAGATCGATTGGCGCGGGGGCGTCGGGCGATTGCGGGTTGAACCCTTCATACGGGTTGCGCACGATGATTTCCGGTCCGATGTTCGCCCCCACGAGCATGAAGTCCATTTCCCAATAGACGGTCTGGGCTTCGTAAACCGGGTTGCCCTGCGGGTCGGTGCCGATACGGCGGGGGGGCAGGCCGATTTCCGGATCGCCGCCCAGCGTTGCATCGTTGGGATTGGTCTCGTATGTCGCCGACAGTCGCCAGATGTAATCGTTCACGCGCCGCCAGCGTACGGGCGTGCTCGACCGCACCTGCATTGGCGGCCCGTTGCGGGCATCGTGCCAGCCCGAACGATAAAAGAGGAACGGGTTAGCCGTGTTTGGACGGCGAATGTAGTTCCACGTCACACCACGCATCCCCGGCAGGCCCTGCTCGTTCGATACCCGGCTCTTGATCTCCGAGACAACGTAGAGCGTTTCCTTGATCGATGAGGGATCGTCTGACGCTACCTCCCATACATACGACTGGTTGCGGTCGCTCGATCGCTCATTGTCGTGGCTGATATCGATTTCCCAGTTCGGGTCGACCACGGTGCGCAGCGGCGTGCCGGGCCAGACATAGCCCATCTTGATGTTGGCCAGTGTGGTCACCCAGTAGCGCAGCCGCTCATAGTCGTTGTAGGGAATCTGATCGAGCATCCAGCGCTGCGTGCCATAGACGCGATAGCGGGTGGCGGGCACGGGCAGCGAAGGTGGCCCGGCGACCGGCGGAGCGCCCGGGCCGGGAATCGTTCCGGGGCCACCCTGTTGTCCATCCGTCCAGCGCCAGCCGAACAGCACGTCGAACGGCCCACGGTTGTACTGTTTGTCGTCCACATCCACGGGCAGCAGCCCCTGCTGCACCGGGCGGCGAAAATCATCGAACGTACCGCGACGCCAGGGCAGTTCAGGCACGATCGCCAGTGCGGTCACATCGCTGCCCTCGCCGCGCAGGTTCGCGGTGCCGCCCTTGAGCGCGTTCAGTTGCGCCATGGCCCGCATGTTCTGTATCGTCGACTGGCTGATGTCGTCCAACGCGAAGATGGCACGCCAGATATGACCCGGCCCCCGGTTGTAGTGCGTCATGTCCGCCACCAGCTCCGGGTCGAGCCGAAAGCGTTCATCCAGCTCCAGCAGTTGCGCGTTGTCCTGCGCGACACGGAACGACATGCTCAGCAGCGCCTCGCGGAACCAGGCATCAGGCACGCCCCGGCGAAGCTGTGCGCCAACCGCCTGACGCAAGGCCTCCATGTCGTCGAGATTATCCTCGGACGGGTCCACCACCGTCAGGTCGACGGCCAGCGGCATCGAATCGAGGACGTTGATCAGGGCAATGAGCCGGGCGATTTCGACATTGTTCATCGCCACGGTGTTCATCGATCGCGCCATCCATCCGCTGGCCGCGATCGCCGCCGCATCGGCGCTGTTCTGCGCCACCACCCGCGCCTGCGTTGCCCGACCGATATTCATCACGTAGAAGAGCAGCCCCGCCAGCAACACGATCGCCAGCAGCGTCATGACCATCACCACGCCGCGCTGCCGTTTCGTCGATCGTGACCAGCCTGATCGCTTCATCACGTGTTCCCCAAGCCACTCGCGGCTTCGCGTCATCGCTTACTCACCCGTGCCCATCCGCACTACTCCCGCTGCGAAGGCACCGGGTCCACCTTCGCCAGTTCCTCGTACAGGCGCTTCAGTTCATCCGTCGTGCGGATGCGTGCCGCCGTGTCCAGTGACGCCCGTGCCGCCGCCCAGTTCTTCGCCTCCATGTACGTTCGGGCGGTTGCGATGAACTGATCGAATCGGGCATCCTCAATGCGCTTGTTGATCTCTTCTGTTTCGATCACATCCTTGGCCCGGCTGTAAGCGCGGATCGCTTCGCCGAATCGGCTCTGTCGCCGCGCGTTGTCACCCGCGGCCAGTTCCTTCAGATAGCGTTGCGTGCGATCAAGCTCCTGAATCGCCTCGGCCAGTCCCGGCAGGTTCGGCGCCAGCGTCTGGGCGTCGACGAACGCCTGCTTGGCGGCATCAAGGTCGCGCTGCGCCATCAGACGCCGGCCACGTGCCATGTGCGCCTGCGCCTGCACGTTTCGCAGCTTCTGCGTCACCGTCGGGTCCTGCGCGATCGCAAGCGCGTTGCGGTACTGGGTGATCGCCTGATCGAAGTCTCCCGCTGCCGCCGCCTGATCGCCAGCCATGACGAAGCCGATCGCCTTGCTCGTTGTGGCGATCTGGTCAAGCGCCTGACGGGCCAGTTCGTTGTCGACATCGGCGAAGCCCATTGCGCGGGTGAATGCCGCTTGCGCCCCGGCTGTGTCACCTTCCGCCAGAAGTCGCTGGCCTTCGTCATAGGCGGCCTGACTCTTGACCTGGTTCGCTTTGCGCATCAGGGCATCGTTGGGACGGATTTCCAGGGCCGCGTCATACGCCTGAATCGCTGCCGCCAGATCGCCCGCCGCCACGGCCTGTTCCGCCTGCGCGACGAATGCTGCGTAACGGGCATCGGCGTCGATCTGGTCGTACAGCTCCTGAAGCCGGTGATCGCTGTGTCGCTCCTGAGCGGTGCGGATCATCGCCAGCGCCTCAGCGCGGTTGCCGCGCTGTGCCGCCGCCGTCGCCCGGCGCAGCACATCATCCACCGCCGCCAGCGCTGCCTGGTCTTCGATGAGTGCGCCGACCTCCTCGATGATCCGAACGCGGTCCTCGGGGTGGATGATCGCCCGCTGTTCCGCCAGTCGCAGCCGGGCATCATCGAACCGGCCAGCCGCCACATGGGCCCGGATCAGGTCCATCTCACGCTGAAATGCATCGCCAGCCCGGGCCTGTGTCAGCAGTTCCTGAATCCGGTCACGATTACCGAAAATCTGGAGTGAGTCGAGTTCTTCAAGCAGCCGCTCGGCCCGGCTGTACTCACGGTTCTCCATCGCCGCCAGCGCTTTGGCATAAAGCGCCAGCCCTGTGCTTTCCCGCCCGAAGCGCGGGTGGTCGGGCCATTCCTCGGCCAGCTCCTCAAAACCCGCCCGGGCACGCTCGTAGTCTTTCTCGCGCAGAGCCGTCTGCGCCCGATTGAACGCCTCATCCGCGGCTCGCAGCAGTTCCTCCTGCTGCGCTTTCTCACCTGCCTGGAAGTAGAGCACCAGCCCCACCGCCACGATGCACCAGAACGCCACCGTGCCGGCGAGAATCCACGGCAGCTTACTTTTGCGGGGCAGCACGGCTGTGGCTTCGTGCGCCATCGCTGTTGCCACAGCCGCCGCCCTGGCTTTGGCGTCAACTGTCACCTTCGCGGCAGCGGCTTCCGATTCACCCGTGGCGTGTCTGCGAATCGCCTTGAGCACCTCTTTCGCCGAATCGATGCGGGCGGCCGGGTCCTTGGCCATCATCCGCTCGACCAGGTCCGCCAGGGCCGGATCTAGCGACGGCACAAGCTGTGTCAGTGGCGGAGCCTTGGCACGCGGGTTGGTGTGCCACTTCATCCAGCGCAGCGCTTGGTTGCGCTGATCGCGCAACACCAGCCGGAAGGCTTCTTCGAACCCACTTCGGCCAGCCAATAGTTCGTAGGCGATCATGCCCAGCGAATAGATATCTGCCCGGGCATCGACCGGGCCGGAACCGAATGCTTCCGGGGCCAGATAACGCACCGACCCCATCGACATTCCCTCCTGATCCGCCATCAGCGTTGCCAGGCCGAAGTCGCACACCTTCAGCCCGCCGTCACGTGGCATCAGGATGTTCGAGGGCTTCAGGTCGCGATGAACCACCCCCTGATCGTGAATCGCCTGCAGCGCCCGAGCGGTCGCACCGATGATTCCCAGCGCCTGCCGCGGCGGCATCGGGTCGGTCATCTGCTGCAGCATCTGCTCCAGCGATGGACCATCCACGTATTCCATCACGATGAACAACCCGCGTTCATCGTCGATGAAGTCGTAGATGCGAACCAGATGCTTCTGATCGACGCTGATGCGACGCTGGATCGCTGCTTCCTTACGGAAGCGTTCACGGAAGGCGTCCATCGCGTCGCTCGACTGCTGCAGCTCCAGCGCGATCTGCTTGATCGCGACATGCTTGCCCAGCAGGCGGTCATATCCTTTCCAGACGATCGACATGCCGCCCACGGCGATCTGCTCGAGCACATCGTATTTGTCGAGTTTGTCGCCGGGCTTCAGGGCAGCGGATGTGTGCGGGTTGGCACTCATGGAACTCTCAGGCAGGGTTAACGCGGTCTCAATCGTTCATCAAAGTCGGTTCGGGTCAGGGGCGACGCTCCAGTTCAGGCAGCGGCGGTAGTTCGTCCACGATGCCCTCGTTGGTCAGGGTGGAGCGGGCGTTCACGATGGTGTAGGCACCGCCAGTGGCGTGCCGGCCGTCGGCGAAGATTGCTCGCACGTAGGGCACGCCAAGATTCAGGCGATGTCGTACGTGGACCGTCACCGGATCACGCGGGCCGAAGGTCGCGATTTCGCCGTCCAGCAGTGGTGTGCCGGGGATCTCGCCGCCATCGTAGTGATAGACGGTGACGACGGTGTTCTCCGGATCGGCCGCATATCGAAGCCGATCAGGCAGCAGACGGTGGACCCATTCGGGCCGATTGACGTTGTAGGCGTCGAAATAGTCGCCCACCGCTTCAGCTACCCGGTCAGCCGGGACGTTGCTCGTTCCGCCGCGGCCTGCGACCGGCCATAGTGCCACGACCGCGGCCTGACGGATGGAGTCATATTTGCGGCGCCCCTCACGATGGATCAGCACGTTGGGCGGTTCGCCATCGAAGCTGTAATCAGCAGGGATGCGCACAATCGCTGTGCGGGTGGCGGCGAAGGCGGCGTAATGTACGACCATGTTCCCCGCCATCAGCGTCGCCGTCTGGGCCAGCAGCAGGGCGAAAAACAACACGATCGGGAATACGAGGCAGAATTCAAGCGTCGCCGTGCCCGATTCGCTGTCCCGCCGAGTGGCTTTCACGGCGATGCAGGGGCTGAGCCGGGGCAGGGCAGCGGTGAGAAGGATGAGGACCAGTCCACCTGCCAGCAGGATCGCCCCGCACAGGAGGGTCGTGCGGTCAGATGCGGCAGCCCACCACCACGGGGCGGACGCATCGGCCGGGCTGTGGACGAGGTCGACCATGACTTCACATTCCCCAGTCCGCCAGCGGAACAGGCACCTGGAGCAACCACTTCATCCCCGCGAGCACCGCGCCGCAGGCGATGGCGGCCCCGAACGGTACACGTGGGCTGTCGGCGGGCAGGTCCGGTGGCACCCGCGCTGCAAGGTGCAGCACCGCCGCGAATACCCGATTCAACGTCTGTCGCACCACCCGGCTGCGCACCATCATCACCAGAGCAAAGAGCATGGCGAAGGCGAAGGCGAGCAGGGCGGTGTCTACGACGCACTGCCAACTGGCACTGAGTGCGCCGACGACGCCCATGAGCTTGGCGTCCCCTCCGCCCAGGGCGTGAGCGAAGAGAAAAAGCATGGCGAAGGGGATCAGGCCTGCCGCCAGTGCCAGTCCCGAATCGCCCAGCTTGCCGGCCGCAGCCTGGAAGCCTCCATCGAGAAGTCCCGCCGCGGTCCAGAAGACGAGCCCTGCCGCCATGGCCGGGTAGGTCAGCCGGTTGGGGATCAGTCCAGTACGGATGTCCACCGCCGCTGCCGTGACCACCACGATTACGAGGATCGCGAAGGCAATTGTCTGGGCCATCGTTATCGCCACACCGGATGCCGCGAAAAAGCGCGTTCCGTCATCAGGACGCCCATCCGGGCGGGTCGCCGCGGCTTACGGCAGGTTGGGCGTCTGGTAGTCGCCCGCGTCGGACTTCACATCGCTCCAGGTGTCGCGCATCCAATCGGAGATGCGGTCGCGGAAGACGACGAGCAACCCCAGCAGAGGCAGCACCACGGCGGCGACAATGAGCAGCTTCTCCAGGCCCTCAGCGCCCTGTTCGCTGCGGTGGAGCCGTGCCAGCGTCGTTTTCAGTGATTCGAATCGGCTTTTCATGGGCGGAACTCCCTTAGGACCGGCCGCGCGGCGGCAGGATATAACATCAGGCAAGGGCCGTGGCATCTGCCATTGTAACCATTGTTACGGCTGATGCTTACGGAAACGGCAGGGCGTTGATCGTGGTGACCAACTGGTAGTGTCCAACCAGCGTCGCCAGGGCGAGCTGGAAGATGTAGTAGCTGGGAAGGCCGATCGCCGCCAGAAGCAACGCCCACTCCAGGGTGGTGGCACCTTGCTCATCGCGGTGCAGGCGAGCGCAACAGCCGTTTTCACCGGAGTTTACCGTCCGTTCGGGTTGGGAGGGTATTTTGCGGCCGTTAGCGTCCATAATGCTATTATCGTCGAATACTTAGGCTGGTTCAAACACTTTTCGCGTCAGTTCCGTTACCAGCCCGGCATCTTCGGGGCGCAGTTTCCCCGCAAGGGTTGAACGCTCACCCGTCCACATCAATTGCATTGTTTTGTCACCTTCCGCGCCGGGTACCCGCTGCAGGCGGAAGATGTCGCGCAGGCGGTATTGGCCATCGTCGCCCAGCGGGTCGATCTCGGTGATGTGGGTGACCAGGCGGCGCCCACCGATGTGACGGCTGGTCTGGACGATCACGTCGATGGCCGAGGCGATCTGGCTCCGCAGAGCGTACAGCGGCAGCTCGACCTTGCTCATGAGTGCCATGGTTTCCAGGCGATTCAACGCGTCGAAGGGGTTGTTGGCGTGGAGCGTGCCCATCGACCCGCCGTGGCCGGAGGTCATCGCCTGGATCATGTCCAGCGCCTCGCCCCCGCGCACTTCGCCGATGACGATGCGGTCCGGCCGCAATCGCAGCGAGGAGCGGAACAGGTCGCGAATCGTGACCGCCCCTCGGCCCATTTTGTCCGGGGCGCGGGTCTCCATCGAAATCACGTGTTCCTGCTGAAGCTGCAGCTCCGCCGAGTCCTCGATCACGACGATGCGCTGGCCGGCCGGGATGAAGCTGGACAACGCGTTGAGCAATGACGTCTTGCCCGAGCTGGTGCCACCGGCCACCAGCAGGTTGCGTTCTGCCCGCACCGCGATCTGCAGGTATTCACGCGCTTCAAGCGTGAGCGTACCCAGCTCGATCAGCCAGTCCATGTCCAGCATGGCCTTGCTGAACTTGCGAATGGTCATGGCGGTGCCAAACCGGGCACACGGGGCTTTGGCAACGTGAACACGCGAGCCGTCCGGCAGTCGCGAGTCGACCAGTGGGTCCAGTTCCGACTGTGTCTTGCCCGTGAACTGGAGGATGTTGGTCACCGCCGCCTCGTAGGCTTCCTCATCGGGGAAACGGGCGTCGGTTTTCTCCAGCCTGCCGTCACGCTCCACGTAAATCTCATCGGCGCGGTTGATCATTACCTCGGTGATGCCCGGATCGTCGAGGTAGGGTTTGATCGGCGCAAGATAGTGATTGATGGTAGCGACAAAAATGTCATGATTCGTCATACACAATAGCATATATTTCCGGAAGTTAGGCGGCTAGTGGGGACGGCCGCGACGCGTGGGAATACGCGGACGGGGGGCGTGGGGATGCCCGGGCGGCATGAGACTATCCGGAGTCGATCGAACGACGGCTTTCGGCACTCGATGCACTCGGCCGTCCGATCACGCGCCACACCACCGCCGCGGTGACGGAGTTGGTGCGAGGTAATCGAACAGGCCTGCCTGTTCCCGGTGCAGTTGACTGGTACGCTTGCCCCGGGCACGCGAAAGATTGAAGTGGCGCTGATTTCGGTGCTGTCGCCTTCGGAGACACGCTCTGTCGCCGATACTTATGCCGACAACATTGAGCTGAACTGCGACTGGATCATCGCCGGATATCAGATGAACGGATTTTTCTTCGCGTCATGCCCACCACGGGTTGCCGTGTTTCCCGGTACTGCGACATGTCAAGGAGCGCATCGTGCGGACCATATTCAGGCAACAAAACAGCGGTTTCACGCTCATCGAATAGCTGGTGGTGATCTCAATCATCGCGTTGCTGATCACTTTGTTGCCCATGCGTTGAGCGCGGCACGCAGTTTGACACGAGTTGTGCAGTGCGGCAACAACCTGCGCCAGGTTGCGATCGCTACCAACGACTATGGGGCAATGCCCAGGACATTCCACAGCTCCGGTGAGCTGGGCTATGTCAATACCGCTCCGTTCTAACCTGGGGGTGCT
>CALKHT010000047.1 GCA_937988825.1 uncultured Phycisphaeraceae bacterium
GGGGGGGGGGGGGGGGGGGGGGGGGGGGATGGATGGCGTTGAAAGTGGTGAGCGGGTATCGTGGTCACATTCCTTTCATGATGGGCCGGGGGGAATGACTTTAAGAGGAACCGCAAGAGGAACCGCATGACGAATCTCGCTGCCGCTGCCGCCCTATCGCATGATGATGTAACGACGCTGTTTCTGGCGTTGGCGGTGTTGCTGGGGCTGGCGCGGCTGTTGGGCGAGCTGGCGAGGCAGCTTCAGCAGCCGGCGGTGCTGGGGGAGATTCTGGCGGGCGTGCTGCTGGGGCCGACGGTACTCCAGGCGATCAACCCGGGGATTTACACGTGGCTGTTTCCCGCCACGGGGCCGGTGCCGGTGGCCCTGGAGGGGATGATCACGTTGTCGGCAACGCTGCTGCTGCTGGCGGCGGGGCTGGAGGTGGACCTGTCCAGCCTGATGCGTCAGGGCAAGGCGATGGTGTCGGTGAGCATGGGTGGGCTGATCGTCCCCTTCCTGATGGGGGTGGGGCTGGCGTGGATCGTGCCGACATGGCTGAACGCGGGCGAGGTGGAGCACCATCTGGCGTTCGCGCTTTTCGTGGGCATCGCGCTGTCCATCACGGCGTTGCCGGTCATCGCCAAGATTCTGATCGATCTGAACATTTCCAAGAGCGATCTTGGGGTGCTCATCATCTCCGCGGCGATGCTGAACGACCTGCTGGGCTGGATCGGCTTCGCGATCGTGCTGGCGTTGATCGCCAGCCCGGCGGGTGAGGCGGTCGTGGAGGCGGGCCAGGCGGCGATGGAGGCGGCGAGTGCCGGGCCTGACTTCGGTGTGGTGATGACGGTGCTGCTGACGCTGGCCTTCGTCGCGTTCATGCTCACGGCCGGACGCTGGGCGCTGCACCACATGCTGCCATACGTCCAGGCGCACTGGTCGTGGCCGGGCGGCGTGCTGGTGTACGTGATGGTGGTGGCTTTCTTCTGTGCCTCGCTGACGAACTGGATCGGCATCCATTCGATCTTCGGGGCGTTCATTGCGGGCATCGCGGTGGGCGATTCGCGACACCTGCGCGAACGCACGCGCGACACGATCCAGCAGTTCATCCTCAACATCTTCGCCCCCCTCTTCTTCGCCAGCATCGGGCTGCGCACGAACTTCGTGGCACACTTTGACATCTGGCTGGTGCTGGTGGTGTTCGTGGTGGCGTGTGCGGGCAAGCTGATTGGCTGCTACGGCGGAGCACGGCTGGCAGGTGTGTCGCGGCGGGAAGGTGCGGCGGTGGGCTTCGGCATGGTGGCGCGCGGGGCGATGGAGATCATACTCGCGCAGATCGCGCTCAACGCCGGGCTGATCGGCGAGCAACTGTTCGTGGCGATCGTCATCATGGCACTGGGGACGAGCCTGATCAGCGGGCCGGCCATGCAGCGTGTGCTGCGGCTGAAGGTCAAGCGCAACCTGAAGATGCTGCTGTCGGATCGGCAGATCATTCCCGAGCTGCGCGGCGATGATGCCCGCACGGTGATCGGCGAGCTGGCGGCCCGGGCGTCAGAGCTGACCTCGCTGGACGCGAAAACGATCTACGAAGCGGTGTGGCAGCGTGAGCGTGTCATGTCGACGGGGCTGGCGCACGGGCTGGCGGTGCCGCACGCGCGCTTCGAGGGGCTCAAGAAGCCGCTCATGCTCATCGGCCGCAGCGCGGCGGGGGTGGATTTCGACGCACCGGACGGTGCACCTGCCCGACTCATTTTCCTGCTGCTGACCCCCATGGACGATCCCGATGCGCAGATCGAGTTCCTGCAGCTCGTGGCGGAGACGTTCGCCGATCCGGTGACGCGGTCGTCGGTGCTGGAGGCGCGTTCGGTGACGGAGATGCTGGCGGCGCTGAACGTCGCGGGCAGCACGAACGAGAATGGCCACAATGGGCTGGAAAACACGCTCGGAGATGGCGAACCGGCGAAGGGGTAATGCCCCCTGCAGACATCAACCACCGAGCAACTGGCCAATGATGATGCCCAACGGCGTGCCGATGACATAGCCCCAGATGCCCAGCAGCAGCGCCGGGAGGATGAGGTTACTCCAGCCCTTGGAGATGGCAAAGGCGGCGCCGGTGGGCGGCCCACCGAGGCTGATGTTGACGGCGATGACCAGGTCCTCCAGATTCAGCCGCAGTAATCGGCCGACGCTGAACGTCACGATGATGTTGGTGAGCGCGATAATGCCGCACATCACGAACATGGCTGGCGTCTGTGTCAGCACATAATAGAGGTCGGCCGGCAGCCCGATGACGAAGAGAAACGTGTAAAGCAGGTAGGTGCCGATCTCATCAGCGCCCTGAATCCGCCCCATCGAACGATGAAACACCGTCGCGATGAAGAGCATCGTGAAGGTGATGAGCACGTACGGGTTGAACAGCAGCTTGAGCACCATGATCTGGCTGGCGGATTGCTGGACACCCGGTGTTGGTGCGGTGAGGAACCTGCTGAGCGTCATTGCGCCACCGGTCACAGCGAAGGCGATCGCCAGCGCTTTGGCGATGTCGAGCAGGCCGACATCCTTTCGCTTCCAGAACTCAGCCGCGAGATTGCGGGCAGCCTCGGGATCGACCGCTTCGGTGTGCGGGTGCGGATAACGGCTGAGGAAGAACCGACTGACGGAGATGAGCAGAAGTATGGCGAACGCGGAAGCCATTACGAAGTTGTCAGCCACCATGAGCGGCGCGGTGACATCCGAAGACACCTGATAAGTATTGGCGACGGCAACGAAGTTGACTCCCCCGCCGATGTAGCTACCCGTCATGACGGCGATGGCATGGGGCAGATTGGGCATATCCCAGCCGATACCCCGCATGATGATCAGTGCCAGCGGCGCGCCCAGCAGCGTGCCCACCGCTGCGATATGGAACGCAACAAGCTGTGTTGCTGAGGCCCGGAACATGCGAAAGACGTTGGCACGAAACAGCAGCAGTGGAATCGCCAGCGGCACCACCTGACCGTAGATCACGTCATAGACGGGTGACTCGCGCGGCATGATGCCGGTGTTGGCCAGCGTTATCGCAATCAGCAGCGCCAGCAGCGGCCCGCTTACCCGCGCGGCCCAGCGGTAGGTCTGTTCAAGGTAAATACTCAGCGCAACCCCAGCGACGATAACCGCGATGACGAGCCAGTACTGATCCGGCGCGATCAGCGGACTCTTGAACAGCCCCATGGCCTCGCCCACGGAGAACACTTGCGACGAAGCGGCGGCAGCTTCTTCGTTCACCGCGGCTTCAGCGGCGATGGAGATGATCGTAGCGGACATGCAGGAATCCTTATGGGGTCACCGATCGCGACGCGGCATCCAGACGTTGCTCATGATGATGCCGTGAACATTGCCCTGCTCATCGAGCTGGAACACGGTCTGCTCGTAGGCATAGAGGCCCGGTGGCATGTGAAAGACGGTCGGGTTGAGCGGCCTCATGCGGTAGTCGTACATGTTCTCGGTCATTGCGTAGAGATGACCGTTGCGCTCGCGGACAATCTGCGGGATGAATGATTCGCCATAAACACCCAGGAACTTGCGCCAAGCGGCGGGCAGTGGCTGAACGGTCCGGGGATTCACACGGTTGAAACGCTGGCCCAGTGCATTGAACGCGATGACATTACCCTGATCGTCCTGCACGACTTCCACGGGCGCGGCGTGTGCGAAGCGCCCATCCGCCTCAAACCGCAGCTTGTCCACCGGTCGCAGCGTGAATGGCTGACCGGACACGATCGCGTGCAGTTGCCCCTGATCGTCGCGCTGGATGCTCGCCCAATAGCTCTGCGATTCGTATTCGCCCACGAAGGCGTCGGCAAGACGCTCATCCAGCGCAATCGTCGGCGCAGGCTGCGGAATCGGCCGGCCTGTCTTCACGTTCAGCATCTGGTGCAGTGCGTGATGCACAAGTCTGTTTTGCGGTCCCGACGCCACGTCTTCATTAATCAAAACGATGACGGCGATCTTCGATTCGGGCAGTGCGATGAACGCACTGGAAAAGCCATACACCGCACCGTTGTGGCCGAGCGATCGCTGATCGGCGAATGTGCCAACGTGGAAGCCCAGCCCGAACCCGACCGCTTCGCCGGTGAGCTGCACCGAGCAGGCTTCAGCGAGCATTTTGGATGAGATGACCTGTTTTCCATCAATGCGGCCGTCGGCGAAAACGAGTTTGGCGAGCTGCGCCAAATCCAGCGCACTGGCGTACAGGTTGCCCGCGGGCGCGGTGGCCAGCTCAAACGTCGGGGCGGGCTGATCAAATTTGAAGCTGCCGTCCGGCTGGGCGATGGCCATGTACCCCGTCGCGACCGCATCGCTGTTCGGACGCGAGAACTGGGCGGTGGTCATGCCCATCGGTTCAAGCAGCGCTTTTTTGACGTAATCGTTGTAGGGCTGCCCCGTCACAACCTCGATGACGCGCCCCGCCACGGTGGGGCCGATGTTGGAGTAGCGTGTGCGGGTGTTGGGCGGCTCGACGAGGGCACACTGAGCGAGCGACGCCACTGCGGCGGCGATGCTCGGCTCGGTGGGGTCAAAGTAGCTGCCCACGGGCGACTCGCGCACGATCCCCGAGCGGTGACACAGAAGCTGCCGCAGCGTGATCGGCCCGGCATCGTCGAATGAACTGTTGATGTGGAACGAGGGGTCGTATTTTGTGATCGGCGCATCCAGGTCGAGCTTGCCCGCATCGACCAGTTGCGCCACCGCCAGCGCGTTAAGCACTTTGGAGATGGAACCGACGCGGTAAATCGTTCGCTCGCTGGCGGGCCGGGCGGGGTCGATCTGTGCAAGACCGTATCCCCTGGCGTGAACGACGGTCTGGTCGTCGACCAGAGCGATCGACACGCCCTTGATAATGCCGCGCTGCAGCTCCTGCTCGATGACCTGCTCGATGGCTTTGATCGCCTCGCTGTAGTTCGCCTGCCCCATCGTCGTTGTGGTAACGCTCAGCATCAGCACCACCCCCACGAATTGCTTGAACATGACGTGCGCCCCTTGGGGTAAAAGGAGGTTGCGGGCTCAGGTCGCGCCCAGAACTCATTTGTCCGGACATTATTATCTATTTCATTGCGGCGTGCACATGCGTCCATAGTTTTTTCTCAAACGCGGCTGCCTTGTCGGCCCAGGTTTCGGCACGCAGTCGCCGCCTCGCTTCCACCTGCATGGGCGGAACGCCAGTTCGCGTGCGTTCCTGAATCAGATCGAGGAACGTTTCAAGGTTGTCCACCAGGTCGGCGGCATCGGCCCAGGGTTCCGTGGCCGGTAAGCGTCGGCTCACCACCGGCTTGCCAGTCGCCAGATATTCCTTGAACTTGAGCGGCTGCATCGCCCGGCTCACCGGCAGATCGGCGTAGGGCATCACCAGCACATCCGCCGCCGCCGCCAGCTTCGGCAACTGCTGATACGGCACCGGCCCCGGCACAATGGCCCGGCCCGGCAACACCAGGCCTTCATCCCCCAACTGCTGCGGCCCCACCAGCACCAGCGTCCCCGGCAGACGTACCGCTGCGGCGCGGCACCAGCCCACCTCCAGACGCGGATCGATCAACCCCCAGAACAGATACACCGGATGACCGTCGCGCGGCCACCAGTTGGGAAGCTCCGCCCCATCCGGAGGCGACCCTGCCGGGGCGGACCAGTGCTCCAGATCGATGCCGTGCGTCAGCAGCGTCGCCTGCCGCCCCATCTGTGCGATACGATCACACAGCACCTGTGATACCGCGATCAGGTCGTCCACCTTCTGGACCTGCTCAAGCTCCATGCGGCGCATCACTTCCCCATCCAGCCCGGGCCAGACGGAAAAGTCGTCGACGCAGTAGTAGATCCAGCGATCCACTTCGAGCTTGCCCACCAGGTCGGCGGTGATCGGCAGCGTGGTGATGGCGATGCGCGGCGACCGATCACGGCTGCGCGGCCCCAGCGCGTCATGCACCGCCCGGCTGATCAGGTTCGCATTCATCCGACGTTGAATGCCTGAACGAAAGCCCGGCCACATACGCGGATTCAGCACCGTCAGATTCGCGGGCAGATCGCGACGATCGGCCGGCATCGACCACTGACGCAGCTTCGCCAGCACCTTGCGAATGTCCCCCGCACTGAACCCCGGCCGACGTGTGCCGATCGTGTTCACCCAGGTCGTGCGATAGCGTGGCAGGAGCTTTGAGATCAGATGTTGACAGCTCGACGGATGGCGGCCCCAATCGTCGGAGAAGACAATGAGTTGCGCTTGCTCCAGCTCGTGATGCACGAGCGGCATGTTACCAGATATACCCCATACGGTCCGTCACGCGCCCCCTCTCACGAAGCGACGCGAACTGCCACTTTCGCCCCCGCGCAACGCCTGCTGCCCCTCACTTTCGTCGATTCTGTATCATCGTCGCGATCGAATGAATACACCCCCTGGGAGACGCTGCCATGGCGATGGATTACCGGCCTGACTTCACCCGCGAAACCTGGCGGATGTTTCGCATCATCGCGGAGTTCGTCGAGGGCTTTGAGGCCATGAGTTCCATCGAGAAGGCGGTCAGCGTCTTTGGTTCCGCCCGCACAAAGCCTGATGACCCGGATTACAAGGCGGCGGAAGAATGCGGCCGGCTGCTCGCCAAGGCCGACTTCGCCGTCATCACCGGCGGCGGACCGGGCATCATGGAAGCCGCCAACAAGGGCGCCTACGAAGCCGGCGGCAAGTCGATCGGCCTGAACATCACCCTCCCCATGGAGCAGAAGGCCAACCCCTACCAGAACATCGAGATCGATTTCCGCTACTTCTTTGTCCGCAAGGTGATGTTCGTCAAATACGCCACCGGGTTCATCATCTTCCCCGGCGGATACGGCACACTCGACGAATTCTTCGAGTCGATGACGCTCATCCAGACCATGAAAGTGCATCCCTTCCCCGTCGTGCTGATCGGGCACAGCTTCTGGGATGGGCTGGTTGACTGGATGCGCAGCGTGCTGCAGGAAAAGTATCGCACCATCGGGCCGCGTGACCTGAACCTGTTCCGCGTGACTGACAGCGTGGAGGAGGCCGTGCAGATCATCTCCGACTGTTACGAGGACAAGTGCTGGCTGGCGCCACTGCCCGAGCCGGTGAGCGCCGAGGCGATGGAAGTGACCGCCGAGGGCACGGTCACCGGGGTGCTGCCGACACGGCCGCCGCGTGCGTAGAACCGCGAATGGACGCAAAGATAAAGATAAGGAAAAACCGCTGACGAACGCCGACTGACGATGGCATAAAAAAAA
>CALKHT010000048.1 GCA_937988825.1 uncultured Phycisphaeraceae bacterium
TAGATCAGGATGTCCGCTTCCTCACCATCGGCATTGCGGACCTCCAGGCCGGCGCCGGTGGCGTCCAGCCGCTGTGCGAGGGCGGGGTTAATTCGATCGTGGATCTGTGGAATCTTCAGCATTGTCGATGCCCCTTTCAGAGGCGCGGCCCATGTTGAGCGGCTCTAGAAACTCATCCAGGCCATCCACGGGGTTCAGGTTTTCGAGGATTCGAACCTCGTTTCGGTTCATCCAGCCATCCTTGATCGCGGCTCCATACGCCGCGTAACGTGAGCGGATGTCACCACGTAACAGCCCGTCAACCAGGTGCTCGGCAAAGTGGGTTTTCTGTTCGTCGGGCGTCAGCAGGTCGCGGCTGACCGCCTGCTCCCATCGCCGCAGCCAAGGGAGCATCGTGTCAGTCACAAACTCGAGCGCCTGATGTTCGATGTTCGAGAATGTCGCACGCTCCAAGTCGCCGATCTTGTGCGGCGGCACGCGGAAGATGCTGGCGATCTCACTGCGTTGAAACTTACGTGTCTCGATGAGCTGCGCATCCTCGGCACTCATGCCAACCTTGACCCACTCCGTCCCCTCCTCAAGCAGTGGTGTGCTCCATGCGTTGTCGCCGCTGTGTTGGCGATCAAACGATTCCCGCATGTTCTTACGCGCTTCCGGGGACAGCTTAGGGCCAGGATGCTTAAGGTAGCCGTGGAACTTCGCGCCATTGGAAAAGCTCCGAGCTTGCAGTCGCTGCGCGGAGATCGACAGACCCACCGCCTCACGGTACGCGGTGATCGGCGACATGCCGATCGGCCCATTGCTCGCCATGCCGCGAAGATGGAAGACGCTACCCGGCGGCATGGCGACCCAATTGCCATCAACAAGTCGATGGTAACGGACTGACCAGTCGCGACGTTGCTCAACCATCACATGGTCGGGGTGCAGCGGGATCAACTCATGCACTCGACCCCCAACCCGAACGATCAGTGCGTAGGCGTTGCCGCGGAGCACTACATGACCCATCATCATTTCGCGGAACTCGAACGCGGTCTGCCATCGGTTCGGCTGCCAGTTGAGAATCCGATACAGAGGATGCGATGGATCGCGCTCCTTCCCGCCGTTATCCAGCCGTCGGTAGACGGGGAAGGGCAACTGCGCCACCGACTCAGCCAAGACACGAACGCAAGCGTAGACTGTGGACGCCTGCATTGCGGTGTCAGGCGACACCGACACGCCGGACGCGGTTGGCGCCCCGCTGAACAGATCGCGGAATAACTCTTCAACAGTCATCCCGGTCTGCGCTTCGTTGCGAATAGCCCGCCAGATTCTTTTCGTAAGTTGGATCAAAAGAATTCTACGCCTCGTGATTCGTACACGCTTGGCTCGGGTTCCGGTTCATCCATGATCAGTCCTACGGCCATCGCCATTGCCACTGCGCCGTCGATCCGACCCTTCGCCTTTCGCTTGGTAAACGAACGATTATTCTTCGCGTCTGATTCCATTACCGCCGATGCGACGTTCCATCGCAGGCACGGATTAAACGCGACGGTCAACTTTCCCTCTCCGATGAGTTTCTCGGTGACCTCAATGCTTCGCGGCATCCATAGATTCGATTGCTGCGACCGGTAAAACCCCTGCCCATGCGGCAGTAACTCAACTTCGACCCCCGCCTGGTCCAACTCGCGCTCGAGGTATTTTATGCGGTAAGGGTCGAATGCGATCCGGGTTAGCCCGTAGAGTGATTGGAGTTCCGCAATGCGCTGGGCGACAAACGCGTAGTCGACCGACCGGCCCGGAGTGGCCGTCACGTGCCCCTCACGCACCCACGCGTCGTAAGGCACACGGTCAGTGCGAGTGCGCTCATGCAGGGTTTCTTCCGGCGTCCAAAACTCCACCAGCACATCCACCCCGCCATCGTCGCGCCGGAACGCCAGCGCCAGCGCCGTCAAATCGCGCGTGCCAGACAGATCCAGCCCGCCGACACACTCCCGGCCTGCCCAATCGATTTCCGGCTTTACGTCCTCATCCTCGCAGGCGAACCACAGGTGCGACTCGATCCACGGGTCCGCCGCATCGACCCATTGGCAAAAGTTGAGGCGGCGAACGATGCTTTCTTTCGCCGGCATCCCCTTAGCCTCGCGCACCTGCTCGCGAATATATTTCTCATGGATGCTGACGCCAAGGTTCGGGTTCGCCTTGATCCAGCATGATTCGTCATTCAGCGGGTCGTCACCGTCATCCAAACCACAGACGTATGCAAACCACGAATCATCCTCTATCGCGCCGGTGACCACCTGTTCACTGTACTCGTGGTGCTGATAGCAAACGCTGGTTCGGTCAACCCCGCTGTTGGTAATCTCGACGATCAACGCCTGTCGCCGCCCCTTCGTGCCGGCTCGCATCATGTCCACCATGATGCTGCTCTTGTGCTCGTGCAGTTCATCAATCAGGGCGCAATGCGGACGTGGACCGCTCTGGCTGTCCTGATCCGACCCGATCGCCCTAAAAAAGCTCCCGTTCTTGAGGTATGCCAGATTCCAACATGCCGACCCTCCGCTCTTGACTAACAGCCGCGACAAGTGCGGCGACTGATCGACCATTGCCACCGCATCGCGGAACAGGATCATGGCCTGATCCTTTTTCGTCGCCGCCGCATAGATTTCCGCTCGCGGCTCCCCGTCAGCGGTCAGCATGTAATGACCGATGCCCGCGACTAATGGCGACTTTCCGTTGCCCTTCGCCGTTTCGATATAGGCCACACGGAAACGCCTGTACCCATCCGACCCATACCAGCCGAATAGACTGCCGACAATAAACGCCTGCCAGTCACTCAGGACAAACGGAAGGCCCTCAAACTCACCACCGTTGAGCTTCAGGACGTCAGCGAAGAACCCGATCGCACGATTCGCCTGGTCCACCTTCCAGACCAACCCCCTCGCACCGCCGTTCGCCAGGTCATCAAGATGCCGCTTACATGCTGCCCGGACCAACGGACCCGCGACGATTTCCCCGTCAACCACGCGACGCGCGTATTCGGTCGCACGATCACGCGGCGAAGTATTTGTCGGCTGGGTCTTCCTGCGTTTCTGCTTGGACATGGACCTTGCTGCGTGACGCTGGCGATAAGCCAAGCTCCACGAGGTAGGACTTCAATCGCCGATCGGCGTCGGCAAGCATCGCGACCTGCGGACGTTGCCGCTCCATCCGATCTCCGCTTTGCGTAGTGACGACCTGCACACGGCCATTGGCCCGCAAGTCCAGTTTCAGTTCATTGACCTCGGCATAACACTCGCAAGCACGCTCAAGGATAATTGCATCAGCCGCAGTCAATACGCCCATCGACACGAGCATCGGCGACCACGCAAACCACGCTCGCCGCGCTTCATCCGACAGATGCTCCGGCGGAGTCGGAACGCCCTTCGGCGGCTTCGGCTCGCGGCTGTTGAGCTTCCGCTTGCCGGGGTTGCCGGTGATCCGTTTAATCGCTGTTGGTGTTGGTCTTCGACCCGCCATGCCAGTGATGATTCCGATCCAGCGGCAAGCCGTTCACGCCGCATCCGAGCACATACCCCGACTTCTCCATCCGCTGCTTGTGGGAGTTGTGGCACGGCGCGCAAAGCGATTGCCAGTTATCACGACGCCAGAAAAGCTCCTGATCCCCACGGTGAGGCTCGATGTGATCGACCAAGGTCGCCGCCGTGGTGATCCCCTGATCACGGCACATCTCGCACAGCGGATGCGCTTTCAGCCATGCAGCACGCGCCTTCTGCCAGCGGCCCCCATAACCACGCTCGGCGGATGACTTGCGGCTATACCTTTTCCTTTTCATTTTGCGGAAAAATCAAGAAACCTGCGGCTCCGGTCTACGTCCGTGCCGCTCCAGAGATTTTCACACCCTACCCCTACCCCGACACCCTGTCGCACCATCGCCCACCCCGTCATTCTGTCGCACTCCCCAGCACCGCCCTCCTGACCGTCCCCGCCCCCATCGCAAGCGTCAGCCGCCTGCCGTCGCTGTCTGTCAGCCGCAGTTGCCACCGCACGCCGTACTGGCCGTCAGATGGCACGGCAGGCAGTGCCGCTGTCTGCTCACTGGTGAGCGTGACGGTGACCGTCAGCGTGCCGTCGTCGACCGATGCGTTGCCTGTCACGGTCAGCAGCGGGTCGGCGTCGTCTCCGTCTCGCAGATAGTCCGCAGTCCGCATGATCGCAAACGTGACGGTCGGTGCATCGCCGGACCATGCCTTGGTCCACGTCAGCGCCCTGTCGCCCTGGTAGTCATCGCCCTGCACGATCTCGATCGTGCCATCCTTTGCGACTGGTGACACCAGCGTGATCGGCTGGCCGGCCATAGCCGCCACCACGCCACCGACGATCTCCTGTACGTCCACCTCCGCATCCACCTCCACCGCCCCATCCTCTGAATCGCTGCCCGCCAGGTAGGCGCTGCTCGGCAGCTTGGCGGTGATCTGAGACACCTGCTCACTCGTCGCCAGCCCGTCGCGGATCGCATCTACTGCCGTGCTGTCCAGCGTGGTCGGCTGCACCGTCACCTGCACGTCAGCCTTGCTCGCCGGCTCATCGGGGAGGTTGTCGGTCTTGGCCTTGATATCTGCCACATCGCTGGCCGATGCGATCGCGTTGCCGCTGCCATCTACAACCCGGGCACCGATGCCGGTGATGGTGGCCGATCCGCCGCCGAGCACTTTGCCGGTGACGTTGCCGGGGGTGTCGATCTGCACGATGGTTCCGCTGGTCTTAGACGGATCGTATGCCGTGTTGGCAACGCGCACTTCGCCTGCCAATCGCCGTATATCCAGCACTGTCCCTGCGCTGGCGGAAGTGTAAACGTGAGAATCGACCATCTCGACAGTTGAACGCCCGTCTTCCACGGTTATACCGTAGGTTTCGGTGGCGGTTCCAGACTGCGTTACCTCAACGATGCACCGCGTCCCTCTAAACGTCACTGGGCCGGAGAGCAGCGCAATGCCACGACAAGTAGTGCTGCCTGGGGCTG
>CALKHT010000049.1 GCA_937988825.1 uncultured Phycisphaeraceae bacterium
GCGGCGGGGAACTCCCGGCGGTACATTTTGATCCGCTCGCCCGCATCGATCAGGCCAGTCGGGTCGAATTTGGGCCCCTTGAAGGAGGCAAGGTTCGCCTGAATCAGCCGCAGCATTGCGCGCTCCCGGCTGCGGCTTTGCGGGTAGTTGGTCAGGAACGCGTCGTAGGCGTCGGCGGCTTCGTTCATTCGGCCGCGTTCGAAGTAGAAATCGCCCAGCGCGAGGTTGGCACGCTCGCCCAGATCGCTGCCCGGGGCACGCTCCTGAATCAGGATGAACAGCTCCTCCGCCTCGGCGTCGGCCTTGATCAGCCGCATCCCCCACAGCAGCCGCCGCGTCCCGCCCGCGAAAAGACGGGCGATCTCGTACTCCCGCTCCAGAGCCGTCAGATAATGCTCCGATGCGGGGTAGCGGCGGATCACGTGCTCATAGTCGAAAAGAGCATCGTAATAGTGCTGCCGGGCCCGCAGCGCATCACCCCGCAGCAGGTAGGCTTCGACCAGGTTGGGGTGGTTGGGATATCGCTCGATCCACTCGGTGGCGAGCTTCTGGGCCTCCTTGGCCTGCCCCTGTGCCAGCGTCTTGCGGATGATCTGCAGCTTGCCCTGCGGTGTCTCGGGGTCGAACTCGGTCTGCTTCTCCCAGTCATAGGAGTCCGCATCCAGCCGATACCGCTCCTGCGCCGCCAGGGATGTGGTCAGGCACAGCAGCAGTGCGGTTGTCAACCGCCAGCTCGTCCACACTCGACCGGGATTGCATTTCAACCGTGTGCCCCTGTTATAGAAGATCAGCCGCGAAAGATCATAAAGCGGACAACCTACCGGGGCAAAGAATCGGCCCACAGTGGTCCGTGAGGCGCTCTCTGTGATTGTGCGGCGATTGATCGGTCACGCAAACACTCCAGCAGCGTCCGACGGTGCAATGTGCTCGGGCGCAGGGTAGGATATCGTTTGAACGTCCGAACGTACGGACTTTTTTGCTACCAGCGACAAGCGTCGCCCGACTCCTCTAGAGCTAGACTTCAATGAGTGGCATTTGTTCCGCCCGGCCCGGTCAGACCCCCGAATCGATCACATGGCGTGAACCTGTCAGCGATATTGCGCAGATTCCCACCCCGGCCATGATCATCGATATGGCGGTCGTGGAGGACAATGTTCGCCGCATGGCTGACTACGCCCGGCAGCATAACTTCCGGCTCCGTCCGCATACGAAAACGCACAAACTGCGTTTCATGGCTCAGTTGCAGCTGGATCATGGGGCGGTCGGCCTCACCGTTGCCAAGGTGGGCGAAGCCCATGTGATGCGGGGCCTGTGCGACGACCTGCTCATCGCCTACCCGGCTCTGGATCCTTACCGCGTGAAACAGATCGCCAGTCTGGCGCGGGAGAGAATTGTCCGTGTGGCGATCGATTCGATTCAGGCAGCCGACGCGCTGGCTCAGGCTGCCCGGAGTGAGGGCACCACGCTGGGCATTCTCGTGGAGCTGGATGTGGGTTTCCGCCGCACGGGCGTGCAGACTGCTGATCAGAGCCTGGCCATTGCCCAGCATGTCGACCGGACCGAGCATCTGCGGCTGGACGGCCTGTGCTTTTATCCGGGCCATGTGAAGGGGCGTGCTGATGAGGTCACGGCTGACATGGCCAGGATCGAAGCCTTCCTGCAGGAGGTGATCGCCACCTGGGGCCGAAGTGGCCTGAAGCCGACGATTGTTTCGGGTGGCTCAACCCCCAGCGCGCCCTATTCCCACCACATACCTTCGCAAACAGAAATTCGTCCCGGCACCTACATTTTCAACGATGTGAACACCCTTGCCTGTGGCGTCTGCACCGAAGCGCAGTGTGCCGCGACGATCGTCGCCACCGTGGTCAGCAACGCGGTGCCGGGCAAGGTGGTGGTCGATGCCGGCAGCAAATCGCTCACGCGGGAGTATCACAACGCCAACCCTGCGTTCGAAGGGCATGGCCGTGTCATCGGCCTGCCCGAAGCCCGCATCGTGCGCCTGAGCGAAGAGCACGGCGAAATCGACATTACCCACTGTGACCGCCAACCCGCCCTGGGCGAACGCCTGCACATCATCCCCGTGCACGTCTGCCCCTCCGTAAACCTCCACGCCACCGTCTGGCTCAAGCACAGCGACACCCATTACGAACCCGTCTCCATCGACGCACGCGGGTTGGTGTGCTGATGATGAGAGCAAGGACTGAATGTCGTGATGCACGAAGCCGCGGGCAGTCGGGTCAGGCGGTGCGGAGTTTGATGGGTGGCAGGTCGAGCTGCTGGTTGATCAGCTTCTGCACCGACGCTTCGATCGGGTAGAGGTAGCGGTGTAACACGTGGGATTCGACCTTTTCGAAGGGGATCCATTTCTCAGGTGCTGCCAGATACCGCACGCTTTGGGCGAGCATGTAGAGCGGCTTGTAATGTCGGTGAATCTGCTGATATCGGTTAGTCCGAGCCAACACATCGTTGCGTGAGGCATGATCAACAACGCGGCTGTTTTGGTCGTGGGCGAGAAGTGTGTCGACGGCATGCAGTGCGGCGTAAAACGTAGCGGTCACAATCCAATCGTGGAACCGCGGTTCGATTGTGGCGATGAAGCCGCGATTATGAAGCCACTGTCGAATGTGCCGCTGCGGATCGGTCATGGATAATGCGAGCCTGGTTTGTGTCGACGAATCGGTCCAGTTCACCGGGCGGGATCTGAATGGTTTCGATCAGACCGACGTTGAAACGCCGCAGTTCAATTTCAAGTGAGACCATCTCATCGGCCAGATCGAAATCGAACTGATCGGCGTTCGGGATGACGAACAGGGTGATCTGTGTACCGCGTGGAGCGGCGTAAACCGCCTGGACGGCTGGACGTTTTTGAGCCCAGGCGGCGACATGCTCAGCCATGTCGCGAAGCTCGTTAAGCCATACTTCGAGCCCAATACCTAACTGGCAGTGCTCGATGACCTGTCGCCCACTGCGCACAAACAGGTCGTCGCCTTCGGGGTGGAAGACGAACATTTTCCCGCCGTCGCGGTCGGCGCGGATGGCCGTCGGTCGCGATTTGTGTTGCTGCTGCTCCATGGGAGGACCGTCTGTGGATTATATCGGCGCAACTGATAGGCCGGACCACTTTGGCGAGGGGCCGTCACGGAATCTGGTGATGAGGCCACTGGTGTTCAGCCGTCCTCACACCGTTCCCGCGGAGCCGGTAGCGATGGGTTCGCTGACGAACTCGCGGGGATCGGTGATGTAGCCGGTCAGGGCGCTGGCGGCGACGGTCAGGGGGCTGGCCAGGTAGACGCCGGCGTCCTTGTGGCCCATGCGTCCGGGGAAATTGCGGTTGGTGGTGCTGATGCAGTTGACCGGCTCGTTGAGTCGACCGAAGGTGTCCTTCGGGCCGCCCAGACACGCGGCGCAGCTCGAAGCACCGATCTGGCAGCCGGCGTCCACGAGGATGTCGTAGATGCTCTTTTCGCCGTTGGCTTTGGGCTCGCCGCGGACGTTGAGTCGCAGCATGTCGGCGTGGACCTCGGTGGAGCCTGGTACCACGAAGGTGGGAATTTTGACCTGTTTCCCCTGCAGCACGGCCGCGACGAAGATCATGTCGGTGATCTTGCCGCCGGTGCACGACCCGACGTAGGCCCGATCGAGCTTTACATCGCGGCAGTTGTAGGCGGTGTCGCGGTTGTCCGGGCTGTGGGGCTTGGCGACCAGTGGTTCGAGGGTGCCCAGGTCGAATTCCGCCTCATAGCAGTATTCCGCACCGGGGTCATCGGTATAGACGGTCCAGTCCGGCCGGTTGGAGCGGGCCCGGACGTAGGCTTCGGTCTTTTCATCCACATCGCAGATGCCGCTCTTGCCGCCGGCCTCGATCGCCATGTTGGTCAAGGTCATGCGATCTTCGAGGGTAAGCGAGCGGATCCCCTCGCCGGTGAAGTACATGGCCTTGTAGGTCGCGCCGGAGACGGAGATGTCGCCGATGACCGCGAGGATGAGGTCCTTGGCGGTGAGGTAGGGCGGGATTTCGCCGTGGAAGGTGAACTTCATCGTGGGCGGCACCTTGAGCCAGGTCTTGCCGGTGCCCAGGACGAAGGCGGCGTCGGTGTTGCCCACGCCGGTGGCGATCTGTCCGAACGCGCCGGCGGTGCAGGTGTGGCTGTCGGTGCCCAGGAGGATTTCGCCCGGCCGGACGTGACCTTCCTCGGGTAAAGCCTTGTGGCATACGCCCTTATAGCTGGTTTTGGTCGGGTCCTTGTAGGGCGAGGGCATGCCCGGTTCGTTCTTGATGAAGTCCGGGTCATAGTAGTAGCGGATGCCCTGCTCGCGCACGAAGTCACGCAGGATCTGGATGTTGCGGTGGCACTTCTCTTCGGCGGTGAAGATGTAGTGGTCGGGGATGATGACCACGCGCTCGCGATCCCAGACCTTGGCGTCGCGGCCGAACTGCTCATGGAAGATGCCGATGGTGCCCGGGCCGCATACGTCATGGGTAAGCAGAATGTCGACGTTGACCCAGACGTTCTCGCCGGGTCGGACGTCGGCTCTGCCGGCGTGTGCGGCAATGATCTTCTCGGTCATCGTCATCGGTCGGGCCATGAGCACTCTCCTGAAAACGGCATCGGGGCCGTGGGGTCCTGAGTCGAGCCATTCTAGCGACCTGGCGGCGCTCCAGCCATTGCGAATTGTGGAGGGTCGTGGGATGAGCAAGTCGCATCCGCCCCAATGAGTTGCTGTTACATGCGCTGGGTTTCTCGCGTCGGTGGGGGCGATCGGCTATATTCGGACGGCCTGACTCGGGTCGGTCGCTTCGAGGTGTATGGACGCGGATACTTCGGGCAGGCGAGCACGGTGCGAAAACAGGGGTAAGGTGTAATGAGCAAGGCGTTTGGGTGCGCACGGACGGCGATGCTGTGGACGAGCGTCGGGGCGGCTGCGCTGGCGGTGGGGTGCGCCAGTCCGCTGGAGACGACGACGCAGGAGGCGTTGCGTCGTGAGCTGGTACAGTCGCACCGCAAGTACCTGGAGGCTGTGGCCGCCGGCCCGGTGATCGAACTGAGCCGTGCACCCAGTGCGGTGGAGCAGTCGCTTCGTGAGGAGGGGCTGGTTGAGCAGTTGGACGCGGTGAGCGGCCCGGGGGCGTATCAGGAAGAGCCGCTGGACCTTGGGCCGAACCTGCTGGGGGAGGCGAACACGTCGGTGGTGACGGTGTCGCTGCAGCAGGTGCTGCAGATGGCGGCGAAGAACAACCTGGACATTCAGTTGGCGCGAATACGGCCGGCCATCACCGAGGCGCAGATCGTGCAGGCCGAGGCGGTCTTCGATGCGATCTACTTCGCCAACTATGAGTACGCCAACCTCGATCAGCCGGGCGTGCCGGGGCTGTTCGCTGGGTTCGGCGGCGATACGCGCGAACGCGCATTCCTCTTCACGACCGGCATCCGCAAGACACTGTCGACCGGCGGGCAGATTTCAGTGGAAACGCAGACTGGTCGCACTTTCCGCGAGCCCTCCACCACCACAATCAACACCTTCGATACGGCGAACCTGTCGGTCAACATCGTTCAGCCGCTGCTGCGCAACTTCGGTTCGGATGTCACACTGGCGGAGGTGTATCTGACGCGCAACGCGCGGGCGGCCGATGTTCAGGCGCTGCGCCAGACGATGCTCGACATCATCGCGCAGACTGAGCAGGCCTACTGGGACCTGTACCTGGCGCGGCAGCAGTTGCTCATTCAGTTGCGGCTGCTGCAACGGACGGAAGAGGACCTTCAGGTGCTGATCCGTCGGCGCGAACTGGACGTGCCGGTGGTGGCGATCACCGAAGCACGGGCAGCAGTGGAACAGCGTCGCTTCGATGTGATTCAGGCGCGGCAGCGGGTGCGGTTGACCTCCGACCGCCTCAAGCAGCTCATCAACGACCCGGACCTGCCTGTGTCGGGCGAGGCACTGCTGCTGCCCGCCGACGCCCCGGCTGACATGCCCATCGAGTTCAGCCTCGTCGATGCGGTGACCACCGCGCTGCAGGAACGACCGGAGATGCAGCGGGCATTGCTGGCGATTTCCGATGCGTCGATTCGCCTGCGCGTGGCGGACAATCAGCGGCTGCCCGAATTGAACCTCGCCGCAACGGTGCGGTTCAGTGGCCTGGGTGATTCAACCGACGACGCCTACGGGGAAATGTTCGAAGGTGACTTCATCGACTTCCTCCTCAGCGCCCAGTTCCAGGTGCCCATCGGCAACCGTGGGCCTGAGGCTCAGTACCGCCGCTTCCAGCTCGAACGGCAGGCGACGGTCATCAACTACCAGCGCATCGGCCAGGCGGTGGTGCTGGAAGTGAAGGATGCGCTGCGGCAGCTCACGGCGGCGTATGAACTGATCGGCGCGGCCCGGGCGGCGCGACGTGCTGCGGCGGACAACCTCCGCGCCATCTATGCCCAGGAAGAGGCTGGCGTCGCGCTTACCCCCGAGTTCATCGACCTGAAACTGCGCCGCCAGGAAGCGCTTGCACGCTTTGAGATCGAGGAAATCCAGGCGCTGACCAATTACAACACCGCCGTCGCCCAGTTCTACCGCTCGATCGGCACACTGCTGAAACGCAACGGCATCATCTTCAGTGAAGCGCCGGTGGTTGATACACCTGCGGATCTGCCGAAGGTACAGTGAGGCAGGTTCAAGGTTCAAAGTTTTGAGCTGAAGACATTAGCCATTTTGACCGGCGTTGGCTTACGAACGATCAGCTTTACCCCGCACGACAGCGTGATCTTTTCGTCGGTCGACCGCTTGTGGACGCGGTAGCGCAGCACCAGATCCTTGTTGGGAATTGGCTGGAGTTGGCCTGCGAGGTCGAGCTGACGAAGCGGCGCGACTTTTCACGGGCAGTGAGCGACAGATGTTTCACAACGGGGTAGAGGAACGTTTTGAAGCGGGCAGTGAGCTGGAAACCGGGGAACTTGTTCAGGATGTAGAGGAACGTGTCCTGCGCAACATCCAGGGCGATATCGCGATCCCCGGTGAGTCGGATAGCCAGCGCGATCACCCAGTCGCGATAACGCAGGTAAAGCTGATCGAACGCAGCAGCATCCCCGCGGTTGGCCGCTTCGATCAACTCATGATCGGTCGGATGATGCGCCATGACATGCCCGGATGAGGGAGATGGTGCTAGGGGTAACGCCCCCGTGCAGGAAAGTCAATCAGCGTCAGCAGGCCGTTTGAGGCTTTGTGACATTGTGTGAATTACGTGCGGCGTCTTCCCAGTTGCCTCACCCGACGCGAAGCTGCGTGCCCACCTTCTCCCACACCGCATCCACACTCACACGCGCGATCAGCGACTGGTCGTGCGGTTTGGCGCGATAATCCGCCATATCCTCGGGTCGAATGCCCGGCGGCTGCACGATCGTTTCCTCGCGACGATACGGCCCGACCTTCGCAGGATCCGTCGGCCCGAAGATTGTCACGATCGGCCGATCGAACCCGACTGCGATGTGCAGCGCCGCTGAGTCGTTGCACAGCACCAGGGCCGCGCCGCTGATCAGCGCCATGAGTTTGCCCACACTCGTCTGCGGAAAATGCACAACGGAGTTGCCTGCGAATGTTTCGCGCAGTGGCGCGATCTGTCGCTGCTCATCGGGCGAGGCGACGACGAACAGGTGACGGATCGGGCTGTCGTCGAGCAGGCGCTGCATCACCGCCGCGTAGGACTGGATGGGCCAACACTTGCAAAGCCAGCGAGCGGTGGGAGCGACAACAGCGTAGGGGGCATCGTTGATGCTGTGTTCGTGCAGGAACTGGTCGCGCCATTGCCGATCGGCCTCGCCCAGGTACAGCCGCATGTCGCGGGATGGTGTGATGCCGTGTGCGGCAACGAGGCCGAGCATCTGATCGACGGTGTGAACCGCGTTGACGTGGTAGCGGCGGTTGTACCCCAGCCAGCCCAGCTCGCGGGCATCGGCGAACCCCACGCGCTGCGGCGCGCGGGTAAGCCAGGCGAAGAATCCCGACCGCGCCAACCCCTGCAGGTCGATGGCCAGGTCATATTGCGTATGGCGAAGCTGCCTCGCCCAGGCGAACATTTCTCGCAGGACAGCCGGTCGTGTCAGGGCAGCGGAGAAGCGCTGTCGGGGAAACGGAACGACGTTCGACAGGGCCGGGTGATGCCGCACAACATCGGCGAAGGATTCATTGACGAGCCAGTCGATCCGGGCGTCGGGGTAGGCCTGCCGCAGGCTGACCAGAGCGGGCACGGTGCGCGCGACATCGCCCAGTGCGGTGGGGCGGATGAGCAGCACCCGCCGCGGTGGCGAGGGGGGCGAACTGGCGGCCGATCGTGCCATGCGGCGGATCATATAAGAAGCACGCCGCGCGTGGGGAGGGGGGAGGAACCTCCCGGGCGGTCGGTCGCGCCGGGTGGGTGGGATCGTCGGGTTGGCGAGAGATGCAATACCGCGAGCGGCTTCAGGTTTTTACCGCGGGAGTGCGGCGGCGGAGGATCTGACGCGCCTGCTCGGCGGCGTTACGACCGGCGATGAAGGCGTGGTCCGAGTTGTAATACTCCCACTCGCTGTACCGGCCCGCCAGCAGAATGTCCTGCTCACGCAGCCAGTCGCGAATCAACTTCACGTTCTTCGCCCGATCGTGGTCGTACACCACGTACGCATGTGGCAGGTCCACCTGAAACGCAACCCATATCGGGTCATCGGGGTTGAACATGCCCACTCGGTGGCAGTCGCGGATGCAACGCTGGATCAGTTCATCTCCCTCGCAGGGCAGTGGCTTGTCGGGTGAATAGCTGATCTCGCATGTCAGCCCGAAGCCACCGGGCGGATTGCAGTACGGACTGGCATTGCCCTGCACGAAGATGCGGTGGAAGACGGTGTCCTCGGGATAGTAGATCCAGTGCTTGTCGGTGAGGTTAGCCCGGCCGACGCCGATGTTCACACATCGCACCGAAACGTATCGCAACCGCGACACCGCCTGGTGCACGGCCGCCGGCGCCTCATCGCCGATCGCGCGGATGAGCAGCGGCAGCGGCATGGTGCTGATGAGCACGTCATAGCTGAACGTGCGGCCATCGGCGAGTGTGACGGTCCGGCTGGCGGGTGAAACATGCCGGACCGAAGCGTTGAGCAGCAGCTGGTCCTTCACGTAGGGCAGAAAGCCGTTCATCAACGCCTGGAATCCGCCACGCAACGGGTAACCGAACCGCGCGTTGGGGCCCATCGGTTTGGCGGCGGGCTGCAGCGCATTGCGGATCATGTCCTCCAGGTCGGGCATCGGCACACGACCGCCCAGCCAGCTCGTCTCCATCTGATCCAGCGGGACCGCCCAGAGCTTGCGGTTGTAGGGAATCGCGAAGTGCCTGGCGATGCCTCGGCCCCACACCTTGTAGATGAACTCTTCAAAGTTGCGCGGCTCAGCGTTACTGCTGCTGCCGTTGGTTGCATCGCTGTTACCGTTGCGCTTGGTGAGTGTGACTTCCGATTCAAGGATGCCATCGGCACAGCAATCCTCGAGTTTGTCAGCCGAGCAGACTGAGGGGCTGGTGTTGCTTTTGACGCCGTTGGTGGCGTTTCCGCGCACACCCGTGGGCATGGCGCGTGAACCGTTGCCGCGCAGCGCGGTCGGTTGACCGGTACGAATGGCGCGACCCTCGCCATTGTGCCCGGCCTGCTCGCCGTTGCCATTGGTCTTGCTGTGGTCCGTACGATGGTTGTTCGCCGCCGCCTTGGCGACGTTGTCCTCCAGTTCGTCGCGGTTTTTCAGTGTGCCGAACCTTGCTTCGATCGCCCCAACGATGCATTCCGTAATGACCTCGGCTGGCAACCCATAAAGGCAACCCTGGAAGGGATAGCGCGTATAGACGTTCTTACTGTAGATCCACGCCTCGCGGTCCTGCCAGTGGACGTTGTCCCTCAGGAGCATCTTGTACATCTCGTGGACGTACGCATCCTTGGAAAACATGATGTGCCCGGCCATGTCGAAGGTGAATCCACCTTTGACGAACGAACGACACCATCCGCCGACGGTGTTGTTGCGCTCCAGAAGCAGGGCATCCTTGCCAAGGTGATACGTGGCGCTCAGGCCAGTCGGTCCCGCGCCGATGATGATGACCGATCCTGGGGAACCGGTCGTTCGTGCGGTCGCCTGTCGTGATGCGGAGATAGCCGCATCGCGCTTGCCGCGATTGAGGCCAGACGCGGCGGTAAGATTCACCTGATCGGCAGATCGTCCGCGCCGTCCATTCAGTACACGTTCGATCTCGTCGCTCATGAGCTGTGCGGTGCGATCCCAACTGGTGCGGGCCAACACCTGCCGCATGGCATTGAACCGGCGCTCGTGCTCCTCCTGCGATGCGTTGAGGGCCTCGTCGCAGGCGGCAACGAACGATTCAGGATCATCGCCCAGGTAAACGATGTGACCGTAGGGCTCCGCTACATCGGTGATGGGCGTGCTCACGATCGGTTTGCCCGCAGCCATGTACTCCAGCGTCTTGGTCGGGCTGATGAACTTCGTCGACTCATTGCGCGCGAAGGGAAGCAGGCACACATCCCAGCCGGCAAGATGGCCTGGCAGGTCGGCATATGACTGCTGCCCGAAATAGTGGATGTTGGATCGTTTGGGAAGCTGTTCCGGGTCGATCTTCACCACCGGCCCCACCATCATGAGCTGCCAGTCCGGCCGTTCCCGGCTGGCATGATCCAGAATATCGATATCAAATCGCTCATCGATGACACCGAAGAATCCCAGTCGCGGCCGGGGATACTTTCGCAGTTCCGACGGCTCGCAATTTGGATCGCGCGCCTTGCCAAAGTGCTGCTGATCGACACTGCTGGGAAAGCAGTGGACGTTGTCGTGACGATTCTGTTTGGAGCGATACAGGCTCGGGCCACCGGTGAACACGACATCGGCAAGCTGCAGCAGTTCCGCCTCGCGCGCCAGCATGTTGGGTGGTGCACCCTTGAATGCGGAAAGCTCATCCATGCAGTCGTACACAATCGCACGCGGCGAAAGCGACTGCGCCAAAGGCAGCGCCATCGGCGTGTAGAACCACAGCACATAATCATCAAGCTGTTCGCGTTTCAACAGTTCAGTCATCAACGGTTGAATCAGCGCGAGCTGTTCATCGCAATAGATCGGCGGCGCATCAATGTTCGTGTAGGGGCGATACACCGTCACGTTGGGTTCGGGCGTGCTGGTCACCCAGTGAGGTCCCCGGTGATCGTCGCGCATCGGCTCCTCGACGAAGATCACCTTTCGCTCATGCGCAAGCCGTGAAAGAACCTGTTGTGGGCGTTGATAGACAAAATCCCAGCGAAGGTGCGAAAGCACGACGATCGGTACTGCCATATCTCCACTCCAGAAGCAGGCTCAACGCCCAGGTGTGATGTTGTCGGCCGCGTGAGAGTGTGCGCGATGAAACCGCGTACGTTGGCCGAAGATGGGGTATGACATAACCCCAGGTTGTTGCCTACTTAAGAGTAGACGCGACGTGTGCGGGCGCGAACCGGGAACCGGCCTTGAAATCTCATCCGGATAGCCCCGGTCCCTCAATCCAGTTCGTGACTACAGGGAAAATCGGTTTCAACTGAATGGCATCGATGTCGGGAGTCAGCGATGATGAAGTCCCCGCATCAGATGCGCCCGCACACCGCCAGCAGCGCCTGTGAACGACGAAGCTCCTGAGCGTACTCCTCGTTGAGTGTGCGCTTGAGACATCCTTCTCCATCGCTGATCAGATCCCACAAACCGCTGTTGTGCCAGTGGTCAAAGTTTTCCCAGTCCGGACGATCAATGATCGGATAAAGGCACACGCCCAGCAGTGGAATACCGCGCTCACAAATGAGGCGCGCTTCCTGCGCCATTTCGCGAAGCCATGCCGCACGCCCAATGCCGAAATGACTTGTCTCGCTGACGATCATGGGGCGTTGATAGCGCTGGTACACCTCCGCGACAAGTTCGCTGAAGGGAAGGAAACGTTCATCGCGGGGTGAATCTTCCCAGCGCAGTCGTACATCGGGATGCTCGAACTGATTGCTGTGATAGTAGTTCACACCGATGATGTCCAGGTACTCCGCCCGGCCGCCCAGTTCCGGCTCGATGCGACCGGCCAGCATATCCCAGGCGTGAAACTGAGCCTCATGCTGGTGTGCAGCCGCCTCGGCCAGGTCGGGTCGGTCACGCGGCGCTACGACGCGAATGATGGGATCGGGTTGTACGAAGCGTATGCGCGGGGCGATCTCGCGGATCGCATCGATGGCAAGGATGGCGGAACGAACGAGCTGGCGCTTGACATCATCGCCCCGACCGCGGGAATAGGGAAACATGAATCCACCGTTGCCGATCGCCCACGCAAAGAAGGATATTTCGTTGATCGGTGCGAACGCCGGTGGAATCTCGCTGCGGTCGATGATGTAACGCGCCGTGGCACGGGCGAATGCGGCAAAACGCTCAGGAAACTCTGGGGAAAAGAGGTCCAGGTGATCCGGCCAGCCGTAATGACACAGGTTCCAGATCACCTGAATGCGATGCCTGCGGGCAGCATCGACAAGCGGCTGCAACGAGGTGAAGTCGTAATGTCCGGGCGTCTCCTCAATCAGATGCCAGCGCACACCGTCGCGCGCGGCGAGAATGTCGACCGAGCGCAGCAGGCCATAGTCTTCATTCGCGCAACGATCGTGCTGCGTCAGGGCAATCATATCGAGCCGGCAGCCCCAGCTATTGATGTGGCATGCTGACTCGAATCCGCCCATCCAGAAAGACTGGAATGCCGGTTCATAAGGTGTGATAGAAGTTGAAATAGGCGTGGTGGATGGTTTGCCAGAAACGGTTGTTACCGAATCCTCTGTGAACGACGCGAGCTGGTCGGGGACACGATTGTTCATCGATTGCGATCGCATGTCACCTTCCCTGATGAACACTGGCGCGGAGCGATCCAGGACGGCGCGATAATTGTGTACGGTGGGTTACGGGCCGGTGTGTACAGCGTGATTCTCCTCCGGGACGAGGTAGCGATAGCGTTGCAGGCTCATCATGCGTTCACGCCACTGCAGTTCCACCTGGCGATCGTGCAGCGCCTGTGGCCCGCCGGTTGCCTCGGCGATCTCGTCAATGGGAAACTTGGGGGTTCGATCGCTGTAGAGCAGGCCGTTCACCTCCTGATAGGTGTCGGCAAACTGTGTGTAGCAGAATCCCGCCAGGGCGGGCAGCTCACGCACCACCTGCAGCAGATCGGTGTAACGGCGGGCGAAATCGCGCGTGTCCTCCGCCTGAGTGTAGCCCCAGCCTTCCTCGCCTCCGCGGCGCAGCGCGATACCGCCGAACTCTGTCAGCATGATGGGATGTTCAGTGGGAGTATCGCTCAGCAGGAGTAAACGTCCACCCGGACGTTCCCGCTTGAACAGGCGCGTGAGGTTCTCATCGCTGCCGTAGCGGGCGATGAGGCGGGACAATTGATGATCGTAATCGTGGATGCCGATGATGTCGGTGGCAACCGCCTCCCAGCCGTCATTGCCCACAACCGGCCGACTCGGATCGAGCGTGCGCGTCATATGGTAGAGCGCCTGCACATAATGTCGTTGTGCCGGGCTGTCGGGCAGATTGGGCACACCCCACGATTCGTTCAGCGGTACCCACGCGACGATGCACGGATGACTCATGTCACGCTCGATCACGGCATTCCATTCATGGGTCAGTCGCTGAATGGATTGCCGCGTGAAGCGATACGCACTGGGCATCTCCGCCCAGACGACCAGCCCCAGATGGTCCGCCCAGTAAAGCCAGCGCGGATCCGACACCTGCTGGTGACGTCGCGCACCGTTGAAACCCATACATTTGATCAGTTCAATGTCGCGTCGGATCGCGGCATCACTGGGCGCGCTGAGGCCCGTGTCGTCCCAGTAACCCTGATCCAGCACCATGCGCAGGTAATACGGCCTGCCATTGAGAAGGAAGCGATCGCCCTGCACGCCAATTGAACGCAACGCGGTATAGCTGCACACCGAGTCGATCACGCGGCCGTCCTCATCGCGCAGCTCGATCTCCGCATCGATCAGCGTGGGCGTGGAGGGGTTCCACAGCAATCGGTTACGCGAATCGTCAATGCCCGGATCCGACAGCTTGATCGTGCGATGCACTTCGCCCGCCACCACAAGATAGCTGTCATCCGCGATAATCATATCGCCCACGTGCAACCGCACGTGAATTGTCATGCGTCGATTGCGTTCGCCATCCAGAAACGCCTCGAAGGAGATCGCCCAGTCCTCGACATTGGGCGTCCAGCGAAGGCGCGTGATGTAGGTGTCGGGCACACGCTCCATCCAGACGGTCTGCCAGATGCCTGTGGTGCGCGGATACCAGATCGAGTGTGGCTTGAGTTCCCAGTCCTGTTTGCCACGCGGCTTGGCCAGGTCGTGCGGGTCATCGTGAGCACGCACGATCAGCGTTTGCTCCGCGCGATCACAAAGCGCATCGGTGACATCACACGTGAAAGGCGTATAGCCTCCTTCGTGACGACCGACGCAGCAATCATTGAGATAAACGGTAGCGGAGTAATCGACGGCGCCGAAGTGGATGAGCAGGCGTTCACCCGGGCGTAATGACGGTGCTTTGAAGGTACGTCGATACCAGACTGCCTCATAGAAACTTTGATCGTGGATGCCACTGGCGAGCGTTTCGGGTGCGAAGGGCACGTTGATCGTTCGGTCCCATCGAACCTGATCGGGCGAGGTCCAGACAGCCGCGTGATCGATCGCGAAATCCCATCGGCCGTTCAGGTTTACCCATTCAGCGCGCACGAGCTGCGGTCGGGGATAGCCGCGATTGCGTTCGGGATGGCTCCATTCCTTTTCGCTCATGCGTTTCACCTGCGGCACGCCGCCGCCCATCACACCAGCATCAACGCTGATGAGCCGGTGGGCAGCACCGACCGCCATTCGCTGATGAGACGCTGGTAGTGCCTGCCAACCTCACGAATGTTCCGGTCCAGATCGAACAAGCCGACTTCATTCACACGGTGTGCATCCTCGCGCAGCGCGGTGTCCCAGTCCATCTGATCGGTCAGGCTGTACCAGGTGAAGCCGACAATCGGCACACCCTCGCGCCGCAGCATCAACATGCACGCCCACTCTTTCCATAACCATTGTGCGGCACCCTGATCCTCCCGAATGTTCGTTTCGGTGTGCATGATGGGCAGACCGTACCGCTGGTAGTACTGACGCGCGATGGGGTAGTACCCAAAGAACTCGCCCGAGGCACAGGTGGTACCGTCCGGTTTAAGCAGATGCTCATTGGTGACGTAGTAATCCGTCCCGAGGATGCAGCGGAACTTGTAGTTCTGGTGCATGAAAAATCGGTACTCATCCTCCTCCATACCGTTGTCGATGAGGAATCGGTACATCTCCGCGCTGATGGGCTGACGGTAGGTCAGGTCAAGCGGCAGAAAGCGACGCTCGTTCAGAAAATCCGCCTGTTCGATGAGATCGGGCTGTGAGGGATGCGTGTACTCGCTGGATTCACTTTGAATGAAAATCGCATCGGGAACGTAGCGCAGAATGGCACGCATTGCCAGCAGGTTCGCCCGACAGAGGTTCAGCGTCGCACGTACGAATGCCTCGTCGCTGGCGAGCATTTCGTTCCACCAGCCATAACGTGCTGAGAAAAGCGCGGTGACCAGAATCTCGTTGATTGGTGTCCAGTACTTGATGTGCGGATAACGCTGGGCGAACGCACCGGCATACTCAGCGAAATATTCGGGGAAGTCACGGTTCTGAAAGTTGCCCAGCCAATCGGGCAGGCCGAAGTGCAGCAGGTCGAGAATCGGTTCGATCTCCAGTCGCTGCATCTCCGGCAGCACCTCGTCGACCCAGTCCCAGTCGTATTGCCCCGGCCCCTGAAGCACACGATAAATGGCAGGTCCCCAGCGCAGATAATGCAGCCGCAATTCATAAACAAGCTGCAGGTCCTCGCGCCACCGCTTGTAGTGGCCGCACTTGTCCATTTCGTCCACCCGGACGCCGTTGGCGATGGTGGGATAGCTGTTCTCGATGCCGGTGGCAAAAATGAAACCGTGCATGATGGTTCACGCTTGCGATGCCGGGTGAAAGAAAACGCCACCAGTCCACCTGGACCGATGGCGCGCACTCAGCGATACGGCAATCAGAACTTCAGCCCCCACCAGCGAGGGTGAAAGTCATCGAAGCTCGGCTTTTCATGATCGAAGCGACGAGGCTCATCACGCGGCGGCTCGGTCCGGTCCTCCACGTAAGGCAACCCGCCAAATCGCGACGTCTCGGTCGTGCGATCAGTTGATGCGGTCGTTTGTGTTTGGGTGGCGTTCCGGCTCCAGGTCGGTGAAAGACGATATCCCATTCGTGGCTCTCCAGGTTAAATGACGTGTAACCTTAGCTCAGTTGCAGGTGACGACCAGGTCGGCATTTCCCGGGAATATGGCCTGCGGGTCTGCCCGATGACAGAGCAAAATCACGTCAGCCAGTGCCTCGTGAAATAGTCACTGAGCGTAAGTGCAAGCAGAATCGCCAGCCAGACCGCGCCCGCAATGGCGAACAACCATGTGAGCCGGCTGCTATAACGAACGTGCATGAAAAAGAGAATCACCAGCGCCGCTTTGCTGAAGGCGATGAGCAGAGCGACAATGTCGTTGATGATTGCAGCGCCGGTGAAGGGCAGCAGATGCTGGAAATCGACGAAGGCGATCGCGACGGTGAGGACGAACAGCACCATCAGCGCCGCGAACACCCGCATGTAAACACGAATCGGCACCACGTGCGCGCTCATGTCAGCCCTATCAGATAGTAAAGTGGAAAAACGAAGATCCAGACGATATCGACAAAGTGCCAGTACAGACCGGTGATCTCGACTCGTGTGGCTGCCTCTCCCATCAGCCTGCCACGGGCAGTGCGGACCGCCAGTGAGAGCAGCAGACCCATGCCGATCAGCATATGCAGCGCGTGCAGGCCGGTCGTCGTGAAGTAGAACGAGTAGAACAGTGCAACGTTGTTCGGCTGTACACCCTGAGCGGCGAGTTCCGGCGGCACGTGAATGTTCTCGATCGAACCGGGGTAAATGCCCTGCGTGAACTTGTGCCCGTACTCCACCATCTTGATGATGAGGAAGCCCGCACCAAGCAGCACCGTCAGCAGCAGGTACATCGTTGCAGCGCGATGACGCGATAATTGTGCTGCGTGAACCGCCAGCGCCATCGTCAGACTGCTTACCAGCAGTACGCCCGTGTTGATGGTGCCCAGCCACAGGTCCAGGTGTCGGCTCGCTTCCTCGAACGCCAGAGGTGTGCGCCAGCGGTAGACGGTGTACCCGGTGAAAAGTCCGCCGAAAAAGAGCAGTTCCGTTACCAGGAACGCCCACATGCCCAGCGTGGCCGCTTCATGCTGCTGCTCAAGGTCATCAAAATGATGCGCCAGAACGGAGGATTCGCTGCTCACGGCTGGTCCTCCTGTGGTGGAGCGTCGAGGACTGGAATTTCACCCTCAGTTGGATTTGGTCTGCCCGGCAGATCGTCTTCCTGCGACACCAGTTCGTATGCGTAGGCTTCCTGCGTCACGATCGGCGTCTTTTCGAAATTGAACGTGGGCGGTGGTGAGGTCGTCTGCCACTCCAGACCCGCGGCATCCCACGGGTTGGATTCCGCGCGCGGTCCACGTCGCAGCGACCAGAGCAGATAGGTGAAGGGAAAGAGATAGCCGATGCCTAGAATGGATGCACCCGCCGTCGACAGAATGTTCAGCGCCTGATACTCCTCGGGATAGATGTGATAACGTCTCGGCATACCCAGATATCCGACCAGGAACTGCGGAAAGAAGGTCAGGTTGAACCCGACAAAGATCAGGATGGCGGAGAAGACCGCCCAGCCCTCGGGGTACATGCGTCCGGTCATCTTGGGCCACCAGAAGTGGATGCCGCCGAGATAGGCCATGACCGTGCCGCCCACCATGATGTAGTGAAAATGAGCGATGACGAAGTAGGTATCGTGGACGTGCACATCGATGGCCATGGCGGCGAGAAACAGCCCCGTGACGCCGCCAATGGTGAAAAGACCAATGAACCCGAAGGCGTAGAGCATCGGTGTGGTGAGCCAAACCCTGCCTTTGTAGATGGTGGCGGTCCAGTTCAGCACCTTGATGCCGCTGGGCACTGCGATTGTGAAGCTGATGATTGAAAAGACCATGCTCGCGTAAGCCGACTGGCCCGACACGAACATGTGATGGCCCCAGACAAGGAAGCCCAGCACGGCAATGGCGAGGCTGGCAGCCGCCACGAACGTATAGCCGAAGATGCGCTTGCGCGAAAAGCAGGTAACCAGTTCGCTGATCACGCCGAACGCGGGCAGCACCATGATGTAGACCGCCGGGTGGGAGTAGAACCAGAAAAGATGCTGGAAGAGGATCGGGTCGCCCCCCAGTGCAGGGTCGAAGATGCCCACCCCCATCCGCTCGACCGCCACCATCAGCACGGCGATGGCGAGCACCGGGGTCCCGAGAATCATGATGAGCGCGGTTGCATAATGCGACCAGATGAACAGCGGCAGGCGGAACCACGTCATTCCCGGAGCACGCATGGTGTGCGTGGTGACGATGAAGTTCAGCCCCGTAAGAATGGAAGAGAAGCCTGCGACGAACACGCCCACCGCCATGGTGAACACTGCCGAATTGGAATAGACGCTGCTGTAGGGTGTGTAGAATGTCCAGCCGGTGTCCGCCCCGCCGATCAGAATCGACGTCAGCACGATGATGCCGCCAATGAGATAGAGGTACCAGCTCGCCAGATTTAGGCGGGGAAACGCCATATCCCGCGCTCCGATCATGATCGGAATAAGAAAATTGCCCAGAACGCCTGGAATTGAGGGGACGAGGAAAAAGAAGATCAGAACGACGCCGTGGATGGTGAAAAGGCGGTTGTAAGCTTCCTTGTCCACCACATCGGCATGGGGTGTCATCAGCTCCAGCCGCATCAACACCGCTGCGAAACCGCCGATGAAAAAAAAGAACGTGATGGAGATGAGAAACAGGATGGCGATGCGCTTGTGATCGGTGGTCAACAGCCACGACCGCAGTGTGTTGCTGACGCTGAGGTAGTTGGGCTTATGCAGTGACAATGGGGCAAGACTCATGGCCGGACTGCTCCCGTGTCCTCAGGACTGAGCGACTTGATGTATTCGATCAGTTCGTTCAACTGCTCTTCCGTGATCTGATCCGCATAGGCGGGCATGAGCGATGGCTGAGGATAGCCGGCGACAATCCTGGCATTGGGGTGCAGAATCGATTCGCGCAGATAGTGTTCATCCGCGAGCACGGACTGATTGTTCGCAAGTCGCACCTCGCGTCCGAAGACACCCTCCAGCCGGGGGGCACGCGTGGCGTCGCCGGGCACGTGGCAGGCGTTGCAGCCGATCTGATTGAACAATGCTTCGCCCGTCTGAGCCATTGATTGTCCAATGCGCGGAGCCGCCGCCGTACCCACTGTGGCGGACGATGTGCCAGAACTGAGCCATTGCTGATAATCGCGCTCGGACAACACCACTACCTGGCCGATCATGCGTGCATGATCGGCGCCGCAGTATTCCGCACAGAACAGGTGATATCGGCCCGGCTTCGTTGCCTTGAACCACATCGTGGTGAACCGGCCGGGCAGCACGTCCTGCTTCAGTCGAAACGCGGGGATGAAATAGGAATGGATCACATCCTGCGAGGTCATCACCAGACGGATCGGCTGGTTGACGGGCACGTGCAGCGTGTTGATTTCGCGCTGTCCCCCAGGATGCTGCATGTGCCACATCCACTGCTTGCCCACGACATACACATCCATCGTGTCGGTGGGCGCTCGCTGCGTTTCGAAGAAGAGATCCGCGGACCAGACGAAGATGGTGATCGCGATCACCAGCGGTATAGCAATAAATGCGATTTCGACTTTCCATGTTTTTGAGTGCACCGGCGTGTGATCAGCCGCCTTGCTGCGGTGGTATTTCATCGCGAAGTAGACAAGCAGCACCGCGATCAGCACCGAGATGAACCCGAAGAACACCGTCATGACGATAAAGATCGCGTCGACGCGATCGGCGACGCTGGAGGCTGCTTCGGGGAATAGTGGAAAATCCCACATGGTTGCCGGACGCCTTTCACGGAAGCGGTGCGGTGGACGAGGCATCGACAGGGTTAAGTCGACGTCGTCGTTCGCGTGCCAGAGCGATGCCGATGTATCCCAGCAGGCAGATGAGCGTTGCGATGCCACCTGCCCGAACCAGATTCAAAATCGCCAGTGAATATTTGCCCGTCGCAGGGTCGTATGTGAAGCAGAAGAGCAGCATCTTGTCGACGGGTGATCCGATCTGTTCCTTCCCCGCCTCAACCAGCGCCAGCCGCATGTCGCGCGTCTTGTAGGTGATGCCGTAGAGATAGTGCGACACTTCACCACGCGATGTTGACACCAGAATGCCGCTGGGATGGGCGTATTGCTTCGTGACGGGGTCGTAGCGGTACTGGTAGCCCACGGCGTTGGCGACAGCGTCAATCGCATCTTTCCTGCCCGTGAGAAAGTGCCAGCCGTCGATCGTCGCTGGACGCCCGAACATCTCCACGTAGTTCAGCTTCTTCTCCGCGGCAAGCTCGGGTGTTTCCGTCGGGCTGATGCTGATGACGACGACTTCATACTCATCGCCGGGGTTGAAGGGCAGGTTGTCCAGCACATTCACCAGCCCGTTGAGCACCTGCGTGCAGAGCATGGGGCATTCATAATAGACCAGCGCCATCACAATGGGTCGGCCACGACCGAAGTAGTCACCCAGTTGAATCGTTCGCCCGGCATCATCGACGAACATCACTTCCAGCGGGAGGGCTGCGCCCAGTCGCTGATCAAAATCGAGCCTGTCCAGCAACTGGGCGGGTGAGAGCGGTTGCGCGAGCACTTCCTGCGCGTGGCCGATGGAAGCGAGCACGCTGATACATAACGTGAGGATGACGAACAGGCGCTCTGTCATTGTTCGCCTCCCTGTGGGCTGGACTGCTCGGCTGGTTGCAGTTCAGTCTGGTCTGAATCAGGCGGTTGCTGGTCCTGTTGCTGTCGTTGTGACGCCCTTTCCGCGTACAGCCGCATCGCGTGCTCGATGGGCAGGCGGATGATGCCCGCGTCGCGGTCGACCCAGCCGAACTCGCTGAGCAACCGTTCCTGATGCTCGCGCAGCAGTTGCATGTCCCGTGCATGATCAATCTGCAACCGAGGTTCCGGCGGCAGCGGACGAACTGTGCGGAAGGGCGAAGGTGGCGGATCGGCGCGCTGCGCATCACTTTCAAAGACGTCAAACATCATTACCATGGCTGCGCCGGTGACGATTAACGCGATAACCAATGCGACGAAGAAGATCGCGATTGCGCGAATGCTCGTCGTTTCCGGTTCGTGGCCGAGCGTGGCGGAGATCTCCGACGCCTGCGGCCGATAATCCGCGTTGTGAGGCGTCTCATCCATGCGTCTGTGAAACCCCCTCGCCGGTATCCGCTCCCGAACGATATTGCCGCAGGTATCCCATGAAGAAGAACAGCCACACGCAACCCACGCCCACGATCGCGATGAGGTCCATCAGGATGGGCCATCCCGTGTCACGGTGGAACGAAGGCACCACGATCCACAGCAGATCTACGGCATGAAGCACGAGCAAACCAAACGCCGCGGCGAGCATGATCGTCGGGTGTCGCTTGCTTTGCCGCGCCAGCAGCACGATCAACGGCACAGCAAAATGAAGCAGAATCAGCACCACCGCCACTACCCCCCATGCGCCGCGTGTGCGCGGCACGTACCAGACGATTTCCTCCGGAAGATTGCCGTACCAGATGATGAGAAACTGACTGAACTGGATGTACGCCCACAGCGACACGCAGGCGAGCAGCAGATTGCCCAGGTCGTGCAGCGTGTTAATGGCCAGCGGTGCACCACGCGTCCGCGCGGTCAACAGCACCACAACGATCGCCAGGCACAAGCTCGCCAGAAGTTGTCCTATGACGATCAGCAGGCCGAAGATGCTGGAGAACCAGTGGGCATCGATCGCCATAATCCAGTCGATGGCTGCGAAGGTGACGGTGAGAACGTAAAGAATGAGGCCGCCCGCACTCAGCGCCATGAGCCGATCGGTACCGCCAGTATCAGGTTGCGTGCGACGCTGTATCGCCCAACGCACGAGCAGTACGCCACCAATCGCCCACAGGACGAAGTACAGCACTGTGCGAATCACAAAGAAAGGCACGTTGAGGTAAGCCGCCTTGCTGCCCAGCGTTTCGCTTTCACCCACCCAGTGATACAGACGGCCCAGCCCCAGCAGTACCGGAACGAAGAGCGCTGCCAGAAGAATGATGTTGCGCAAACTGGATTCGAGCACACCGTTGATCGCCGTGCCCCAGCGGCCGCCCGTCAGTTGATGGATCATGATGATCGCGCCGCTGCCGAGCGTGATACCCCACCAATAGAGGTAGCCCACCAGATATGACTCGAAGAAGACATCGAGGCTGAAGAACGCGCTGATGATGAGCAGGAGCAGCGCGACCACCGCCACAGCCAGCACACCGCGCTGCAGTCGGTCCATGTGTGTGGGGGTGGCGTCACTCATCGCGCACCTCCTCCACGGGCGGGAACTGCGAGGGCAACGGTGAATCAGCAGGTGGAACCGACTCGTTCTGACGCTGGATCAGTTCCTGTCGCACCTGCGGCGGAACATCGTCCAGCGTGGCATGCTGGCTGAGCTGAAGCGCCCGAATGTAAGCGACAATCGCCCAGCGATCAGCTACAGGCACGCGCTGGGCGTAGGGGTACATCGTGCCGAAGCCATGGGTGATGACATCGAAGATGTGGCCATCGGGCACCGCCCTCATGCGTTCATCGTGGAAGGAAGGTGGCATTTTGAATCCGCGCAACACGATCATGCCCTGGCCATCACCATTCTGGTTGTGACACGGAGCGCAAAAGATGTTGTAGCGTTCCTGCCCGCGTTTCAGCAGGTCGTGTGTGACTGGCACGGGAGCCTGAACAACCAGTTGATTCTGATCGCGCCCGGTGTAATAGGGACTGTGGTCGCGCAGTGCTCCGCGTGGCACGACACCTTCCACCAGCGGCCGGGCGAGCATGCCGTTATCAAACAGGCTGCTGCTTTCCAGCGGATCGCCTTTGGGTTGTTCGTACATGTCACGACAACCCGCTGCGATAAGCGTCACAAGCGCGAGAATCAATCTGGCGCAAGTCCTAGGCGACAACTTCGGTCACCTCCTTCGCCCCGAGCGCCTGAAGAAACTGTCTGGTCTGTTCGCGGTCAAAGCGCGGATCGCTCGCTTCAATGCAGAGAAAGAACGCGTGCTGGCTGGCCTGGTCGAAGGCGGGGACATCAAAGAGCGGGTGATACGGCTCGGGCAGGCGATTCTTCACGATCATGGCGATGAGGCCGAAGAGCGCACCACCCAGGACCGCCAGCTCGAACGTGATCGGGATGAACGCCGGCCAACTGTGCAGCGGCTTGCCGCCCACGTTCCATGGGTAGTCGATCACCGCCGCGTAATACTGCATGCCATAAGCGGTCACACCTCCGATTAGCGCGCCCAGCAGCACCCACATGGGAATGCGTGTCGGCTGAATGGCCATCGCCTCATCGAGTACCGCCACAGGGTAAGGGGTATACGCATCGAAAACGGTGTAGCCTTCCTCACGCACACGCCGGGAAGCCGCCACCAGTGTGCTCGCGTCGGCATACTCCGCCAGCAGGCCGTACAGCGATTCGCTCTGTTCCATGGGCACCGCGTGCATCACAGCACCTCCGGCGTCGCTTCTTCATACGGCTGATGTTCCACCAGCTCACGCACCTCAAACACCGAAACCGAAGGCAAAAAGCGTACGAACAGGAACAACAGCGTCAGGAACAAGCCGATGGTGCCCAGATAGGTCATCCAGTCCCATCGTGTTGCCGAATACATGTCCCACGAGGAAGGCAGAAAATCGCGGTGCAAAGAGGTGACAACGATGATGTACCGCTCCAGCCACATCCCATAGTTCACCGACAGCGCGACCAGGAAAAGCATCCAGACCGTTGTGCGCACCCTGCGAAACCACAGAAGCTGCGGAATGGCAACGTTGCACAGGATCAGCAGCCAGAACAGCTTCGCATACGGGCCGGTCATTCGGTTGGCGGACATGTACTGTTCGAACGTATTCCCGCTGTACCACGCAATGAAGTTTTCCATCAGGTAGCCGTAAGCCACGATCAGCCCGGTTGCCAGCATGATCTTGGCCATGTTGTTGAGGTGGCGATCGGTGATGACATCGTGAAACCCGAAGATCGAGCGCAAAGGCAGGATGAGGGTGAGCACCATAGCGAAACCACTGAAGATCGCCCCCGCGACAAAGTAGGGCGGAAAGATGGTCGTGTGCCAGCCGGGAATGATGGATACCGCAAAGTCGAGCGACACGATCGTGTGGACTGACACAACCAGCGGTGTCGCCAGGCCGGCCAGCAGCAGATAGAGCGTCTGATACCGATGCCAGTGTCGGGCGCTGTTGCGCCAGCCCAGTGCGAAGAAGCCGTAGATGCGCTTCGCGCCGGGCCGACGGGCGCGGTCGCGCAGTGTCGCCAGGTCGGGAATCAACCCGACGTACCAGAAAAGCAGTGACACCAGGCCATATGTCGCCACCGCGAACACATCCCACACCAGCGGGCTGCGCCACTGAGGCCACAGGCCAAGCGTATCGGGATAGGGCAGGATGTAGTAGAACCGATGCATCCGCCCCAGATGCAGCAGTGGAAACAGCGCCGCGCACGCCACCGCGAACAACGTCATCGCCTCGGCGAAGCGGTTGATCGATGTGCGCCAGCTCTGACGAAACAGCAGCAGAATTGCGGAAATGAGTGTGCCTGCGTGGCCGATGCCGATCCACCAGACGAAGTTGATGATCGCAAAGCCCCACGCCACGGGGATGTTGATCCCCCAGATGCCCACACCCAACACTGTCAGCACGATCACCGCATAAAGAAAGACAAGCAGCAGTATGAACACCACCATGAACCCGATGAACCATCGCCCCGGGGTACGACGAATCAGCGGGAACGCGGTGAGCTTGTGCGTCACCGATTCCAGGTCGTGGCCCGGTTCGATCACCGGTGGTTCGGGAGCATGATGGTGACTGGCCATTGGTTCGACGGCTAACCGTGCCTCTCCTGCGATGATGTTGAACCGGATGCCAGACGCGGATGCGGATTGCGAACCCGCGCCAGATAACTCGTGCGAGGCTGAGTGTTCAGCTCCGCCAGCATGGTGTAATCGTGCGGCTGTCGCTTGTATTTCGCGACACGACTATCCGGGTCGTTGATGTTGCCGAAGATGATCGCCTGTGTCGGACAGACTGCCTGACACGCGGTGATTACCTCGTCATCGCGAATCGAGCGGTTGTTCTCTCGTCGCGCTGCAATATCCACCTGACGAATCCGCTGCACACAGTAGGTGCATTTCTCCATGACACCACGCGAGCGGACCGATACGTTGGGATTGCGCATCAGACGGTGCGTTTCGATCGTCGGGTCGACGTACTGCAGAAAGTTGAACCGACGCACCTTGTAGGGGCAGTTGTTGGAACAGTACCGCGTGCCGATGCAGCGGTTGTACACCATTTCGTTTAGTCCATCGTGGCTGTGCTGAGTCGCACCCACGGGACAGACCGGCTCGCACGGCGCGTTCTCACAGTGCATGCACGTGACTGGTTGAAAGTGTGTCGCGGGATTGTCGAGCTGCCCTTCAAAATAGGTATCAATACGAATCCAGTGCATTTCCCTTCCGACCGCCACCTGTTCCTTGCCCACGACGGGAATGTTGTTTTCTGACTGGCAGGCGATCACGCACGCCTGACAGCCGATGCAGGCGGTAAGGTCGATCGCCATACCCCATTGCGAGCCGGGAAAGTCGAATGGTTCGTAAAGGGAGAGCGGTACGTGCGGATGAGCGGTGTTTTCGCTGTTCACACCTGTCAGAAACTCGGCGAAGGTCAGTTCCCTGAAGATCGGTCGTCCTTCGAGGGACTGATGGTGCTGCGTGCGGACAAGTTCGTAGCGATCGGCTGTGGTACGTAGTGTTGCGCCTGGCACATGCCACGGTGTCTCCGCCAGGCGCAGGGCGTATGCGTTGAAACCGAGGTTGTTGCCCACGTTCCCCGCACGTGTGCGACCGTATCCCAGATGCAGCGTGATGCATTTGTCGCACTGACCGGGTGTGATCCACACCGCCACGTGCTGCACACGACCGTGTGCGGTGACCTCCACAATCTGCTCGGACTGGATACCCAGTTGTTCCGCCAGCGCGGGACTTATCAGAAGCGCATTATCCCACGTGAGTTTCGTGATGGATTTGGGCAGCTCCTGCAGCCAGCCGTTATTGGCGAATCGCCCGTCATGGATGGTCGGATCCGGTCGGAAGACGAGCACGATCTCGTTGGGATCGCGCCGCCGGGATCGTGCTGCCACCAGTTCCACAGGTGATTTCTGCAGCTGGACGTTGATTACTTCCACGCGGCTGTTCGCCACAACGCCGTCGTGAAGCGCACGCTGCCAGAACGCCTCAAAGCTCGACTCGTCACCACCCAACTGTTGCGACCAGAATTCCCGCACGATGCGATAGCTGGAATGGTCCGGCTGATCGAGCAGCACCGCCAGCAGTTCATGCATCGACCGCCCCTCATACAGCGGCGCGATCAGCGGCTGCATGATGGTCACGGTGCCGTCGTATGCGCGGGCATCGCTCCATGTTTCCAGTTCATGCGACAGCGGCACATGCCAGTGAGCATTGAACGAGGTCTCATCAACATAAAGCGACTGGTGCACACGGATGGGCACCCGTTCCATCGCTGCTGCAAAGCCAACATCCGCCGGTGCGTTGTATGCCGGGTTTCCGCCCAGCATGATGAGCAGTTGCACCTGTCCTGCACGCATCGCTTCCGCAAGGTCGCGCAGCGAATCAGTCTGATCGATGCTGCTGGCGACGATCGGCTGGGTGTATTCGATGGTCCGCCCGACGTTCCCCAGCAGCTCGTTCATGACATGAGCGAGCAACTGCACACGTTCGGTCGCGTGCTCACCCGCCACAATGATGGATTGCCCCTGATTGGCCCGCAGATCTTCAAGCAAGGCTTCGAACCACACCTGCGGCACACCGGCAGGCAGGCCAACCACGCTACTATCGCCGGTGAGCGCTGCCGCGAGCGCCTCGGCCAGATGCTCGATCGCATCGGGCGTGAGCGGCAGTCGATGATCAGCCACCGCGCCGGTGTTGGTCGGCGTCGGTTCGACCACATACAGCCGATTCATGCTCGTCGTGCCTTCGAGCACACGCCTTCGATTCATGAAATCGTGCGCATAGCGCATCGCAGCCGGGCCTGTCGTGAGAAAATCACTGTCGAGCGACAACACCACTACCGCACGATCGAATGCATAGCGTACGGCGACATCCTGCCCGAACGCTGCGATAGCCGCCCGCCGCGCTGCGTCACGATTGACAGGGTCGTACTGATGCCACCGCGCCTCGGGGAATCGCTCCAAAAGTCGTGTTAACTGCCATGCGAGTGTCGGGGACGTGATCGTCTCGGTCAGGATGCGCACACCCGCTCCGCCGTTCTGCCCCAGCCGTTTCATCTCATCGCGAATTGCCTGTTGAAACGCGTTCCACGTGCTGATTCGCCCCAGGTGCAACACCGTCTGCGATCGGTCGGGGTCGTACAGCGTCAGGAGTGAGGCCTGCGCGAAGATGTCTGCAGGCGCGTATGGAAAACCGGAATGCTGTGCATCCCGTGGCCCGGGCGAGGCGGGATGCAGCGGGTTGCCCTCGATTTTCGTCGGCCGCCCCTCATGACTTTCCACGAGCAACCCACGCGCATAGCCGTCAAGCGTGTGCGCAGTTGCGAAGTAGAGCGGCTTGCCGGGCACGATCTGCTCCGGCTGTCGCACGTAGGGCATGATCGGTTCGCGCGGCCGTTCCCCACACGCCTGCAACCCTGCCAGTGCCAGCGAGGCCCCCATCAGTTGCAGAAATCGCCTTCGGCTCACGCCATCATGCCAATCCGGCCCGGCGGGAAACTCGTTGTCCACAAACCGCTGGAACTCGGGTGTCCGCGCAAGCTCATCCAGGCTGCGCCAGTATTGTCTGCCCCGCTGTGTGGCGAGCCGGGCGCGAATGACCGCAAGATCAATGTTGTTCTCGCTGCGCATCATCGGTGGCATGCCGAACAGTTGGTCAGTCCTTCGGTACGAATGTTCGCGTGCGCTGCCTGCAGCGCCACCTGAGCTTCCGGGTTGTCGGCTGGCGTCCAGTTCATGTCGAACACTGCCTCACGCGGCCGAATGTGCGGGTAGGGATCGCGATGGCAGTCCAGACACCATTGCATGAACAGCGTCTGCGACTTCCACATCAATGGCATCTGATCAACGCGCCCATGACACGTCACACAACCCACACCCCTGGCAATGTGAATGCTGTGATCGAAGAACGCGAAATCAGGAAGATCGTGCACGCGATTCCATCGCAGCGGCTGGCCCGTTTCCCAGCTTGTGCGCACCGGCTGCAGCATCGGTGCATCCGACCAGATCTGCGAATGGCACGTCATGCACGTTTCAGTCGGTGGAATGCCCGCGAAGGGCGAATCCTCCACGCTGGTGTGGCAGTAGCGACAATCAATGCCCAGCCCGGCAACATGGTGCTCGTGGCTGAACTCCACCGGCTGATCGACCGCGAAGTTCACCCCGGTGACGTAATCCGACTCACTCGCTGTGCGCACGGCTATCACGATCACAATGATCGCGATCGGCAGACTCATCAGCGTCACACGTGCGATCGTGTTCGCACTGGGATAGAACACTTGCGCCATACCGGCGGTTGTAGCGTGCCGGATTCGCGCGACGCAAGGATTTGAGCCGCAATTCGCCGCACCTGATGGCTGATATCAGAGATGTCCCGATTGCATCGTCAGGTTTACCCCCGCCGGTCGCGCGGGCCATCACCCGATCGCGCAAACGAAAACCGGAACGCAATCAGTATGACGCTGAGAAGTGTCAAAAGGATCAGCGGCCTTCCAGCAGGCGCATGCCCAGGAAGTCGCTCAACTCGGGAATCCGCGTGACCTTGTCGACCACCGCGTACACGTCATACTCCAGCCGCACGAACTCGACGCGGTCATCGTGCAGGATCGCGTAGCTGGCGCGCTGGTCGCGGTCGCGTGGCTGGCCAACCGATCCGGGGTTGATGATGCATTTTTCACCCTCGCGAAACTTGTACGTCGCGTTGGCGCCCAGATCGGCCGGTGGATAGAAGTCCGGCTCATCGGTGAAGACGCCTGTCACGTGCGTGTGACCGACAAAGCAGCGACGCTCGATCCGGTCGAAGATCTGCTGCATCTTCGCTGGTGCGGTGATCACATCATCCGGGAAGATGTATTCGTTGATCGGGCGGCGTGGCGAGGCGTGGACCCACAGCGAACCGTCCTGCCGCTCACGAATCTTGAGGTTGCCCAGGAACTCCCACCGCCGGCGCCGCTTGATCGGGTCCGGCTCCAGCTCCAGTTGCCGTCGTGTCCAGAAGGCTGCCTGCTCCGCGCTGGTGTTGAAGCTGGTCGGCTCATACAGCACCGCGAAGTCGTGGTTGCCCATGAGCGACCACTCGCAGCGCTCCATCACCATGTCCAGGCATTCGCAGGGGTTAGGCCCGTAACCGATGATGTCGCCCAGACAGACGATGCGCTCGATACCCCGGGCGGCAATGTCGTTCATGACGACCTGCAGGGCGTCGATGTTGCCGTGGATGTCGGAAATGATCGCGGTGGGCATGACGGAAACACTGATGATTCGGGTGGTTGCGGTCGAGCCCCGGGGCCGGGGCTGCGGCAGCCGGAAAATGATCCGCGAAAACCCGCCCGCTGGCAACAGCCCGCCTTAGCCGACTGGCGGACCGCTCGATCGGGGGGAGGATTCGTCCTGTAAATCAGTCGTAGTCACGCCGGGTAATCGCGAGTGAAGCATATAAAGGATTCCTGCTGCAACGGCTAATAGTCTAAGTGTCGCTGTTTCAATATCTTGTGTGCGAACAGGCCTGCCGTTGGTATGTGCCGGGCCGCCTCCGTGCCCCCCCGATCTTTTCCAGTGCGATGTTAAGAAATCCCGGCAGCGGCGTATGGATAGGCAGAGCATCGCGTACGGGGGAAACCTTTGTTGCGAGGAAATTTCATGCGGATCGCTTGCCACGTCATCGCCTGTCTGACCTTCGGAGTGCTGTTGTCGTCCCCGGCGGTGGGGGCTGACCAATTCGAGGGCAGGTTCTACAGCGGCGAAGGGGATGTCGAGTATCTGGCGTTGCTGGACATCAGCCGTCGCATGTTCGATGCGGAGCCGGCCTACCAGAATGCGGCCATGCTGTACACGCCGAGCTGGAACGGGTTCGTCGAGGGGCCTTCCTGGAACGCGTGGTGGATTCAGAACAGCTATGGAACGACCTATTGTTCGCTGCCGTTTCTGGTCGAGCCTTACACCACGTTCCTGATCAACGCCAATGACCTGTGGTTCCGCCACATGGGCGATGGCAGGCGGTACTACGAGAACGACTGGATTCTCCGACACAACGGCGGGGAGGGCTGGGTGCCTCCTGATGGCGCCCTGATGGATTGCGCATCTCCGGATACCGCGATTCACAAGCAGGGCGATGGCCCGCTTCAACTGCAGGACTGGGCGGTTGAGTTCACCGCGGCCGGCGGCGTGATGCAGGCGGAACTGCTGCTCATCAGCCGTGACCGTGCGCTGATCGATCATTACATGCCCATGCTGCGCCGGGCCGCGGCCTTCATCGAATCGCGACGCGATCCGGAGAAGAACCTTTTTCTCGCCGGCAGCGGCGCGAACCTGCTCGCACCCAACTGGTACGGCTACAGGAAGGAGGATGGCACCTACGGCCAGGCCTATCTGACGGGATTGTCGGTGACCTACATCGCGTTTCTTGATCGCATGGTCGAGCTGTGCCGCCTCATTGACGATGAGCAGGGCGCGGCCGAGTACGCACGACAGTGCGATACTGCCCGTGAAGGTCTGAAACAGTTGCTTCATCCGGATGGCTACTTCATCAAAGCGCTCGATCCCGATGGCACGCGTCACGGTGTGTATGGCGCGAGCAGGTACGGCTACTTCCCGGCCATTCCCAATCACGATGCCATGTGTTTCAACGTGGTGGATGATGAGCATGCCCGTCGCATTTACGCGAACATCGCTCGGATCCCTCAGTTGCGCCCGCACAGCTTCATCATCACCAACTATCCCTCCGTCGATGACATGCACTGGCACAGCCCGTTCGGTGAGTGGGTAAACGGCGGTGCGTGGACGACGTGCGAGGCACGCATGGTCATGGGTTACTACCGTGTGGGCGCATTTGAGGATATCCGCCGATCGATGCGGCACATGATGATGTTCGCCGATCGGTTTCAGATGGATAACCCGCTGAAGGATTTCGGTGCGACACCCTGGTTTGACAAAGCGCCGGTGAACCTGTGCTATGACTCGTTCGGGTTACCCGCGGCGATGATACGCGGGCTGTTCGAGTATCGATATCGCGCCGATCACCTTGAACTGGTCCCGCGTATACCGCCGGGGATTCGACGGCTTGAACAGCACTTCCCAATCCGGTTCGGTGAGAAACGGCTGTACATCGCGACTGTGGGGCAGGGGCCGATCCGTGAGGTGCGGGTGAACGGCCGCGTGTGGCCGCGGTTCACGGATGAATCGATCACGCTGAGATATGAGGAACTGCCAGCGCATGCGGTCATTCAGATTGCGCTGGGCGATGGTAAGATTGTGCCGTTTGAGCCAAAGGTCCCGCGCGAGCCATTGCCTCCCATCCCCAGTCTGGCGACCGAGCATTGGCGCACAATGATACGGGCGATCGCGCCGACGGATACACCGCTGCGCATCGGTGCGGACTCCAACGGTGGCACACGTTTTCACGGTGAGATCGCTGATGTTCGCATCTACGACCGGGCATTGTCTGCGGATGAGGTGAGACAACTTGCCGGACGAAACGCATCAAATCGCGTGACAAACGGGCTGATCGGCTGGTGGCGATTCACTGGCAACAATCGGCTGGCGAATGGTGCGAAGAACGGTGCGAATCTGCCAACAGCCGCTGTGGTGGATCATGTCGCATGGACCAACGGGCCGAACGGCGGTGCGGTGCGACTGGACGGCCGTGGATTCCTCGAGGTGCCTCATCACGAAGCCCTGAACGTCAAGGAATGCACGCTCGCAGCATGGGTTCGACCGGAGCAACTGCCCGCGACTGGCGCACGAATCATCGATAAGGTGATCGTCGGCACCAGCAGTGGCTACCTGCTGGACACCTATCCGGGCAATTCACTGCGACTGATCTCCGCTGCCGGTTCGCTGTCCGTTGATGCGCAGTTGCCCGTGGGCGAATGGACGCACGTGGCGGCGACCATCTCCCGCGACGGCAGGCGAGCGCTCTACATCAACGGGCAGGTTGTTGCCAGTGAGGATGTCATAATTTCCGGGATCGTCGGGCATACAGCAACGCGACTGGTCCGACTGCGCCGGTTTCACGAAGCCCTCGAGCACGCGAAGCTGGGCGACACCTACGAAGCGGCCCATGCGCGCCTGACAATCAACATGTTCCTTGCGCTCGATCAGCGACTGAAGATGGCGGCACAGGGCATGTTCCTCAAACTGCCCGATGCGTCCGTTGATGCCGCGAATCAGATGTACCTGAACACCATCCGGGCATTGTGTGATGGCCTGGAACAGCAGCTTGCAACCTATCAGGCGTCCAACGATCCACAGAAACGTCACATCGTGGAACTATGGTTGCTCAGCGAATAAGGGAGATGTGGCCACCACCTCATGCATAACAATCTCATTGTGAATCCGTCGGTTTCGAAATCGGCGACAGCTCGATGGTGAAGTAGTTATTCGGATCGTTGAGCCAGCGGTTCCGGGTGGGCGAGTAGGTTTTGACGACCACAGTTTTGCCGTCGGGCAGGAACTCCAGCAGGCGCATGTAGCCATCGCCGCCATTGGGCAGCTGCTGGTAGTTGGCGACCATCTGATAGACGTTCTGGCCGGCACTGCCCGTGTCGACCTGCATCGCGGTGGTGGCGGGACCGCCATCGGCAGTGTTGCTGTCGTTGTCGTCTAGGTAGTGGCCGTTGAGCGTGAGCTGGAAGTTGTCAACCTGGCTGACCAGGTTCTGCCACAGTTCCTCACCGTCGTGAACCGCATTGGGACCGGTCAGTTGGTTGCCTTTGCCGTCCTTCGCCAGTCCGTAAGAATGTGGATTGTGCGCGCGACGCGGACCATACTTCGCCCAGTTGCTGCGAATCGCGGTCGGTGCGCCCGATTCATCGCGTGGCCCCTCCTCCATGTAAGCGTGCGTCACCAGAATCGCGGTGTGATCGCGGAATGACGCGTGCTGGGCCACTCGTTTGGCCCAGTCGACCACCGACTTCCGCGGCGCGAACTCCAGCCCGAAGATGAGCATTTTTCGTCCATCGGGCGCGGTGAACGTGCTGTACGTGTTATCGAGCTTGCCCGCTTCAAAGAAGCCTTTGGTAATGCCACCGCGGCGCGGATCGTTGAGCGCATTGTCGCTCACCCTGAAGTATTGATTCATCAGCGTGGTGCGATTGCTGGAGCTGCCGTTGGGGCCGTAGTCGTGATTACCACCCACGAGGATATAAGGCACCTGATTATCAAGGATGGAAATAGCCTGCTTGGCCATCGCCCATTCTTCAGGCGTGTTGTTGTCCACAATGTCGCCCAGATGGATCATCAACTGGATGTTGCGTTCCTCCTTTTGCTCGACGATCCATTGCGACATCGCGGTGAATACTTCCAGATACTGCTGTTTCTCCTGCAGGTCGACGTACTTCTGTGTGTCGGGCATCAACACGATGGTCCACGACCCTTCCTGAAAGGGCTGGGGTTCATCGGGGGACGGTTGCGCATGGGCCGGCCACGCCAGCACCACAGGGACGATGAATAGAGCAGCTATCGCGATGCGTGGAAGGTTAAGCATGATGCAAACTTTCTTACCAGATGTACCAGATCAGACCGCCACCGAGATTGCGCACTCGAACCTTGAACTCATCGCGGCTGCGCATGTGCACGTGGCCGTCGCCGCCCCCGAAGGGGTTCTCATAGGAATCGAACGCTTCGGGGTCGCTGACGACGCGGGCGTTGTCGTGCCCCCATCCACCGTGCGAGATGTCCCGCCGTTCGCCCATGCGATGGTTCACCATGATCGTGTCGCTGCGCGCGTCATCCATGGTGCGCGGCGCGGGTGGCGTATCGTTAAGGAACATCATTGAGGAAAGATTGCCATCGGCCGGCGTAAAGTTGGCCCACCATTGATACGCGGACACGATGTAGATCTTGTTGGGGTTCTCCCAGTCAAACCAGTTGCCATAGGTATCCGATTCGAAGCCGGCAATGCCGGTTGTCGGCCGATCCTCGTAATAGCCTTGTGCGGAGATTTGGCCACGCTGCGCATCGCGGATGATCGGGCAGACCATGATCATCGGGTCGCGAACGTATTGGTTGCGCATGGCGTCGATGATGTTGTCGTTGGGTACGGAAAGCGGACCGGCCTTGGCCATGTAGGGGCCGAGACTGACATGCCGAACGAATCGGCCGGCGTTATCCGTTGCGTAGGCGAACTGGGCCGCCATCTGTTGTCGCATCGCCGACATGCACACGGAGCGCTGAGCTGTCAGCCGCGCCTGAGTCAGCGCGGGCAGCAGCAGGGCGATCAGCAACGCGATGATGGAGATCACCACGAGTAGTTCGATGAGTGTAAACCCGCGGGCGGTGATCAAAGATTTGCGGAGCATCTGAAGCACCTTTCATTGTCGGGGCCGGAAAAGCTCGCGATGCGACGGTGACGCATCGCGAACGTGGAAGGGCTCGGTGGTTCTCCCCGCGCGGCAGGGCGACTCAACGCCGCCGACGCACGAGCATCAGGCCGCCTGCTGCCAGCAGCGCCAGGCTCGCCGGCTCGGGCACGATGCCTGCGGCGTAGTGTGCGGCGATGGTCTGGGCGTCGAGCACGTAGTTGTACACCGCCAGCTCATCGATCAGGCCGTTGAACCCGCGCAGGGAGTCTGGTCGCGCGCCGATGGCGAGCTTCGGGTTGGCACCCAGGCCGCCAGCGCCGTTCATGATCAGGCCGTTGACGATTTGGTTGTCCACACCCACCAGGACGCCGTCGATGTACAGCTTCAGTTCGCCCGCGCTGGTGCTGCCCGTCGCCACAACGTGATGCCATTGGCCTGATGAGAGCGGCACGCTCACCATGTCGCGCGTGGTGCCCGGCGCGCCCTGCTGGATGATCGCCAGCTCACCGGCGGGGCTGATGTCCGTCGTCTCCGGTGCGATGCCGAACAGCACATCGTCGTTCCATCCCGCCTGATCGACGGCGAAGATGTTGGCAGTGTTGTTCTTGGCGGGGTTCCAGTTGATCCACGCTTCAATCGTCCATTCAGCCAGAGGCGACGGAAGCGGATCCACCAGCACGTGGCCGTCCGGTTCGAGCAGCACATTTGTTCCTTCAAAGCGATAGGCCCGGCCGCCCTGAGCGAAGCTGCTCTGATTGAGATGAACGGTTCCATTAATCGTGCCATTGTGACTTGCGCCGGTGAAGCCACTGTTCAACGCCGTGGTGCCGCTGACCTCATCGAACTCGTAATAGAGCAGCGGGTTATCCGACAGCACCGTGTTGCGGTAATTGAATGTTCCCGCATGAACATTGCTGGCAAGGAAAAGGCTGGCGGCCAGGCAGAACGACGCTTTGGTCCGAAGCTTCATCACAGAACCTCCTTTTCAGGAATCATTCAACGTATGCCCCCGAAGACCGTCCTCAGGGCTGGCATTTTCACGCACGGGGCGTGATACATCGTGTTTCAATTGGTACTGCCGCGAATCAACATGAATGAGCGGGTCATCCTGTGCGGCGTTGTTGTGTAGGTATCGTTCAACGCATCAAGGCTCCAAAACAAGTTCCGGGCGTCCGAACAGCGCGAAGTCGGCAGCCGTTGCATCGGACGATGCGGTGTCACCGCCATCGGTCACGATCAGCGTGAGGAAGCGATCGTTTGACGAGATGGGCACACTCACCTCGTGGTACTCGCCGCGCGGGACGGAATCGACGCGGAACACCAATCGGTTGTCCAGCATCACAATCAGGTCCACGTGTGGCTCGGTCTCCGCCGTTGCCGTCTCCGACAAACCGGCAAGCGCGACGAACCGCGTGATCTTCAGTGTTGGATGCGCCGCCCGCACCGCGTTCAGATCGAACGTGATGCCGCCGTTGGAGTGAAGGTTGATGGAGGGCGTTTCCGCCGTGCCGTATTCAATGCCACCCAGGCGCGGATGGTGCAGATTGCCGGTGGACTGGCCGTACACGCCGCCGTTGCTGATCTCCAGCCAGGCGGTTCCGCGCGTGTCACGCAGGCCGTGAACCTGATCGCCGCGTGAGTTGATCTGCACCGGCCCACGCCCGCCATCGGGAATGAACACGCCGTCCACAAACGGCGCATCCGACACGAGCGTGTATCGCCCATCACCAACCTTCGTTCTGGCACGCGGCCGATCGATCAGTGTGCCGTTGGTGAAGTCGATCGCGGCGTAGAGTCGGCCTGTCCCCGTGCCATCGCCACCGCCGACGAAATCCGCCACGTTCAGACGTCGCTCCACGCGCCGTGCGAACGTCACGCCGATTGATTCGATCGGCTCCATCGCGGGAAGCAGCTCGCCCGCTTCATTGACCCTGCCGGCCCAATGCGCGCCGAGCATCAGCCGATCCGTTGCATGCTGCCCCGACGACGCAGTACCGCGCAACTCCACCAGTCCGTCGAACACCACCACACTCGTCGCGCCGGTCGGCTCCACGTGTACACCGAACTCGGTGCCGTGGTCGATGATCTCTGCCGTCGGCGTCTGCACGCGAAAACCGCGGCTGCGCACCGTGGGGCACAGCCCGACCATCCTGCCCTGTTGCAGCCGAACGTAATTCTCCTCCAGCAGTTCAATCGATACCGGCCCTTCGAGCACGACCTCAGCTTCGCTGCCAAGACGCAGCCGCGCCAGACCCGATCGCAAGTGCAGTTGTCCCGGCATCAGCCGCTCACCCGTACGTATGTCCACCCCATTGGCGGACGAACTCCACACCGCATCAATCGCTTCAACGAGCGTGGCGATCGGCTGCGCCTCTACTACAGGGGCGGTTGGCGCCGGAGCAACGGATGCGGTTCGGTTCGGCCAGAACAGCGCCAGTGTTAATAGAAGGATTGCCGCCACCGCGGCATACGCCAGCGGCCGGGGTATGACGATGTGCCGCACCGGGGTCACTTCGGGTTCACGACCGAGCAGATGATCGAACGACTGCGAACGCAGTTGCCGTTCCTTCTCCGACCGCGCCTGCTCCGCCGCTTCACGCTCTGCCCGGCGGGCCGCCGCCTCCCGCTCCAGCCCCAGCGCTTCCATCAGCAGTTGCGTCGATTCCTCGTCGTAAACCGGATGCCCTGCACCACGCTCGTTGGCTTGCTCCAGTTCCCGGAGCACTGAGTCCAGATGCGGATCATCTGCACTAAACGAACCGCGAATCCGGCCGACATCCCGGCAGTTGAGGATCGCATACGTTCGCGCGTGGATGTACGCCTTGCGCGCAAACAGGTCCGCGTGTTCGGGACTGGCGCAAAGCCACGTTTCCAGGGTGCGCACGTCCCGCTCGTCCAGCACACCATCGAACCATGCGTCGATCAGGGCCAGGTGCGGATCGTTCACGACGTCACCCCCTCTCCCCGGTGCCCTCTCTGCTCGATACATCGCCGTAACGCCTCACGCAGACGGTGCAGCAGCGACGTCACCGCCGTGGAGGTCATGCCCAGCATCACCGCGATCTGCCGAGGCTTCAGATCGCGCACGTACCGCAGCTCCAGCATCTGCTGCGACCGCGGCGTCAGCCGCTCGATGCACTGCTCCAGCGGCGCCTTGAGTGAATCCAGCTCTGGGGAAAGGCGGGTGTAGGATGCGGCAATGGCCTCCAGCGCCTCCGAACAGAACTGATGCCGATCCCGCCGTTGCGAGTCGAAATGCTGCAGCACTTTGATCCTGGCGATGCCGATGGCCCAGCGGGTAAACGGGTGCCGCGGATCATATTCGCTGAACTTGTCGGTCACCGTGACGGCGACCTGCTGAATGACATCTTCAGCCTCATGAAAATTGGGGATCGCCCCAAAGACGTACGCTGACACCACCGGTAGCGCCTGATACCACAGCGACGCCAGGCTCGTGAGCGAATTGGTGGTCTTCGCAGACGCCATTCGGACTAAAACCTCCATCCTATCTTCAATGAAAAAGTGATTTCGTCACGCGCGAGGGAAGAAAAACATCAGACGGGAGGTTCCTTATCGAGTCCGGCATCTTCGGCCCACGGACACGGCCTGGATGTCGTTGGTGCGTGATTGATGAATCGATTAGGGAATTTTGCTCACAAGTCCTGAATTTTGCAGTGCTTAGGAGTTGTGATACGATCCGTCCGCCTCGCATTGGTTCGCCGAATGGGTCACACTGTGTGGAGTGGTCCTGATGTTGGGCGATGCCCTTCGCGACAGCGGGACGGTTCCTTCCTGCATGTCGGACCTGCGCCGCGCCCTCACCCAAACCGTCCGCGGAACCGGATGAATCAAAAATTTTCTTTTTGTGCGTGTAACGGTCGTGCCCGATTGGCAGTCCCTTATTAGAGGGGCAGTTTCCCCGGCACTGGTCGGAGCGGCGTCGTATGTTGACGGAGAGCGGCCAGAAAGATGTGGTGGCGTTGTGGACGGCGGCACAGCCGGCCGTTTCGGCATACATCGCCAGCCTCATCCCTCACTTCCACGACGCAGAGGACATTCTCCAATCCGTCGCGTTGATCGCCGTTCAAAAAAGCGAGCAATACGACCCGGCCACGTCGTTCCTGAGCTGGTGAATCGGCATTGCCCGCCTCGAAGTCCTCGCCTGGTGGCGACGGCAAGGAAGAGAAAAACTCATTTTCGACGATGAGGCACTCGAACTCATCACCGCCGCACAGCAGCAACTGGAATGTGAAGTCCTGGAGACGAAGCAGGCGCTGCGACATTGCATAAGCCGGCTCACCGCGAGGGCCAAGAAACTCCTGGAACTGCGATACTTACAGGATTTGCGCTCACCCGTTATCGCGCACCGCATGGGCATGACCGAAGTGGCGGTGCGAACGATGCTGCACCGCGTCCGTGCAGCTCTGCACCGCTGTATTGAACAGTCGATGGGAATGGCCGAGACGCCATGACGTTCGATCCCGACAGCCTGATCAGCAGCTATCTGGACGGCGGATTGTCGCCGACCGATGCACAGGCCCTGTGTGCCTGGGTGAAGGCCTCACCGCAAAACGCGCTGCGGTTCTCACGCCGGGCGCTGGTGCATGGGCTGTCGCGGCAGTACTTCATCGGGCAGGATGTCACGTCGATCGCCGAGTCCGAAGGCCAGGAACTCGATCGTCTTCTCGACCCCCCTCCAACAGAAATCGACATATCCCTCGTACTCGACGAGGTCCGCAGGAGTCTGGAAATTCAGCACCACCGCCGCAGCGAACAGATGCTGCGTGAGCAACTGGAGCGGCAGGCGCTGGCGGAGCGGCAGCAACTTCAGCAGGCCTTGCTGGGGATCGGCGAAACGCTGCGACCGGTACGGCACATCGTCATCCCGCGATTCGCCCTGTACGCCGCGGGAGTGGCGCTGGCGGCGATGCTTGTGCTGCTGGTGTATCCGATGATGTCCGCCCGGCATCCCCAGACCGTGCTCGTGGCGCCCCAGCCCAACTACGTGGCGACACTCATGGAGGCACGCGATGCACTGTGGTCCGACGAAGTGACGCCCATCCGTGCCGGCAGTCGGATTCCATCGGGTGTGGTGCGGCTAGTGCGCGGGCACGTGCGGCTGACCATGGACAACGGCGCAGAACTTGATCTTATCGCGCCGGTTACGGTCAATCTGCGGGATGCGCATCAGGTGGAGCTTGAGGCCGGCATGCTCATCGGTTACTGCCCGCCACAGGCCATCGGTTTCACGGTGCATACGCCCGGCAGCCGGGTGGTCGACCTCGGGACGGAGTTCGGTGTGATTGTCCATGAGGATCAGAGCACGACGGCCAGCGTCTTTCTCGGCCGTGTCGAGCTGACCACGAAAACGATGTCCGCGTCGCGATCGCTGCGTGCCGGCGAGTCCGCCATGGTGGATGGAGATGCCGAGGCGATCGTCACCACCGCGTTCGACCCCAAACCTTTTGTGCCCTATCGCGCCTACCTGGATCTGCTGCATCGGAATCTGATCGTGAATGGCGACTTTGAGGCTGGTCCTCACGCCGAGCCCATCACCCCGATGCGGATTATGCCGCGCACCGGTCTGCCCAGCGCCATCAGCGATGTGGATATCCCGGGATGGGTCGATACGACCAACGCCACCACCGTCACATATGAACATGCCATCCATCAGGAGATCTGGCTGAACTACAGCCAGCGCCTTCCCGCCGATCACGGCCAGGCGTTCTGGGTCGGCCGCGAACCGGGTGTCACGTATCAGGAAATCGATCTTCGCGAGCTGGCCGAACTAATCGACGACAACCTCATCCACTTCGATCTGTCGGGCTGGCTTGGCGGGTATATCGATCAGAACGATCGGTGCGAGGTGCGCGCGGTGTTCCTCGATGCGACAGGGGTGCCGATTCATGCCGGCCGCATCGGCCCGGTCACCGTGGATGATCGTGGCAATGAAACCGGCTTCCTCTTTCGCAGACAGCGGGGCTCCGTTCCGCCGGGTACCCGAACCGTGCGCATCGAACTGGTCTCAATTGCTGATGTGGAGGTGGTGGACGCCTATGCTGACAACCTGCAGTTGATCTTGAACGTGCGCGACGATGCTCGTACGCACTGAGGTGCTGATGGTTTGAGAGAGATGACATGTCTGTGAGGTCTGTAACGACCTCGTGGCGCCGAATGCGTGGTTCGTCGCCGGATGAATGTAACCATTCTGTAGGAGGATCATAATGAACAGGGCAACGTGGATCACAATGGGCGCGGTGGTGTCAACCATGTCGATGTCGGTGATGGCAGCACCGGTTGCCCAGCGGGCTTCGAGCGACTTTGTCAGTACCGTTCCTCAGATCGAGGGCGATACCGACCCGCTGAATCTGGGAACGTGGGTGGATGTCAGCAGTGGCACAACATGGCCCGGAGTGACGCTCAATGGCGATGGGACGTTCACCATCACCACGCCGGCATTGGGCGTCGCTCAGTATCCGGCGATCGGCTGGAATACTGAACATGGCAATTTCCTCTCGACCGATGCAGGCTGGACGGTGGAGATGCGATTCCGCGTCGATGCCGCCAACTATGCAAATCGCGGCGTGTTCGAACTTTACCTGCGCGATAATGACGGCGAGAACCCGCTGACCACACGCGTTCACATCCTGGCGAACGGTATCGTTTGCGATTCAGTGTCGCCGGGCGTTAACACCGAATATGCCACCGATTTCACCGATGGTTTTCATACCATCCGGATTACCGGCAGGTCTGCGGAGGGTTACGAGTTCGGATTGACCAGTGTCTGGATTGATGACGTCCTGGTCATCGATGACCAGGAAAGCTCGGCCTATTCTGATTACGAGATTGTGCGCATTGGGCGCTGGGGTAGTCAAACTGGCGGTGGTACGATCACGATCGACTACATCCGCCTCGACACCACCGGTGCGTATGCCCCGGCGGTGCCTGAGCCCGCGAGCCTGGCCCTGCTCGGCCTGGGCAGCCTGTGTGCACTTCGCCGACGTCGCCGCTAACCCCCACCTGCGCTGCTGCGTACCTGACGGTTCGCAGCAGCGATTTCACTCTTTCAGGAGCCTCGACGTGACCCCGAGAAAAGCCTTCACACTCATCGAGCTGCTCGTCGTGATCTCGATCATCGCCCTGCTCGTGGCGCTGCTGCTTCCTGCATTGCAGCATGCCCGCTATACCGCGCAGGAAGCGCAGTGCATGGTGAACACAAGACAGATCATCATGTCGCACCAGACGTATGCGACGGATAACAAGGGCAATTACCCGGATAATAACCAGGGGCACTTCTTCTACGCCCGCTGGAACGCAAGCAGCGCGACAGCTCGCAACCGCTTCACAGAGATGGTTGACGGCGGATATGTTCGCGAACCCGATATCATGGTTTGTCCGCTGCTGGATGCGGAGTTCGGCGGCGAATCGCCCGAGGAGGGCTACGCCGCGATCAAGCCCGGGGGCAACTACAGCAACTGGGCCTACGCCATGGCCCACCGCAATGAGAATGTCAACGTCTGGTCGGGCTACGGCTGGTTTGGCCGTCCCGCATTTAACGGCATGTTCATCATCGATGAACGTGGCTCCGCGATCTTCCCCAACGGACTCGATGATTCGCGCAGCGACAACTATCTCGTCGCGCATCGGCGCGTCTTTTGGGACGCCGCCAACACGACAGACCGCTGGCACCGCGGGCGGTACTCCGGTGTGGGCAACGCTGAATTTCAGTTTGATGGGCGCAGTCCCCTGGGACTGGGTGACGGCAGTGTACGCACAGTCGATAATCAGACGCTGGAGCCCCGCGTCGAGATCACGCCGTTCCAGCAACGCTATTACTGGTGAGGTCCTATGAACCAATTACGCATCGTGTCGTGGTTGCGCTGCGCGCTGATGGCGGGGGTGGTCTTCTCGGCGGTCGTTCCGGCATACGCGCAACGCGCCGCTCAATCGCTGATCCTGAGCCAGGGTGCTCCTGCGCCTGCTGAAGCTCCTCAGCGGTTGACGGTCGCGACCTACAACGTGCTGATGTTTCATGGCTGCCCCGAGCCGGTGGGCGCGGCCCACTTCCGCAGCGATGAGCAGCGCATCAACGAGTTCGCCCGCGTGTTCGAATCGATCGATGCGGATGTGTTCGCCCTTCAGGAAGCACCGGAAGCGAAGTTCGTTCGTGGTGTCGCCGAAAAGCTCAACTATTATTCCGCGCGCACGACTGACCCCGGTGTTACCGGTGGTGCGATTCTCAGCCGATATCCCATTCGTGAGTTTGAATCCTACAAGGATTACCGCGATGACGCAGGCCCCGTCTTCTCGCGACATTTCTGGCGGGCATTACTCGACCTGGGCGGCGGAAAGCGACTGCTTGTGTACGGCACGCACTTCCATCCCAGTATCGATATCAACGGAACTCTGCACCGCATCCGCGAGATGAACGCCCTGGTTGTGCTGATGAGAAGGACGGCTCAGCCGGGCGTTCCTCAGATTGTCATGGGCGATTTCAATGTTCGTCGTGACGAATCGCTTTTCGGGATATTACTGGAGATGGGATTTCGTGATGCGTACCTCGTAAAACCGGTTGGTCCCCCGAACACGTGCAACGCGATTCATCCGTATATTCGTGTCGATCGCATCTTCATTCCGTATACCATCAGTGATGGCCTGGTGGGGGCGGGCACGGTGCGCAATGCCTACACGACACCGTCGACAGAGGAAGTGACGATGATCTATTCCGATCATCTGCCGGTGCGTGCTGAAATTGTGTTGCCCGGGCCATCCGAACCGATTCAGCCCCAGCAGCGCCCGGATCTGACGATCGAAGTGGCCGGCCGCACATATAAGCTGCGCTGGATCTCGCCGGGCACATTCGAGATGGGAAGCGCCAGTGGTACCCCCATGAATCAGCCCAAACGGACGGTGACACTCACGCAGGGCTTCTGGATGCTCGAACATGAGGTCCCGGTGGCGCTCTGGCGCGCAGTCATGGGGGATGATAATAACGGTCACGGAGGGGATACGCAGCTTCCGGTGGTGAACGTTTCTTACGATGAGATTCGTGTGTTTTTGGAGAAGTTGAGCGCGAAGGTTCCTGGGCATACCTTCGCACTGCCGACTGAGGCGCAGTGGGAGTATGCCGCCCGCGCGGGCGTGAACGTGCCCGAAGGCATGCTCACGGGCAGCCCCGAGTACAACCGTCCCGCTGGTCACCGCATGCAACGGCTGCCGGTAACCACTGGTGAGCCTAACCCGTGGGGGCTGCGCGGAATGCTGGGCAATGTCCGCGAGTGGTGTCGCGATGCGTACCATCCCGATGCCTATACGTTCCTGCCCAGCCGAGACCCGGTGTACGAGGGCGATACTGCTGAGTTCGCTGTGCGCGGTTCGGCCTACCTTCATGAATATGGGGGTGGCTTTGCGACACGCATCGGCAAGCCCGGCGATCACCGCGATGCCATCACCGGTTTCCGCTTCGTTGTTCTGCCGAAAGATTCATCTGCATCCACAGAGGCACCCTGACGATGTTTCGCACCTGCACTCGTCGCGAATTACTGATCTCAACGGCTGCCATCTCGCTGCTGCGGCTGCCGCTGCGCACCGCTGGCGCGGCTGAACCACCGCTGCGCTTCGGTGTGATCAGCGATATTCATCTCGATATCGTACATGATGGTGAAGCGCGTCTTCGCCCGTTCATCGAAGCCATGAACGAAGCGCACGTCGATTTCATCATCCAGCTTGGCGACTTCTGTGTGCCCCTCGAGCGTAATCGACGTTTCATGGAGATATGGAACCAGTTCAATGGCCCGCGCTATCACGTGATGGGCAATCACGACAGGGATGGATTCGTCGATCGTGGCGGCCCCTACGCGTTCACGTACGATGAGACGATGCGCTTCTGGAACATGCCTTCACCTTATTATTCGTTCGACAGGGGCGGCATTCACTTCATCGTGCTCGACAGCAACGAACCCGGGCCGAATCTGCGACCCTACTACCGCTACATCGGTGATGAGCAGCGGCAATGGCTGATCGATGATCTGGCAGCAACGACGCTTCCCACCATCATCTTCAGCCACCATCCGTTCGATGACACAGGCGCCGGCGTTATTGTCAATCATGCTGACATACGAAAGATAGTCGAAGCGGCACATCATCCCGACGGATCACCCAAAGTCCTCGCCTGTTTCAGTGGGCACTTGCACCGCGACTATGTGCGCACGATCCAGGGCATCTATTACCCGCAGATCAATAGCGCCTCCTACGTCTGGCTCGGCGAACACATCAGAAACATGCCATTCGGCGAGACGATCGACCGAACCCACCCCTATCTCAAGCACACCGCGCCATACGCCAAATCGCTCTGGGCAGTGGTGACCATCGACCGGGCAGGGGGAGCACTAACCATCGCCGGCACCACCACCCAATTCGTCGGCCCCACCCCCTGGGAACTCGGCGGCAACGAAACCGACTTCCCCCGCGACATGGTCCGCCCCGCCATCAGCAATGCAAAACTCGCACTACCCGCAGCGCGATAGTCCCGACGCATCGCTGGACGCAAATTTCGCGAGTATTACCAGGTGTGACGATTTCAGGCAGATCGCGAGCGCAGTCCCCACGGAACGCGTTGCCGCACATCACGTATGCACAGTTGCACCGACAAGAAGTGGGAGCGGCAGGAACCGAACGTGCCGGCGCGGAAGTCGATGTAAATATCAGTTGTGACCGCCATTTACGCGCGTTGGTCGGAGAAGCGGTGCAGGCAGTTGGTGCGCAATCCGGTGCGCGCGGCGACCTGAGCGACCCGGAACTGGCAGGACTGGTGCGACGGTGGGCGAATCTGCCGGCTGCGGTGCGGGCGGGCATCATCGCGATGGTGCGCAGCGTCGATAGTACCTGAGCGCCTGGTGTGCAGGCGGTCGGACCTGCTGTGCAGGGTTGATGGGCATGTTTCGCCGTCACCGACCGTCGCGGGGACTCGTCTTTTTTCGATTGTTTTTCGGCGCGTTGGCGACGGCAGTTTCACGAGCTTTACAATCCTCGTCGCTCATCCCCGCTTACTTGGCCATAGCGGCAGGCGTTCGAGTGTCCCGGCCACGGCGGCGTCGTCCCATCACCCGATCACCGCTGGAAGCCCGGTCAGAGTGGCAATCCCGCCGGCCCACGACGTGGTCAGTGCCTCCAAAATCGCCGCCGCCCGCTTCTGCTTGACGCGGCCACCCACCCCAACCCCCCACATCCGCCGGCAGGTGTTTCGCCTGGTTATGGACTGAATCGGCCTGTCACGTTGATCGCGGGGGTTTGGCACCCCCTGTCTGGCAGGATATCCTGCGGTTTTCATCTGCTGACCAGGGGATGTCTGATGGACAAGCGATCTGCCGGTTCGAAAACGAGCAGGGGCAGGATGGGTTCTATTGTTGGGCAGGCAGGTGGCTTGACGAGGTGTATGGCCCTGAATCGATGGTCGATCGCGATGACAGTTGTTACAGTCGTGTCGCTGGGCACCTTGGCCGTTGCGACGGCGGACACAGCGATGCCGATGAACATCGTCGTGCTCGTTGCAGATGACGTTCGCTGGGATTCATTGGGGATGGCGGGCAATGAAGTGATCCACACGCCGCGCCTCGATGAACTTTGCCGGCAGGGCGTCCGCTTCAGCCAGGCGCGCGTCACCACCTCCATCTGCATGACCAGTCGGGCGTCGATCCTCACCGGCCAGTACATGTCGCGGCACGGAATCGATCGCTTTGGCAAGCGGCTGTCACCCGAGGCGATCGCTCAGACCTATCCTGCGCTGCTGCGCGACGCGGGTTATCACACTGGGTTCATAGGCAAGTACGGCATCGGCGTTGGCCAGGTCGAGGACTTCGACGTCATGCACGACTACAGTGGCAGACACTGGTATCCCGATGGCCAAGGCGAGCGCGTACACGTCACCGAGCGCAACACGCGCGATGCCATCGCGTATCTGCGACAGCGACCGATCGATCGACCGTTCTGCCTGAACGTCAGTTTTTTCGCGCCCCACGCTGAGGACAACGCTCGGCAGCAGTATCTGCCCCAGCCCTGGAGCGCCGAACATTACGCCGGTGTGCAGATTCCTGTCTCGCCGTTGCAGGATACGAAGTATCTCAAAGCGCTGCCGCCGTTCCTCGCCCAGCCCTCCAACGAAGGCCGCATCCGATTTCATTGGCGCTTTGACACGCCACAGCGTTACCAGCAGTACATGATCAATTACTATCGGCTGATCACCGAAGTTGACGAAGCCGTCGGCCGCATCGTTGATGAACTCAAGCACCAGGGCGTTTACGATAACACGCTGATCATCTTCATCGGCGACAACGGCTACTTTCACGGCGAACGCGGATTGGCGGACAAGTGGTATCCATATGAGCAGGCGCTTCGCGTGCCGCTGATCGTTTTCGATCCGCGTCTGGAAGCATCACAGCGTGGCGCGGCGCGTGATGAACTGGTTCTGAACATCGATGTGGCGCCGACGATCCTCGCCGCGGCAGGCGTTGAAGCTCCCAAAGCGATGCAGGGCCGGGACATGTCACCGCTTTATCTCGCAGAAGATCCGCCCGCGTGGCGCGATGAGTTCTTCTACGAGCATCCGACGATCTCGAACAAGAATCGCATTCCCACATCCTACGCCGTGGTCCGCCGCGACATGAAATATGTGTTCTGGCCCGAGTTCGACTACGAGCAACTTTTCGACCTGAAAGCCGACCCGACCGAGCTGCTGAATCTTGCGGACAATCCAGCTCACGCGGATACGCTGCGCCAGTTCCGCGAGAAGCTGCACGCATGGCGCGAGAGCGTTCGCTGAGGCGGGTAAGTGGATCGGCGGTTGCGGGTTGGTCGCGGGATCGGGTTGAATGGAACGTCTTCAGTTTCGACGCGACTCAATACACGTTGCGGGTTGGTCGCGGGATCGGGTTGAATGGAACCGATTCCCATCGCTGGCAGAACCGACCGATGTTGCGGGTTGGTCGCGGGATCGGGTTGAATGGAACGGCGGCTTCGATGCGCTTGCAGGCGATGTCGTTGCGGGTTGGTCGCGGGATCGGGTTGAATGGAACCGATGGCCGAATCGCCGAAGTCGCGATCTAGTTGCGGGTTGGTCGCGGGATCGGGTTGAATGGAACGCGACTCCCCATCACCCATAGGCATCGTGTGTTGCGGGTTGGTCGCGGGATCGGGTTGAATGGAACGCATCCGATCCAAATGGGCCCGTCAGAAGGACTTGCGACCATCTGACGGCTCAAAAAAGCTCAAGTTGGGGTGGTGGTGGCTCGGGGCGACGGCGTTTTTTGCCCCAGTAGATTCGCATCCGCTCGAATTGTTTGTCCGTAACGGCCAATACACGCACCTCGCCGTCATCGGGGACCATGCGTTCGACGCGTGCCAGGTGTACGCGCGCATTCTCCTCGCTGGCACAGTGTCGGATGTACACGGAGAACTGCATCTTGGTGAACCCGTCCTCAAGCAGTTTTTTGCGAAACTGGGCATAGGCTCGTCGGGCAGCCTTGGTATCGACGGGCAGATCAAACATCGCCAGTACCCACATCGATCGATATCCGCTCAGGTCCATGGCAGTTCAGGATCCCAGTCGGGTAGCGTGAGTGTTTTGCTCTCACCCCGCAGGCACCGGCTGAATGAGGCAGTCAGGCGGTGAAGTGAGACCATCAGGGGTCCGGTGGTTTCGCCCCAGTGAACGGGATGTGTAAGTAGCTGAAGCAGTGCCGCCTTGACAGGCTGGTCCAGCTTTAGGTTGCTCACTGAGGTGGTTCGGTACAGGTGGCGAACACGTGCATCGATCAGTGGGCGAAACGGTTCGACCAGATCATCGGCAAGCGCGAAGGCATTGGCTCGATTACGGTGGAAGATTGACAATGTGGGAAAAAGCCCAGCGCAGATGAGAGCACGAGCGATCGCGGCTCGCATCACGGCATAGCCATAGTTGAGCATTCGATTGATTGGATCAAGTCCATCGGGGTTGCGGCGCCAGGTGTTGATTGTTGGCAGTCGCTCCGTTTGTTGAGTGGTAATGCTGGAGAGCAGGTCACCGCATCCATGCGGGTCGAGCCAGGCAGACCAGTAGATGCGTGCAGCCTGTGCTTCAATATTGTCCTTGTCTCCGGATTTCACTTCCTGCGCCAGTTGTCGGAGCATGCGTGCGGCAGGCGAGCCTTCAGGCAGATTCCGGGCCTGGCGTTGCACTTTGGCGCGGACGATCTGTTGCCATAGTTGTTTCTTACGGGGCTGGCTGGCGTTGATCTGTTCGTTGACACGCCATAGCACTTCCGAGTGACTGGAAAGTGGCAGCATTACACCCGCGGGCAAATGGTCCTTACCACAGATAACAACTGCCGCCCCGCAGCGCATCAAGGCCATCATGGCCTGATGGGAATAACTGACGCCGGGATGATCAATGCAAACCACCCCGACATCCTCGCACGGAATCGTGGTGGCCAGAGCTTTGGTTTCATTGACAGGCTGGATAATCAGTTGTTCGTGTCGCACCGAAAGGTGAACCGCCTGCCACGAGATTTCGATGACGCGTTTGATCATCCCGGCCCCCGCGTCGCTGGATATCGACCAAAAGCGGGAGCTACTGAAGCACGTGTGGGAATTTAATCATTTGCCCAGCGAATCCGGCCAAGATAGTCCACGGTGACTTTCCTGGCTTTAAGTGTGTTGGCGGTGAACACGAACTTCCTGCGAACCTGTGTTTTATCCTTGCCCGACTTGGGACGGGCGTCTGCATGGTGGTAGAAATAGATTTGGCCCTGCGTCGAAGCGGAGGTGTTATAGACCAGAAGTTCCTCCTTGCCGTCGACCTCTGCCAGCACCATTTCGCCCCGGCTGAGCGAAAAGAGGAACTTTGCCTCGGGGTGGTCAGGATGTACTCGTGTGATGATCGGAATCTCATGTGCGATCCGGCTCATCTCCCGTCCCAGTCGGGGATCACGCGGTTTGATCCTGATGCCAAGTTGCGCCTCAAGGCGTTCCTTTGCCCTCTTGAGCGCCTGTTGTCGCTGTGCAACTCGTCGAGCGGCCTCAAGCATGGTGGTCCAGTAGGCGATTCGTCGGCTCCGCCCGTTGATGTTCAGCTCGAAAATCGAGATATGATGCGTTGCGCCAGGCTTGACGTAGGCAACACGTTCACCATCCCGGATCGGTTGAATTGTCTGTTCTTTTTTAATGATCCGAACCTTGTAAATCGGTGGGCCAAGTGTTCCGGTTCGTTTACCGACCAGTCGAACAGGATTTTCTGGATTGCACAATGCGGCCTTCCACAGGTTGGATGGAACACTGCGTCCGCGCCCGACATCAATCCCGTGTTCCGCCAGACGCTGCTTGATCGCCTCTCGAACCGCTTGATCACGAATGAACTCGACTTCATTGGGTGAAAGTGACTCAAGTTTCTTGCGAACAACAAACTCACCGGGCACGATCTTGTCGGAACTGACGCGATGGACGCCGTAAAGCGTGTCCTCGTGCAATGCTCCTGCGATTTTGCGTTCCGCGCGGTGGGAGACGTTCACCTGACGAATTCGACGTTTCACCTCGTCCCGGAAGTTTTCCCATGGATACTCAAGTGCCTCCCCCGTTTGCAGCACCCCACCCGCCTTGCGGATTCGTGTAAGTCCCTGCAGACGCGAGCGATCGGTCAGTGCCACGATAAGTGCATCGATGGCGTGATGACGATGATCGTCGCGGCTTTTCGTGTCGATGGCATCTGCACTCAACAGATCATTGAGCCCCCACTGATGACGAAGTTCTGCGGTAAGCTGGCCTTTGATACCGAGTACGGCACCATGACGCCGGGCCTCGTGATCAAACAGGCATTGAAGGTACTCGACCGTTACCCGTGAAATGTAGGACGTGTCGACCAGTTGTCTTGCGATAAACTTGTCCAGTTCCAGGGTCTTCTGCAGGAATCGGCGATACTTGGGGTAGGGAAGCCGGGATGCGCGATGACAGACGCGTTCATACCGAGCCGGATCTCGCCCGGCGAGCCATTCATAAGGTGATTTCTGGCCCTTGTCATCATTCGCTTCACGGAAGCAGACGACTTTGTTCATCAACGAATCATCAAGGCATCTCGAGTATGGCAG
>CALKHT010000050.1 GCA_937988825.1 uncultured Phycisphaeraceae bacterium
TCGCCGCCGGATCATGCCGGGGCGATGGCCGACTACACGGCGGTGATCGAGATGGCCGAAGCGCCGGCCGAGCAGAAGGGGGTCTCAGCATTCCATCGGGCTTGCATCGAGGCAATCGCTGGTAACGTGGAACACTGCATTGAATGGCTTGTCAAAGCTCGTGAATGGGAATGGTTGCACAACCAGACTGAACTCGATGAGGAAAGCGATTTCGATGCCGTTCGTAATGATCCTCGCTTTAAGGCATTTCGGGAAAGCCTGCCTGGAAGCGACTCATAACTTTCGGGTTGTCAACGGGGCAGTAGGATCGAGGGGCCGCTGCATACGCACGGGAGATACCACCCGGGCGCTCAGCCCACAGTCGCAGGAATCGGAAAGCGGTGGGGGTGGGATTCGAACCCACGGTGACCCGAAGGCCACGCCGGTTTTCAAGACCGGTGCAATCAACCGCTCTGCCACCCCACCTGGGGTCGCATCCCGCCGGGAGGGCGGGGCTGCGAGTGTGGTTAGTATAGCGGGTGGGACGGGGCCTTGGGGGCGGGTGTCGACCGGAGGGCGGGGGATGATGGTGGCGGCCGGCGGATGGCAGGGCGTGGGGCTGCTATCCTGTCTGATGTGCAGGAGCAACTTTACTATTCGGCTCAGGGGGCGATGGACGCTGGGGCCTCCTCATCCGGGCAGGCGCGAACCGTCTTTGAGGCCAGGGCGATTACCAAGGTGTATCACGTGGGTGAGGTGGAGGTTCAGGCCCTGCGTGGCGTGGACCTTGACCTGTACGAGGGCGAGTTCGTCGTGCTGCTGGGGCCATCCGGCAGCGGCAAGTCGACGCTGCTGAACATTCTGGGTGGGCTGGACGTGCCCACCAGCGGGACGGTGCGTTACTTCGACAACGACATCACCACCTTTGATGATGCGGCCCTGACGCGCTATCGGCGTGACCACGTGGGTTTCGTCTTCCAGTTCTACAACCTCATCCCCAGCCTGACCGCCCGGGAGAACGTCGCGCTGGTGACGGACATCGCGCAGAACCCAATGGACCCGGAGGAGGCGTTGCGGATCGTCGGGCTGAGCCACCGCATGGATCATTTTCCATCACAACTGTCGGGCGGCGAGCAGCAACGGGTGGCGATTGCCCGCGCGGTGGCCAAGCGGCCGCACGTGCTGCTGTGCGATGAGCCGACCGGGGCGCTGGACGTCCACACCGGTGTCGTGGTGCTGGAGGCGATCGAACGGGTGAACGCGGAACTGGGCACCACCACGGCGGTCATCACGCACAACGCGGTCATCGCGAACATGGCGCATCGGGTGATCTCGCTGTCGGATGGGCGCGTGGCGGAGGTGAGGCGGAATGTGAATCGGGTGGCGGCGCGGGAACTGGAGTGGTGAGGGGTGTTGAATGTCGAATGGCTGATGACGAATGACGAACGGTGAAGTGGCGGCGCGGCGTTGAAGTGTGAGTGAACTGGATGCGGGCATTGGATCGGAAATTGTTTCGCGATCTGCTGGCGATGAAGGGCCAGTTCACCGCCATTGCGCTGGTGATTGCCTGCGGGGTGGCGACGTTCGTGATGGCGCTGAGCACGCTGGGGGCGTTGCGGCGCAGTCAGGCAGCCTATTACACGGAATACCGTTTCGCCGATGTGTTTGCCTCGCTCAAGCGCGCGCCGAACCTGGTGGCGCAGGAGATCGCGGCTATTCCGGGGGTGGCACGGCTGCAGACACGCGTGGTGGTGGAGGTGACGCTGGACGTGCCGGGGCTGAACGAACCGGCGGTGGGGCGGATCATCTCTGTGAAGGCGGGGCGGCAGCCGGACCTCAACCGCCTGCATCTGCGCCGGGGGCGCTGGCTGGAACCCAATCGGCAGCACGAGGTACTCGTCGGCGAGGCGTTCGCCGAGGCGCATGGCATTGACCCGGGTGACCGGATTACCGCAGTGATCAATGGTCGGCTGCAGGAGCTGACCATCGTCGGCATCGTGCTGTCGCCGGAGTACGTCTATCAGGTGCGGTCGGGCGCGTTTGTGCCGGACAACCTGAGGTTCGGTGTCTTCTGGATGGATGAGGAGGAACTCGCGGCCGCGTACGACATGGATGGCGCGTTCAACGATATAGCGGTTACGCTGTCGCCCGGTGCGAGCGTCGAGGAGGTGATTCGCCGGATCGATCTGGTGACGGAGCGTTATGGCGGGTTGGGGGCGTACAGCCGCGAGGATCAGGTGTCCCACCGCTTCGTCACCGATGAGTTTCAGCAGCTTCGCATCATGGCGGTTGTGCCACCCACCATTTTTCTTTCGGTGGCGGCGTTTCTGCTGAATGTGGTGCTGTCGCGCATGATCGCGACACAGCGCGAGCAGATCGCGGCCCTCAAGGCGTTCGGCTACACCAAGGTCGAGGTGGCGGTTCACTATCTGAAGCTGGTGGGGCTGATCGTTCTGATCGGGTTGACGCTGGGATCGCTGCTGGGGACATGGCTTGGGGCGGACATGACCCAGCGTTATTCGCAGTTCTTCCGTTTTCCGCGATTCGATTACCGCATGGATGCCGGGGCACTGGTGCCGGCGACATTCGTGAGTGTGCTGGCGGGAGTGGTGGCGGCGATCGATGCGGTGCGACGGGCTGCGATCCTGCCGCCCGCCGAGGCGATGCGGCCCGAACCGCCCATGACCTTCCGCCCGACGGTTATCGAGCAACTGGGCCTGCAGCGGTTCTTCACACCCACAGCTCGGATGATTCTGCGGAATCTGGAACGCCGGCCGCTGCGGGCGATGCTGTCGATCTCGGGCGTATCGCTGGCAGTGGCGGTGGTGGTCCTGGGAAACTTCGGTGAGGATGCGCTGGGGTTCCTCATCGAGCATCAGTTCTACACGGTGCAGCGATATGACATCAGCGTGGGTTTTGTGGAGCCTCGCCACGATCGCGCGTTACACGAGTTACTGCGGTTGCCCGGTGTGATTCGGGCAGAGCCGCTGCGGACGGTGGCGGTGCGGATTCGTCACGGTCATCGCACCGAACGGCTGGCGCTGCAGGGGCTGCCGCCCGATGCGACGCTGCAGCAGGTGATTGATTCACACACCGGGCCGATGAAGCTGCCGCAGCAGGGGATCGTGCTGTCGCAGACGCTGGCGGAGCTGCTGGAGGTGACGCCGGGTTCGACCGTGCGGGTGGAGGTCCTGCAGGAAAAGCGTCCGGTGGTGGATGTGCCGGTGGCGGCGACGGTGCATGAGTATGTGGGGTTGTCGGCGTACATGGACATTGCAGCGCTGAACCGGCTCATGGGCGAAGGGGCGGTGGTTTCCGGGGCGCTTCTGAGCGTGGATGAACGCGAACTGGACAATGTTTTTCTCACGCTCAAGGGGATGCCGCAGATTGGTTCGGTGACGGTCAAGAACGCGGCGGTGCGCAGTTTTCAGGAGACGATCGCCGAAACGATTCTGAAGATGCGGGCGGTAAATGCGATTTTCGCAACCGTGATTGCATTCGGGGTGATCTACAACAGCGCGCGAATCTCGCTTTCGGAGAGAAGTCGCGATCTGGCGAGCCTGCGTGTGCTGGGTTTCACGCGGGGTGAGATATCGGTGATCTTGCTGGGAGAACTGGGGGTGGTGGTGGCGTTGGCGGTGCCACTGGGGCTGGTACTGGGGCACTGGATGGCCTACGGCGCGTCGCTGCTCTTGCAGACCGAGACGACACGCATTCCGTTTGTGCTGGAGCGGTCGACTTACGGCCTGGCGCTGGCGATCACTATGATAGCGTCGATTGTTTCAGGGTTTGTAGTACGGCGTCGGCTGGATCATCTGGATCTGGTGGCGGTGCTGAAAGTCAGGGAGTAGTTCATGGCGGCCAGGAGAGGCACGCTGTCACGCTGGATGGTTCCGATCGTCGCGGCCGCGATCGTGGCATTGGCGCTGGTCTATTTCTTCTGGCCAGAAACGGTGGAAGTAGACCTGGCGGTGGTGTCACGCGGGCCGCTGGTTGTGACGGTCGAGGAGGACGGACGCACCCGCGTGATTGATCGTTACGTGATCTCCGCGCCGCTGGCAGGAAGGCTGCAGCGTGTCGAGCTGGACCCGGGTGATCCGGTGACAACGGGGCAGGTGGTGGCGTGGATCACGCCCCGGCCTGCTGACCCCCTGGACCCGCGTGCGTTCGCTGAGGCGGAGGCACGCGTCGCAGCCGCGGAGGCGAATTTGCGGCAGGCAGGTGCGGTCGTGGTCAGCCGTGAGGCGGAACTGGAGCGGGCCGATCGCGAGGTGACGCGGCTGGGACCGCTGGTGGCGGCGGGGGCGGCGACGCAGCGTGAACTGGACGATGCCATCACCTCCCAGCAGGTCGCACGACAGGCGCTGGAAGCGGCCCGGTTCGCCGAGCAGGTGGCGAGGTTCGACCTGGAAACGGCACGGGCGGCAGCGCGACGGCTGGCCGGCGATGATGAAACCATGGCGGAGACACGCTTCGAGGTACGCGCGCCGTGCAATGGCAAAGTACTGCGCGTCATTCAGGAGAGCGAAACGGTGGTGACGCCGGGCACACCAATTCTTGAGGTGGGTGACCCGACGCGGCTGGAGGTGGAGGTCGACCTGCTCTCCAACGATGCGGTGCGCTTGAAGCCGGGAGCACGCGTTGAGCTGGTTCGCTGGGGCGGCGATCGGGTGCTGCCCGGTCGGGTGCGGCTCGTTGAGCCTTCGGGCTTCACGAAGATTTCCGCGCTGGGCGTTGAGGAACAACGCGTGAACGTGATTATTGACCTGGTAGGCGAGTCGAATCACGGGCTGGGCGACCAGTTCCGTGTGGTAGCGCGTGTGGTGACGTGGGAAGCAGAGGATGTGCTGCAGGTGCCGGTGGGGGCGCTCTTCCGTTCGGGCGACCGCTGGGCGGTGTTTCGCCTGGAGGAAGGCAGGGCGACCCTGCGACACGTGGAAATCGGCGAGATGTCGACCATCGCGGGCCAGGTGCTGGGCGGCCTGAAAGAGGGCGATCAGATCGTGCTGCATCCCAGTGACCGAATCGTGCCGGGTGTGCGGATCATGGGGCGACAGGCGTGGTAGGGGAGTGCAAGGTTCAAAGTGCAAAAATGCAGAGTCAGTGGCGCATCGGCATTCTGTCATGCAAAAAGGGAAGACCTTTATGCGCTATAAACTTTGAACTTGCTTTTGCACTCGCCCCTTGGCCCCGTAGTGCATGGTTGGTATCGTGATGACGGCCCCGCTTCATCTGAATTGGAGTTTTTGACCATGTTCAATCGTGTGTCCCTTCTATTAGTGGTGTTGCCGGCTCTGCTGGTGATGACGGCTGCTTCCGAGGCTTTGGCTGCGGCGCGCGGGGCGGATACGTTTCGTCCCATTTTCAACGGCAAGGATCTGACGGGCTGGGCGGGGGACACGCGTTTCTGGCGCGTTGAGGATGGCGTGATCATCGGCGAGACGACGAAGGAGCAGCCTGCGCCGCACAACACGTTCCTCATCTGGGAACAGGGTGAGGTTGACGATTTTGAGTTAACACTGCGCTTCCGCATGACCACCGACTACGCCAATTCGGGTGTGCAGGTCCGGTCGCAGCGTCACGACAATTTCGTGGTCAGCGGCTATCAGGCCGACCTTGCCAACGATGGCTGGACGGGCATTGTCTATGAGGAACGCGGCCGGGGCATTCTGACCAAACGCGGCGAAAAGACGATTCTCAAGGCTGATGGCTCACGCGAGACGAACCAGTTCGGCAACGCGGATGAACTGCACAAGCACCATCGCCTGCGTGACTGGAACGACTATCACATCATCGCCCGGGGCAACCAGATCACGGTCAAGCTCAATGGTCACACGATGAGCGAGATTGTGGATGAGTCACCCAATGCGCGTCGGGCGGGGGTTCTGGCGCTGCAGGTCCATGCCGGACCGCCGATGCGCATCGAGGTGAAGGACATCATGCTCAAGCGGCTGAAGATGCCCGACAAAAAAAAGGTTGTCCTCGTGGCGGGCAAACCCAGTCACGCCTACGGCGACCACGAGCATTATGCCGGCTGCACACTCTTCGCCCGCCTGCTCAATGAGCACACGGACAATATCTACGCCACGGTCTATAAGAACGGCTGGCCGGCTGACCCGACCGCGTTCGACAACGCTGACTCGGTGGTGATCTATGCCGATGGCGGGCGAGGTCACCCTGTGATGCCGCACCTGAAGGAGTTCGACGCCGTGATGAAGCGCGGCGTGGGGCTGGCGTGCATCCACTATGCCGTCGAGGTGATGGCGGACGAATCGGGCCAATACTTCCTCGACTGGATCGGCGGATACTTCGAGCCGCACTGGTCGGTCAATCCGTTCTGGGTGATTCGCAATATGACGCTCAATACGGGGCACGCCATGACGCGTGGCGTGACGCCGTATGAGATCAATGATGAGTGGTACTACCACATGCGTTTCCCGGATCGACTGGAGGGCGTGGACGCGATCATCACAGCCCTGCCGCCGGTTGAGACGCTGAATCGTCCTGAGGGGCCGCACAGCAACAACCCACACGTGCGCAAGGCGGTTCTGGAGAACAAGGAGCCGCAGCATGTGGCCTGGGCGCGACAGCGACCGGATGGCGGACGTGGCTTTGGTTTCACTGGTGGCCACGTGCACTGGAACTGGGGCCACCCGCAGCATCTGCGATTGGTTCTGAACGCCATCGCCTGGACCGCCCATGCGGAGATTCCCGAAGGCGGCATTAAGGTTCCGCCGCTGACCTTCGAGGAACTCGAGGCCAACATGGACGGTGCCCCGCCCGCGAATTTCGACCGTGAGCACTGGATCAACCAGATTAAAGCGTGGAACAAATAGCCACTCACGGTTTTGCGAAGTCCCGCATCAATCCGTATCACTGAAAGAAAACGCCGACTGTGGCAGCAGTCGGTGTTTTTCGTTTCTCGGGAGTTCTGAGGTTATCGAACAGTTGTGCGAAGTCGAAAGCGGCTGCATTGTGTGGAGCCGCTCACATCGAATCCCCTATTCGCGTTCATTCGCGGTTCAAATAAACCCCTTCACGTCAGCAGCGCCTCAAATAGCTTTGCCAGATCGACATCATACCGTGTCACGCCGCCGGCATCGTGTGTGTACAGATCAATGCGCACCTTGTTATAGACATTGAACCACTCGGGATGATGATCCATCGCATGAGCGATCATCGCTGCTCGGGTCATGAAGCCGAACGCCTCGATGAAATCGCGAAACTCCAGTTCACGGTGCAGCTTGCCATTAACCAGCGACCAGCCCCTGAGCGTGGCGATCGCCTCCTCAATCTCCGCTTGCGAAAGTCGATTGCGCGACATGGTCATCTCCGTTGAAATCGTGCGGTGTGGGACGCAGCTGGGCATCCCTGCCGGCCAGTGTACGCGAATCGGTTGTCGGCCTGAATCGGGAAGACCGCTCAAGCAGAAACAGTTGCTCCCTGACGTACATCGGACGCTTGCGCAGGTTACGGCTGCCGCGGAAGGCGTTGTAGGTCATTTCCATGACCCGCACCTTGCCGTGCCGCGCGAGCAGCTCAGTGAATGCTTCGCGAGAAATGAACCCTTCGCTGTTGTAGGAGATGAGGATGTGACTTGCATCAGTGTGGTCGATGAGGTCTTCCAGTGCGGCGGCCGCCTCACGCCGGCGATTGTAACGCGAACGCTGCCAGTCCGTGGGGATGCCCGCCACATCGCTGATTCGCTGCGGTTCACGATTGGCGACGATCAGGTTCAGCATGAAGTAGTTGGATCCGTAGGGATGCTGGTTGTAGGGCGGGTCGAAGTACGCCAGGTCCAACCCCTTCAACTGACGGACCAACACGTTTGCATCAGCCTGGCAGACGCGTACCGCGCACTCGAAACGACTGAATAACGGAAAGGGCAGTTCGACCGGCCCGAGGATACGCCGCAGGGCATCGCGATTCTTCCCGCCGTAACAGCCGATGCCGCGATCGTCCTTGTAGAACCCCTTGAAAACACCGGAGGTATTGGCGTGGATCGACGCTTCGGACAAAAGTGGTGCGAGCAGGAACGATCGCAGACCGTGCGGCGCCTGATCAATCAACCATCGCAATGAATCGATGCGCATCGCGTTATCGACGGTGTAGAACGCCCGTTCACCGGGCTGGATGCTTCGATCGTCCGCCGGAGCGTAAAGTCGACGCACAAAGCCATCTCGCACGGGTAATGCCGCGGCTGATTTGACGATGCGTTCATGCCAGTCACGCAGCTCATCGAATGGAACGGACGAGCGGTTGGTCAGATAGCACTCCGCGATGACACGGGCGTACTCCTCCAGATCGTTGGAGATAAGTTCGCTGGCGTACTGCTTGAACAGTCGTGACACGACGCCCGAGCCGGCAAATGCGTCGAGAATGCGCAAACGTGGGCTGCCCAGACGTCGGCTCACATACAAAACAGCCTGCTGGATGGGGTCCAGCAGGCTGCGTTTGTTACCGATGCAGGTGATGAGTTGTCGGCTGAGGTAGTCGCGATCCTCCGCCAGCGTTGTTGAGGAGGATGTGCCCCCGACGGTCACGGCCGATTCGGTCGTGCTCATGGGCATCACCTCCTGCGACGGGCGGCGGGGGTCAGGTTGCCGACAGTTCGAGCATGGACATCGCCTGGGCGACGATGTGATCGGCGCTGAGTCCGGCGGCAGCCATGACATCCTCGGGGGTGCGGCCACTCTTGGGGATGTTGCGCACGTACATCTGCACGACGGTGAACCCGCCGCCATCGGCCGCACAGGCGTCAGCAATCGCGCTGCCGATGCCGCCGCCGTAGTTGTCCTCCAGCGTCAGCACCATGCCATTGTTCTCGTTGGCTAGGTCCAGAATCGCTTCTTCGTCGAACGGAATCGAGTAAAGGTCGACCAGCGTCGCATCCACGCCCTGGGCGTCGAGTTTCTCCAGGGCCTTGTTCGCCTCATGCACCATGTAGCCGGAGGCGACGATGAGAAGGTCGCGGCCTTCGGTGAGCACTTCGTGGCCGCCGAGGGTGAACTTGTCGTTGTCACCGTAGAGAAATTCGACTTCGGGTCGCAGCGTGCGCATATAGCACGGGCCGTCATATTCCGCCATGGCGAGCGTAAGGGCGTAGGCCTGGAACGCATCGGACGGCTGGAGCAGGAAGAAGCCCGGTGAGCCGTTCTTGCGGGCGACGGTGGTGAAACTGCGGAACCAGGCGACATCGGGCAGCGCCATCTGGCTGGGACCGTCCGCCGCCAGCGAGATGCCCGCGTGGGAGCCGACGATCTTGAAGTTGGCGCCGCTGTTCATCGCCATTTCGATCTGGTCATAGCCACGGGTGGCGAACTTGGCGAAGGTGGACGCGAAGGGCACCTTGCCGCCGGCACTCAGGCCTACCGCGACCGAGAACATGTTCTGCTCGGCGATGCGGCATTCAAAGAAGCGCGACGCCAGCGCCGGATCCTTGGCGAACATTTCGGCGAAGGTCGAGTTCTTCACGTCCGCATCGAGTGCGACAATATCGCTGCGGGCATGGCCCAGCGCCCGAAGCGCGATGCCGTAGGCACGCCGTGTCGCGTAAACGCCTTTTTCCAGCGCAGCTTCCTGACCGAACTGCTTCATCGCCTCGGTGAAGGAGGGCACCGGCTTGCGGACGTCCGGCTCCGACTTGCGCGGCGGCATCAGATCGAGTTTCAGTGCCATGTCCGCTACCGCGCCAACCTGACGCCCAGTCGCGTCCAGTTCCTCCAGAGCAACCTTGAGTTTGTCGCCCAGCGCCGGTGTGCCGTGATGGCCATGACCCTGCTGCGACGGGCTGCCCCAGCCCTTGACCGTGCGAGCCACGATCGCGATCGGGTTGGAGTTCGGATCGTGCATGCTGCGGGCGTGTTCCTCCAGCGCCTCCTTGATGGCGGTGGGGTTGTGCCCGTCGATGTCCAGCGCGGTAAAGCCGAACGCCTGCAGCTTGGCGACCAGTGCTTCGGGCGTTTGCTGCGGGCTGACCTTGTCGCTCTGGGCGTAGACGTTGCAGTTGAAGATTGCGCAGACGGCCTTGAGGTTGTGGTCCTTGATGAAGTCGACGGCTTCCCAGATCTGTCCCTCGCGGGCTTCACCGTCGCCGATGATGCAGAAGATGCGCTTGTCGATGCCGTCCAGGCGTGCGGCGGCGGCGAGACCAGCGGCCACCGACAGTCCCTGGCCCAGTGAGCCGGTCGCGGCGTCGAAGAAGGGGAAACCTTCGATCGGGTTGGGGTGGCCGTCCACCACCGAATCGATCGCCCGCAGGCTCATCGCATCCTCACGGGTCATCGGCCGCCACTCTTCCTTGCTCCGGCCGATCATCACACCCTGATCCGCACAGGCGGCATAGACGATGGGGCAGGCGTGTCCTTCGGACAGCACCAGCCGGTCGCTGCACGGATGCGTCGGGTTGGCTGGCTCGTACCGCATGTGGTGGTACATGAGCACGGCCGTAATATGCGCCAGGCTGGCGGCGGTGGTGGGGTGGCCCGAACCGGCAGCCGCCGTCATCTCGTAACTGAGCTTGGCCAGCTCCACTGCCTTGGCGTGAATCGTCGAATCAAATGACATGGGTATCTGTCCTTCCGTGGTTTGTCGTGAGAATCGCGCCCCTGAATATTGATGATTCGCGGGATTATCGCCATCCGGGCCGCTGATGGCAAACCTAATAAGGTGAATCCGCATTGAATTTACCCGGCTCCGCCGGGCGCCAGCGGCAGTGGGTGTTCTCACATAGGCCTTGAAAACACGTCACTTTCGATAGCAGGCGTCAGCAGGCTGTGGCTTGACCGTAGTGGAACCGGGTTTTATGATGGCGTGGCATGAATCGCCGGTTTCTACTATCCCTGTCGCACGAGCAGCTCAGCGGTGGCCTACTGCTGGATCTGCTTCTGGTGCGCCTGGGATAGGGCCGACGTGCGATTTTGTGATTGAATCGACCGCCCTGTCCCGACCGTATGGACAGGGCGTTTTTGTTTGGACTGGCGGCACAGCCACACGGGCCGGGGCGCTCCCGGCAAGGAAAACGAGCCATGACCGAGCCGACACACATTCGCATCTTCGACACCACCCTGCGTGACGGCGAGCAATCGCCCGGCGCGACCCTCAACCGGGCGGAAAAACTGGAGATCGCACGGCAACTGGAACTGCTGGGGGTGGATGTCATCGAGGCGGGCTTCCCCATCACATCCACCGGTGATTTCGAATCGGTGCGGACGATCGCCGGTGAATTGCAGCGGGCGACAGTGGCGGCGTTGGCACGATGCGTGCCGCGGGACATCGACCGGGCCGGCGAAGCGATCCGGGGGGCGGCTCATCCTCGCATCCATGTCTTCTGTGCTACCAGCAAGATTCATCGCGAACACAAGCTCAAGAAGGCGATCGACGAGATCATCCGACTGTCGGTCCAGTCGGTGCAGCAGGCCCGCGAATATACCGATGATGTGGAGTTCTCACCCGAGGACGGTTCGCGTACCGAACTGAACGTGCTGGTGGAGATCACACAGGCGGTGGTTGAAGCAGGGGCCAAAACGGTCAACATTCCCGACACGGTGGGTTATGCCGTGCCGGAGGAGTACGGCAACATCTTCCGGTATGTCCGTGAGAAGCTGCCGATGCTCGACGAGGCGGATATCTACCTGAGTGCCCACTGTCACAACGACCTGGGGTTGGCGGTGGCGAACTCGCTGGCGGCGGTGCAGAACGGCTGCCGTCAGATCGAATGCACGATCAATGGGATCGGCGAGCGCGCGGGCAACGCGGCCCTGGAAGAGATCGTGATGGCGCTGCGCACCCGTCGCGACTACTTCAACAAGTATCGCACGAACATCAACACCAAACGCATCTATCCCACCTCGCGCATGGTGGCCATGATGACGGGCCTGTTCGTTCAGCGCAACAAGGCGATCGTTGGGGAGAACGCCTTCGCGCACGAATCGGGCATCCATCAGGACGGGGTGCTCAAGCATCGTGAAACCTATGAGATCATGAACCCGTCGGACATTGGCATCCCCGAAAGCAAGCTGGTGCTGGGCAAGCACTCCGGCCGGCACGCCTTCCGACAGCGCATCATCGACATGGGGTACACGATCGACGATGCTGCTCTGGAGAAAGCGTTCGAGGCGTTCAAGGCGCTGGCGGACAAGAAGAAGGATGTCTACGACGAGGATATCGAGGCGATCCTGGACCAGATGCTCAACGAGGAACGTCCCTTGTGGGAGCTGGTGCGCTTCCAGGTGACCAGTGGTACGGGCGTGATCTCGACCGCAACCGTGGTTTTGCGCGACGCCAGCGGCACGGAACGCATGGAAGCGGCGACAGGTGATGGCCCGATCGATGCGATCTACTCCGCGATGCAGAAGGCAACCGGCGTCACCGTGAAGCTGGAGGACTACCAGACCCGCTCGGTGACCAGTGGCAAAGATGCTCAGGGTGAAGTAACGGTCGCGGTGCGGCACGGCGATCGGCAGGTGCGCGGCAGGGGCTTTTCTACGGACGTCATCGAGGCAGCCGCCCGCGCGTATCTGTCGGCCCTGAACCGTATCCGCACCACCGAAGCACGCAGGGTGCCCGCGACCAGCCCCAACGGCGATCCGGCGCTGGCGTCGCAGATGACCGCCGCCCAGCCGTGAGAGCCGTGGTTCGCACTCAGGAGATGCCGCGTGTTTCATCCCCTGCCGCCGGTCTCGTCCAGGATCGCGCCGGTGATGTAGCTTGAATCGGCTTCGGAGGCGAGGAAGACATACATCGGTGCGACCTCTTCAGGCTGCGCCGGTCGGCCGTAGAGGGCACTTTCGCCGAAGTGAGCGATCTGCTGTGGCGTCGTACCTTCATCGGCGGGGTTCAGCGGCGTCCAGACGGGCCCCAGTGCCACAGCGTTCACCCGGATCCCCTTGTCAATCAGCATTTTGGCCAGGCATTTGGTGAACGCGTTGATCGCGCCTTTGGTCGCTCCGTAATCTACGAGCGAGCCTTCGCCTTCCAGACTCACCACCGAGCTTGTGGCGATGATGGCGGAACCGGGCTTCATATGCGGCACGGCGGCCTGACACAGGTAAAAGTACGCGTCCATGTTCACCGCGAACGTCCGTTGCCATTCCTCATCGGTGATTTCATCGAGCGACTGCTTGCGGTTCTGATGGGCGGCGTTGCTCACGAGAATGTCCAGATGGCCGAACTCGTGCACCGTGCGCTCGACAACCTGACGGCAGAAAGTTGGATCCGCAAGGTTGCCCGTGAGCATGAGGCAGCGGTGGCCCTCCGCTTCCACGGCTCGGAACGTCTCAAGCGCGTCCACCTGTTCCTGTGGCAGGTAGGTGAAGCAGACATCGGCACCTTCCCGGGCATAGAGCACACAGACCGCCCGGCCGACGCCCGAGTCGCCGCCAGTAACCAGCGCGACCTTACCCTCAAGCTTGCCCGCGGCCTTGTAGTTGGAGGCCAGATAGCGTGGCCGGGGCGTCAGCTCCGCTTCGATCCCGGGACTGGCCTGCTTCTGCTCCGGAAACGCAGGACGCGGCTCGTTCACAATCTGAGGCGGTTCGGTCGGAGGGTGAGGCTTGATCATGGCGGCTGTATCTCCCTCGGGCGCGATATTGCGACCTGCGACTACAGGAAGTGTTGGCCGCCGGAGCCATCGATGGCGGTCGGGCGGCGGCTGATTCGCCTGTCGGCGTGTGCCGCGCGGCGGGATGTGGAAAAATCGGATCAGGAAACGACGTACGGCCCGCATCCGGCTAAAATCGATCGACACCTGAATGCTGCCGCGCTCTGCCCAGGCGTTCGTGCGTGACAGGCAGGCGTGGCCGCCATGTCGTACGGAGGACCGACTCGCTTGAACGCGCCCCATCCCCCCGTTTCATCGAACGATGTGAAGCATTTCGTGCTCGACACCAACGTGCTCCTGCACAACCCTGCGGCACTTTTCATGTTTGACGACAACGAAGTCGTCATTCCGTTTGTGGTGCTGGAAGAGTTGGATAAGTTCAAGAAGCAGAATGACGACGTTGGTCGCAATGCCCGTGAAGTGATTCGACATCTGGACCATCTGCGCGGCAAGGGCCACCTGGATGAGGGCGTGCAGTGGAATGGTCACGGCGGGCGCATCCGCGTCGAGTTCACCACCGATGAGCGCCACCCCTGGCTCAGTGCCGACAGACCCGACAACCACATCATCAACGTCGCCTGGTCGCTGACGAAACAGGGTAAAAAGGCGGTCTTCATCACCAAGGACATCAATGCCCGGCTCAAGAGTGACGCCCTGGGCATCCAGACGGAAGACTTCGAAGCCCAGAAAGTCGATGCGGATCGGCTGTACAGTGGCAACGTGTCGATCACCGTTCCGCGCGAACTGATCGATTCGCTATACGACGAGAAGCAGCTTGAGATTTCACGGCTGAGCGAATTCCTTGTTCAGAAGACGGCCGACGGCCATGTCGTGCCGATCGAACTTTACGCCAACCAATACATCCAGCTTCGCGATGCACTGGATGAGTCGCACACGGGGCTGGCCCGGCGCCTGGCGGACACCGATCACGTCATCCCCGTCCATGCTCCGCGCAAGCCGGTCTTCGGCATCATGGCGCGCAACGTTCAGCAGATCATGGCAATGGACCTTCTGCTGGATGATGAGGTGAAGCTGGTCACAATGCTCGGCACTGCGGGCACGGGCAAGACGCTGCTGGCGCTGGCGGCTGGGATGACCAAGACTGTCAACGAGGGGCGATACGACAAACTGCTGGTTGCCCGGCCGATCATGCCCATGGGCCGCGACATCGGCTACCTGCCCGGTTCCAAGGATGAGAAGCTCGAAGCGTGGATGCAGCCGATTTTCGATAACCTCACCTACCTGATGTCCACGCGTGCGGCCGGCCCACAGCACGCCGAGAGCAAGACGCCTGAGCATCGCATCAAGTCGCTGATGGACGCAGGGCAGCTCGTGCTGGAGCCACTGACGTACATCCGGGGCCGGTCGATCCCCAATCAGTTCATGATCGTGGATGAAGCGCAGAACCTCACACCACACGAGGTGAAGACGATCGTGTCGCGCGTGGGTGATGGCACCAAGATCGTTCTCACCGGCGACGTGGGGCAGATCGACAACCCCTATCTGGACAGTTCATCCAACGGTCTGTCGTACACGGTCGAGCGGATGAAGGGGGAGCCGATCGTTGGACATATCACTCTGGCCCGTAGTGAACGCAGTGTGATGGCGTCGTTGGCGGCGGCGAAACTGTGACGATGGTTTGTCGTGGGGGGATTCCGCCGCGCCGGTGCATCGGGCGATTCCGCAAACTGATGCGACTGCCGGTAATGTCGTCACCGTGCGAGCATCCCGGCAGCCACCTGCCAATCCGCCACAGCGCGCAGGGCTAGAATGTTTGCATGGATACTGAGGGCGGTACCAACAAAGCGGGAACGGGCCAGACGGTGACACGATCACGCCGTCGGCGGCGGGTTTGGTGGACCATCGGGGCGATCGTGGCTGTGATGATCCTATTGGTGCTGCTCACCCCCACGCTGCTGAGCAGCGGCCCGGCGACCCGCTTCATCAGTTCGAAGGTCAGCGACAGCATCCCCGGCAGCGTGCAGGTGGACGACCTGTCGCTGGGCTGGTTCGGCGGTCAGCGTGTTCGTGGATTGCAGCTACACGATCCGGCGGGCGATGTGGTCGCGGTCATTGATGAAGTCGACATGCCCGACGCATCGCTGCTTCAGTTGCTTCGCGGCAACCTCAACCTCGGGGGCATCCACATCCGTGCCAATCATGTCGACATTGTCGAACATGATGATGGCAGCACGAATCTCGCTCGTGCCCTGGGGCTGCAACAGGTCGATGCAGATAAGCCGCGACGTACCGCTCAACAGCGGCAGGAGCAGCGGGCTGATCTGAGTATGCACGTTACGGTGACCGGCGGGCGCATCACCTACACACCACACGATGGCGAGCCGGTCGAAGTGACCGACTTTCGCCTGGATCTGAACGCGCCGACGATCGAGCGCATCGAGGGTGAACTGCACGCCACCGTCAAGCAGGGCAACCAGTCGGGCAGGGTACAGGCGAAGGGGCAGATTCACGATCTTTTTGATGCGGCTGGGGCACCCACGCCGGAGCGTGCCACGATGCAGATCGACGCGGATCTGGCGAAGGTGCCGGTGCTTCCGTTGGATCGGCTGCTGAATCTGCGCGGGCGGCTGATCGCGGTCACGGGTGACATGGAGGCGGGGCAGATTCGCATGTCCGGGCCGCTGTTGAACCCGGATGTCATGCAGATGGTGGCGCGCGGCGACAGGTTCACCATGGACGTGGACCTGCGCGGCACGGATCGCTCGGTGCGGGCTGAACCCGATTCGGTGGTGCGCTTCACCGTCACGCCCGAAGCCTGGCCCGTGCTGATGGAGGATCACGCGACGCTGGCGGCGAGTCGGCTGCTCAGGCCCTTCGAGGTGACGGTCGAGTTGCACAATCTGGAGTTGCCGCGCGAGATGGGTCGGCTGGACATTCCTGAAGGTTCGATGGCCGCCCAGGTTACCGTCACCGACATCGAAATCGCCACAGACAACGAACGCATCGGCACGCTGGCGGTGCGCAACGCGAACATGGCGATCCGTTCCGATGCGATCGGCCGGGCGATCGAGGCGGTTGTGCAGGCGATCGCTGAACAGGATGGCCGACAGGGCAATGTCGCGGTCACTGCCACGATCAACAACTTACTGCTGCCCGATCAGTCGCTTAACGTCGATGGCTATAGCGCGGTGGTGAACGGTCAGGTGAAGGACCTGCCCATGGCGGTCATCGATGAGGTAGCAGCGATGCGCGGCGTGCTGGTCGCGATGCTCGGCTCCACGCTGCAGGCCACGCTTGAAGCGACGCTGGAACCGGTGGCCGACGGCGGGGGTGTCGCAGGACCGGTGCGGCTGACCGCCCAGGCGGAGCACATATCGCTGCAATTCTCCGGTACGCAGCAGCCCGACCAGTTCACCCTGGATCAGCCCGCGACCATTGCGATCAACGTTCAACCCAATGTACTCGACGAGGTAAAGCAGGCGTTCCCCAACATGGCGGATACGCTTGCACAGATTCGGCTCACCCAGCCGACACGGGCGAACGTGCAACTGACGCACATGCGCGTGCCGTGGCGAATGGGTGAAGATGAAACGTTCGACCTGAGCAGCGTCGAGTTCGCGGCAACAGCGAATGTCGAGAACGTCCAGCTTGATGGCGATTCGCGGTTCGCGGGAATGCGTGTCGACACGCTGGCCCTGCGACTCCCGCAAACGCGGTTGGGCGATCCCATCGCGTTTGATGCCGATGTGCGCATGCGGGCGAATGGCACTCCGTCAGCGATTCAGTTAAACGGGTCCGTGGCGGGCCTGCTGGATGAATCGGTGCACATCGTACTTGAGGGTACGGCCGATCAGATGCCCGTTGCACTGGTTGATGCGGTGCTGGGACGGGATGGTCAGCTTGTCACGCTACTGGGTGACCAGCTTGAAACAGTGCGCATGATGGTGAACAGCGACGCCGAGCGGCCCGGTACCTATGCATTTGACCTGACGATCGATTCGCCGCGTTTGCGTGCTGATGTGAAAGGCGATTACTCGCCCACGCTGGTGCGCCTGGCGGACGGTTCACATCTGCGGATCGTTGTGACGCCCGAGGCGTTTACGGAATTGCAGCAGCGAAGGGATATCCCAGAACTCGTCGTTGATGATGTAAACGATGACGCTGGGGAACAGCACGATTCACTGCGACTGAACCAGCCGATGACGCTCGCTTTGACGGTTGACCGCCTGCAACTGGGCTGGCTGGAACCGGATGAATCGGGCGAGCGACGGCTCGATGCGGCTAACTCCATGCTGGACATTCGACTCACCAGCGAGGGCGGCGGCTTCATCAGCCCGACGGTGAACCAGAGCTTCGATGTGCGCAATCTCGATGTGACCGTGTCCGCCGAGGACCTGCGTGAGGCGCTCGCCATCGCCGCCAACGCTGAAGTCGGCATGGCACATCCCGGACCGGACGATGCACAACCTGCGCGCGGCCGCATCGCCTCGGAGACGCGCATCCATGGCCTGGTCGATGCGCAGGGCCGGTTCCGATCCATGTCGGAACTCGCCTACGAAACGCAAACGCAGATTCGTTCGCTGCCCACCGCGATGGTCGATGCGCTCCTGCGGCAGGATGGCTTGCTGACCGTCCTGCTGGGGCCGCAGTTTGATACGATCGATCTTGCGATCCAGGCGGCCGGCGACGATGACCGCTCGATGGCCATCCGTGCCCACGTCGTTTCGGATCGTCTCAATGTGCCGTTGAGTGGCAGCTACATCGGCGGCCCGGCACCGCAGATCACCCTGCGAGGTGCCGGCCCAGCCACGCTGCAACTCACCCCCGAAGCGTTCACCACACTGCGACGAACGATGCACAGTGCCGACGATGGCGAGCAGGCACCGCCCGACAACATCACCCTCGCTCAGGCGACGACGTTTGAACTGCAACTGCAGCAACTGGCGATCGGCCTGCGCAACCCGCAACTGGTGCAGGCTGATGGCGACGAACCCGAAGGCGAGCAGCCACCGCTCTATGATCCGCAGCGCACCGGCATCATTGCGACGCTGCGTGCTCCGGATGTGCGGCTGCTGATCCAGCGGACCGAGGGTGTGGATACGCTCGACGTTGAGCGCATGGAGCTGGACATCAACGTGCCCGCTCTGATCCAGCCCGGGCGGTTGTCACTGCAGGCGCAGACGCTTGTCGCGCCAATGGGGCGGGGCACACCCGCACGCGGCAGCGTCGAATCACGCACGACCATTTCCAACATGGTCAACGCACAGGGACGACTCGATCTTTCCCAGGCGCGATTCGAAACCAACACTGTGGTGGAGGAACTGCCCGTCGCGCCGCTCGATGCGGTTCTGAGCATGGACAACCAGCTCGTCGCGGTGCTGGGCCAGCGTGCCTCGATGTCGATCGTCGGCAACTTCAGTATGGCTGACAACGGCGATCAACTCGACATCGTGCTCAATTCTGAAAACGCCAAAGGCGGCATCTCCGCCACGGTTGGCGAGTTCATCACCCTGCGCAAGGATATTGTCGGTACGCTTCGCGTCACGCCTGAAGTGGCTGATACGCTATTGAAATATGGCAACCCGCTGCTGATCGACGCGACCGCCTCCAGTGAACCGATTCGCCTGACCATCTCACATGAAACCTTTCGGCTCCCCCTGATGTTGTTTCGTACCGATCGTGAACGCGCCCTGCGGGAAATGGCGCTCGACGCTGAACTTCAACTCGGCACGCTTACCCTGCAGGATAGTTGGCTGCTCGGCGCACTTATGCCCGAACTGCAGCGACTGGCGCAGGCGCTCAACCGGCGTTCAGGTCGGCTGGATGCTCAGCAGCAGGCCCACTTCACCAACCTGCGTGTGACCGTGCGCAATGGCATCGCCCGCAGCAACGACCTGTGGATGCAGGTGCCTCAGGCGCTCGTGGGCGTGCAGGGTGACGTGAACCTCGTCACCGGCTATGCCAACCTGAACATTGGTGTGGGAAGCCAGACGCTTCGGCAGTTCGGCAGTCTCAACAACTACGTACCCGCCGGAGAGGTGTTTCCCATCGCAGTACGCGGGCCGCTGAGCGAACTGCGCAAGAGCGTCGACTTTTCTCCATTGTTCATTCCGGTCGCCACAGCTGCGGCTCAGCAGGCGATCGGTAACCGCGACATCCCCATCGGCGAGATTCTCCGTGGGATCAGCCGTGTCACACTGCCGCCGGGTGCGCGTCGTGATTGGCCCAACTACCCCGCCGACGCAGTATTGCAGAGCCAGCGCCAGGATCAGCAGCCGCAGCAGCGGCCCGATGAGCAACCACCGCCTGCCCAGCAACAGCAGCCGCGCGATCGTGAGCCGCAACGCGAGCGTCCCGGCCTGGGCGATCTGCTCGACCTGCTGCGCGACCGCGATCGACAGGATCAACGCCGCTGACGGTTGTACCGCTTCAGAAGAGCATGAGAAGCATCGTCAGCAAAAACACGTTTGGTGAACATGTTCAGAAGCATGAAGATGATGAGCAGGACGGCGGTTTCGAAATAGTCCAGATCAAACAGTTTGGCCAGGGCGGAACCTGTGAGGATGAAGTGAAGGCCGCCGTAAACGAACATCCCCCCGATGCCCCATGAAATCGAGGCGATGAAAAAAGCGATGAAGTCTGCGATCGCCATTGGGCCGATCACAATGGCGGCAAGCTTGAGGATGGTTGACTGAACCGTCCCGAAGCCGATATCCATGAGTCGGGCCGCGATGTAGACGCAGACCAGTAGCAGCGGCACCATGACAAAGGCCCGCAGCCCGAGGCTCACAAGTGTGAAAACCACCGTTTCGACGACGCCCCCCTCCTCGATAAACCATCCCCGGACAGCGGTGATGAGTGCCCCGATGATGATCAGCAGGATGGGCAGCTTCACATCGACCCAGTGCGCCTCCTTGATCACCTCCTCCGCCATTTCCTGATCGCGTTGGGCCCGTCGCTGTAGGCGCAACAGTCTCTCCTCATCAGGCAAATCACTGTCGTCGATTTTCGGCGTGACCACCGTCCCCTGCGCCAGATTGAACCCGCAGTTGAGGCACAGCACCGCACCCTCGCTCATCGCTATGTTGCAGTTGGGGCATTGGCCCCCGTGGGCAACCATGGCCTGGGGCATCACATCGGGGGACAGGTTCAGTTCGTATCCGCCGTCGTCGACGGACATCGACGGTTCGGCAGCCGGGTCGGTCTCGGGCATCCGCAACACCTGCCCGCAGCCACACCTTACCTTCCTCCCGGCCAGTTCCGCCTTCCAGCGATAACGCTTCTGACAGCCCGGACAGGTGATCGAATGGGTTGTCGCATCGGACATGATCGAAGCCCCCTGTATTGGCTGCGTGACGCGGTCGCGGCGTCGCTTGGATGAGATAACCGACTGTACCAGATCGCCTCGTTTCGTACATGCATCTTGAGTGGCATTTTTCCCGGGAGTGATAGGCTATCCCTTACGACAATCACCCGGGACTTGCCGTTCACAACCTTGTCATTCGCCACAACCGGCCTCTTTCACGTATCCTTGTGGACCCCGAAACGGGGGTTGGAGCGGATGTATGGGTGTGCCATTACTGGATCTGAATGAACAGCACGCACCTCTCATGGAGCCGCTGCGGGAGGTTTTTGAACGGGCGATGGCGTCGGGCGCGTTCATCCTTGGGCCGGCGGTCGAGGTGTTTGAGAAGAATCTGGCTGCCTGGTGTCAGGCAGAGCATGCCGTGGGAATGTCCAGCGGCACCGATGCACTGATCACCGCCATGATGGCGCTGGGTATCCGCCCGGGTGACGAGGTCATCACCACCACCTTCAGCTTCTTCGCCACCGCCGGCAGCATCGCCCGGCTGGGGGCGATCCCGGTCTTCGTCGATATTGACCCGGTCACGTTCAACCTCGATGTGTCGCAGGTGGAGGCGGCGATCACCGACCGTACAGCCGCCATCATGCCCGTCCACCTCTTTGGGCTGGCGGCGGACATGGCGGCCATCTCCGCCGTGGCGCAACGGCACGGTCTGCCCGTTATCGAGGATGCCGCCCAGGCGATTGGGGCACGCGACCACGATCGCCCCATCGGCACCATTGGCACCATGGGAGCGCTGAGCTTCTTTCCCACCAAGAACCTCGGTGCGATGGGTGATGCCGGGGCGGTACTGACCAACGATGCCGTTCTTGCCGGCCGACTGCGCCAGATCCGGGTGCATGGCTCGGACAGGACCTATCACCATCTGATGGTCGGGGGTAACTTCCGCATCGACGCGTTGCAGGCGGCATTTCTGGACGTGAAGCTGCCGCATCTGTCACGGTGGATCGACGCCCGTCGGGCTAACGCCGCGCGATACGATGAACGACTGCCTGATGAAGGGCTGGTCAAGCCCACCGCCCCAGCCCACGCGTTCCACACGTACAACCAGTACACCATCCGCGTGCTGGACGGCCGGCGCGACGCCCTGATGGAACACCTGCAGCAGCGCGGCATTGGTTGCCGGGTGTATTATCCGCTGCCACTGCATCTGCAACCCTGCTTCGCCTCGCTGGGGTATCGTCAGGGGCAGTTCCCCGTGGCGGAACAAATGGCTGACGAGGTGCTGAGTCTGCCGATCTATCCGGAACTCACCCATGAGCAGCTGGATGAGGTGATCGCCGCTGTGACGGAGTTTTTCAAGCATTGACATCGAACCCGAACAGTCAGCCGCCTGCCCCCGCGAACGGGAACAACGCCATCATCCGGATGGTGGATGTGTATAAGTCGTTCGGTTCGTTGCGTGTGCTGGCTGGGGTGACTCTGTCGTTTGAGCGTGGAAAAAATACCGTCGTCCTGGGACCCAGCGGCGCGGGTAAAAGCGTCATCCTCAAGCACATCGTCGGCCTGCTCAAACCTGATCGTGGCGAGGTGTGGTTCGAAAATCAGCGGGTCGATCAGGCCAGTGACCGGGAGCTGGTCGAGATCCGCAAAAAGATCGGCTTCCTGTTCCAGATGGGGGCGTTGTTCGACTCGATGAACGTTCAGGAGAACGTCTGCTTCCCGCTGGAGGAGCACGGCGCTTTCTCGGCTGACGAGCGGGCTGCACGCGCGGAAAAGGCGCTGGAGATGGTGGGGCTGGCCGGCATCGGGCATAAGATGCCAGCCGAGCTTTCGGGCGGACAACGCAAGCGCGTCGCCCTGGCACGGGCGATCGTTCTCGGACCCGAGGTGGTGCTCTATGATGAGCCGACCACCGGGCTGGACCCAATTCGTTCGGACGTGATTAATGAGCTGATCATCGCGATGCGCGATCGATTGGGCATTACCGGGATCATCGTGACGCACGATATGGCCAGTGCGTTCAAGATTGCCGACCGTATCGTGATGCTCTACGATGGCCGCATCATTGCGGACGGCACGCCGGAAACGTTCCGCCGCGATGGTGACGACCTGGTCGCCCGCTTTGTTCGGGGCGAGGCGGATCGTGAGGACCTGGACGCCATTCGCAGGGGCTTTGGGCAGGTGAAGGGATAACGGAAAGTGGCGTGCAGCGTCGCACGGCACCCTGGAGTTTGATACACCCGGCGACGTAGTCATAGCCAGCTTCGCGAACCATGCAGGAGCGCACACGGAACATCGCTGTCGGACTGACCGCCATCGCCGGACTGATCGTGCTGGCGATGCTGCTGGTACTGTTCGGGTACCTGCCGCAGTTTCTGGAGAGCGGCTATGTCGTGCGCGTGCTGCTGGATGATGCCGGCGGCCTGCGTTTGGCCAGCCGCGTGACATACAATGGCATCGATGTGGGGCAGGTGGAATCGGTCACCCTGGCGGAGCCGCCTCAGACCGGGGTGGTCGCCGTTGTGCGGATCGAGGGGCACGTTTCGCTGCCGGCGGACTTGAAGGCATATGTTTCGGGTCCGATCTTCACCGGCAGTCCTGTCCTGACGCTGACGCCCGCTACACCCGCGACGCCTTCCGACGAGCCGCAGGCGTTCCTGCCCAAGGACGGCACCGCTGAGATTCGCGGCCAGGCGAAGTCGCTCACCGAGGGGCTTGCCGAACGACTCAGCCAGGAGTTGGCTGGTCCGCTGCAGCGTCTGGAAAGTGTTGGAGCCAGCTTCGAGACGCTGAGCAAGGAATGGACCGAGGTGGGGCGGAACATCAATCAGCTCGTTCAGCCTCGCACGCCTGAGAGTGTTGACCAGGGTGAAGCCGCGGGTAATCTGGCAAGCCTAATCGCCCGCGCCGACAGCCGCATGGCCGAACTGCGCGAGGTGCTGGCGGGCCTGCACCGCACCATCGAGGACGTCCAGCTCTGGGTCGGCGACGAGGAAATGCGCAAGAATGTGCATGCCACCGTCGTCAATGCCCGTGAGTTGACGGGTAAGCTTAGCGAGCAGGTGGACGTGCTGAGCAAGCGCTACGTTGCGGTGGCGGATGATCTGAGCCAGGCCATACGCACGCTCAATCAGACGCTGGAGCTGGCCCGCGACGGTAAGGGCAGTGTGGGCAAGTTCCTGAATGACCCGGCCCTCTACAACAATCTCAACGATGCCGCCCAGCGGCTCACCGCCGCCATGGATGAGTTGAACCTGCTGCTGGAACAGTTCCGCAAGGAGGGTATCCCACTGGAGTTCGGCGGCAACTGAATGAGGACGGTTCTGCCCCAGACCGTCGGATGATTACCCGCCTACGATCCACTTGTCGTGAACCGCACTGATGCGATATGAAGTACGTCATCATCATTCCTGACGGCGCTGCCGACTTCCCCCTTGAAGAACTGGACGGCAAGACGCCATTCGAAGCCGCGCACAAGCCACACACCGATCAACTGAGCATCGAGGGACGACAGGGCACGGTCGCTACCACCCCCGAAGGTTTTCCCTGCGGTTCTGATGTCTGCAGTATGAGCCTGCTGGGTTACGACCCAGCCCGCTATCACCGCGGTCGCGCTCCGCTGGAAGCCGCGGCGCTGGGAATCGAACTGGATCCGTCCGACTGGATTTTCCGCGTGAACCTGGTCACCGTCATCGACGGGTTGATGCAGGACCACTCCGCGGGGCACATTTCCAGCGATGAAGGCCGTCGCCTGCTCTCCGATCTGGCTCCCCGGCTGGACCTGGCCGACATGGTGCTCTACCCGGGTGTGAGCTACCGCAACATCATGGTGGACACCTCCAACCGTGGCGGACGAGCCGGTCGGGACTGGTCTGAACTGGCAACCACGCCGCCGCACGACATTCCCGGCGAACCGATTCGCAAGCATCTGCCGGTGGGGGGTGACCACGCACTGTTGCTACAGCAGATGATCGCCGAGAGCGAGGTGATGCTCGCCGATCACGAGATCAACCAGACCCGGCGTGAACTGGGCGAACTACCCGCCACCCACGTCTGGCCGTGGGGGCAGGGCCGCGTACCGTCGATGCCCAGCTTCGAAAGTCGGTTCGGTCTGCGCGGGGCGATGATTACCGCGGTTGACTTGCTGGCGGGCATCGCTCATTTCATCGGCTGGGATCGACTGGATGTACCAGGTCAGACGAGCTACCACGACACCGACTATGCCGCTGCGGGCCAGCACGCCATCGCAGCGCTGGACGATTACGACATCGTGTGTGTCCACGTCGAATCGCCGGACGAAGCCGCGCACGCTGCTGATGCTCATACCAAGGTGGACGCGATCGAGGCGATCGACGAACACATCGTCGGCCCGATTCATGCCGCTCTGCGGCAGCGCGTGGTTGAAGGTCGCGATGACGGCTACCGCATCCTGTACATGCCCGATCACTACACCTGCGTGAGCGATCGCAAACACAACCCCACGCCGGTGCCCTTTGTCGTCTGCGGCACACGCATCAACAGTGTGCTCAAACGTCCCTTCAGCGAGAAGAACGCCAACGATGCCGACCTGCATGTGGCCTACGGTCATGAGCTGATGGAGTATTTCCTCCGCAGCGGCCTGGCGTGAGGGGTAAGCGACTACGGCAGTTGGTCAGGCCACGCGCCATAGCGCGCATGCATACCAGCGCCGAGGGAGATTCGCGTTTCGGTACCTTTGGGGGTAGGACGCGGTACCGACCAGCTCCAGGCGGAGGCGGCGAATCGGCCGAACACGACGTACGTGGCGCTGAGGTCGCTGGCAATGAAGTTGCTTACACCCCCGGCGTGCCACATGCCGTTGCGGTCGTCATTGCCGAACGATGGTGCCATCGTCGTCGCCTGATTCAGGCTGAACATCGGATCCTCTTCGACCACGATGGGGCATCGCGTCTGTTCTTCCCGGGCTGTTCCCGCATTGAGGATGGCGAAAGCGGGCAGCGAATCGCGAGCCGCGCCGGTGAAAAGTTCGACTGAGGCATAGTCGAACTTTCCATTGCTGCCCTCACCCTGGCCGGGGATTCCGTCGCCTAAAGAGGGACAGCGAAGCAGTTTGGCGACATCAGCGCGCGGCATGTATCCGCCAGCCACCAGTGAACCCTCGTAAGGCGGATCGTAGTAGGGTGGTATACGAGCCTCACGGCCCAGCCACGGGCGTGCCGAGGCTGGCTCGTTCAGGCTCCAGGGATACGGGCCCGATGCCGGCATACGACCGTCATTATCTTCGGCGAACAAGAAGAACGCCTGCGACAGGCTCCGCATCTGCACGCGGCAGGTCAGAATGCGGCTGCTCTCACGTGCCTGCGACAGCGCGGGCAGCAGCAGTGCGATCAGCAGCGCGATGATCGAAATCACCACGAGCAACTCGATCAACGTAAACGCGCGGCCGGAACGATGCAGCGAAGATGAAGTTGTGGAACGCATCGGATTGCCTCCGGGAGGAAGAACGGCAGCAGAACATTTCTGACGAAAAGGAGACGCCCGCAGGGAGTACGGGCGACCTCCGCGCATTCCGCTCAGTGCACATCACGCTGGCGACGCAGCAGCAAGAGTCCGGCTGAACCCAACAGCATCAGCGAGGCAGGCTCGGGTATGTTGCCCTCAACGTTGGCGGCCACGATGGCGTACCCGGCATTGGCATTGGTGCGGTTGCTGAAGGTGATCTCGGTCAGGGTCTGACCGGCAAAGTTGCTCAGGTCGATGACACCTTCTGTCAGCAGCAGTGGGGGGCCGGGCGACGCGAGATCCACCCTTTCGACACCGGGAAATGAGCCAATGTTTGGCTGACCATTGCCAGGGCCATACCAGTCCGGTCCGGTCAGCGTCTGGGTATAGCTCGAACCGTTGCTGAAGTGGAAGGTCACATCGAAGCTGCCGCCACCGTTGCTGATCTGGAAAAGAAACTCTGCGTACGAACCGCTGTGGAGGTGAATGGGTGTATTCAGAACAGTGGTTTGTGGGCCTGTTTGATCGACGTTGGACAGCCAATCGGGCTTGATTCCCCAGTCGTCGCCATTGACATCGGGATCAAAAAAATGATTTCCTGAGTCAACAGTATCCCGATTGCCCAGGTGAACAATATCGAGCGTGTGCCCCTGCGTGACAAACTTGTACTTGTTCAACACCGGGTGGTTCGGTACGCCAGCGCTAAAGTCCAGACCACGATCCGAGATGGAACGATAGCCTGTCGGAGAGTCAGGATCGAGCCCTTCACCAGCGTGAACAATGCCATTGAAGTTGTAATTCAAATCGATCTGAATGACGGCGGCTGAGACAGTCCCTGTGGCGAGAAGTGTTCCAGCGAGAAAAACCGATCCCAGTTTCGATACGGCGTTCATGCGGACCTCCTTCGGCTGAGATGACTTTGTCTCCGCTATGGCGCACGGGAGATGAAGGTTCTGACAGAGTGAATCGTTAGCTTCGACGCCGCAGCAGCAGGATGCCACCCGTCGCAACAAGCATCAGCGACGCCGGCTCGGGCAGTGGAATCCATTCGACGATGAACGCGTTGCGAACGCCCGATTCGTTGAGGTCGACCCACAGACCCGTGGTGGCGTTGATGACGGCGTATTGCTCACCGGTCGCACCGGAGTTGTTGGGCTCACCATCCTGCCAGTTCGCAAAACCGACCGGGGTGCCGTTATCCCAAAAGAGTGTGCCATCCAGCCAGCGCCATCGGCCTTCCTCATCGACATCGGTTGCGCCGATCCACGCGTCCTGCACACCGAACCCACCTTCAGGGTTCAGCAGGTTGTTCATGATGAAGGCCAGCAGTTCGGGCGTTTTGATCTGCACGAGATCGCCCTGTTTGTAGCCCGTCGGCGCGACCATCGACTGCGCCATGTCGCGGGCCTGCTGCCAGGTCACGCCCGGCTGGACATAGATCGCCTCGTATCGTCGGCCGTTGAACTCCTGCCCGAAGTCTGCCAGTGGGATGTCGTATTCGAGGATGTATTCACCGCGATTGGTGTCCATTGGATTGTCGTTCCACAGCAGCGGTCGGGAGCCGTTGGCCGGGCCGGCCATGTCACCATAATGTTCATGGTTATCGGTGTTGTTGGGTTCACCGGGGTTCCATGCGTTGTACTTGCCGCCGACCGGGCCGTTGTCCCAGAACACGTCGGGCGTACCACCGTTGGTACTGTCGCCCAACCAGACCCATTGACCTTCGCCCGGCGCACCGAAGAAGGGGTCATCCGTTGCGCCGATCCACGCCAGGCCCTGGCCACCGACCACCTGATACTGCACGCTTCCGGCGATCGTGTTTTCCTGGGCCGAGCGGATCGTTGCCATGTGCCCCTGAATGGCGCCCTTGTAGAAGTGTGTTCCCGCGTCGTCATAGGCGTCCTGGAACCAGTTGGCGTCACCTGGCGTCTGAATGAGCAGATAGGCGTGATACGTCTGCGTCTCCGCTTCATACCAAACGGCCTTCACGGCGGCCTGACTCATCGTCGCAGCCCCAAGCGTCGCCATGCCCGCGGTCAACATTGCCCGTACCAACATGCGAATCCTCCTTTCGGTTGGTTGAGAGATTTGTTCACGATGTCATCGCGGCCTGCCTGCCTCATACATGGCACGTATCTCCGCGTCGCTGAGCACGCGGCGGAAAATTGCCAGTTCATCCATCGCGCCCCAGAAACCGGCGCGGGCGATCTGATGGTCCACCCACAGAAGCGGATCGGTGCCGATCAGAAGGTCACCCTGACAGGGCGTCATGACCGATGGCGTAACGACTTCATCAAGCAGTAATCCATCGAGATAGAACCGCGCCGTGTTACCTTCGACCGTAACCACCGCCAGCCGCCAGGCACCCTCCAGCTTTTCCGGCAGGCGGGCGTAGACAAACTTGCCGGGCACATCGCTGGAGGACTCCCAGCCGGCGCCCCACTGCAGGTGGGGACCCATCGCATGTTCTTCCGCGAAGATCGAGAACTGATAGTTCATGTCGCGCAATGGGCTGTCGCGCTTGCTGACCACGGTGCCGCCCCCGCTGGGTCGATCAGTTCGGAACCAGACCGCCACGGTGATGGCTTCATCGATGTCCAGCAGGGGATCGTGCGGCACCATGATGCCCGCCACGCGGAAGTCGGATTCGACGCTGAACTCCAGTGCCTGCGTCTGTGGCCAACGCCCCGTGCGCCAGGTGGGGGCGTAGACATCGCTGCGCGGATCGCCCAGTTGTCCATTCAGTTTTCCATAGGTGGCGATCGCCTCGTTGATGACCAGTGGCGTGGCCTGAGGACCATGATCGAACGTGTAATAGAGCACCAGATCCGGGTCACGCCGCATATTGATGGAGTGCACGAGCCACTGGTGATAGCGCGAGCCCCGTTGTGCCTGCTCACGTGCCTCCAGTTCCTCGCGCAGGGAGATACCTTTTACCGGTACGGGTCGGACCTGTTCATCCAGCCGACCGGTGGCATCCACCTGCCCCGCCCAGCCCGCGACCAGCTCCACCACCTTGGCAGCCACGCCGGGGGAATGATCGCGCGGCCGCTCAAAAAGTTGAACCTTCCCGGTCAGTACCGAGGCGATACTCATGCCCGTGCCGCTTACATCGACGTTGAACTCGGTGCCATAGTCGACGATCCGCGCGGTGGGTGTTTCGACGGTGAAGTACCGGGCGGCGGGTGGCACCTCGGCGGTCAGCCGGCCTTCCAGCAAGCGCAGCCTGTTGTCATCGAGAACTTCGAATCGGGCCGGGGCGGCGAGCACCGCTTCAGCGTTGCTGGGCATGCGGATCGCGATGAATCCGCGGATCAGGTGATAGATCTCGCCCGGCCGCAGTGTGCGACCATCGGCAGGAGCGGTGTGCTCACCCTGCCACCGCTCGTTGAACGTGCGTGTGATGATTGCAGGGTTGCGATCCGAAGAAGCCGTGGTCGTAGGTGGAGCCGAAGGCTGCTGCGACAGATACATCCAGCCGGCGAAGACAGCCAGCAGCACTACTGCCGCGATCCGCAGCAGTCGTCGCACCGTGAGGCCACCACCGGTTGTGCTGCGATAGACCTGAAATCCGCCCAGGTTCACCAGCATCCGCGGCCGGTCGTCGTCAACCGGAGGCGTTGGAATTGGCGCGGCCGGCCGCGGTACGCCGGGGGCTCGAGGCCGATCGAAAGCATCAGCACTCAGCTCCACCAGGTTCTCTGCGGGTGTCGCAGCCTCCAGTTCCAGGAGGCTCTGCCACATGTGCGGCGAACCTGGCGATTCTTCCTCATTGTCCTCGAGCCCGCTGATGCCGGTGATGTGCAGGTAGCGCTGCAACTCGGTCATGTGTGTGGCACGAATGAGGTTGCCATGCAACACGCAGCGACGGGCGAAGATGCGAGCATGTTCGGGCGATGCCAGCACCCACGCTTCCAGCTCTGCGAGCGCTTCGGGCGTGATGTCCCCATCCAGGTAGGCGTCGATCAGCGCGAAGGGCGGCTTCACAATTCACCTCCCTGCGCCATGCGGCGCTCCACACACTCAGCCAGTTGTTGTCGCACGCGGTGCAGCAGCACGCGAACGTTCACCGCGGTCAGCCCCAGCGTCTGCCCAATCTGGGCGGGGGACATGGCGTGTCGGTAGCGCATGTCGACGATGGCGGATGCCCGGGAGCCGATGTGACGCATGCACTGCCGCAGTGCCTCGAAGCGAACATCCGTTTCCGGGGCGACGTCGGCGTGTGCCTGGGCGATAGCATCCATCGCCTGATCGCTGAAGATGTGGCGGTCGCGATGACGCTGGCGAAAGTAGCGCAGCACATGGTTGCGTGCGATGCCCAGCACCCAGGCAGTGAAGCAGCGTGATGAATCGAAATCGTCGAAGTGTTCAGCCGCGGCCTGACCCACCGACTGGAACACATCCTCCGCGTCGTGATAGTTGTGGATCGAGGCGTGGATGAAGGCCAGAACAGTGTTCTGAGCCTTGAGCCATTCGGCGGTGAACCGCTTCGTCCGTTCCTGTTCACGCACATCAGTCATGAGATGGCCCGGTGTGTGCATGTCCACTGGTACTTCACCCGCGGATGTCGGTCGTTACAAAAAATGTGTGCGATCGGAACGAAATGGAAACATTCGCCGGAGGCGGCATCGAATGTCACAACGGTCGCACAGAGGATCCCAAGGCTGCATTCTCGCCCATGAGGCGACGGAAATGAAGCCCTAAACTGAAATTACATGCGCGCGGGGTTGGCGGGGCGATGGTGCAACGGAGGATACTGCTCTGAACAAGCTTATCAGGAGGATGCGGCGCGAGGGGCGGGGGACTGGGTCGCATCACCGGCTGCAACGGGTTGTGGCTGCTGTTGCTGCTGGTCGGCGGGGGTGGTGGAGCGGTCCGCGGAGGGGTAGGCGATGCGGCCGTGGTACACGGCGCACAGCGTCTTGGTGATCGCCTGTTCGATCTTGTGCAGTTCCGCGAGGGTGAGGTTGCACTCGTCGAACTGGCCGTCCATCAACCGCTTCTGCGCCATCTTGTGGACGAGCTGTTCGAGTCGGGCGGGCGTCGGGTCGCTCAGCGTGCGGCAGGCGCTTTCGACGCCGTCGCCGAGCATGAGGATTGCTGCCTCCTTGGTCTGCGGCTTGGGACCGGGATAACGGAACTCGAACTCTGTGGGGGCGGGCAGGTCTTCCGCCTCGCGCTGCTGACGGGCGGCGTTGTAGAAATACTCCACCAGTGTCGTGCCGTGATGCGACTCGATGAAGTGACGCAGCACCGGCGGCAGGCCGTACTCGCGTGCCATCTCGATACCGTCCTTCACGTGGCCGACGATGATGAGCACGCTCATTGCCGGGGAAAGCTTGGCGTGTCGGTTGGGGCCGCCGCCCTGGTTCTCGATGAAGTACATCGGTTTATTCATTTTCCCGATGTCGTGGTACATCGCGCCGACACGGCAGAGCAGGCCGTTGGCGCCAATTGCCTCGGCGGCGGCTTCGGTGATGTCTGCCAGACGCAGCGAGTGCTGATACGTGCCCGGGGCGCTCTGCGCCAGTCGCTGCAGCAGCGGGTGCGAGGCGTCGTTGAGTTCGCGAAGCGTCATCGCGGTCGTCACACGGAAGACCCGCTCGATGATGGGCAGGATGCCCTGCACGAACATGCCCACGATCAGGGCGGTCACGAGGACGACGAGGGCGTCGATGGTGATGCGATACCACTCGCCGGGCAGCCCCACGGGACGCTCAGCCAGTGAAATGATGAAAGCGGCGGCCGCCATCGCAATGCCGGTAAGCGCGCCAACCTTGACGAGCTTGGAGCGGGTTCGAACCTCACCCAATTGCACCAGTGCCACGGCCAGCCCGGTCAGCAGCATCATGCCAAAACCAACCGACACGCTGAGGCTGAACATGACCAGCAGGACGAGCACCGCGCCCATGGCCAGAGCAAACCGCTGGTCGTAGGCGATCGCCAGCACGGTCACCGCCAGCAGTGTCGGGAACGTGGCCGACCCATACAGCAGCGTCGGGCTGAACTGCGTCGCGCCGACCGCACCGGCCTGACACAACAGCAGCAACGCCGTGATCGCGAAGCCACGCATCGGGTTGCGCATCACACGCTGGTTGAACGACGCGATGTACATCCACATCGCGATGCCCAAGAGCAGCACGAATCCGAACTGGCCCGTGCGCATCGCCACCACCTCGGTCGTGCTGAGGCTCTTGAACCAGGCCTCATGCTCCAGGCGGATCAGGTCAATGTTCTGACGCTGCAGCTCAGTACCCGCCGGGATGACCTCGTCACTGACGTTGTAGTCGGTTGTTCGCTCGGGAACAGCTTCACGCGCGGCATGGCGGCGACGGTTGGTCTCCGCTTCGTTATAGATGTACGTGGGCTTGGGGTCGCGCATCACGATATTGACGACCGCATCCTGCAGCTCACGCGGGAACTTGATCGCAAGATTGCGGACACGCTGTTCCAGCTCCACCCGATCGTTGAGATTGACCCAACGGTTGCGGTAGCGATCGTCCTCCAACCCCTTGAAGCGGATGCGGATGACGTTGACGCCGCGCTGTTCAGCCTCGAAGCGTTCGGGCGAAAGGATGGGCACGCCTGCCAATCCCTTGGAAATGTCGTCTGGCCGGCCGTAGAGGAACTCCTGCACCAGCGCCCGCCACTGGGCCGTGGGTTTGCCATCCGCGTCAAGGAATTGGCGCAGGGTCGTCAGCGCTTGGGGCGGCAGGTCCTCGGTGTTGCGGATGCTGGTGTCGCCTGCAAGCTGCACCAGCGAATCGAACTGACCCTCCAGCTCGGTGAAGTAGGCTTCGTTGAAATCGTAGACGGCCGGTTCGTTGTCGAAGGCGCGGCGGCGTTCCTCGGCGGTCTTGCTGGCGTCCGGCGCCTGGAAGGCCACACGCGCCAGGATCGACTGGCTGAGGACCTGTCCCTCGCGGAAGGGCGGTTCACTCTGGCCACTGATCGCGATCAGCCCGCCCAGCAGGGTGAAGATGCCCACGTACAGCGCCGCCCAGGCCAGTTGGCCTCGGTCCATGCCCGCTAACCGTGTGGGGCGGGGGACACTACGGCGGACTTCACGCCGCCGGGCGGAGATGTTCTTCACAATCGCCATGGAATCAGCTTATCCGGGCATCCGGCTCCGAAACGGGCCATGTCGGGGCTTCCTTCATATCGGCTGGAGTCTGGCCCGGCTCCTGTTGTGCTGTAAGTGACTTGAAATCCAGTTGTTGCGTGCGGCGGCGATCCTGGTCGCCGTACGCCTCGACAATTCGCTGCACCAGGTGGTGCCGCACAATGTCCGGTTGGGACAGCGCGGTGATCGCCACGCCCTTGACCCGCGCCAGTCGACGGGTCGCATCGACCAGCCCTGATTCACGCGGGTCCTCCAGGTCGATCTGCGAGGTGTCGCCGGTCACCACCATCTTGCTGCCGTGGCCCAGTCGCGTCAGGAACATGAGCATCTGCGACCTGGTGGTGTTCTGCGCCTCATCCAGAATAACGACAGCGTCATTGAGGGTCCGCCCCCGCATAAACGCCAGCGGGATCACCTCGATCAGGTCGGCGGCGACAAACCGCTGAATCTGATCGAACTCCATCATGTCGTGAAGAGCGTCGAAGAGCGGCCGCAGGTACGGGTTCACCTTTTCCTGCATGGTGCCGGGAAGGAACCCGAGCTTTTCGCCCGCCTCGACGGCCGGCCGAACCAGTACGATCTTGCGGACCGCACCGCGCTTGAGCAGATGGACAGCGGCCGCGACGGCGAGGTAGGTCTTGCCCGTCCCCGCCGGGCCGCAGCAGATTGTCAGGTCGTGGGAGAAGATCGCGTCGAGGTAAGCCCGTTGCCCGTCGGTCATGGGCTTGACCCGCCGGCTGGCCAGATAGACCTCCAGCCCCTCGGCGCGCACGCCAACATCGCTCCTACCGGGTGACTGCCCCGGTCGAGTTCGGTACGCGCTGCTGGCGATTAGGTCCAGAAGCTCCTGGCGACTCATGACCCGACCCTTGCGGGCGGCTTCGCCCAGTTGCTCGAACACGTATGCGGCCCGTCCCACCGCCTCTGATTCACCGCTGATGCGAAGCGCGCCGTTGCGGGCCGACAGATTCACATCCATCGTCTCGCGTACGATTTTCAGGTTCCGCTCGGCCGTGCCGGTGATGGCCAGACGCTCATCGCCGTGCGGTAGGCTGATGGTCAACTCCAATGGCGATACACTCCCTGTTTTCACTTGCCGGTGCGGGCATCCGCAACCATGAATGAGTCGATTCTAACGGCGATGGCGGGTCAGGTCATGCCCAACTTCCTGTCCAGCCCCCGCCAATCGACACACCGGCGCGTCCGGACCAGCTCACACATCATTTTATGCACGTGTTTTCTGCAGGCACCCGCACGATCCGCGTTTGACCGTATCCTTTAGGACAACTTCCGCCCGGCAGGCGAAGAGTCCGGCCGGAACACGGCGCGCAGGATTGTTGCTGTCGTGGCATGAATTTTGCTTAAACTCGTATCCCTACTGATTGGCGCAAGATGTCGATTCCCGATTTTGTGCAAACCGATTTGCAGGCTCTGGGCATGGAGGTGCCGGCGGAACTGCTGGAACGGCTGGCGCGGTACCTGACGATGCTGCTGGAGGCAAACCGGCAGTTCAACCTGACCGCCATCCGCGAACCGGACGCCGCCTGGCGACGGCACATCATCGACAGCCTGACCATCCTGCCCGGACTGGAGGAGCTGGCTGAGGGGGGGACTGTAATCGATGTGGGCAGCGGCGGGGGGCTGCCGGGGATTCCCATCGCCATTTGCAGGCCCGACCTTCAGGTGACGCTGCTGGAAGCGACGGGTAAGAAGGTGCGCTTCCTGCGATCGTGCATCGATGAACTGCCGCTGCCTAACACCCGGGTGCTCCAGGGACGGGCCGAGACACTGGGGCAGGATTCCGCCCATCGGCAACGGTATGACGTGGCGGTCTGCCGCGCGGTGGGACCGATGGCGGAGCTGCTGGAGTACACGCTGCCGCTGGTGAAGGTGGGCGGCTGGCTGCTGGCGATGAAGGGGCCGAGCGTCGAGGAGGAGCTGGCCGTGGCGAGCGATGCGCTGGATGTGCTGGGGGGCGGCGCCCTGCACGTATTCGATGCCTACCCGCCGGAGTTCGAGTATCGCACGGTGGTGGTGCGGGTGAGCAAGGAACGGCCCACACCACGCAGTTACCCCCGTCTGCCGGGGATGCCGCGCCAGGCCCCGATTGGGGTTGGCAAGCGGGCGTGATGGGGGATTGTTGGGATAGACCGAACGTCTGTTCGACCATCAGATGCGGGTCGCGTTTGGGGAAATTCCTGCTTCTGGCGGTGAACTGGCGTTGCGGCGGGGCGTGACTACAATTGCCCGGCGATGGCATACGACCTTAAACCATTCGATGTGGACGTCGAAACGACGCCGTACCTGCAGGATCGCCCCGCGGGCACCGATCGCTGGACACTGAACTTCGGCCCGCAGCACCCCGCCACGCACACCACGCTGCGCCTCGTGCTGGAACTGGACGGTGAACGTGTTGTCCGCGCGGTGCCGCACATCGGCTACCTGCACTCCGGCTTCGAAAAGCTGGGCGAGCATCTGGACTACAACCAGTACGTCACGATCACCAGCCGCATGAACTACATCTCCCCGATCGCCAACGACATCTGTTGGCACACGGCGGTGGAGACACTGTTCGGCATCGACATCACGCCGCGCTGCAAGGTGCTGCGGACCATTCTTGCCGAACTGGCACGCATCCAGGATCACCTGCTGTGCGTGGGGACGGCCGCGATGGACCTGGGGGCGTTGACCGGGTTCCTCTACGGCTTCAACGAACGCGAGCGCATCTACGACATCATCGAGTATGTTTCGGGTCAGCGCTTCCACCCGGACTGGACGCGTGTGGGCGGGGCGATGCGTGACCTGGCGGACGAGGAGCTTTTCAAGCGGATGGTCAAGACGTTCATCCGTGAACAGCTTCCGCCCGCGATCGACGACATTGTCGCGCTGTTGAACAAGAACCGCATCTTCCGTGACCGCACGACGGGTGTGGGCGTGATCAGCCATGACGAGGCGATCGCCTGGTCGCTGTCGGGACCGCTGGCGCGGGCGTCGGGGGTGAAGCGCGACATCCGCAAGGATGAGCCTTATCTGTGTTACGCCGACAACTGGGATCAGCGCGGTGCCCCGGCGGTGCAGTTCAAGGTGCCGATCGCGACGGGCGGCGACGTGCTGAGCCGATACCTTGTCCGCGTCGAGGAGATGCGGCAGTCGATACACATCATCGAACAGCTTATCGACAACATCCCGCCCGGCCCCATCGATGCGTTCCCCGATGCCAAGGTGCGACTGCCCAGCAAGAGCGCGGTGTACGGCTCGATCGAAGGGCTGATCCAGCACTTTGAGATCGTGATGACCAATCGCGGCTGGAAAGCGCCGGTGGCGGAGGTGTACGACAAGAACGAAACCGCCAACGGTGAGTTGGGCTTCTACATTGTGGGGGATGGCGGGCCGCGTGCCTGGCGTGCCCGGTGCCGGCCGCCTTCGTTCATCAATTATCAGGTGTTCCCGCGCCTGATCGAAGGACACCTGCTGGCCGACGTGGTCGCGGTGCTGGGAAGCCTCAATATCATCGCCGCAGAACTGGACCGGTGAGTTATCGTCGGACGTTCATGGTCAAACGCTGAACGTTGCGAAAAGTGACGTAAGGCCGATGACCCCGGGATGTTCGACCCTGGATTGAAACGCCATGGCCTGGATTACGAAAAATTCCGCCACGATGCAGATTGACCGGCGGGAGGAACCTTACCTGAGCGAGGCGCTCAAAGCGAAGCTCGAACAGGAGGTGATCCCTCGCTTCCCCACGCGGCAGGCGGCGACGCTGCCCGTGCTCCACGCCCTGCAGGAGGAGCACGGCTGGCTGCCATATCAGGCGATCGAGGAAGCGGCTGAGTTTCTGCAGTTGCCCGCCTCGCGGGTGCTCGACACCGCCACCTTCTACGAAGAGTTCTGGCTCAAGCCCAAAGGCAGGTACGTCATCTGGATCTGCCAGTCGCTCAGTTGCGAACTGCTGGGCAATCGTCAGCTCGTGGAGGCGGTGCAGCGCAAGCTGGGCATCGGGCCGGGCCAGACGACGGACGATGGCAGGTTCACATTGATGAACGTGGAGTGCCTCGGGTCGTGCGGCACCGCACCCTGCGCGTTGATCAACGAGAAGCTGCACGAAAACCTCACAGTGGAGAACCTTGATCGCGTGCTGGATTCGCTGGAGTGAGCGGATCGTGGGGGCGTTGCACGTAGCGAGGGGGGTGATGAGGATTCTGATATGGGCTGGTTTGAAAAGCTTTGTCGCAACGCCGGCCTGATGATTCATCACACGATCCATCCCGCAAAGACGAATCGCAAGGAAGTGAAGCGTACGGTGGAGGAAAAGCGGGTGGGGCCGACGACCATCCTTCGCCGCACGACGATTGAGGAGATCGAGATCCGGGACGCGAACAATCCTGAGGAGCGATAAGCCGCTGCCGGGTTTGCCTTTGAGAATGAACTATGGCGCTAGCTGAACCAGTACTTTTGAAACGCATTCCGACGCCGCCGTGGGGGGATTTCGCTGACCGCAAGTTGGTGCCATACGAGCAGTATGTCGCCACGGGGGGCTACGCCGCGCTGGACCAGGCGCTGGCGATGGATCCCAAGGCGGTGATCGAGGTGGTGAAGGCAAGTGAGCTGCGCGGCCGGGGCGGCGCGGGGTTCCCGGCGGGGATGAAGTGGAGCTTCCTGCCACCGGAGGATGGCGGCCGGCGGTTCCTCGCGGTCAATGCTGACGAATCAGAGCCGGGCACGTTCAAGGACCGGGTCATCATCGAGTATGACCCGCACCTCCTGCTGGAAGGTATTGCGATCTGCATGCACGCCTGCCGGCTGGATACAGCCTACATCTACATCCGTGGTGAGTATCACCATCAGCGGCACGTGCTGGAAAAGGCCCTGCGCGAAGCTTACGAGCACAAAATCTTTGGCCCAGGGTCGCGGCTGGGACAGATCAACGGTCGCGATGTCCATTGCTACGTGCATCGCGGGGCGGGGGCGTATATCTGTGGTGAGGAGACGGCCCTGCTCGAATCGCTGGAGGGCAAACGCGGCTGGCCCCGCATCAAGCCGCCGTTCCCCGCTGTGGCGGGGGCATTCGCCCGGCCGACGATCATCAACAACGTCGAGACGCTGGCGACAGTGCCGTTCATCCTGGAGCGTGGGGCGGACTGGTTCAAGTCGATGGGGACGCCCCGGCCGGAAGGCGCGCCCCCGACCGTACCTGCCAGCTACGGCCCCAAGCTGTTCGGCATCTCAGGCCACGTCAATCGCCCCGGTGTGTACGAGGAAGAGTTGGGCGTGAAGATGTCCACCCTCATCGAGCAGCACTGCCAGGGCATGCGCCATGGGAAGAAGTATAAGGCGGCGATTCCCGGCGGTATCTCCATGGGGGTGCTGGGGCCGGATGAATACGACGCCATGCTCGACTTCGATGTCGGCAAGAAGCATAACTGCCTCGGGCTGGGCACCGCGGGGGTTATCGTGATGGACGAGGACACCGACATGGTGGCGGTGGCTCGCAACATTGCGAGGTTTTTCTCGCATGAGTCGTGCGGCCAGTGTACGCCCTGCCGCGAGGGTACGAACTGGATGTATCGCATCCTCAAACGCATCGAGGCGGGCGACGGTACAACCAAGGATCTGGACCTGCTGCTGGAGATTGCCGGTTCGATCGGCGCGATGCCCGGCACGACCATCTGCGGCCTGGCGGACGGGGCGAACTGGGCGGTGCGCACCATCCTGAACAAATTCTGGCACGAATTCGAAAGCCGGGTGACGAAGGAACGCTACGTGAGCCTGGCGGTGCTGAACACTCGGTGATACGGGGGCGTGGGGGAGAGTGCTTTCGCTTTCGGCGAAATGACAGGCAAGACGCCTGTCCCACCATGACGAAACGACAGGCGGGACGGTTGTCCCACTGTTGTGCATCGTCATGTGGACGTTGAATCGAATCGCACACCCACCGGGGGTCGCTTGACCGAAAAGCGTGCGGTGTCGATACTTGGGGACTTCTGCCGTGTGGTCGGCAACGCCCGGCTGCACCGGGCACGACATGCGGCGCTTTCGCCGGGAACTTCCTCTTCTTCCATAGCACGGAGTCGACGATGAATAAGCTGGTGCTGGCAGAGCGATCGGCGGCAGGCGTGAACGATCGTGCCGCAGCGCGGACCCGTCCTGGACGTATCACGGGCATGGCGGCGGTGCTGGCCACGCTGTTGCTCAGCCTCACCGGTTGCGGAACGGACGGTTTCCTGCGATTCACCGGCAAGACCGAAAGCGGCATCCGCGTGCCGATCGATCCGCTGGATGCCCGGGCGCTGGGGTTCAGCGCGCAATGGCCCAAGATGCTGCCGCTGGGCCGTGGCGAGACCATCGAACACGCCGTGCTGGCGGGTGACCTGGTCCTCACGGTTGAACGGCCTCACAACCTGCTGACTGCCATCAGCTTCCGCGATGGCTCAACTGTGTGGCGCAAACCGGTGGGTACCGAACTTGAGATCCTTTACCCCCCAATGCGTCTGACGCGCGGCGTGGCCGATGACGATCGTGTGCTCATCAACAGCAACCGCCGCATGTTCTCCTACCGTGCGATGGATGGGGCGCTGCTCTATGTGACGAACCTGGATTATCCCGTGTCGCACGCCCCGGCGATCTACAATGATTTCGCCATTTTCGGCGGTGGCAACGGGCGGGTATTCGCTCACAGTCTGATTTCGGGCTTCGCCCATTGGGAGTATCAGTTGCCCGCGGAAGTCCGCATCGCGCCGGCGCTGAGCGGGTCGATGGTGTTCGCGGTTGATGCATCGGGCATTTATGTGATGTTGGATGCGGCGACGGGCGATGTGCTGTGGAAGGGCCGCACGTTCGCCCCTGTGGATGCGGCACCGGCGGTTGCCTCAGCGATTTATCTGGCCAGTCGGGACCAGACGCTCTACGCTCTGGACCGCCGTGACGGTTCGGACCGCTGGAAGTATCGAGACGTTCAGCCTCTGCGTGAATCGCCCGTTGTGGTGGGCGAGTACGTGATCCAGCCACTGACCGGACGCGGCATCGTGGCAATCCATGCCGGCGAAGGCCATGAGGTGTGGCGCCTGCCCGAACGGGCGCAGGTCGTTCATCTGTACGGCGACCAGCTCCTGCTGAACATGGGTAACGCGCTGCGCATGGTGGATGCCGCGACGGGCGAGACGCTCAAGCAGGTGCCGACGCGGCCGCTCAAGACGGTGCTGGTCGATCGTGAAACCGGCAACCTCGTGCTGGTGACGGTGGACGGCCAGATGCAGCGGCTGGATCGGATGTGATCCACCTCCGTCCGGCGGGGGTAAATCTGCGATGAACCGGCCCCCGGGGACCACGCGTCCCCGGGCTTTCATTCTCAACCAAGCGATTTGTCAAACCCTATTATGCCCGACCTGGTAACCATCAAACGAGCCCTCATCTCTGTTAGTGACAAGACTGATCTGATCGCGTTCGCCCGACGGCTGGTCAGCCACGGGGTGCAGATTATTTCCACCGGTGGCACTGCCCGGGCACTCGTTGAAGCGGGTATCAATGTCACCCCCATCGATCAGGTTACGGGCTTCCCGGAGATGATGGACGGCCGGGTCAAGACGCTGCACCCTCGTGTCCACGGGGCGCTGCTCGCCCTGCGCGACAATCCCGAGCACGTCGAAGCCATGACGGAGCACGGCATCCAGCCGATCGACCTGCTGTGCGTGAATCTCTATCCCTTCGAGGAGACGATCGCCCAGCCGGAAGTGCGTGAAGCGGAGGCAATCGAGCAGATCGACATTGGCGGGCCGAGCATGCTGCGCAGCGCCGCCAAGAACCATGCATTCGTCACGGTCGTGAGTGATCCCTCGCAATACGACCGCGTGGTGAACGAAATGGACCTCAACGGTGGGGCGACGACCCTTTCGCTGCGACGTGATCTGGCGGCGGCAGCTTTCGCGCGCACGGCTGCCTACGACACCAGCATCGCCGAATGGCTGTGCAGCCGCGTCCCCACGCGCTTCCCTCAGACGCTGATCCTGCGTATGCACCGCCAGACCCTTCTGCGTTACGGCGAGAACCCGCACCAGGAAGGGGCGCTGTACGTGGATCCTGAATCGCAGGAGCCCTCGCTGGCGCGGGCCGAGCAGTTGCACGGCAAGGAGCTGAGTTTCAACAACCTGTACGACGCCAACGGCGCGCTGGAACTGGTGAAGGAAATCGCCGCGGACGAGATGGCGGCCGTGGCGGTGATCAAGCACGCCAACCCGTGCGGCTTCGCCGTCGCCGATGACGTGGCCGAGGCGTTCGATAAGGCCTACAACGGCGACCCGCTGGCGGCGTTCGGCGGTATCGTCGCGTTCAACCGCAACGTCACGCTCGAAGCGGCTCAGCGCATCGTTGAGGGACAGAAGTTCCTGGAGGTCATCGTCGCGCCCGACTTTGATGGACCGGCCCTGGAACTGCTGCGCGAACGATGGAAGAACGTGCGGCTGCTGAAAGTGGGGCCGCTGCCCGCGCCCGCCGATCGGGACATGCGCGAGCATGACATCAAACGCATCACCGGCGGCCTGCTTGTGCAGCAGCGCGACCTTGCGGCGATCGCACCGGAGCGGTGGCAACACGTGGCCGGTCCGCAGCCTTCCGAAGCGGATGTCCTCGACATGCGGCTGGCGATGATTGCGGTCAAACACCTCAAGTCCAACGCCGTCTGTCTCGTGCGCGATGGGATGCTGGTCGGGGCCGGGGCCGGTCAGATGGACCGGGTGGCGAGCTGCCGCATCGCTGTCGAAAAGGCGGGCGACCGGGCGAAGGGCGCCACCGTCGGGTCAGATGCCTTCTTCCCGTTCCGGGATGGCCCCGATGTGCTCATCGCCGCCGGGGTGAAGACGATCGTTCAGCCGGGTGGCTCCAAACGGGACGATGAAACCATTGCCGCCTGCAACGAGGCGAATGTCAGCCTCATCTTCACAGGAACACGTCACTTCCGCCATTAACCACGCTACGTCGCACTGTGGCAATTGCGCTGGAAGGGCAGGATAATCACCGCTTTCCGCCCTATGGTGGTTAGCGGGAGCCGCTGTGTGGACGAATTGCCCGTTTTGCTCCTGATCGCCGGTGGCGTGGCGCTGATCCTCAACGGCGCACGTGCTCTGCGTAAGGGGCTGGATCGCATGTTCGGCCCGCGTCTGAACGCTGCGATGCAGCGCCTGAATGAGGGGCCGCTGCGGGCGTTTCTCCTGGGGCTTGGCGCAAGCGTCGTTTCCCCCTCGAGCACCAGTATGTCGCTGCTGGCCGTCCAGACCGTCCGGGCAGGGCGATTGTCCGTGCCCACCATGCTCGCACTCATGCTCGGTGCGAACGTCGGACTGACGGCGATGGTGTTGCTGATCGCGTTGCGCATCGAGGCGTTGTGGGCAATGCCACTGGCCCTGGGGGTACTGCTCTATCAGTTCACGCAGCAACCACGTACGCGCGGTATCGGGCAGACGCTCTTGGGATTGGGGTTGATCCTGCTGGGCATCCTCGTCATCCGAAACGAAGTCGGTGCGGTGCATCCCGACGGTGACCTGATCAGTCTGCTTAGCATCGCCAGCCGTCACCCCTGGTTCATGGCGACCATCGCGGCGTTCATGGCGATCCTGCTGCAATCCAGCACCGCGACGATCGGTCTGACGATCGGCCTGGCGGGCGCGGACGCCATCAATCTGAGGCTGGGGCTGGCGGCTGTCGTCGGCGTCAACGTCGGAGTCGCCCTGACAACGCTGCTTTTTGGATGGTCGCAGATCGACTCGCGGCGTCTGGCGATCGGCAACCTGCTGGCCAAGGGATCCATCGGCATCGCTGTCCTCGCGTTGGCCGACCTGCTCATCCCGCTGCTGGACCAAGTGCCCGGCACACTGACGCACCGTATCGCGTATGCCAACACAGCCATCAACATCGTGATCGCGCTGGTGTTCTGCCCACTTGTAAAACCGCTTTCGCACCTGCTGATCCGTCTCGTGCCCGAACCGCCCGGTGCCGCAGCGGAACGTCCCGGGCCGCGCTACATCAACATCCCCGTCGAAGGGTTCACCCTCGCGCTGGGCCAGTCCATGCGCGAGATCATGCGGGTTTCCGAAATCGTGCGCGGCATGCTGACTGACCTGTGGAAAGCCCTGTGTGAAAACGATGAAAGACTCGCCCTGGATGTGGCCGAACGCGACAATCAGGTGGACCTGCTCGATCGTGAAATCAAGCGCTATCTCACCGTGCATCTGGCACACCATGAAAGCGATCAGCCTGAAGCAGCCGAACAGATGCGCCAGCTCACCTTTCTGAACGAGCTGGAAACCATCGGAGACATCATCGACCGGAACCTGTCCGAGGTAGTGCTCAAGAAAATCCGCATGGGCATCGCCTTTTCACCGGAGGGCTGGCGGGAACTACAGGATTTCTATCAGCGGGTCATACAGAACATGATCATTGCCGAGACCGCTTTTGCCACACGCGATCCAACGCTTGCGGAAAAGCTGTTACGACGCGAGGAAGATCTGACCCGATTGGAACGTGAGTTGCGCGAGCGGCATTTCTATCGGCTCAGCGCTGGCACGAAGCTCAGCCATGAGTCCAGTGCCGTGCATCTGGACATCCTGGCCTACCTGAAACGTATCAACAGTTCCCTCACCCACGTGGCCGACAGCATCACTGCCGGCTGAGTGGACGGTCGTATCACTTTTTGCCCTTACGTTCGATGCGCACTCTGAAATCGATGCGATCGTGGTGGACCTGCATGTCCACCACGCGAGCCTGTCGCAGGTCATCGGTGAAGACGAAATCGAGGATGGGGTCGAACGTCTGGCCGTCGAACGCGCGGACGAATTCGTTAATGCGGTCGTTGGGATTCTCGCCGCCGACCTGCGCGATGAGGCTACGCGGGACCGGCAGCCGTCCGCCGCGGGCCTGCAACACGCGTACCGTCGCTGGTTGATCGTCCTCGAATTTCAGCGTGAATACGATGCTGATGATCTGACTGAAATGGCCCACCTCCGCCCGGCAGAACACCACCAGGTTTTCACCTTCCACGGCCAGCCCTGGGTCGGAAAGCTCCTTCGGCCATTCCTGTCCTGCGGCCCGAATCTGGTGTGGCAGCTCCGTCCGCAGCCACGCGTTGATCTCATTCAGTGTCAGTGTGATGGTGCGCTCGGTGCCAATGGTCTGTTCCAGCGCCTGTCGCAACGTGATCTCACCCGATGCGATGCGCTGCTGCGTCGCGGCATCGAACTGGAACTCCGTCAGCGTGGCGAATCGCTTATGCGCGTCATCCGCCAGTTGCCGTAACTCCTCGGGTGAACGTGAAGCCATCATCAGGCGGTGTTGCGTCACGTACTCAGGCTCACTGCGCAGGAGGTAGATAACCAGCCCGATCGCGCCCACCACGAGCAGTACAAACAGCAGAGCGATGCGGAAGATCATGCGCCACGCACTACGCCGGCGTCGGCTCGGTTCGGTCGCCTGTTGCTCGTGTGTCACGGATGGCTCCGGAAATCTGAGGTGGACAGAGACGTCGTCGTGATCGTTAAGACGGGATAGTTCGGGCGGTGTCCGCCAATCGCTGGTGCAGAATCTCGTGATCGGTCACGGCTTCAAGGCACGTCTCCAGTGCCTTCAATCGGGCTTCGCTCTCCAGTGACGCATCCACCCGCGCCAGCGCCGCATCCCCCAGTGCCTCCATCGCGACCAGGAACCAGTCGGCTGGCGTCGTGGGCGTCGTAGTGACGATCTCCTCCTGCGGCGTGCCCGGCAGCACGACCGGCGCAGCCATCGTTCGCTGCTCATCAGGCGTCAGCCATCGGTCACGCCAGTCGGCTGGCGGCGCAGGCGTCGTCAGAGACACCTGCGTGCCATTGAATGATCGCAGTGTCCACGTGGCCGCGTTGGCCGGGTTGTCGGCGAAGAGCACTTCGATGTGTCGCCGCCGGGTTCTCGCTTCAGTTTGCAGCGCAGCCGCGTCGAGCGCGTTGAGCGGATGTGTCAGTACGATGCAACCACTGTCGAACTTTTCCAGAAGCGAGGCTGCCGCATCCGGCGGTGTTTCGCTCGTCCCCAGCCGCACAACACCAGCGGCAGCGATGATGCGCCGCTGCCGACGCGACTCCTGTAGTGGCAAAAGAATGCGCGCGTAATAATCCCAGTCGCGTCGTTGCCGGGCGAGTGCCAGCGCCTGCACGCACAACGCCTCGCACTCCAGATAGTCCATGCCCGCCAGAACCTGGCTGGCACGCTCCATGATCTGATCGATATCGTCGCGCATGACCGGCATTCTATCGGCGCAGGCTGAACCGGTCACGAGGCAAACCCCTGCGATCAATACCCGTTCACGAAAGCGTGATAGATCGCCTGTACCGCCCGCTCGAAGTCCGCCTCCTCGACGCCGATGATGATGTTCAGCTCGCTGGAACCCTGGTCAATCATGCGGATGTTGACGTTCGCCTCCGCCAGCGCGGTGAACAACCTGGCCGCCACGCCCGGCCGCCGCGCCATGCCCCGGCCGACCGTCGCGATCAGCGCGATGTTGGACACCACTTCCAGCTTGTCCGGTGCGCACTCCGCCCGGATTGACGCCAGCACATCATCCAGCTTGCCATCCAGTTGTGAGCTGGCCATCACCACACTCATGGTGTCAATACCGCTGGGCGTATGCTCGTAGCTGATGCCGTGCGATTCGATGGCGCTGAGCAGGCGGCGACCGAAGCCGATTTCCGAGTTCATCATCGCCTTTTCCACGAAGATGACGGTGAAATCGCGTCGGCCGGCCACGCCGCTGATCGTGCCGCTGGGGGCGATGGGTGAATCATCGCCCACAATCATGGTGCCGGGGTGCTCGGGCTGATTGGTGTTGCGAATCTGCACCGGGATGGCGACCTTGCGCACCGGGAAGATCGCCTCATCGTGCAGCACGGTCGCGCCCATGTACGCCAGCTCGCGCAGCTCGCGGTAGGTGATGACGTCGATGGTACGTGGGTTTTCGACGATCGACGGATCTGCCATCAGCAGGCCCGATACATCGGTCCAGTTCTCATAGATGTCCGCCATGACACCGCGGGCGATGATCGCGCCGGTGATGTCGGATCCGCCGCGCGAGAAGGTTATGACCTGCCCGTCATGAGTCGAGCCGTAGAAACCGGGGATGACCGCGCGGGGGCAGCCCTTGAGCCGTGCCGCCACGGTTTCATAGGTTCGCGTTTCGTCCAGCCGGCCCTGGGGGGTGAAATGGATCAGTTCTGCCGCATCGATGAACTGATAGCCCAGCAGTTCCGCCAGGATCAGGCCGTTGAGGTATTCACCGCGGCTGGCGGCGAAATCGGCCGTGGCGCCGCCGTTGGCGCGCTCCGCGATGCCACGCTTGGCCTCCTCCAGATGGGCCTCAATGTCCAGCTTCAGCCCCAGTTCACGTACGATCGTCGTGTACCGCTCAGCGATGACCGCGAACACCTCATCGAAGGGCAGCGACTGCTGGACGTGCGCGTGGCACAGGTAGAGCAGGTCGGTGATCTTCTGGTCCTTTTTCGACCGCTTGCCGGGGGCCGAGGGCACGACGTAACAGCGTTGCGGATCGGCCTGAATGATCGCCTGAACCTTGCGAAACTGGGCGGCGTCGGCCAGCGAACTGCCGCCAAACTTGCACACGCGGTAACCCATGGAAAACTCATCCCTACTGGGGGCTGTCTAGCTCAAACGTGACGAAAACGTCGAAGTCGGGCAATGTACCGGTCCGCAGCCCGGTTGTCACATCGCCGGTCAGGATGTTCCCAACAGCGCTTATTGCTCGCCATCGCTCCACCTGGCGACGACAGTTCCCGCCGAAGGCCACCCACAGGACACGGTTTCCCTTCAGACACCGCCCGCTGCCTCCCTGGAGGACTCAGCTTGAGGCTCCGGCTGTATTTGCCATAATGGCACGACTACGCATCAGCAAGCACAGAAGGGAGTTGCTCAATGTCCACCACCGTCGCCGGTCAGCCCATCCGTCTTGTCAACGGCAAGCTCGAGGTCCCGAACCAGCCCATCATCCCGTTTATCGAAGGCGACGGCACGGGGCCGGACATCTGGGCCGCCTCGCAGCGGGTGTTCGATGCGGCAGTGGAAAAGGCTTACCAGGGCCAGCGGGCCATCGCCTGGAAGGAAGTCCTGGCAGGCGAAAAGGCGTTCAATCAGACCGGCAACTGGCTGCCTGATGAGACCATTGAGGCGTTCAAGACCTACTTTGTGGGTATCAAGGGTCCGCTCACCACGCCTGTCGGCGGCGGTATCCGCTCCCTCAACGTCGCCCTGCGACAGCTCCTGGACCTGTATGTGTGCCTGCGTCCGGTCCGCTACTTCACCGGCGTGCCCTCGCCTGTCAAGCAGCCCGAGCTGGTCGACATGGTCATCTTCCGCGAGAACACCGAGGACATCTACGCCGGCATCGAGTTCCAGCATGGCACGGAAGACGCGGAAAAGTTCAAAAAATTGCTGGCAGACGCCTTCCCTGACCGCTTCAAGAAGGTGCGATTCCCCGACACGGCCGGCTTCGGCATCAAGCCTGTGTCAAAGGAAGGCACTCAGCGTCTGGTTGGGGCGGCCATCGACTACGCCATTCGCCACAACCGCAAAAGCGTGACGCTGGTGCACAAGGGCAACATCATGAAGTTCACGGAAGGCGCCTTCCGTGACTGGGGTTACCAGCTCGCGAAGGAAAAATACGGGGCAGAACTGCTCGACGGCGGGCCTTGGATGACGCTGAAGGTGGACGGCCGCGAGATCATCATCAAGGACGTGATCGCCGATGCGTTCCTGCAGCAGATTCTCACCCGTCCGGCCGAGTACGATGTGATCGCCACGCTCAACCTCAACGGCGACTACATCTCCGACGCCCTGGCGGCCTGTGTGGGCGGCATCGGCATCGCGCCGGGTGGCAACATCAACTACCACTCCGGCCACGCCATCTTCGAAGCCACCCACGGCACCGCGCCCAAGTACGCCGGCCAGGACAAGGTCAACCCCGGCTCGGTCATCCTCTCGGGCGAGATGATGCTGCGTCACCTGGGCTGGGATGAAGCGGCTGACCTGATTATCAAGGGCATGGAAGGGGCCATCAGCGCGAAGACGGTCACCTACGATTTCGCCCGCCTGATGACCGATGCCACCGAAATCAAGTGCAGCGAATTCGGCGACGCGATCATCAGGCACATGTGAAAAAGCCAGATGGACCGAGATGCCGTGAGGTGAACAGTGAGCGATCTGGCAGCGGTTATCGATCGCTTTGAACAACGTGCAGCACTTCTGCGGCGGGCGGTACAGGGTTTGTCAGAGCAGGACCTGCATGCGCGACTCGGTCCAGGTGCGTGGTCCATCCATGAGGTGGTGATTCACCTGGCCGACAGCGATGCGATCCTTATGGATCGCATGAAGCGCGTCATCGCCGAGCAGGAGCCTCGTTTCTTTTCTGCGGATGAGTCGGCTTATGTTCAGCGCCTTCACTGTGATGCGCAGTCACTTGAAGACGCATTGACACTTTTCGAAGTTGGGCGTCGTCAGTTCGCTCGTGTGCTCCGTCGTTTATCGCCTGCGGATTTCGAAAGGGCAGGACACCATAACATCGCTGGCCGCGTCACCCTGCGCGATCTGTTGCAGACGTGTGTGAAGCATCTGGATCATCATCTGCCGTTCATCATCCAGAAACGCGGTGCGCTGGGAAAGCCACTTGATGGCGGGTTGATTGCCTGAACGAATTTCAGGGGGCTGAGTTCGCGTTGCAGTTCCATCACATGACCATGTAGTGCCCCAGCTCGTAAACAGCAGGATGGGCACAAGTAGCAGCACCACATCACAGATGCGGGCGTGCAGTTTATTCGCCACCAGGGCCGCATCATCAGCCATGAGACAGAGTTGCTCCGTTCGTTGCGACGTCGCCAGCGTTTGACGATGCAGGGCACGCAGTTGTTCGACATCCGCGTCGGGTAGTGCCTGATGCTGCAGCCACGGTCGCGGATTCGTCCCATTCGTGGAGGTAGTTGCCAGGTAAGTGCCATCCGTGAAGCGTGTGATCACTTCGGTGTGAATCTGGTTGCGGGGTTGCTTCGTCAGATCTCACCGGTATAGGTGGATCACGCCGATTGCATCTCCGTCCGGGTCGCAATAGTCGATGCTGAGGATCTGCCCCTGGTTGATTGGGGCGCGGTAGTAGAAGTAGATCGGCGAGTGAAAACCCAGCGCTTCGAACTGTTGCTCCAGGAGTTCGACCGCCTGACGTAAAGGCTCGGGAACCGCACTACGTTCAACCCGGCAGGCGGCTGCATCTCATGCACCGCTGCGGTTGACAGAAACGTGAACGAGCCAAGGGGGCGTCACCAGAACAAACACCGCAGCGGGCAAGGAGCTGCCTTCGCGATAATCACTGAATGTGAAGCCCCGGCTGTTGATGCGATATCGTCGCCACCGAGTAGAAGTCTGTACCATAAGAAATTCCGAAACAGGCCGGCCCCCAAAGGGCAGCGTAATCGTAGACTCAGCACAAGGCCACAGCATGACCCCACCGACCGTGACCAGCACAGCATCCCGACCGCGCCTGAAGATGGGCCAGACCTATGAAAGCCCGCTGCCTTATGAATCCAAGCGCATCCACGCCGCTGCCATCTATTGCAGCGACGGTCGCGTGGGAGAGCATTTTGACGACTTCCTCCAGAACGGCCTGGCCCTGCCACGCTACGACCGCGTCGCATTACCCGGCGGGCCGGCCTGCCTGGCGGGTCACACCGAAGCGCACCTCGAAGAGCAGGGTGTCGTCGACGAACTGAAGTTCCTCGTCGATGCACACAAGCTCAAACGTATCGTGCTCATCCAGCATCAGGGCTGCGCCTTCTACGCTCAACGGCTGAACCTGCCCGAACAACACCTGGAAGCCCAGCAGAAGATCGATCTGGTCAAATCAGCCATCTTCATCCGCCGCATCACCGGCATCCGCCGCATCGAAGCCTGGTTTGCCGCCCGCGATGGCAAACACATCCGGTTCAATCCCGTTTCTATTGCCTAACTCTTTGTTACCACAATTCTTACATCCTATCCCTCAGGCAGAGGGCAGGGTGAGGGCGGTCACCTATAAGCCGCCATATTAAAAATGCCGACTGAAAACCGCCCCCAAGAGTTTCCGAGCCATTTGACCTCTTACACCCGCCGGCATTGAATCCCGTGGGAGATTTCCCGAACCCGATTGCGCACGATCTGGTAGAATGGCGCATTGATGAGTGACCCCGTACGCTGGGAGTTTTTCCGATGACCATGACCACACTGGCATTGCTTGGCCCGATCGGCTGGCAGGAACTGATCATTCTGGCGGTTCTGGGCCTGCTCATCTTCGGCAAGCGGCTTCCGGAAGTCGGCAAGAGCCTGGGTAAGGGCATTGTCGAGTTCAAAAAGGGCTTAGCCGGTATCGAGGACGAGATCGACAAGGCCGCTCAGGAGCCCAAGCGCCTGGACTCTGATTCTTCCACCCAGGTCCACGCCGAAGCCACCCCGGAACCCCAGGCCGAACGCCCCGCCTGACCCCCGCGGCCCACAAGCCGAACCCGGGGAGCGCAGAGGACAACCTGGGCACAATCCCCCCGAGTTGGCGTCCAGCCCAACCCCCGGTATAATCCTCCGCCATCCTGCCCCGTGGGACCACTCTTTGGGCGATTAGCTCAGTTGGCTAGAGCGCATCCTTCACACGGATGAGGTCACAGGTTCGAGTCCTGTATCGCCCACTTGATAAACACTTGTCATATCAGCACTTAGCGTTTTTTGGCCCGTAATGGCGTTTTGAGGGGTATCCGACGGAGTCCCGTGGCGGGCTTTATCGGCATCTGTCGCCATCGCGCGCACCGGATTGCGCACCACTTCCAGCGCAGCAGTAAAATCGTCATCCCGGACCTGCAAATAGTGGCGACGGGCGATCTGCTCGCTGTTACCCAGCCAGGCACAGACGATGTGGGATGCGAAGCGGGACTCCAGATCGGTTTGCCGACTCGACCGCAGGTTGTGGAACAGCCGGGGCCAAGGCTTCACGCCGGCAGCCTTGATCGCCTTCTCCATCGGTTTGCGGAGCGCCGCCCCTGTCCGTTCTCGCACGAAGGGCAGCACGTAGACCGATCCCTCCGGCGCTGCATGGAACACCTCCTCCAACGGCCCGGCGATCTCCGGAAACATGGGCAACTGTCGTGATTCGTGCCCCAGGTGATGCTCAGTCTTGGGTGATTTGATCGTCAATCGCTTACGTGCCCAGTCGATGTCCGCCCAGGTCAGATCACGGATCTCGCTGGGCACGCGGACACCGCCCCAGCGCGCCAGCGCGAAGAGTAGCCGCCATTCCGCATTGGGCAGCGCCTCGCTGACCGCCTGTGCGTCCTCCTCGCTGATGTAGGTCAGCTTCTGCGTCGGTGTCACCGCCCGTGGGACTGCATCGAACGGGTTGGCTCGCACCAGATCGTGCTTGACCGCGTAGTTGAACCACGCCGAGGCGTAGCCGCACGTCCGCCGCGTGGTCGCCTCAGCCAGTTTCTTGGTGTTCAGCAGCCAATTGCGGAAGTCCTCCGCATCTCCGCGTGTCACGTCACGCAGCCGCTTGGCCTCCCCCAGATGCTCCACGAGAAACCGCCTGGCCTGCTCCATGCGAACCTTGGTCGCCGGCTTGATGCTGCCTTTCCGGCGTGCGAAGTACTTGTCGATCAACTCACCGATTGTCGTGGCGTCCTGTCGAGCGATCAGACCCGCACGGGCAAGCTTATCGCGAAGATCATCGCCGATCGCCGCGAGCCACGAGGCAGTCTTGTCACTGAACGCGCTGCCTGTCGTGGCAGCCCGCGCCAAATCCTCAACATAGCCGCGCACCGTCTGCGCCTGCTTCAGCGAGCACTTGCCCAGACGAATCGGTCGCCGCCGGCGGTCAGGTCCGACGACATAGATCGTCCGGTTTCCCGCGTGGGTGGAGATACTTGCCATCATGAGCCTCCGCGTCCTGGTTCATCCAATTCGATCACAATGCGACCGCCGATTGCCTTGATGATCTTCTCGGCCGTGTCGAGTTTGGGAACAATCTCGCCGGAACAGTAGCGGCCAAGGTTGCCCCGCCCTAGGCCCGACAGCTTGCCGATGGCGTAACGGGTCATGCCCCGCCGCTCGGCCTTGGCGATCGCTGCTTTGAATTGCTCGGTGATTGGTCGCGTCATGGTCGTAAGTTTACTACGCAAGGCGATCGGGCACAAGCACAATTTCCATCACCGTGAGCGCGCCTCCATCGGAGGTTGCCGGCGTTGGTTTTCTTCCGCTCGCAGGTAGCGCACCAGCGCGGGCTTGTTCATGGCCAATACCCGGCGAGCGGCTTCGGTCAGCACACCCGCGGGCGACGCACGCAACTGTCCCGCCTCATCCACCCAAAGATGAACGGGCGTTGGCCAGGCACGCAGCATGAACACAATCGCCTCAGCCGTCATCCGATCACCTCCGAATCGTGCGGATCGAAACGTTGGCTGGACGGGACATCGCAACTGCGCGTCTGCTGAGCGTCAACACTTACAACGACAACGTTATTCGGGCTGGCGCTATCGACAGGTGGGCTTTCGTTGTCGTTGTTTTCGTTGGAGACGTTTGGGCGTGCGGTTACGTTGTCACGGTTGCGAAGCACCAGTCGTCGGCCGGATGGGCGTCCGCGCCCCAGTTGCGGGGGTTGTTCCCACTCGCCCAGGCGGGCGTCGACCAGGGATTGCAGCGCAGCCTCGGCATCGTCGACCTTCGCGAACCGTCGCCGATCGGCGTGGACCAGTTCCCGCGCGCTGATGCTGCCGCCTTTGCGTTCGATCAACTCCACGAGCCGCCGGCGATGAGCGTCCTGTTCGCCTTCACTGAGCACGCCGTACACCCGCCTCGCTTCGCGCGCGAACCAGCGGGCGAGCGTCACGCCCGAGGCAACGCTCTTTTCATCGATCGCATCCGACGCACAATCGCCCACCGCGGCCCGCGCGCAGTGCACCACCAAAGCCAGCCGTGCAGCCCCACCCTCCAGTTTGGACCATGCCGCCGCCAGGTCTCCGGTAAGCGCGGCCTGCTCCTCGGCATGCTCGTTGTAGAACGCGATCCACACGGATTTACCTGTCGGGGTGAGCGGCAGGTCTATCGGCTGCGGATCGCCATTGGAATCCAACGTTGGTTGCAATGCGAAGAGGCGATCGAACAGGTTCGCCATCGCCGCCTCGACATGGGGCGGGATGGTCGCCTCGGTCCATCGCTTCGGTCGGCGCGGCGGCATCGCCAGCAGCAGCCGTGCCAGCAATCCACTTTCCCGGTGCTCCTCACCGATCACCCGCTTGAGAATGCCAGGCTGAATCCCGCCCGCAATGCTGACTGAGGCACGTGGAATATAGATCGTGCGGGGAAGACCGGTCTTGCGGTCCACGACGACACTCTCGGCATTGTGCATCGAAAGCCAATGCGCCGCGTCAGCCCCGCCCCTCCCGGCGTAACGATCGAAACCAGCGATCCATCCCGCCAGTTCATCCCGCGCAAGAAGAACGCCGCGCGGATTGCCCCGCAGAATCGGCGCGAGTGCTTCCACCGTCGTATCGCTGACCACAAAACGCCGCGCTTGTGGCGCTTCGGGTTTGACCGGCGGCTCGTCACTATTTTTTGAGCGCTTCCATGCCGCCATGGCGCGCTCGTACTGGGCAAGCTCGCGATCGTGCAGTGCCATCGCTTCAGCGTGTTCTTTCAACGCCACTGCCTGGCGTTCACGCACGAATTGCATCGACAGTTTGAAGCCCGGCGTTTTCAGGGTGCCGCTGTCACCGACGATGCCCGCCCAGAGGATCGACGGTTCACACCAGTTGCTCTTCAGCCTGATACGCCTCGTATTGCCGATGGCCGACGCCAGCGCCGCCAGAGTCGGCAGCGCAACGTAGGCGGGATCGCAGCCGATGGCGTTCGCGCCGTCACGCACGAAGTCGCTCACCGGCTCAGGCAACGCCTCAACGGGAAACGGCTCGAACGCATCAACGCGCGGCACGGGAGCCTCATCATCCGTCGGCTCCCACGCGTCGGTGCGGCTAATCAGCGTCAGCAGTTCATCACGCGTCACCGGCGCCGGCGCGGTGTACCAGGTTCGCAGGTCTTTGCAGGATTCCGGCGGAAACACGATCCGCACCGACGCGGCGACGCCATGTAACGCGTCGGCGATCCGCTCCGCGCCGAGCCGGCCGGCACCAGAGTCGTTTTCGCCCACGATGCAGACATGCCGGCCGGACAGCAGCGCCCGCAGATGCTCCCCGCCGCCGGTCGCGCTCGGCCGGCCAACTGCGCAAAAGCCAAGGTCCAGCGCGGCTGCACAGTCGCTCATCCCCTCAACAACCAGGACTGGTTCCTCCGGCGACGAACCGGCCCAGGCATCCAGAGGCGCGACGAACGTCAGACCTCGCCGACTTCCGCGTTCGCTCAACTTGCGCCCGTCGTCAAAACGCAGTGCGTGCCCTATGACGCTGCCCTCGGCGTCACGCTCAGGAATGCGCCACGTCTGGCCGCTTCGGCTGACGCCCAGCGTGTTCAGCGACTTCGAGGACACGCCCAGCGTCGCGGCAAGGTCGTCCAGTGTCGGCGTGCTCATCGTTCACCCCCTTGCGCCTGCTCAACAAGCCACGCCCGCAGAGCCTCGATCGGAAACAGCCGCGCCCCGCTCACCTTGATCGATGGGACGTTGCCCGCCACGGCTTCGCGTCGCAACCACGACGGCGACACGCCCAGCGCCTCGGCCGCCTCGGCTTCGCGAAGAGCAAGCCGCGGGACCTCGCACACGCGGATCGGGTCGATCTGCACGTCTTTCATCGACCACCCCCGTTGCGTCGTGCCGCGATGGCGTTCAGCTCGTGGCGGATCTGAGCGATCGCTTCGTTGCTGAAGCAGCGGGCTCCACCGGCGATCGCTCGGGGTGTGATGTGTGGCCTGCTCCGCACAACGTACTCCACGCGGTGCAGAGGAACGTCAAGCAGAGCGGCAATCTGGCCGACGGTTGCCAGCCTGGGAAGAGATTTGGACATCGCAAATTCACTCCAAGGTTTGCTTCGCAGCGCCCAATGCACTGCCTCCACAAAGCCGGAGTGATCGTGCGATCAGTCGAATCAGACGTGTTTCTCCGCGTGATCGGTCAGCAGACCTGATCATGATCACTCGATGTGATCACGCTCGTCCTCGTCCCAAATATCGCGATCCACCTCTTCAATGAGGGCGAAATCACCTGTGCTCCCACCATCGGAGCTTGTCGCCAATGTGCTGATCAGTTCCAACCGTTTGCGAGGCTCAAGCTTCGCGATTTCACGTCCAAGCTTCTGAAATGATTCCGGAGGCAGCGACTTGAGCCACTTCTTCGTTACCGGTTCAGCTTGCGAAACCAGCTCATCCAGAATATTGCCGGGGTCGCGATCGGCCGGGCTGGTGGCGTTCACATCAAAGTAAGTGGTGAGTGTCGAAGACTTGTGGACTGCCAATCGCACGGTGCCATACTTGAACCCTTCGCTCGCCAGAAGCTTGGCAGCCTGGCGGAGTGTTTTCGGCAGGTTCCCCTTCCCGTACAGCGTCAACATTCGTTTCTGAG
>CALKHT010000051.1 GCA_937988825.1 uncultured Phycisphaeraceae bacterium
GCACGAGACCGGCAATCGCCGGTCCCGTCACTCCACGCCCAACTTTTTGGCGATCTTGACCAGCAGGTCGTAGTTCAGCTCGCCGTAGCTGGCGGCGTCCACCGCATGGCCCAGCACCGTGTCCTTGCGGCCACGCTTCTCCGACAGCTCCTTGGCCGACCGGCGCGGCAGCCACAGGGTTGACTCGTGCAGAATGCGGAACACCGCGTTACGGATGCCCAGCGGGGCACGAGGAGCGTCGTCGCGGCCAACATCGTAGGTGAAGGTCGCCTCCTCGATCAGCTCCCGCATCACACGGGTCACCTTGTCCTGGAGGGTGCGAACATCAGCCGCCCACTCCTTGACGTTGCGCCACACGCGCACGACATGATGGTTCCCGTTGCCGCTGAGCTCGTTGAGAACCGCCTCAGGGGTGCTCAATTCACCACTCCCATAAGTTCGTTGTAGATTCGTTGCCAAACCTTCGAAGACCCGCCGGTGGCGTAGGCGTAGCCCTTCGGTGGGATCAGTGACGCTGCCTGGTCGAAACTGATCCAGTACGCGTAAGGCCAGAAGCCGCTGTCCACGATCCAAACCGCACGGGCCACGTCGTCGTACCCCATGCACGCCACGTAGTGGTACGTCGTCCGCGCCCCGTAGCTTGGGTTAGGGGAGCCCTTCACGCCCCGGGGGCGGTTCCCAGCCGGAACCACCCAGTTCATGACGACCCCGTAGCCGGAGTCGATGGAGTAGACGATGTCAGCCCACAGCTTGTCCTTCTGGGCCCGAGTCGGCGGGTCGTTGCGAATCTCGGTGACCGCGTACTTCGCGTCAGGCAGGTACCGGTTCAGGACGATCTGGATCTGGCTGATGTGGTCGGTGCCGTCCCTGTCGTCCCAGCCGTAGTTGCCCTCCAGCTCCTCAGTCTGGCGGGCGATCTCACGCTCCGGGACGAAGATGCCGTGTCCGCTCAGGACGTTCTGGATGCTCGCCGGACCGCACCAGTAGCCGGTCTCCTGACCCACGATGCTGCGGTCGTAGGGGAGAACCCGCTCGGTCACGCCTTCTTCTCGTCGCCCTTCTCGACCTTTGCCTTCTCGTCCTTGCGCTCCACCGCGTGCGGCGTCCGCTCGACATGCCGGTGCAGCTGCTGCAGCCGGAGCGCCTCATCGATCAGGGCCTGCACAGCCCTCTCCAGCGGCGTCACATCCAGCGGGGTCTTCAGCGCGTGGGCGGTCACCCGCAGGTTGGCTAGCGCCTTGCGAACTTCGTCAACAGCCTTATCCATCAATCCTCCTTGACAATTCGGCCCGGCCACGCCAACGCCATCAGCAGGGCGCACAGCCCGGCCAGGCCGGAAACAGACACAACCTGCTCCCAGTTCACATCGAGCAGGCCAGCAGCGTTGGTGCCCAACATGCCCAGCGCCGTCTGGGCGACCGTCCGAACGGTCCGCTCAAACGCACGCTCAAAGAACTTGCGAGAATACATAGCCACCTACCCAGAACCCTATGCGAGACGCCCCATGCCACGGGAGAAGAACTGGCCAATACGGTTGAGACCCATACCAATACGCACACCAAGCAGGGCGTCCGCCGTGGGCACCGAACGCTTCTTGTCGGTCAGGGATTCAAAAATGGAGTCCACAATCGCGTCCGCCACTGGACGAAAGGCTGCCTTTGTGACGCGGTAAACCGCGTCGTAGTAGGCCAATTGGATCTGTGAACCCATTTCCCTCCCCACACCTATAGATTAGCACAAACTTTCGAATTAGACGGACATCTTGGCCGCATTGTTTGCCTCCTGCAAGCGAGTTCGCTGTTCCTCGCTCAATCCAGTTACGTGGGGGAGGATTTCATCCACGGCGTCAGTCAGAACGATGATCGCCTGCCTGAGTTGTGCGATCTGGGTTTGCAATTCGTTGTTCATGGCGGCCACCGCGCGAAGAACGTCGATAGTCATGTCGGTGACAGCCTGCGCCGAATCGACCCTTCGGGTTTCCCGGCTCAAGATGTACTCGACAACCTTAGTGACGATGCCGCCGATGACGGCACCGCCACCCCCAGCTACCAGAAGTTCGACAAACATCACAAATCGTCCATCGCCTTCCAGTACCACAAGCACGGACCTGGGTGGATCGCCGAACCGATCCAGACGCCGCCCACGTACCGGTTGCCCTCGCCGTGGGTGACCAGGTTGGTGGTGTCCTCCCACTGCACGACGGGGGTCCCGCTGGCCTCCTCGCCGATCCACACACGCACCGTGTTGTCGGGATAGGTGTAGCGGATCGTGTAGAGCTGGCCGCTGGTGGGGACCGTGTGGGCGTAGGTGGGCCCCTGGATGGTGAACTGGGTTGGGCCGGTGCCGGTCACGACCGAGATCCCGTTCTGGGGGGCGATCAGGCCAGCGTCATAGAACCGGATGCCCAGCCAATTCTTCATGTTGTAGTTCGACGCCAGGACGATGATCGCGGTGCCGTCGCCGGTGTTGCCGAACCAGCCCGGCTGGGTGGCGAGACCCACCTTGATCTCAACGGTGTCGCTGCGCAGCGGGGCATACCACAGCACCGCCGTGCTCTGCCACAGCGACAGGCCCTGGCCGAAGATGTCGGCGGCGTTGCGGGCAGCCATGCCGAACTGGGAGGCGGGCACACCGACCAGCGGGTGCATGCCGGGGCGCCCATACTTCGGCACCCAGCGGTCGCCGACCTCGTTGCGGTTGAACTTGTCCTCGTACATGGCGGCGACGAACTCGTCGGTCGAAAGCGGGCTCAGCGGGAACCTCGGCTCGCGACGGATCACCCGCCCGTACCGGACTTTGATCGGACCCTCGTCCGGCAGCACGATGAACATCTCGAAGTTCGAGCCGTTAGGGACATGGTCAGTGTCCCCGGCTGGCGCGGTGAAGATCACCTTGTCGGCGTCCACCACGCCCTCGATGGTCGCCAACTCCGATCCGGCACGGTTGGTCACCAGCACATAGGCCTCCGTGCCGGGTGGGAACTCCATACCTCTGGGCAAAAAGTAGGTGTACTTCCAGGCGCCCATGCGGGTCAGCACCATGGTGCCCAGCGACGGCTCGGTGCGCAGATTGATCATTTAGGTCACCTAAACAGTTGCTGTGTTGTCCTCGGCAGGTACCAATGCGTAGCGAAGGTCGGAATCGACTTCGACGGACCGAGATTCACCAACCACGTGGGCACTGCGGTCGCCGCCATCGACAGCGGCGAGGCGGACATCGGCCACCACATCCGCGATGCGGGAATCATCGGCCACTACGACTCGGCGGTCATCGGACTCCACCACCACGTCGCGGTAGTCCGGCGGCACCACCACGATCTCGCGCAGCTGGCTGGTGATGGTCCAGAAGTTGGCCTCGACATCAAGCTCCGCACCGGCGGCGTAATCGACACTGCCGCCAGCAATGGACAGGTGCTCGACCTCCAGGCTGGCGGCGGCCACGGCACCGTACTGGGCGGTGGCCTGCATCGTGGCCAGCACCTCCAGGTCGGCGTCGGCAATCGGGCCGGAGGTTGCTGATGCCACCAGGTCGGCCAGAACCGGCAGGGTGGTGGTCGAGGCCGGAGCCAACCGGTGGAAGTCTGCGTTGAGGAAGGCGTTCACCATCACGTGGCCTGTGATGGGCCGGTTCCGCGTCACTGAGGCGTCGATGCCCGCCAGGGTGTCGAGGGCCGTGCCGATGAACTGGCCCCGCGAAGCGACCGCTGGCCGGTTCACCGTCACCGCGCCCTGCGACTGCGCCAGATGCCCCTGTGAAGCCCCGGCTGGCCGGTTGACCGTCACGCCCAGGGCTGTATCGGCAACCCCGTACTCGGTGGCCGAACCTGTCGTGTCGGCGTTGATCGCCAACGTGGTGGCGACATTGGCGTAGCGGAAACCGGTGGTGGTCAGGACCCCATCGACGAACAGGTGACCCTGGGCGTTGGCGGCCAGGTGGGGGCCGGTGATGGGTGCCGAGGTGACCCCAAGGTTGGCTGCGGCGAACGTGGCCCGAGAGATCTGGCCAGGGCGATTCACCGTCACCGTCAAGGCGGCCTCGATGGGCTTGAAGCGGGCGGTGTCAGCCGCCCAGGTGGCCAGAATCGACAGCGGTGCAGCATCGGCGAACCGCTGGTAGGCGCTGCTGTAGGCGACGAAGTACACCCCACCGTCACGGCCAGCGACACCGGGGTAAGGTCCGACGCCGCCCGCGCCACCGCCGCCACCAGAGCCGGGGAGCGGGTGCGTGCTGCGGGAGCCGGTGCCGCCGCCCCTGCCACCGAGAAAGAGCCGGTTGTTGTAGGTGATGTTCGGCGCGTCGTTACCGGGCGGGCCGTTGTTCTGGTTCGTCCCAGGGCCGCCGCCGCTCGCGGTCACCGTTCCGATGCCGGGGATGTTAACGACGGTGGCTCCGCCGGTGAGCTGTGCTGCCCCGCCAGCGCCGACCGTTCCGGTGATCGTCGTGGTGCCGGAGGCCGGGAAATGCACGCCCCGCTCAATCGTCACCGGCGTTGACCAGGAGCCAGCGTGGCCGCCGCCACCTGCGCCCCAGATCGCGCCACCGCCGCCACCACCGCCGCCGCCGATGGCAACGATGTCCACCTTCTCCGCCCACGATGGGATCGTGTAGGTAAACGACCCGGCGGTGGTGTAGCCGGTCCAGTTCGGCGGGGTCAGTTCATAACCCTCAGAGTGCGACTTGACCCAGAGCGTGGTCCCGGCGAAGTCAATGTTGCCTGCGGACCGTTCAGCGCAGAACATGCCACTTGAGCCGCGTTCGCCAACCAGCATTCGCGCCTCCTCGGAGGCGCTACTGTAGGTAACGGCAGCTCGCGTGGTCAGCGTCGGATCACTGAAATGGGCGTTGGTCGTCAGCGACAGCCACAGTCGCAGGATGATCTCGTTGGCGATGCCGGCGATTGCCACGTTCGCCACAACTGTGGAGGAGTTGCCGTAGAAGTTGCTGCCCTTGCCGATGAACCCAACATCGGTGTAGGACAGGCAGATCCCACACATTTGCGCGACGCTGGTGGAGCGGGTGAAGGTAATCGTCTGGGGGCCCGGCGGCGGATTCAAGAGGGCGAACACGACGAAACCGACCCTTGTATCATCGTTCGCCTCTTCGCCGCCGAGCAGCGTCATCGGCACCCCGCCGTAGGTGCACTGGGCGTTGAACTCGTTGTACCTGCCCCAAGCGCCGCTGGGAACGCCGGAGATCGTGATACCACCAGTGACCACCACGATGACGGCGGGGTGCGGGCCGCTGACAGAATGCGTCCACTGCAGCTGCGCACCGGAGGTCGCGACCTCACTCGTGGTGGCCGACTGGAAGGTGACTGCCATTTACGCCGCCAATGGCCCCAGGGAAAGCCCGCACGAAGTCAGGGTCAAGGTGTCGCCCGGCTGCACCGATTTCGAAACCGAAAGCTGCGCCGACCACAGGAAGTTACCGTTCGAAGACGCGTCCCACACGCTGATGTGCGAGATCGTCTCGTTTGCGGTCATGTTCCAGGAAGGGTTGGTCCCGGTCAGCGCAATCGAACCATTCGCTGCTGCAGCGAAAGTCGCCTGCGAGCGGGTCGTCACCGCCGACAGATTGGAAGTGCCGTTCGCCCCCGGGTCGCCAGTGTGCAGCTGCACGTAGGTGCCGCCCGGCGGGGTGAACGCGGTGCCCCGCAAGATGTTCAGCCACCGGTTGGCGAGATTGGTGGTATGGATGCCTACCGTCATTCCTTGTCTTCCTCCTCGGGCCGACTCACCTCAGCCTCGGCCCACGCGACCAATGTCAACGGAATCTCGTCCCTGCGCTCCACTCACAGCTCCTTGACGGCTATCTGGATCGTTCGGTCGTCCTCGCGTCCACCATTCGTCTCGATATGGACGGTCACCTCGTGGACGGTGTCAACGTCGCCACCAGACAGCCATACCGTGGTCGTGGTGGTGGTGTGCGAGACGGAATCCACCGACAGGTTGCCGGTGGCCGTGGCGGTGGCGTTCGAGATCGTGTCGCCAGCGGGTTCAAGCCACTTCGCCCAGTCGATGGTGTAGTCCAGGACCGCGTCCGGGTCCTTAATGAACTTCTTCAGCGCCATTCTCTATCTCCCGAACAAGCCTCTTCAGCTCCAGCAGCGACGCGGCCTTGTCCACAGTCGTCACCGTCACCTGTCTCGTCTTGCCGTCAACAATGTGCGCCGTGCCGTCAAGCATCACCCGGACAATGTCCAGGGCGACGCGATTCCTGTCCGGCACGCGAGCCGGAAACTTCTCCATCGCCACATCACCCCAGCGAAGGCTGCCAGTCCTTCAGCGACCAGTCGTCAACTGCGCCACCGTTCGAGAAGAAGGCCCTCGTGATCCTGATCCCGCCGAACCGGTACTGCGGGCCGATGTTCACCTGGTTCTGGCTGGGCGTCCATTCGAGGCCAATCGGCTCGTCGTTCTTCAGCACGACATACGTCTCGCGCTCGACATCCCAGTACATCGACCACGTGCCGGAGCCGCCCACCGCCTTCGACGCCCGCAGAGAGACGTTGCCGATGTTCCCGCTGAAAATCCCGCAGGAGGTGTCATTGACCATCAGGCACACAACCTGCGAGCCGTCACGGGCGCAGTGCATCATCAACCCGACATGCGGGTCCACGACGCCCTGGTAGGTGATCAGCCTGCCCTCAACGCGCTGGGCATCCGACGCGGTAGCGCGAATGTAGATGGCCGACTGGTGCCCGTCGGTCGTGCCCCTAAACCTCGCCTCACCGTTGACGAGCTGAATGTGGTTCCCGGTGTTCGACGCGGTCACCCACAGCGAGCCGAGCGACGAGCGGTTGAAGTCGTCGTAGAAAGCCTGGTCGTCCTGCGCCGGGTTGACGGCGCTCAACGCCGCCCAGATCAGCGCGCCTGTCGCCCCCATCGCCGCGCTCACCTGCTGCGGCGTCATGGTCGTCGCGTTGATCGACGCCGGTCTGAACTCCGCGCCGATATCGACCGCGTATGGCCCCTGCGAGATGCCGAGCACGAGTATCTGACTCCCGTCGGTGGCCATGTTCTTGACGCACACGAGATGCTTCTCACCGGCGACGGCAATGGTGGACGGCATCTGAAACTCGTATCGGGTCGGCGCATTAGTCAGCAGGCCGGAAACGTCGTTGCTGATCCACACTCTGGTGGCCCCGCCGTCCTCCAGGATTCGCCACACCTCGACGTAGACGTTGGACGGCGTGCCGGAGTACCGCTGCATGATCACCGAGCAGGTGTCGTAGACGACGCTGCGCTCAGCCGGGATCAGGCAGCCCAGCCCGTCGCTGTTCTCGATGATCCACATCGGCAACTCGGCGGTGACACGGTTGCCGTCAATCGTGTGGCTGTGGCCGCTTGAGGTCTCCGTCTGGCCCCAAACCATCCACTGGATGAACAGCGACTCGATGAAGGAGACATCCGAAATCGGGTGCATCGACACCCACGCCGGGTTTCTGGCATAGCCGGTGAAGTTCGCGATGGCCATGTTGGCCAGGTTCTCCTGGTTGACGACGGTCTCCCGCCGGAAACCCAGAAGATCTGCCACCCAGTCCACGAACGCCTGCACCACGCTCGTCACCGGGTTGACCACCGCGCCGACCAGAACCTGGCCGATCTGGGTCAGCGACTGGATGACGTTGAGCAGATCGTTCCACCGGTCGTTGAGCCAGTCACCCAGGGCCACCAGGATGTCGATAAACGTCTCCACCCCGTTGTAGACCAGGCCGGTCAACGCCTCGAACAGTGCCTTGAGCAGAAGCACCGGGAACGGGGTGGCTCCGTCCGGGAACAACCCCGCGAACATGCTCTGCGACGCGTTCGCCCACTGCGGCGACGACTGGACCTGGGACTTGTAGGCGTTCTCAACATTCGCCTGGGTGCGATTGGCGAGGCCAGAAATGCCGGTACCGGAGACACCCCAGTCCCCGGTATCGACATAATCTGGATTGTCCTTAGTCGGTAGGCCGCTCACTATTGCTGCTTATCCAGGTTGTCCAAGTCGATGCCCAGCTGTTTTGCGAGTTCCTTCAATGTCCGCCATTTGCCGACCAGCTCCTTGGCCAGCCGTTCCTGGTCGGCGGGGCTGCCGTTCTTGACGATCTCGGCGAGCCTCGGATCGACCTGCTCCAGGAACTCCTGCCCGTACTTCTTCCAGAAGTCCTCGGGCGGATGGTCAACGATCCGCGCGAACCCGATCAACCCGGCGGCACCCTCGATCCACTTCGTCTGCAACTCGGGATGATGACGAAACCCGAAGTCCCACAGCATCCGAGACAGCGAGCGGCAAAGCTGCGGGGTGGCAATCGGGACCGGCATCGTGGCAGCCGGACGGGGATCGGGGCAGCCAGCCGCCCAGCACCAGGCGGCGAACTCCTCCGGGTCGTTAGGGTCGCAATCCTGCTGCAAAGGATGCATTCGAATTCAACCCCTCCTGCATAAAGTTTATCAGTTAGTTCGGCTAAGAAATCAGGTGCACGCCAATATCCTGAAGCACCACAAGGAACTTCTGGAAAGCACGCGCCTGGCGCTCGCCGAGACTCATCGTCGCCTTAGCCTCGCCGATGGTCACCTCGTAGTCGAGCGACCTATTCTCGGCGTGATCCCAGGAGGGCAGGATCTCCTTGACCGGGTTGACGAAGATGTAGTTCGGGTACTCCTTGCACGTCGAACCGACTCGCGAGCCGATGTCGAAGTGCAGGCCGGGCAGAATCCAGCGGGTACCCTCCAGCGACAGCTTGTGCGAAGTTTCCGGCCTCGTCGCCAGGAAGCCGCCACGCAGGGCCGCCAGCGCCGACAGCGACCAGGCGTTGTTCTCTGCGCCGTTCTGGAAGATCTCCCACAGGTGCACCCAGCCGAGCTGCTGCGCGCGGGTGGTGTTCTTCCAGTACAGCCAGGCAGCGATGGTGCCCTGAAGGAACGGCATGATCAGGTCGGCGGCGATCACGCCAGCCGTTGAGAACCCGCCGAGCAGGAAGTACCCAAGCAGGCCACCCACCGTTTCGATCACCAGGCGGGCAACCGCGTCAGCTGTCGGGTTACTGCCGCCGACACAGACCGACACCGCTGTTGCTGGCGCGTAGGTCAGCTCCGAGGTTTTCACCTCCGACCACTGGTTGTCCCTGATCACCAACCACGGTGCCTCGGCGAGAGTGCCCAAAAAGCCTGGGCCCCAGTAGGCGTCGGGTATGAGGGTGTCGTGGTCGTCAACCAGGTTGAGGGTGTCCTCGATGAACCCGCCCGCATAGGTGATCACCGACCGCACCATGCCATCCACAATGGTGCCGCTGAAATAGGTGCCCAGCGGGGAGTGGTAGCCGGAGTTGTCCACCAGCTCGAACACCAGCGCCCCGTTGGCGAGCCCGGTCGGGCTGACGAACAAGACACCGTCAGCGGCCTCGCCGAGGTCGGTGAACACGCGCCGGTACTTCAAGGTCAGGCGGGCATCCTCCAGGGCGTCGGCGATCACCGCGTCCATCGGGTTCATTCGGGTCGCCAACAGCACCCACAGGCTGGAGTCGTCAAGCGCGAACGGCTTGCACTTGATATGGCACTGCCAGTCGTTCCACTGGACGATGTCCAGCCACTCGTCCGGGTTGAACGGGTCGTCCGGCAGCACCCACAGGTTGCCCTCCAGGCGGATCAGGTTCAGCAGGATCATCACACTGATCGCCCACTTCGCCGGCCCCATGAGCGGGAACACGCGAGGGAACTGGAAGACGGGGATAGGCAGCGCCGGATTCGGCGGCCCGAGCATGAACTGCAGGAACTGCAGATCGTCCATGAACACCAGTTCCTGGAACCGTCTGCCGTCCTCATCCACCCGCACTGTCTGGTGCTTAAGCAGACCTGACCACCGCAACTCGCCACCGTAGAAGTCGACGGTGATGACGATGTTCTTCTTGGCCTCTTCATCGACGGCGACCGACCGAATCCACTCGGCGATCCAATGGTCCGCGCGCAGCGTCAGTTCGCCCTGGCTGGGCTCGTTCTCCTTGAACGGGAACGACGCCCGGATCGTGTCGTAGTAATCGACGCGGCCAACGTACTCCAGGCCAGGCTCACCGCTCTGCTTGTTCTTCCAGAAGCGGATGATGGGGGACTGGTAACGCTTGGCCTCCAGCTCCGAGCGCCACCGCTCGCAGGCCCGCGACACCTCGTCGAGCCGGTTGACGGTGGTGATCGGGACTGTGAGCTGGCGCAGATCGACATCTGCGAACTCGATCACACCATCGGCGGCGTCCTGGGTGATGACGAGCTTCACCACGATATAGGTGGTGCCGGGCGGGGTGATGTACTCGCCGCCCAGGTTGCGCCAACCCGTCTCAGGCTTGGGACCGTGATCGGTGTAGGAGTCGATCTTCGTCGTGGCGACCAGACTGTTCGAGTAGTCGTAGCACTCCACAACCAACTGGACAGGGTCCTTGCCATCGATGCTGTGCGACACGTACAGGCCGTCCCACTCGATGGTCTCGCCCTGAGGCATCGAATGGTGGGCGAGCAGCTGCACCCGCACACTTCCCCACTGCGGGGTGGAGAACCCGCTGACCTTCGTCCACTGCCCCTGTTCGAGATCAGCCATGCTGACACTCAGATAGGGCGGAGTCATCAACCCCGGGGTGGAGGAGCTGAGAATGAAACCCATTTGGGCGGAACCAGTTGTGCCCGAGGTGAGTTTGCGAATCCAGGCCTCAAAATAGAAGGAATCCCCGATATCGTCCCCCGTGTCAAGGGCCTTCGATGGGTGCTGTGCGGTGCCGACCAACTGGTCGCCGATACCCTTCGCCGTCTGGCGCAGCACCCACTCGCCGAACGCGGCATCCGGCGCCTGGACGAAGTCCTGGTACAGGGGGGCGTCCTCCGGGTCCAGGGACCAGCCGTCCCCGTTGTTCTCGAAACTCGGGTTGTAGATCAGATTCGTGTCCCGCCAACGGAACGAGCAAGACAGGCTGATCCGTTGCCCGTGCGTGATATAGACCCTCGGGGACACGATCTCCCGATAGGTCTTGTCAGCGGGCATCGACGGGTTGAAATGCCAGTCCTTAAGCAGATTCATCGTCACGGCAGCGGCCTACTCCACGGTCGCGTGTACCACTTCGGAATCTCAAGACGGAGAGCTGCACCGGCCTTCGCGTCACGGACCGACACCGGAATCCGGCCCTTCGCGCCAGGAGCGATAGGGTACAGCAGATCCTGGCCACGCCAACGGGCCATCGGATTCGTCCTGGTCTCGGAGATGATCGTCTGGCGGCGCGGGTCGGCGTCCACCACCACGTTCTCCCCGGGGGCAAGCGCAGGAAGCTCCACAACCCTGCCCGCATCCTGGAGCGCACGCCCGTACTCGTTCGAGCCCCAAGAGAAGTCGGGCAGCGTCCACACGGCACCGCCCGGGTTGTACAGCGTCCAGCGGGGAAACACCGGCACATCGGAATCGTTGGAGATCTCGATGAACACGTCCGCCCGCTCCGGGCCGCCCGGCGGCAGCTCCCACTCGTAGATGTCCGGCTCGCTCTGATAGAACGGAAGTTCGGAGGCGACCGTCATCACAATGGTCGAGTCGCACACCAGAAACGGTGACTTCCCGGCGTCGGTCTCGCCCTCGTAGGCGGTCGGCTCCTCCAGAAGGCTCACCTCAAGCCAGCGCGAGCCCGCCGAGGTGGTGTAGACGATGCGTGACCGCTTCTCGTAGTCCCACGCCGCTCGCCACTCGAAGTCCACCGTCATCCATGTCTCAGGGTCGGGTGCGAACGTCTGGACGGCAAACACCACATCCCTGCGCTGCCAACGCTTCCCGACCGGGGTCTCGCCGAACGCGCCTGGCACCCACAGTGTCTTAACCGGGGCGTCGATAGCGCCGGACAACTTCGGGTTCAGCGAGACCCCGGCGTCCATGTTGGCGACCTCAGGGCCGGAGATGTACCAGTAACTGCCGTCGCAGCCATACACCTCGATGATGCAGGCGTAGATCGGGTCGTAGGGATCGCGCATGTTATGACCTGTTCAAGAACGGCAACGCACGCTGCGCCTCGTACCGCTTCTGGGCGCGGTTCCACTCGTCAAGGTTGTTGGTGACGATGTCGCCGTTGTGGATCGACTGGTAGTTCGTCACCTGGTTCGTCGGCGGCGAAGGAGTCAGGGGAGCGCCGTAGCCACCGCCGGTCGCGGCTGGCGAAATGTTGCCCACACCAGCAGAGGCGAACACGTTCGCAACCCCGGCGGCGATCTTGCCGATCAACTGTGCGCCAGCCTGCACCAAGCCGGAGCCGACCGCAGCGCCAGCTGTGACACCGGCACCGGCGGCGGACGCGCCGCCGGAAGCGGCACCGGCGGAAACACCGGCGGCACCAGCTGCACCGGCAGCCGAAATCGCCATCGCCGCAAGATTGCCGATAGTCGAGGCCACACCCTCGATACCAGCGCGGACCGCCGGGTTCAGGTGCTCGGTGGACTGCAGCGGCCCCTGGAACTCGCCACGGGGGTCCGGGGCGAGCTTCTGGCGCTCGGCGGTTGGGGTGCGGCCGCCACCGCCGCCACCCTTCGGGGTCAGCGCACCGGCGGCCAGCTTGCCGATGGCGTCGGTGATCGCAGCGGCCCGCTGCTCGGTCGCGGTCTTACCAGGCTGCGGCTGCTGCCCCTGCGGCATACCCTCCGGCTGGCCTGGCTCGGGAGCCGTTGGCACCTCCTGCACCGGCTGCCCCGTCGGAGTCGGCTGCGGAGTGCCCGGCGCGGCGGGAGCCGGGGCAGACGCGCCAGGAGCTGCGGGAGCCGGGCCAGGGGCCGGGCCGGGGGCCGGGCCGGTCGCCGCGCTCGGGTCGAACCACGGCAGAACGATGCCGCCCTCGGCGAACCGTGGCGGCACCAGCCGGTTCATCCGCTCCAGGTTCTCGACACCCCAATGGCGGACCGCCTTCGCGTTGAGCACGAACTCGCCGCGACTCAGCAGCGCCGGGATCGAATCGGAGGTCTCGGTACCCGGGCCGTGAACCTGCCCACCCCGCGCGTAGCCGCCCAGGTACTTCTGGATCGCCGGGATGAACATCTGGTAGTACGAGGCCGACGGGCCACGCTGGACCGAAGTGATCCGGTCCCAGATGTTCTTCCGCTTGTCCTGCTGGTCGAGCGCGTCGAGGAAGGACCGGATGTTGGTGTTCGGGTCCAGCGGGTTCGGCCAGTACTGCGGCTTCTGCTGGAAGATTCCCAGAGCGCGATGGCCAGGGCCGCCACCCTCGGAGCCGGGCTGGATACCGCCGTCGGCGTTCGGGTTGAACTTACTCTCGCCGTAGGCGGTTGCCAGGATCGCCGCGATCTCGTCGCTGCTGTAGCCACGGCGGCGGGCCTCCTTGACGATGGCGGTCGCCACCTCATCCGGGGTGCTGGTGCTCGACAAAGTGCCCAGCGCGGGCCCGGTATCAATCGTGGCATACGGGGCCTGGATCTCGGTGGGCTGAGCCAGAATGCCCTGGTCGTACGCCTCCAGGTGCGGAGACTTGGCAATCGGGTCGTTCTCGAAGCTCCCCGGCGGCCTCAGGCCAGGGGCCTGCTGGATGCCGTCGATAATGCGAGTGATCGACTCGACAATGCCGACCAGGTCGATACCGAACAGGCCGCCGATGAAGCCCAGAATGATCCGGCCAATCTCCGGCAGCAGCTTGTTCGGGTCCAGCGGCTCAATTGGGCCGAACGGGCCCTGCGGCACGGGCAGGCCCAGGTCGCCGCGATCCTTGTCCCGATTGACCGGCGGGTCGGGGTAGCGCGGGGTGCCGGGCACATATCCGCTGGCGTCGGGCCCAATCGGTACAGCCGAACCGCCGGGCACCTGAACCATGGAGCCGTCCGGCGACATCTGCACCGGGCCGATCAGGCCACCAGTGCCGCTGTCGGTGAACGCGCTCATCGGCACACCCTCAAGCGCCAGGTGCACATGGTCGTGGTGGCCGCCCAAGGTGCCGGGGTTGCCGCCGCCGTAAACCTGCACCGCCTCCGCGTCGGACAGCAAGCGGCCATTGATGATGCCGTACTTGCGGCCAGACGGGGCGGCGAAGATCAGCTGCCGGGTGACCGCGACCTTCGACGGGTCACTGATCCAGTCCTGGACGAACGCCTCCACCGCGCTCGGGTCCGACCACGACGGGTCGCCGCCGCCGAGGTCGATAGCGCGGCCAGTCGCGTGCTGGCTGGTCGGCTCGTGAGGGCGAATCGTCGAGGTGCCCTCGAACAGCCCATACGCCTTGGCGACCTGCCGCAGGTAGTTGAGGATGTTGGCCTGCGGATGGATCGGGGCGTTCGGGACCGCAGACCGCGCGGTGGTCTGGTTCTCCAGGATGACACCCTGACCCGACAGGTCTGGGACGTACTGGATCTGCTGCCTGATCGCCCCGCCCACCGTCGGCGCAGGCCCAGGCAGGCTTCCAATCGCGTGCCCCTCGGTGGAGGGCAGGCCGGTCCCATAGCCAGGGATATATGCGGTGCCCGGATTGAGGCGACGCCCCAAGTGCGGGGTGTCGGGCAGCTTCATCGGCTGCGGGCCATGCGGAACCTGCGCGGGGGCAGGGGGCTTAGCCTGCGGCGGAGCAGGCGGCTTCGGCTTCGGCAGCACCACCTGCGGCCCGGGAGGCTCCAACCCCGGCAACGCGAACGGGTTGCGGTACCCCGGAGCATTATCCTCAGCCTTAGGCGGCTCAGGGGCGGGGGGCTTAGGCGGCTCAGAGGCGGGGGGCTTCGAAATCGGAAGCGGTGCAGGCCTGCCGGTAAGCGACGACAGCGGATCGTTCGCCGGAACGCCAGCCTTACCGGTGATCGCCGTAAGCGGATTATTCTGCGGCGGCAGCGAAGAAATAGTCGCTGGCTGCGCGTTCTCGACGCCCGGTATCCACGGGAAAACGTCAACAAGCCCGCCGTCGGAGAAGCGAGGAACATTGTTCATCGCCGACAGCAGGTCATAGCCCCAAGCCTTCGCGGCCTTGGAGCTCATCACGAACTCGCCATCGGACAGGCGGCGCAGGATCGAATCCGACGTGCCCGAACCGGTGCCGGTGACCACGCCACCCTCGCGCATGCCGGGGATCGCCTCGAAGAACTTGCGAACGTTCTCACCCGACACCTGGATGCCGTAGCGACCAAACCCGGTGTTCGGGTCCACCTGCAACGGGATCGGCGCACCCGCGCCCGCATCCTCGGCGATCTTGCGCGCCTGCTCCTCGCTGAGATCGTTGAAGATCGCGGTAACCGACTCGCCGCCGTCAGCAGAGTAGGCCTCGACGGCATTCTCGAACGGGGTACCGGGGCGCCCCTTATAGGCTTGAGCACGCTGCTTGGTCTGCTCACCGCCGAGGCGGTTCGCCTCCACGGTCTCACTCTGGAACTGGCCAGCCGCCACACCAGGCACCCCGGCCTCAATCAGGTTCTTCGCAGCAGTACCCAGGTTGAGCTTGCTCAGCGGGCCGAACGGCGGCTTGACGCCGAACGGGACGCCCATGTTCTTCATCAGCTGCGGAATCGCCTGCTCGAACTTCCGCACCGCTTCGGCGTCACCGCGAATCGCCTTGACATAGGTGTCAAGGTCGATTCCGACGGCATTGAACTCCTTCTGGTACCTGTTCCACTGCTCGTCCTTGCCAGCAATGATCGCGTCTTTGATGTTCTCCTCAACCCGGCGATGGAACTCCTTGATCGCCTCGGTCTGGGTCGGGTCGAGAACATTGCCGAACTGCTCCGGGGTGTAGCCCAACGCGATGGCGGCTTCCAGAGCATTGACCGGAATCTGGTCGTTGTTCGGGCCTCGAACCGTGAACTGCTGGGCACGCTGGAGCGCCTGCGCCTGAGCGGACTCAGTCACCGCGCCGGTGTTCTGCTCCAGGATGTTCTGCAGCTCCTCGGCGCGACGCTTGTGAAGCTGAATGGCCTCGGCTGCCTTCTCGTTGGCCTCGATCCACTGCGACATCGCCCACATGAGGGTGCCAGTGATGGCAAACGAGCCGATCATCCTGACAACGCCGCCCATAGCGCCGACGAGCGAGCTCATCAAACCTGACAAGCCCATGCCGCCGGTCAAGCGAGACCGCAACCGGGCCATAGGGCCAGCGGTCATGTTGTGGAGGGCCTGGTCGAGTTCCTTGACCTTCTTCCGCGTCTGATCATTGGCGTCGCGGAACTCCTTCATGGACTTCGCGTTCGCCTTATTGGCGTTGTCGACCACGACGCGGCGATGGTCAGTCGCCTCAGCAGCACGGCGCTCTGCCGACCGGAGCAGGTTTTGGCTGCCGTAGTACTCGCGATTCGCCTCCAGAGCCGCTTCCTCGGCGGCCTTCAGCTCCTCCAGGGCATTCCGATAGGCACGGGTACGTGCCTCGCGTTCGACAGGCGGCAGCGGCGCATCGGCCAACTCCTGCTCGGCGCGAGCCACGCGGCGAGAAAGTTCCTCAACCTTCGCCAGCGACCGGCTGCGGGCCTGGTCGATAGATATCAGGCGAGCCTGCTTGCGCTCAACCTCCTCCCTGGCCCGTATCTCCGCATTCTTGGCCTCCAGGATCTTCTTCTTGTTCTCCTCAAGGAGGCGCATGCGGTTCTGTGTAGCCTCCGCAAGATCGTTCTCGGCGTCGCGAAGCAGCCTGCGGCTATACGCTAAATCCCGGTTGATCTCAATAAAGAGATCGTGAGAAAGATTGAGCGCCTGACGGGCATCGTTGTAGCTCTTGAGATTTGCTTTATGCAGCCGATGGCCCTCGGGAGTCTTGTTCAGCCTGGCCTCAGCAGCCAAGGCCTTCTTGCGAAGCTCCTGGTCTGCAAGAATAATCTTCAGTCGCTCTGTTTCTACGACATTAAGCCGTTCCCGCGCCTGCGCCAACCGCTGGGCTGCAGCATGCTCGGCATTCTTTGCCGCTATCTCCGACCTGGCGGCATCCTCAACAACTTTCTTGCGGCGCGCAGAAGCCTCGGCAAACGCCTCCTCGGCGCGGGCAGCTTGAATCCGAGCGGTCCGGCGATCCATCGTGGATCTGAGCGCCAGCATGCGCTCTGCCTCGGCCTGTTCGATGAGACCTGCTCGGCGAAGCTCGTTAATAGCCTTCTCGCGGCGGGCCAGGGCCTCTTCGCGACGGATGCGAGTGACCTCCAGCCGCTTCTTGGCTTTCTCGATCTCCTCGCGCGTCTTGATTTCGAAGTTCTTAGCCGCCAGGATATCCGCCTTCTGGCGCTCCTGCTGGGCCTTGAAGGCGTTGTACGCGTCAATGTTGGCGCGGAGCTGCTGATTGACGATCTCGTTGCGGGAAGCCTCCAGGGCCTTGATAGCCGCCATCCGCTCCTGGTAGGCCTTGGCGACATTCACCAGCTTGACCCACAGGTCAGCCATGGCCTTCATCGCCGGGCGCACCGTCACCCAAGCCAGGTAGGCGGACACGATCTTCTGGATCAGGCCCGAATGCTCGCCCATCCACGAACCGATGGCGGCGAAGATCGGGAACACTACCTTGGCGAACTCGCGCAGCGAGTCACCGATGGCCCGGAACCCCTCCCAGATGCCGGGCAACGCATCCTTGATGCTGTTGAAGAAATCCTGGGCGTAGTGGATCGAATCCATGATCGCCCGCTGCCCGGAAGGCGAATCCGCCCACGAAGCGAGGCCCTTCATCCACCGCTCAAGGGTGGTTGCGAAGCCGCCGATGTTGCCGGTGGCCTGCTCGTAGGCACGTGTCACGCTATCGGCGAAATCCGCCAGATAGATGAACGCGTTCCCCAGCGAGGTGAGGGCATTCAGGCCTCGATCAACCCACTGGTCGAACCGCCCGTCCTTGTCGGCGAGCTCCAGGAACGCCTCGAAGCGGCCCATCACATCACCGAAGGCGTCGGCGATACGCGGCATGAACCGCGCACCCACCTCGGACATGTGGATGAAGGCGTTCGTCAGCGAGTTGATGCCGGGAGCCGACCGCCGCGTCGCCGACGCGATGTTGTCAAAGAACTTGCCGAACCGCTCAGCGTTCTTCTCGGTGCCGAGATTGTCCAGAGCAGAGATCAAGGCAGTGTTGACAGCGGCGGCGATCTGCTCCATGCCAGACCGCAGCAGCCCGAGCCGACGATTCGCCAGATCGACAATCGCGTCGCCCACCCCGGCCAAGGCGTTAGACGACACCGCGTTCGTCAGATCGGTCCAGGCCCCCTGCAGAGACCGGACCTTCACCACCAGGTCGGCGACAGCAGGGGAGACCTTCTCCATCCACGCGGTGGGGTTGGCCTTCTCCTGCGCCTCGTTCATGTTGTCGATGGCGTCGGCCAACTGATTCACCGCGTCACGGAACGAGTCCGCGCCGGTCACACCCTTCCGCAGCGCCTCGGCACCGTCCTCCAAGGTGCGGTTGGTCTCGCGGTACACGCGGGCCTGGTCAGCCAAAGCCTGACGCAGCGCCAGCTGGGCCTCGCGGTACTCAAGGGCGTCCTCGAAGCCCCCGCGCAACAGGCGCTGGCGGGCACGCAGCACATTCAGGTCGGCCTGCTCGCGGTCCAGGTGGACATCCCGCATCGCCTGAGCGGTGTCCTCAAGCTCGCGCCGGGTGTCCTTGACCACGCGCCGCAGATTCCGCTGCTCACGCTCGACATTGCGGACCGCGCGCTCATAGTCACGCGCCGCCTTTCCGGCACCCTCCTGGGCCTTAGCAGCCTCCCTGAAGGCGTCACCCATGCCCCTGACGCCGACAGCGACCGTGCCAAACACCGCCGCCAGGCCGGAGAACATGCCGGGCAAAAGCAAAGCTGCCCGCCCCAGGTCAGTCAGCGCAGCAGTAACCGAAGCTGCACCCTGACTCAGGGCGGGCAGCGCGGAAGCGCCCGCAACGACGATCTGAACGTTGAGAGCCTTACGCAGGGCGGAGGTCTTCCAGACATGCTCCACCCGCTTCAACTGGCGACCGAACTGATCCAGCTCGCGCCGGTTGACGTGCACACTGATATTGAGGGCATTCGCCTCCTGGCGCTTCCGCCAAGCAGCGAGCTCGGCGGTAGCCTTCTTCATGTCAGGGTTGACCGTCAGATCAACCTTGGGAACACCCTGACGAAGACCGGCCTTAGCCTTCTGCCAGAAGCCCTTAGTGCTCGGGCTAATGCCAAGGGCGATATGCCCAGCGAGGCGCACAGACCACTCCCTCAGTTCACGGTGACACGATCAACGAGAGCCCGCAGATCGCTATCCATGCGGCGAATGCGGGCTTCCAATCCAGGAACCTTCGGCCTAGGAACGAAACGATCACCGCCGCGCAATGCGATGAGCTGATCCTGAATGTCCCGAACCGCCTCATACATCGGGGTCCACCCGAACCAGGAGGGTGGCGACGGGCGATACCTCTCCTTCGAGTTGGCCATCGCCTCAGCCACGTCGGGGTCGTTGATCACCGCGTCAAAGGTTGCGGTGCCCTTCATCTGAGCCAGCCGGTCGAAGAACCGCAGAAACTGGCTCCAAGGGCGATTGCCACGGAAGTACTCGTAGGCGTCGAAATGCAGAATGTGTTGGCAATCCCACTCAACCGCATCCCAGTAGCGGGTAACAACCGCTACAGCGCGGGGGTCTGGTGGCCGAAAAAATGCTCAGTGTACGCCTGAGTAAAGGCAACCCACATGTGCGGCGGCTGATCCCTGAACAGCTCCCGCACCTTGCGATAGTTCTCGTCACCCAGCAGGATTCGGGTCGACTCGTCCTCGTCGTCAGCCCGATGCGCGGCCTCCACCTGCTCCTGGGTGGGGCACTCCAGGACGATGTCCTCGGTGACGTGAAGCGGCCCAGGAACCTCGACTTCCTTCTTCAGCTTCTCGAACAGGAACTCCTGAGCCGGAGACTTGGCCTTGACGGCCATGTAAATCGCTCCTCTCCTAGATCAGTAACAGATAGGGGCTAGTCACCCCACGCGGAAACCTCTACGCGCTTCCAGGTGTCCTCGGCGACACACACGTAGATGTAGTCCTCGTCGAACGCGATCTGGCCGGGGACACCAGGCGCATCGGGGCCCTCGGGGGCCTCGACCACGCGGGTGTTGGCCTCCTCAATCAGGGCGTTGATGGCGTCCGTGACCTTGTGAGCCACGACGTTACGCGAGATACGCTTCAGAGCCATGAAACTTCCTAAGCCTCACCGATTCTGGTGGTGGGGGCGACCCGAGCGCCGCAGTCGTCCGGCAGCCCTGACGCCACCCCCACCACCGAAGAAGAATCTGCTACGAGACGGTGACCTGCTTGGTGACGGTCAGCGGGGTATCGGTACCGGCGGGCAGGTACTCGATGTTGATCGTCGCGTTGCCAGCCGCGACACCCTTCACCTCACCCTTGGCGTCCACCAGCACCTTCGACGGATCAGACGAGGCGTAGGTCGCCAGCGGGGTGTAGTTCAGGCCGTTGTTGCCGGTCACCACGAGCTGCTCGGTTTCATTCACGTTCAGGGCGATGGTCTCCGGGGTGACCGTCAGAGCGGTCGGGGCATCCACGAAGCCAGCCCGCGACACCAGGTGCAGCCAGCCCGGGCCGCACCAGCCCTGGGCGACGGCGAAACCGACATGCTCATCCCGGTAAGCCTGGAAGGTCATCGAATAGGTGACAGCGCCGTCGTCTCGGAGCTCCTGGTTATCGACCGACTGCAGCCGCACCTTCGGCATGATCCAGAACGGGTACAGAGGCTTGTCGTCCACGTCATCCATGCCGACCAAGACCAGCCGGTAGTGGATGTTCTTCGGGAGCGACGGGGCCTCCAGAACCACGCCACCATGAGACGAGGGCACAACGTCCGAGAACGACCGGCCCCAGTACTGCTCCAGGACGGTGATGTTGGTCTCCAGGAAGGTCAGCTGGAACTGCACCGTCCGGCGGTTGATGATGGTCCGAACCGGCTCGCTGAAGCCGTAGGCCTCGATGTCGGTCGATTCGATGTCGTTGATGATCGAGGTACCCGCCTGCTTCTCGATCAGGCCAGCAGAGCGATAGCCGGGCAGCGAGACGATATCGCCAGTAGCCGGGTCCTCGATGGTGGTCAGCGCCGGGGTTGACATCGGCGCGAACAGGGCCGCCATATGCAGCGGAGCAAGGACGAGCTCCTGGCGCGCATCACGAATGGTGTCGTAATCAGCCATTACGGTTGCTTCCTCAAGAAGGTAGGTTGTTCAGAATTCGGCGGTAGTGGTCTGCGTTGTAGCGGCGGTTCTTCCGAATCAGGACCCGGTAGTTCACCGGGATAAACCGGTCATCGGCGAACTCGTCCATCAGCTGGATCGGGCCGCTAAACTCCTCAACATCGTTGATCTGGGTGTAAACCCGTTCACCGCTCGGTCCAAGGGTGGAGCGTGGCACCTTGAATCCGCCCGACACTGCCTCCATGACAGCCCGCGTGAACTCGATCAGCCGCCAAGAGTCCCTGCGTGACTGAGACCAAGCGCCGATCTGGATCACCGGCTCATCAATCGGCAGACTGGCGTTCGCCCGACCACCCGCCCGATGCACCCGGAGCGTGGGCCGGGGATTCTCGTACATCTCATCGGTCATCCAAGTGACCACCGGGATGTCACATCCCTCAAGCAGCCACTCGAACAGGTCGCAGATGACAGCCTCTGCGTCCTCGTTCACATCCTCCCGATACCAATCAGGAAGTTGCAAAGCCATAAGCCTTAATTCGGATACTTCGGTCGCTCGATGAACTGGCCACGGAAGTTCCGCCAGCGCCTGCCGTCGTACCAACCGCCACGGAAAGCCTGCTTCGGCATCGACCTCCTCGCGGCCTTCGGGATATTCCCCATCGCCTTAGGGAAATTGCCCCTCAACCTGCTGGGATCGGCATCCCGCGACGGGATCTTGATGTCGTGGAAGTTCTTGATTAGGCCCGCCTTACCCTTACCGGCGGCAACCAGCGCGGCGGCCCTCGCCATCTCGTGGTGGCCCTTAAACTCCGTCCCAGACTTGCCCCACTCGTGAACTGCGGCGTAAGGGACCGGGTTCACGATCCAGCCGACCCACCGTGGCGTCGAAGTGTGAAGACCGCCGGTCCCCTCAATGTTCGAGATCGCATAGATCTCGTAGGCGCCACGCGACAGTGTGCCGGTGCGGACCTCGACGAGCCGCCGCCACTCGGCAAGCACCTCCTCGGTGAACCGGATCACCCCACGCCTGCAGTCGTTACTCACCAACCACTCCTGCAGCGCAGGATTCGGCACCGGGATCTCAAGGCGATGTATGCGTGCTAGCTGGTCCTGCGCCATGTCACACCATCGCCTCGATCTGCACCAAGTAGTAGCCGAAGTTGTAGCCGCTCACCGGGTGGTTCTCATCCCAGACCGGATCGCCGACCACCTGCCACGTCTTGCCGAGGAACTTCAGGCGATCCCTAGCCCTTATCCTCACCGTGGCGTTGCGAGGGGCATACAGGATCGCCGTGACCCCGGCATGCTCGCCGGGAAAGTCCTCGACCTGGCTGAGCCCGACACCCCGGTTGGTCGAGACGCCCCACTGCACCACACAGTTCGGGATAGTCCCGACCAACTCGCTGTCCAGCCTGTCCCCGTAGCGATCTCGGGCAGAATGCCGGTACACCTCAACGGTATGACCGCCCTTGATCATCACAGGTGTAGGCCGTCCTCGTAGCCGGGTTCGCCTTCGTTCAAGTCGGGATATGGCTCGTCACCCATGTCCGGCGACATGTGGTTGAAAGCCACACCCAGGCGGGGCCTGTCCTCCCGGTAGGTGTTGATCGTGTACAACGACCCCCGGGACTTCTTCTTCAAGATCTGCACCTCGCCAGGGTCGAAGAAACCCTCCGGCGGCCTCGCCCTGGTCACCGAAATAGGCCCCATGCTTTCGGTGATCAAACGCTGCGGGTTGAGCCAGTCGCGGCGAGCCGCCGACAACACAACCGCCACAACGTCGTACGGGGGCAGATTGTCGGTTGTATTCCAGTCCCGGCCTCCCAGAGTCCTGGCCCAGGTCGACACCACCCGCAAGGTGAAGTCGGCCTGCTCACGCTCCTCGGCGGAAAACGTGGTCCGAAGGAATCGCTCGAAATCCTCGACGGAGGCCAGGGGCTCTGGGAGTGCCATCTACCTCAAGAGAGACTTAGTTGCTGACGGTGACAGTGACCTCAGCCTCCAGGCCGTTCCAGGAGGCCTTGATCTTCGGCGAGCCAGCGGCCACACCGGTCACCAGGCCCTTGTTGCCCTCAACCTCCGGCGGGCCGTACTCGGTGGCGGTGTTGCCGACCGAAGCCTTGCCGGGATCGGTCGAGGTCCAGGTGGCCTCGTTGGTCACATCCTCGCCCCACTCGGTGAGCAGGCGAAGCTGGACAGTGTGACCAACCTTGACCGCATTGTCGCCCTTGATCTCAACATTGTCGGTCTTCAGCCGGATCTTCACCGCGCGGACAAAGCCGTCCTCGGGATCGACCACAGACTGGTAGCCGACGAAGGTGTCGATCAGGCTGCGGTCGGTCGTGGACGCGTAGTCGTAGTCCATCAGCCAGCGGACCGCAAGACCAGCAGCCGAGGCCGCAGCGGTGAAGGTCGCGCCACGCGGGGCAGCCGGGGGACGGGTAGCCATCACGAACGCGGTCGGATGGAACATATAAGCCTCAGCCGCCTTAAGCGCATCCGACACAACAACATTCAGGCCAGCCACCTGACCGATGGTCGCATCCCGCAGCGCGGTGTTCGGCGAATCACCGGTGCTGTCGTACCGGACAAAAGTATCGTCCTTCAGGAACGCCGCCTCGACCGCAGAACCACAGACCAGCACGCGACCGGCACGGTCGATCAGGGCATCGTTCAGCTTCCGGCGGGCATCCACCACCGCATCCCACATCTCGTCGGGATTGGCGGCCACCTGCATGTCGTTCTGATCGTACGGCGCACCCTCGATGCACTCGACCAGGCCGTTCTCCAGATCCTCAGCGACAGCGCGGATCTGGCGGTTCAACACCTGCGCCGCAAAATCGGTGATGTCCATCGTCAGCTCCTCGTCGGTGAGGGCGACGGCATGGTAGGCGCGATGGTCGAGCGTCACCGGGATGGCGTTCTCGGTCAGGTCCTCGGTCTTGATAGTCCGAGCGGCACCAACACCACGGAACGCCATACGGTGGGCGCGGGTACGGGCAGGCACGCGGATCGTGATGGTGTCCTGGTACTTGCCCCGGAAGTCCCCGATGCCATTCAGCCAAACCAGTTGCGGCAGGACAATCTCACGCTGCAGCAGCCGAATTGCAGTGTCCACCACAACCGTTGGCTTAAGGAACACGTGAGCCATGGTTGTAAGTCAGTCCTTATCGAACAATGCGTGACGATTTATCAATCCGAATCTGGGCACCACGAGGAATGCGGGCCACGATGGCATCCACATCGGGATCGGGCTCTTCGTGATCACCGCCACCGCCGTACATCCGCTTACTGCCGCCCGACCGAGACTTGCCGTCCTGAGCCTGCTGCTTGTCCTTGGTGAGACCAAGATCCTTCACCAGCGCCTGGATGTCCTCGGCGATCTCGTCCTCGTCGTCACCCTGGACGCGGCCCCAAAGGCTCTTCGGCAGACCGGCCTCGGTAGCCAGGTCGGCAATCAGCCGCTCACGCTCGACCTTCTTGAGCTTCTGTTCAAGCTCATTTGCCCGGGAGAGCAGGGACGAACGCTCCCGCTCCCAGCGTTCGGCCTCCGACAGCTTCTCGTTCTCAATCTCGCGGTACTTCTCGGCGAGCTCCTTCAGCTCTTCGTAGTCCGCGTACTGCTTTCGGATCTGCCGCTCCTGGCGCTTCAACCGCTCCTTGACGACCCGGTCGAGATCGTCCTGGGTGAAGACCCGCTCGGACTGCGCCTTGTCCTTGTCGGGCGCCTCCTGCTCCGGCTCCTCGCCCTGGGTGTCGGGTTCCTCGTCCCGATCCATCACCAGAACGTCGTCGTCCTCAGCAGGATTCTCAGCAGTATTGATGTCGTCGGTATTTTCTCGTGGCATTGAGGAAATCACTCCCACGCATTTACAGAAAGGCAGCGCGTTAGCCTTAATCCCGCCAATTCAGTTGGCGTGCTCTCTCACTTATAAGGATAACCGATAGATCGGCTAATTATCCGATTCGGTAGAAATTTCTCCGAAAATCGGTACAATTACACACCGGCAAAAGTCGTGCCCGACCGATCCCCAGTCGAACTTGCGATCCGAATCGGTCTTCAGGTACACACCCTCCTTGGCCTTGCAGTCCCCGCAGGCCGTCTGCCCGGCGATACGGGCATACCCCTTCGCCAGGGGATCGGACTCCACCAGCAGGGCCATCGTATGCCGGGCCGAGTTCATCACCATGCGGATCGCCGAACCAGTTGACTTCGAAAACCCCTTGTACATCAGCTCGTTGATGTCATCCGGGGTCATGTCGGGCAAGCTGTGCTTCGCCACCCACACAGGGCCGGTGACCTTCTGGGCCACCATGATCCTCAGCCGGGTGTCCCGGTCCGGGATCACCTGATCGGTGAACACCCCCAACGGGTCCGGGAAGTCGATGCCAAGCGGTTCAGCCTCGGGATGGTGGGCCGTCCGGTACCGCTGATAGAACTCCCCGGCAACATACTGGCTGAGCAGAATCCCCCGCTCGATCACAGGCCGCACAGCCTTCAGCCACTGTGCGGTCGTGCCCTTCAAGTCGTGCGGGTCCAGGAGGTTCCACAACGGAGCGAGCTCCGACACAACGCGCCTCGCAATGGCGCGTTGGTCTGCGTGGTAGTTGTCCACTAGAGCCTGCTGCCACGACATGCTCACCTCCCATCATCGGAACCTCACTGCGTCGGCGGATTCACGGAGTCGAACATCGGGCGGCCCGACCGGTTCGCCATCTCGGCGTTCGCGACAAAGTTCCTGCCGCCGCCGTTCTGCATCATCGGGAACTCCTCGCGCAGATACCGGCTCAGCTCGTCGTCGGCCAGCGCCAGCTGCTCCATCTCCTTCACGTCGGCGGCGTCGAAGCCGGGGATGAACCGCCACAAGAACTGCTTCGGCACACCGAGCTGCTGGGCCACCTTGCCGTAGGCGTCGGCGGCCTGAGCCAGCGAACGGACCTCGACATCCTTCCAGGCGATACGGGACTCGAAGTCCGAGGCGGCCTCCAAGTCACCGGCCACCGCAGCCGTCAGCCGCAGTAGCAGGGCATGGCTGACAGCTGCCGAAGTCTGCTTCTCAAGCAGCTTCTGGGTCGTCTGGGCGCGAGAGGCCGCCAACGCCTCGGCGCTGACGTTGATCACCTTGCCGGTAAACAGGTGCGAAGGGAGCTGCTCCATCGAGGCCAGGGACTCTACATCGGATTCGTGGGCCTCGATGAAGGGGCTCATGTTCGTTTCGTCCAGGGTGCCGAACTCGACATTCGGGTCGCTCGACACCAGAATGTCGTCCTGGGCGAGCTTCCTCTTGTCGGCTTCGATCTCCTCATCGGTCTCTGCCTGCTCAAGACCGGTTGCCCAGCGGATCTTCCAGCTGTTGAAGTGCTGGACGAGGAGGCGGTCGTAGTCGGTTTTGTCGATGCGGGCCGCGACCGAGATGAACGGCTCGACATCGCCGTAGCACCGGCCATCCAGGTCCATGCAGTTGATGAACCGCACCACCGGGCATACGCCGACGCCGTGCTCTACGGTCCGCTTGTAGATGAACTTCCCGCTGTTGTCGGGGTTCTCGTACTCGTGGTAGACGTAGGCGTCGTACCACCGCCAGGTTCGGTTGTCTGGCATGAGTTCCAGTGCGTAGCGGGGGAACTCGTCCACCAGCGGGTCGTTGTAGAGGGCGTAGAGCCGCTTCGGCGACACCCCTCGCATCACCGGTGCCGGCTTCGCGCCGGGCATGAGGATCACATCCTCCTCGTCCGGCGGCAGCGACCGCGCGAACGAGTAGCCGTAGGTGATCATCGCCCGGTGGATCGGGATCTGCCGTGACTGGAAGTTGTTGGCAACCCAGTACTTCCAGGCCGCGCCCTCTTCGCCGGTGTTCGGGTTGCGGTAACCGTCTACGTACATCGCCTGGGCGTAGATGCTGACCGCCAGCCCGAGCCACGGCGACCGGGACAGTTCCAGCAGTGCCCGCTTCTCGACATCACCCTGGCGCACCGTCTGGCACAGCGGCTGCTTGCCGACGGTCCAGCAGTCGATCTCGCTCAGCCGGTCACGCTCCTGCTCGAAGCGCGGATGCACCACGTCAGCGATGTATTCGGCCAGCTTCGTGCCGGACTCGGTGGTCGGCTCCTCGACGCCGAAATTGCTGTCGCGGAGCTTGTCTGACGCAAAAGGCGGCGGCTCAAGAATGTCGGGCATCTAGCTACCAAATCCTCCCGCCTCGGGGCGACCCCACGAAGTGCGGAGTCTCCTCCTTGGCTTCCTCAGCCATAAACTTGCTCATCCCGTAGTGGGCGTAGCAGCACGCGACAATCGGTGTGATGTCGTCGCCGGACGGGTTCTTGCGGGCGAACCCCCAGGTGGGCGACTCCTCCTCACCGGCCTTAGACCCGATGCTGTAGCGGGTTGCGTTCTGGATCGCCCGCTCGATCAGCGGGTCACCGAGATGGACGATGTGCCCTGCGTTGATGGCGTCAACAAACTCGCCGGTCGCCCGGGCAATGTCACTCGTGCTCAACAGGTACAGCTCGCAACCCAGCTCCTCCAGCTTATTGATGATCGAGGCGGCGGAACCGCTCGACTGGATCGCGATACGCACCGGCGGATTGGACGACATGAGGAACTTGCCAACGAAGTCCACAATCCAGTCCACGCCGCGGCCAGACTGGATCGCCTCAAGCTGGCGGCGGCCATCTTCAGCTATCCCGCACACCGCAATCGTCGCCGACGACCGGTTCGGGGAAACGTCCACCGCCGCGATGATGTCGGTGCCAGTGATCTGGGAGTGCCGGTTCTGGCAGGCCCGCCACCGGTCCAGGTCGATCACGTCCCGCAGCGAGTTGTCGGCCCACAAACCCAGTCGCTCACGCTTGAACTGCTTGCCCCACTCAAGCGCCTCGCCCTCGGATTCGATGAAGTCCTCGGTGAGGCGAATCCCCAAAGCCGGGTTGGCCTTATACCACTGTTCCCGGTCCTTCGGGTCGCAGCCCGGGTCGGCGGACCACTCGAAGAACGCCAGCCTGGCGGCCTTATTCAGGCCGCGTTCGCGCACCCGCAGCAGGAACTCGCTGTCCTCCATGCCTGTGCTGGACGCGTACCACACCTGTGGGTTGGGGCGAGCGGACAACGTCATCATCGATGCCGCAATAACCTCCGGGTCGAGCCCATAGGCCTCGTCGTAGACCACCAGGTCAGCCGAATAGCCTCGGGTCGGGTCGCTGCCCCGGGCCTGGTACAGCAGTCGCGAGCCGTTCCGCAACTCGATGGATACGTTGTCGTTGCCGGTGCGGAACTTGTGCACCATCTCCATCAGATCGGGCACCTCGCGGATGCGGGCCCACTGGCGGAGGAACGACTCCTTGGCTGTGCTGAACAGCTGGGCGGTGTGGATGATCGTCTGCTCGCCAAACAAGAACAGCCCAACCAGTTCTCGCGCCTCAACGATCACCGTCTTGCCCTGCTGGCGGGGCACGATCAGCCCCACCTCCGTCGCGGCCCACCGATCCCGGCTGGTGTCCATCGCGAGCGAATTCCGCAGGACGAACTCCTGCCACTCGTCTAGGTTGATGTTGATCAGTCGCAGGAACTCGATGGCCTTGTCGCCACGGCTGGTGTCATCGTGCTCGGGGATATGGCAGACAGTCGGGACCTGATTCCCGATGCGCTTGCCCTCAAGGCGGAACTCCCGCATCTTGACGGGCTGCATCGGCCGTCGGGTGCGCTTCTCGCCGTTGTCCAAGCGACGCTTGTCCGTAGCGTTAGGCATTCGCCTCCAGCCACTTCATCAGAGCCGACTTCTCCTGCTCGCCGGACTTCTTCTTCGCCTCACCCAGCTTCATCTGCGCCAGAAGCTGCTTAAGGGCCATCTGCTGCTGACGAGCCTCAGACAGCAGGCCATCGACGGCGATCTTGATGCTGACCTTGCGGTGGCCGTCCCGGGTGACCATGTCCTCGACCTCGTCCGCGATCTTCAGCCAGTCGCGCCCGTGGCCGTTGAGTGCGGCGGAGATGCGGTCAAGGCGATCCAGGATGCGGCAGACTTCGGCGAGCATGACGAGTGCGGAGGCGTCCAGGTCGTACGCCTCCGTCACCTCGTCCCAGAATTGTGTGCCTCGAACCTTGAGATCGTCAGGGGCCTGCAAAAAGCCCTCCTCCGATTACTCCTCCGACGGCTCCACCAGCTTGCGGATCTCCTCAATCCGGTGAGCGCCGAAATCATCGACCTCGCCGTCAGACGAGCAGTAGTGCTTATCCGGCTTAGCGACCGGCGGAACCCGCAGACGGTGCTCGTTCAGCACATCACCCAGCTCCGGGGTCGCCGGGCCGGTGTTCGGCTTCTCGTCATAGATCGACTTCGGGGTGCCGTCCTCGTTGTAGTCGCCGTTGCGGACGTGCTTCCACATCGGGTTCTTCGGGAGCTGTGCCCACAGAGACTCAATCCAGGTGCGCCAGTTAAGAACAGCCATCTGTTTTCTTTGTTTCCTCGATGAACTCGTCAAGGAGGCGGTTGACCTCGTCGGTCCAATACCGCTCCCGGGACCTGTCACGGGCTCGCCTGGCCTTTTCCTGCTCAAGCCTGGCGTGAAGAATGCGGATAGTGAATCCTTCGTCGCCCATTTCCCTCATTTTCAGCATACCATTAGATGCGCTAATTACACGCCGGGCAGAAATTCTTCGGCTATAATCTGCCCCGCCCCTAGTGGGGCAAATGCCCCACCGCGCCGGTACGAGTGGGGCAGATGCTGCTAGAACCTTGTTCTGGAAATCCCTTGCACACCAGGCGTCCCTGTCCTAGCCTCGGGGTGTCGGAAGCGACGAGAAGGGAGAACACCAAGGTGGCGACCAGGGGGGTGGAAACCGCGACGGCTGAGGCGCTTTCAGTCCTTGAACATGCGCGCGAGCTCGTGGCTCACGCCTGGGTGCCGTGGGCCTGGGAGTTTGTCGTCAACCACAACCGCAAGCACTACTGCCTGGTGGGGGCGATGTACGTCGCGAGCAGCCTGCCCGCGAACCCCGCCGAGACCGCCGTCAGCGACGTTCCGGCAGGCTTGAAGATCGGGATCGACACGCTCTACGGCGAGCTGGCTAACCGCTACAAGGCGGAGCCATTCACCCCCGACACCGCCGAGTCGGTGTACATCAACAAGATCCGGTGCCTTGCGTCCTTCAACGACCACTGCATCAGCAACTACCCGGTTCTAGGTCTGTTCCACCGGGCGATGACCAAGCTACGCGCAACGGAGTAGGTGCATGTTCGAGCAGACGTATCAAATCAAGAACGTCGACGGCGATATCATCTGGGAAACAACAGCGAAGAACTTCACCCTTGCGGTCGAGAAGGCCGTCGCCTGCGGCGTCAGCCTTCAGTCTGCCAACCTGTCAGGCGCGCACCTGGACGGGGCCCAGCTCGCGAACGCCGACCTCAGAGGGGCGAACCTGGTTTACGCGCACCTGGCCTCCGCCAACCTCAAGGACGCGAACCTGACCAACGCCAAGCTCAACTTCGCGAACCTGGCCTACGCGAACCTGCGCCGAGCCAGGCTGACATCGGCCCTCTTCAACGATGCCATCATGCACAAAACAGAGCTGGACAACTCCAACGCCGCGAAGGCCATCTTCGATGGGGCGATGCTCACGTCCGCCAAGCTCGACAGGGGCATCTTCGATGAGGCGGCTTTCCACCGGTCGATGATGATCGGTGCAACCCTGGAAAGAGCCTTGCTTCGGCGCGCCTACCTTGCCGAAGCCAACCTGATCGACGCGTTCATGTCCGGAGCGGATCTACGCGAAGCCAACCTGGAGCTCGCAAACCTGTCCCACGCGACCCTCTCCGAGGCAGATCTGTCGCACTCGCACATGGACGGGGCGACGCTCACCGGAACCTACCTGCACCTGGCCAACCTGGAATCCGCGTCCGGCGTGGAGCAGGCACTCGCCCAAACCAACATCCTCCCCGAGGGCAGGCTCATCGCGTGGAAGAAGGCGCGGGACGACTACATCATCAAGCTACTCATCCCCGAGGACGCTGAACGGTGCCACATGAGCGGCAGGCGGAAGTGCCGCGCGAGCAAGGCGAAGGTGCTGGCCATCTACGACCGCCACGGCAACCCCGCCAACGACGTGACTGCGACAAGCATCTGGGACACCGACTTCACCTACCGGGTGGGGGAGTGGGTTGAGCCGGCCAAACCGTTCGACCCCAACCCGTGGCACGAGTGCGCCTCTGGCATCCACTTCTTCATCACCCGCGAAGAAGCAGAAAAGTGGGTCTAGCGAATCACCGCAATCCATGACC
>CALKHT010000052.1 GCA_937988825.1 uncultured Phycisphaeraceae bacterium
GAGCCCCCGTCAATTCCTTTGAGTTTTAGCCTTGCGACCGTACTCCCCAGGCGGTGTACTTAACACTTTTGCTTCGACCCTGAGGGTGTCAGCACCTCCAGGATCTAGTACACATCGTTTAGGGCGTGGACTACCGGGGTATCTAATCCCGTTCGCTCCCCACGCTTTCGTGCCTCAGCGTCAGAATCGGCCCAGACGCCTGTTTTCACCTTTGGCGTTCCTCTAGATATCTATGCATTTCACCGCTACACCTAGAGTTCCGGCGACCTCTGCCGACCTCAAGACAGGCAGTATGCCAAGCGATTCCATGGTTGAGCCATGGGCTTTCACAAAGCACTTGCCCATCCGCCTACGCACCCTTTAAGCCCAATGAATCCGCGCAACGCTCGGGCCCTTCGTATTACCGCGGCTGCTGGCACGAAGTTAGCCGGCCCTTCCTCTGGGTCTGCTCATTGTGTTGCTAAACCCTGACAGCAGTTTACACCCCGAGGGGCTTCATCCTGCACGCGGCATTGCTCCGTCAGGCTTTCGCCCATTGCGGAATATTCGTTACTGCAGCCTCCCGTAGGAGTCCGGGCAGTGTCTCAGTCCCGATGCGGCGGGCCGTGCTCTCACACCCGCTACCCGTCTTCGCCTTGGTGAGCCGTTACCTCACCAACTAGCTGATAGGACGTTTCCCGATCCCAAGGCAGCAAGCCTTTGCCTGCAAAACCATACGATCTCGCAGGGTTATCAGGTATTAATCCGGGTTTCCCCGGGCTATCCCTGACCTTGGGGCACGTTAGAAACGCATTACTCGCCCTTTCGCCACTCTACTCGGGGCCGAAGCCCCTTTCGCGTTCGACTTGCATGTTTTAGCCATGCCGCCAGCGTTCGCGCTGAGCCAGGATCAAACTCTTCAATTGAAATTCGTTGACGCCCCTTCCAGCCAGACCGCAGGCGGCCTGACCTTCCGGGAGCTTGTCTTCAAAGAAGAATCGATCCAGACTTTGATTCTGACCCGACTGGCGGGCCAGAGTCTGGTCGCGTCCTGCCGGTTTTTTTCCGACAGGCCGGCTCGCAGGGACTCAATAACCTCTGCGAGCAAGGCTCATCATCACGACTCGATCACGATCCGCTCACCGGCCGAAACCGGCTCGCTTCTCCATGATCAAGGCATCACAAGGATGTGAGCCCTTCCGGACACGCAAGATGTCCGGGGGTTTCCGCTCCCGCCCACCGGCTTGTGATAACCGATCGACTGGAGCCACATCCTCGCGGCGTTTCCCAACTGTTCACTTGTCAAAGATCCTAGCGGCCTCGGCGGGATGCCGACTGACCGGCTCGTCGTCACTCGGGTGGCGACGAGACAGACAATAGTAATCGGTCATTTCCGCTTGTCAAGGCCGGGGGTAAGTCGGCAGAAAAGCCGCCGGTCTCCAACCGGTTCGTCACCGATTCGGCCTTGAGATAGCGTAATTTAAGGCTTTGCCGACACTAATGTCAATGCAAAATCTGGAAGTTTTGTGGATTTCCGAGGGAAAAGGTGCGGCTGAAGCGGCTGCACAACCCCACCCGCACGGTCGAATTTCACCCTGAACAGAGGTCCACACGCCTCAGGAATACCCCGATGCGACCGCAATGAGCCTCCAAAACGACATGTTTTCCCCATGGATTCCACAAACTCAGGCTCTCAGAAGGTCATTCGGCGGTGGGATTCGAGGGGAATCCGGGAATGCGGACGGGGTGGAAGTGCGAGAAAAATGTGCGAAGCAGGTGCGCAAAGACGCCGGCGTGAGTGGATACGCCGTGCGGAATTGCGCCCCCACTACGGCAGGGCGTCTGCGCCAGCCGGCTGAGGCTGCCGATCAAGGTGATGAGGAAACCGCCGCCCGTCTGGGAAAGGAATGGGGAAGGAATCCCGCGATTCGCTGGTTCCCACCCGCGCGACAAGGCTACCTCCGCGCGTGAGGGAGGCGCGGGAAATTGGCGGTGTCGTGGAGGTGTTCCCGCGCCTCGGTCTTACGCGAGGATGTCGTGGACGATTTTGCCGTGGACATCGGTGAGGCGGAAGCGTCGGCCCTGGTATTTGAAGGTCAGCGCTTCGTGGTCGATGCCCATGATGTGCAGGACGGTGGCCTGGAAGTCGTGCACGTGGACGGGGTTTTCGACGATGTTGTAGCCGAATTCGTCGGTTTTGCCGTAGACGAACCCCGGCTTGACGCCGCCGCCCGCCAGCCAGGCGGTGAAGCAGCGCGGATGGTGGTCGCGGCCGTAGTCGTTGGCGGTGAGCTTGCCCTGGGAGTAGTTGGTTCGGCCGAACTCACCGCCCCAGATGACGAGCGTGTCCTCGAGCATGCCGCGGCGCTTCAGGTCGGTGATGAGCGCAGCGGAAGGCTGATCGGTTTCGCGGCACTGAACGCGAATGCCGTTGGGCAGCCCGCCGTGATGGTCCCAGCCCTGGTGGTAAAGCTGGATGAAGCGCACGCCGCGTTCAGCCAGTCTGCGGGCGAGGATGCAGTTGGCGGCGAAGGTGCCGGGCTTGCGTGAATCGGGGCCATACAGCTCGAAGATTTCATCCGGCTCATCGGCGAGGTTGGTCACCTCGGGCACGGAGCTTTGCATGCGGTAAGCCATTTCGTACTGCGCCATGCGCGACTGAATCTCGGGGTCGAGTTCGCGCTCGTATTGCTCAGCGTTGACCTGCGCGAGGCTGTCGAGCATCTGTCGGCGCGTCTGCTGCGAGATGCCTGCCGGGTTGTTGAGATAGAGCACCGCATCCTTGCCCGAGCGGAACTGCACCCCCTGATGGCGTGAAGGCAGGAAGCCGCTGCCCCACAGGCGGGCATAGAGCGGCTGATCGATCTTGCCCGGCGTGACGAGCACAACGAACGCGGGCAGGTTGTCGTTTTCACTGCCCAGACCGTAGCTCAGCCAACTGCCGAAGCTGGGCCGGCCGGCGATCTGCGAACCGGTCTGGAAGAAGGTGATGGCCGGGTCGTGGTTGATCGCCTCGGTGTACATCGAATTGATGATGCACAGGTCATCGATAACCCTGGCGGTGTGCGGCAATAGCTCACTGACCCACGTGCCGTTCTTACCATGACGGTTGAACTTGAAGAGCGAGCCTGCCAGCGGCAGGATCGACTGATTGGCGGACATGCCGGTCAGACGCTGACCCTGACGAACGGAATCGGGCAGCGGCTGGCCGTTGCGTTCGTTGAGCAGCGGCTTGTAATCGAAGGTTTCCAGTTGCGATGGGCCGCCCGCCTGGAAGAGGTAGATGATGCGCTTGGCGCGCGGCGCGATGTGCGGCGCCGCGAGGATGCCACGGGCTGCGCTGCTGGTCGCAGGCGTGGCGCTGGCGGGTGTGGCGGCGTGCGCCGGATTGTGAAGCAACTGCGACATCGCCATCGCGCCAAGGCTGAGACCGGAGCCGGCAAGGAAGTGACGACGGGTCAGATTCATCGGGTCGAAGAACATGGCGAACTCCGGGAGAACGTCGTAACCAGGGGATTCGGGGTGGTACGTGCGTCCTTGGTTTCAGGTCGGCTGCGCGAACCGCAAGCGGCCTGAGTCTGCGTGATTCCGTGTCATCAACGCGCGACGATCGCGGCGTCGTGGTTCATGATGGTTGAACAGACGATGGTCATCGCCGCCAGCTCGGTATGATCAACCTTGTTACTGGGCGGCCGATCACCCACTTTCAGCAGCGCTTCCACATCGCTGGGATTGCGTCGCATCGCGTCGAGCTGCGCTTCGTACAGCTCGATGAAAACGCGGCGTTCCCGTTCGGTCGGCTGCCGCGCGGTCATGCGGCGGAAAGCGCGCGTGATGCGCGTGGCGTCATCGTTCGATTCGAGCATGACGCGTTCGGCGAGCAGCCGGGCCGCCTCAACGAACTGCGGATCGTTCAGCAGCACCAGCGCCTGCAGCGGTGTGTTGGTGGTCTGCCGCCGGGCAATGCACACATCGCGCTGGGCGGCGTCGAAGATGAGCATCGTGGGCGGCGGCATGGTGCTCTTCCAGAAGGAGTAGAGACTTCTGCGGTAGAGCCCTTCGCCCTTGTCGGGCACATAGTCACCACCGGATGCGCCCGCGCTCGACCACAGCCCCGCCGGCTGATAGGGCTTGACGCTGGGGCCGCCGATCTTCGGCACGAGCAATCCGCTGGCAGCCAGTGCCTGATCGCGCAGCATCTCCGCGGTCAGACGCTTGAGCGGCCCGTGGGCGAACAGCGTGTTGTTCGGATCATCGAGTCGATGTTCCAGCGACGCGCGCGATGACTGACGGTAGGTCGCGCTGGTCACGATGCGCCGCAGCATCGCCTTCATGTCCCAGCCGGAGGCCACGAACTCGACCGCGAGGTAGTCCATGAGTTCAGGATTCGCGGGCAGTTCGCCCTGACTGCCGAAGTTCTCGGCGGTGGAAACGAGTCCCCTGCCGAACGCGACCGCCCAGAGACGATTGACCGCCACACGTGCCGTCAGCGGATGAGCCGGGTCGGTCAGCCACTGCGCCAGGCCCAGTCGATTGCGCGGCGCATTGGCGGGCATGGGCGGGAAAATCCTGGGCGTGTCAGCATACACGCGCTTGCCACGGGCTTCGTAGCTGCCGCGCTCCAGCACGTAGGCGGGCTTGGGTTCGGGCAGCTCCTGCATCGTCATGACATCGCGGATCGAATCGATCAGCGTGGCCAACTGCTGGCGAGCCTCGCGCAAAGCAGCGAGTTGGTTGCGATACGCCTCATCATGATTCGCGAGGTAGTAGTCGTACAGGGCTGCGCGTTGCGCCGGTTGGGATCTGTCCGCCATCGCTGCGGCCAGCGTGCCTTCCTGGAACAGCTCACGTGCCTCGATTGCGGTCAGCTCGCGATTGAACACCTTGAACTCATCGAGCATCCCATCCTTGAAGCCGCGATCGCGGAAGCGTTCACCGAGCGTGAGCGTGTGGCTGCCGTCGTGGATGTTCTTGTAGAGGTTGTCGCGCACGACCTCGGTATCAGCCCGTTCGCCATCGATGTAGATCGCCAGTCCCGCAGCCTTGCAGGAGCCATCGTAGGTGACGACGACGTGCTGCCAGTCGTTCACGCGGACAGGCTGCTTCGTGCGAATCGAAATCGCGTTGCCCGGCCAGAAGTGGATGATCGACCAGGTGAGATGGCCGTCCTCGATGAGCACCTGATAGCCCTGGCTGCCCGAATCGGTCCAGGCGCGCGAATGGTGGAAAACCACCGCCCGGTCATACGCATCGGCGGGCTTCATCCAGACGGAGAAGCTGAACGGATCCCATCGGCGAAACGCGCCCACACCGGGGAAACGCACGTGATTGTCGCCGCTCAGTTTCACTGCCTGGCCCACGCGGCCGGACACGAACTGCGGGTTGTCGTGCATCGCGCCGGGTTTGGATTCATCCGCGCGGTTGGCAATTTTCCCCTGAACGGGCGCTTCCAGCGGATAGTCGCCGATCAGCCCCGGGATGACGGGCTGGCGATCACCACTGGCGAGCCAGGCGGCAAATGCGTTACGCCGCGCGGCGCGCACGGCATGAAGCTTCTTTTCCGCCTCGGCCACACGCTTGCGCAGCATCTCAAGCTGACGATCCTGTTCGGGCGTCGACAGCATCAGCGAAGGTGGCGGGGTCGCCTGCGTGAAGTGCGACAGCAGCCCCGGCTCATCAATGTTCTGGAAGAAGGCGAAAAGCTGGTAGTACTCCTCCATCGAGATGGGGTCGTACTTGTGATCGTGGCAGCGGGCGCATTCGAGCGTCAGGCCGAGCATCGTCGTGCCGAACGTGTGAACGCGGTCAGCCACGTACTCGACGCGGAACTCCTCCTCGATGCTGCCGCCCTCAGCGGTCTGACGGTGCAGTCGGTTGAACAGGGTCGCCAGCCGCTGCTCGCGCGTCGCGTTGGGCAGCAGGTCGCCGGCAAGCTGCCATGTGATGAATTTGTCGTAGGGCAGGTTGTCGTTGAAGGCCTTGATGACCCAGTCGCGATAGGGCCAGACGTCGCGGTAAGGGTCGGTCTGATAGCCGAAGGTGTCGGCATAGCGGGCCAGGTCCAGCCAGCCCGCCGCCATGCGCTCGCCGTAGTGCGGCGAGGCGAGCAGCCGATCGACCACCTTTTCGTAAGCATCGGGCGACTGGTCCGCCAGAAAGGCGTCGATCTCCTCCAGCGTCGGCGGCAGGCCGGTCAGGTCGAGTGTCACCCGGCGGATGAGCGTTTCCCTGTCCGCCTCGGGCGCGGGGGAAAGGCCCTTGCGCTCCAGCTTCGCCAGGACGAAGCGGTCCAGGTCGTCGCGCACCCACGCCCCGTTCTTCACCGCGGGCAGCTCCGGCCGGCGCGGCGTGACGAACGCCCAGTGCGCGGTGTACTCGGCCCCCTGCGCGATCCAGCGCTCCAGCAGCGCCGCTTCCTCCTCGCTCACGGTGAGCTTGAAGTCGGGCGGCGGCATCCGTAACTGCGGATCGTGACTGCGGATGCGCATCAGCAGCACGCTCTGGTCGGGCCGGCCGGGCGTGATGGCGCGGCTGCGGCCATCCTTTAAGAACGCCGTGGCACCCTCGAACGTGTCCAGCCGAAGCCCCCCCGCCTTGGCGCGAATCTGCTCATCCGGGCCGTGACACGCAAAACAGCGGTCCGACAGGATCGGCCGAATCTGGCTGTTGAAGTCGATCCGCTCGTCGCTGTCGCCGGCAAACCCAGCCCCGGCGGCAACCAGAACGGTGAGGATCGAAATGCTTCGGAAAATGGGTGACAGCATGACCAAACCTCGGCGAAAGCGCATCGGACGCGCAGAAAAGTCACAATGCGGCGGGTTTGGCAGGTTGGCGCATTATACCACACAAGGCGTCGCAACACCGAACGGTCCGCAAAAGGCAGGCCAATGAACCGCCGCCGCGAGGCAGCCACACATCCAGGCAGCCCCCATAAAAAGAGATGGACGGCCCTCTGAGGCCGTCCATCCGGTTTCACCCATTTGATTCTGATCTGTAACGATCAGTTCCCCGTTTCGACGTTGACCACGGTGTCCTCACCGCCGCCGGCGTTGTGGGTGTCGTCACCTTCCCCACCGTCGACCGTGTCGTCACCGGTTCCCGTGGTGATGGTGTCATCGCCATCGCCCGCTTCGACGTAGTTGTCACCGTTGCCGGCATCGATGACGTCGTTGCCGCCACCGGAGAAGATCTGGTCATTTCCGTCGCCGGTGGTGATGGTGTCGGCGTCATCGCCGGTGACGACGGTGTTGTCGCCGGTGCCGTCGATGGTCACGATGTTCTCACCGTTGCCGGCATGGACGACGTTCTCGCCGTTGCCGGTGATCGTGATCTCGTCATCGCCGTCACCGGTCGTGACATGGTTGTCACCATTGCCCGTGATGGTCACGTCGTTCTCACCATCGCCAGCCTCGATGTTGTTGTTGCCATCGCCGTTGACCACGATCACGTCGTCGCCATCCTCAGCCGTGACATCGTTGTCACCATCGCCCGTGATCGTCACGGTGTTGGCGCCATTGCCGACATCAACCTGGTTGTTCCCGATACCTTCGATGGTGACGTCGTCGTTGCCGCCGTTGGTCTGGATGATGTTGTCGCCATCACCCGTGATGGTCACGGTGTCGTCACCATCATTGGCGATGATGCTGTTGCTGCCGTCACCGATGATGGTGATCTGATCATTGCCATCGACCGTCACGACGTTGTTGTCACCACCGCCGGTGATGCTCACGACGTTGTTGCCATCGCCGGCGCCGACACTGTTATCGCCATCACCTTCAATGGTGATCGTGTCATTGCCCTCACCCGTCGCGACGCTGTTGTTACCACCACCCGTGATCGTCACGGTGTTGTCGCCGTTGCCGGTTTCGACGGTGTTGTCACCGCTACCCGTGATTTCCACGGTCTTGGCGCCGTCGCCGGCCTCAACGGTGTTGGCGCCAGTGCCCGTGATGGTGATCGCGTCATTCCCGTCACCGGTCGTGACACTGTTGTCGCCATTACCCTCGATGGTGATTTCGTTATTACCGTCACCAGCCTCGATGTTGTTGTTGCCGTTGCCGTTGATGGTGATCGTGTCGTCGTTTTCACCGGTCGTGATGGTGTTGTTGCCGTTACCGTTGACGGTGATGGTGTTGTTGCCATCGCCGGCGTTGATCTGGTTGTTGCCGCCCCCCACGGTGATGGTGTCATCATCGCCGACGGCCGTGCTGCCCACATCGCCGTGGACGGCCATGTCAACCACGCCGGTGTTGATCACGTTGTTGCCGTTACCGGCCTCGATCGTGTCATTGCCGTCACCCGAGTTGATCGTGTTGTTGCCGTCGCCGACGGTGATCTCATCATCGCCATCCCCGGTGGTGATGGAGTTGTTGCCATTCTCCGCCGAGATGACGTTGTTGCCGCCGATATCGGTGATGATATTGTTGCCGCGGCCGGCGTTGATCGTGTCGTTGCCCAGACCACCTTCGATGGTGTTGTTCTTGTTATCGCCGGTGATCGTGTCGTCGTGATCGCTGCCGATGACAGCCTCGAAGCCGGAGATGGTGTCCACTTCCTCGTCGCCGTCGACCGCTTCACCCGTGAGCAGGTTCACGTTGACGCCGGTGGCATGCGTGCTGTAATTCAGGGTGTCGAAGCCCTTGCCGCCGACGATTCGGTCATTGCCGGCACCGCCCGCCAGGGTGTCATCGCCCTTGCCGCCGTTGATTCGGTCATCTCCGGCGCCGCCATGGATTTCATCGTTGCCGGCACCACCATCGATCGTGTCGTTGCCATCGCCGCCGCTGATCATATCGTTGCCAGCGCCACCCTTGATGATGTCATCGCCGGCGTCACCCATCAGCTCGTCGTTGCCCGCGCCGCCGTCAATCTTGTCATTGCCGTCGCCGCCGCTGATCGAGTCATCGCCGCTTTCACCGAAGAGCTGGTCATCGCCCGCACCGCCGCTGATCATATCGTTGCCAGCGCCACCATAGATGCGGTCGTTGTCATCACCGCCGCTCAGTAAGTCGTCACCGGCGTGGCCGTAGATTTTGTCGTTGCCAGCACCGCCCCCGATCATGTCGTCGCCGGCGTTGCCGTGCAGCAGGTCATTGCCGTCGCCGCCGTCGATCATGTCATCGCCATCGCCGCCGTAGACCTTGTCATTGCCGTCGCCGCCGTACAGGATGTCATCGCCGCCGTTGCCGCGAATCGTGTCATTGCCGGCGCCGCCGTTAATCTCGTTGTCCAGGTCATCACCGATGAGCGTGTCGTTGAAGTCGCTGCCAATGATGTTCTCGATGTTGGCCAGCGTATCGCGGTCGCGCTTATTGACGACGCCGGTGCCCTTCTTCAGGTTCACCTTCACGCCCTTGGTGGCGTACTCGTAGCTGATCGTGTCGACGCCATCACCGCCGTCGATCGTGTCCCGACCGCCGCCGCCCATGATCAGATCATGGCCGTCGCCGCCGTTGATTTCATCATCACCCTCGCCGCCACGGATGATGTCGTTACCCGCGCCGCCATCGATCTTCGCGCCGATCAGCCTGCCGTTGGCGTCGACGATGCCGTCTCCGATCATAACCTCGTCGTTACCATCGCCCAGATTGATGATGATCGACGTGACGCCGTCGTAGGTGCCGTCGTCGTTCGCGTCACCCTGCACCTGAACCTGGCCCGCTTCCGCCCCGGCTGTGATGACGTAATTGTCGTCCCCGGCAGTCCCCGTGATCGTCAGCACGCCGTCCACCAACGATACCGACAACAATGTACGACGTTCCAGGGACTCAAGCCCCGTGAAACCCATCGACTCGATGTCCGGCTGAACCGACGATCCCAATAGCCACTTGAACGGATTGAACATGACATGGTTCCCTTTTTGCGGCAATGTTGGACCCCCCAACATGCCTATGACTGCCCTATCGGAAATCCGCGCCGGCTTCTATAGAAATGCAAATCGATTTTTGTATGAATACGGTCGTCGCGGAGATTATTGGCTCACGCATAGGACATCGCTCAACGCAACGAACACCGTTCAATGCACCGCCCGCGAGACCGACATGACATTTGAACAGCCGTGTAAACAAAATGGACGGCCCCGATACCGGAGCCGTCCATCACGCGCTTCCTCTTATTTTTAAGATACGCGCTGCGCGCACAGACTCAGTTGAGCGTCTCGACGTTGATAATTGTGTCGTTGCCGCCACCGGCGTTGTGCGTGTCGTTGCCGGGGCCTCCGTCGACAAAGTCATTGCCTGTGCCGGTTGTGATCGTGTCGTCACCCGCTCCGGCGAAGATGGTGTTGCCGCCGTTGCCCGCCGTGATCATGTCCGCACCAGCTCCGGTTTCAATCCGGTTCGCCCCGTTACCCGCGACGATCACATTCATGCCATCGCCCGCGGCGATCACGTTCTTGCCATGCCCCACCTGGATCTGATCGGCTCCGGCGCCCGCGACCACCTTGTTGTTACCGTTGCCCGCCACCAGAACGTTGTCGCCATGCCCCAGATCGATCTGGTTCTTACCGTCGCCGACCTGCACGTCATCCACACCATCGCCGCAGAGGATGGTGTTCTTTCCGTCACCCGCCCGGACTGTGTTCACACCGTTGCCCGTTTTGATCGTGTTATTGCCACCACCCACAGTGATCGTGTCATCGCCGTTGCCGGTCTCGATCCGGTTCCTGCCGTTGCCGACCGTCACGCTGTTCGTGCCGTCGCCCAGGATGATGGTGTTATTGCCCTTGCCCAGCGACACGGTGTTATTGCCACTGCCGCCCACGATCTTGTTATGGCCTTCGGTCGCCTCGATCGTGTTCACCCCCTCACCGGCATTGACGATGTTGTTGCCCTTGCCCAGCGTGATCGTGTCGTTGCCTGCCCCCGTATTGATCAGGTTGCGGCCGTTGCCCGCCTTGATCGTGTTATTGCCCCCGCCCGCCTCGACCACGTTGTTGCCGTTGCCCATCTCGATCTCATCATCGCCATCGCCCGTGCGGATCAGGTTTCGGCCGTTGCCCACCGTGATCACCATCTTCCCGTTGCCCGTTTCGATCCGGTTGGCGCCGTTGCCCGCGGTGATGGTGCTGTTGCCATCCCCCACGGTGATCTGGTTCTTGCCCTTGCCGACCTGGATCACCATGTTGCCCGCGCCCAGCTCCACGATGTTGTTGCCGTTGCCCAGCGTCAGTTCGTGGTCGCCATCGAGCAGCATGATCCTGTTCCTGCCATTGTCCGCGGTGATCGTTTTGTTGCCGGCCGATCCGCCGATGACATTGTTGCCCCCGCCCGCTTCCACCACATCGTTGCCATCCAGCAGCAGGATGTGATTCGCCTTGTTATTGCCCACGATGTAGTCGTCGTAATTGCTGCCGAACACACGGGTGAAGCCGATGAGCGTGTCCGTGCCGCCGCTGCCATCGGTCGCCTCGCCGGTCTGGAGGTTGACGGTCACGCCCGCCAGCTCGCCGCCATAATCGACGATGTCGTTACCCTTGCCAGCGTTCAGCACATCGTCGCCTTCGCCGCCGACGAAGTGATCGTTGCCCGCGCCGCCGATGAGCACATCGTTGCCCGCATCGCCCCAAAGGATGTCGTTGCCCCCGCCGCCATCGAGCAGGTCGTCCCCTTCATCGCCGTAAAGCACATCATCTCCGGCGCCGCCGTAAAGCTCGTCGTTCCCCTCCTGGCCGTAAAGCAGATCGTTGCCTTTACCACCGTCGAGCCGGTCGTTGCCTTCCAAACCCCACAGTTCATCGTTGCCATCGCCGCCCAGCAGGACATCATCGCCCTCCCAACCGACCAGGACATCATTGCCCGCACCGCCCTCGAGCCAGTCATCGCCCTCATTGCCGCTCAGGTGATCATTGCCCGCCCCACCGTAGAGCCGGTCGTTGCCTTCGCCGCCGTACAGCTCATCGTTTCCGCCGCCGCCCTCCAGCACGTCGTTACCGGCACCACCGAACAGAATGTTCTTCCTGTTGTCGCCCACCAGGTAGTCGTCGTAATCGCTGCCGATCACGCCTTCGATGTTGCGCAGCTGATCACGATCGTCGTTGGCGACATGGGCGGTGCCCTTGTTCAGCAGCACCGTCACGCCGTTGGGCGCGTATTCGTAGCTCACCATGTCGAAATCGGCGCCGCCATCGATGATGTCCTCGCCTCCGCCGCCGCTGAGCACATCGTGACCTGACCCGCCGTAAATCCTGTCCGCGCCCTGACCACCGTAGACCATATCGGAACCCGCCCCGGCATAGATGGTCGCGCCGATGAAGTTGCCATCCTCATCCACCACACCATCGCCAATCGTCACGGTGTCGTCACCGTCCCCCACATCGATATGGATCGAGCGCACGCCACTCCACTTGCCGTCACCGCCGTGCGGATCGCCCGTCACCACCACCTCGCCCGGCGCCGGCCCCGCCTCGACCAGAATCACATCGTTCCCGGGAGTACCGATGATGGTCAGCACCCCGTCCTCCAGCGTGACCGACAACAGCTCGCGCCGCTCCAGCGCTTGCATGCCAATGAACCCGCGTTCCGGTCCGAACGTCTCGCCCGGGTACTCACGCGACAGCCACCTGAACGGGTTGAACATCACAGCATCCTTTTGAATGGAGGACCAACCAATAAGCCCACATTTCCAGCGATATTCGCCCCCATCGGACAATCGCCCCGCCCAATCCAATTAATTGCGCATAACAGATATCGGAACCACCCACGCCCCCCAAAGCCCACCCGCTCCCCCCAAAGCCCACCCGCTCCCGCGGGTGGG
>CALKHT010000053.1 GCA_937988825.1 uncultured Phycisphaeraceae bacterium
AAGCAGCGATCTTGAGTCGCCGTTCCATGTTGAGCCTGGGTATATCCAAGTCGGCGATTACATCGGCTATTGGCTGTTCAATGACCTGCGTGACCGCCTAAATAAAATGACCGCTACGTGTGTATGGTGGACGTGGGCCGACACGAGCCGAAGGGAGGTAGTGTCCGATTGGTTCTACACTATCGACGAAGCCAAGGATGATGCGGAGGCAAAATTTGCCATCGCTGGCGCAAGCCGCGGGTATCAGGGGTACTGGACAGCAATTGACGAGTCTGCGGGATCGCCCCCTCGTTACAGGGCGAGAATTGAGGCGGGTGAACATAAGGGGAAACTGTGGGCCAGCACTTCACTTACTCCAAACGTGCCGGACACGACGATGGCGCGCACGGTGGAGTTCTACATTTTCGGGCTGGCCCCGGCGGGTGGGTCATTCGACGACAACGGCTACCCGTTGATTGAGGGCAAATGGAACCTCTGGGAAACCATCCCCGAGACGACGACGCGGTACGTTGAAACATCTACGGCCATAGGGTCCGACTCCACCGTCCCGGCGTGGGCGCCATTGCCGAACGGTGCCCGGCACGGATTCGAGTTTCCGGTATTCGAAGGCGAGCCGTTCGTTGGCGGCTTTGCCGTACTACATTGGGACGTCCCGGGCGGCTTCCAATACACCGCGTCTACTTGATTCTGGATACGACCTCAATAACCCCATCCGCAGCCAGTCGCCCGCGAGGGTCGGTCTGCGTGACGATCAGACGCAGGTGGCTGGGGCTGTTGATTACCGTATCGCCCCACACCACAACGTAATCCGTGGCGGTGTTGACCTTTTCAAACGGCGCGGGTGCGCCAGCCAGCGTGCCAAGTGGGACCACGTCGTAGTCACCATCCCCATCCACATCCCGCGCCATTCCATACCAACGGATGCTTCGCGCGTCGCCGTCAACTACATAGTCAGTCACGCCGTCCGGCTCTAAGGCAACGATGTTGCCATCGACATCCTGCGTCAGCCAATCCCCGGCGAACTCGACGACGAACTCGCTGATGTTGCTCGCCAGCAGCGGTGTGGTGTAGGCAAAATCTTCGCTGGCGATAGGACGCGGCACGTAACGCCGAGCATCAAACCGGACATCGCAAACGCTCACCCACCAGTCTGGATCGACCAGAGCGGCATGCTGGACGTGCCATCGGTATTGAGGGATGCTGGTGTTGGCGACATCATACCGTGACTGCGGGAGCGAGAACGCCCCGTCATCGCTCCGGCTGTCTGCCGTAAAGGGCTTGAGAGTAATCGCCGCCGAGCCTGGCGCGAAATGCCGCTGATGATCGCCGTGAATATCCGCAACCCGACCAGACGGATCGGGCGACAACAGAACAGCAACTCGCCCCAGCGACCACTTCGAAGCCGCATAGTTTTCGGGATTGCTAGTTGCATCACCTTGACCGGGGGATTGTCCATCAATCGTAGGATGCCCGATCCAGATATACGCTTCCCGTTCTGCCTGCGCCGCCATGAGCTCGCCATCGTTGCCCGTCTGCCGATGATACATCCCTCGCGTGAACAGGATCAGGCGGTCGGTTCGGAACGCCGAGGGGGCATCCCCTGCTCGAAAGCTGTCGTCGTCAATGTGCGACTGCGTTACGCCACTGACCACCGCCAGGAATGGTGCGTCATGCGCGATCGCCCTCAGGTCATCTCGCAGCACCTGATAGGTGGATATCGCCTCTCGCGTCTGTTCGGAAATCGCCTGCCCGGCGCTGACAACATCGCTGGTGACGCGGAATACCTGCGACACGCCGGCTATCAGCACCAGCGACAGGGCGATAGAAATCATCAGTTCGGTTAGCGTGAATCCACTTCGCATTGTTCGTCCTCGTTTCTCATCACCGGCATAAAGCCGTGGCGATGGCGGTTCGACCAAGTTCCGAAGCCCGGCCCGTACTCGACTACGGCCGAGACGGCAGCGAGCACCAGCACCGAAGCAATCAAGATGCTCGAACGCCAGGCCATTTCCCAAAAGTCGATGAGGCCCTCGTTGTAAGTGTGGCAGATCCAGAGCGCTACACCGAATGACGCCAGTCCGATCGGGATGAAAATTGCTCGCAGCACATTCATCATTCCTCCATTTCCCCCGCCAGCAGCACCTTCCACGCCGTCTGAGACATCACACCTCCATCATACGCCGCGTCCAGCGCGGCGGGGCGGGAAACAATCATTCCCTGTAGGCCACCTTCTCGGTGCGCCATTTGATCGTTACCCGGTCCGGCGATTCCTCCAGCAGCTTTTCCACGCGGTGGTCCAGGACCGGCCAAACGCCGGATCGCTGGATCTTGGCGTCCGCCTCCATCACCTCATCAATGGCGAGCGCAAGGCCGTGCCCAATCCGATCGCCAAATTGATCGTAAAAATAGATGCCACCCTTAATGGCGTCGATCGTCTTGCCGCTGGTGTTGGTCAATTCAAACGTCAGCCGTTTTCCAAAGTCGGCCTGTTCGATCGACACAAATCGTACCGACAAATCTGCCTGCTTCTCTTCCGCAGCCACGAATGACGCCAATCCGAACACCATCAATCCGATCAATGCAATCCGCATAGCTTCCACCTTTCCCTTGAGACTCCGCCCCGCACCACGCGGGGCGTTTTTCGTTTGCAGCAATCATACACTATTCCGCGCAGGTTGCCGATATTTTTCTCGACAAACTGCACGATCCAGCGCATATTGCCTCCATGCAGCTACTATCCGTGACAGAGGCGGCCCATCGCCGCCAGGTTGACCCGGCCACCGTGCGACGGTGGTGCATCAGCGGTGCGCTGCCAGCTCGTAAGATCGGCAGCCAGTGGGCGATCGCTGTTGACGATCTGGACCGCTTCACGCCGCCCCCGCCCGGAAACCCTTTACTTTTAAGGCGTTACAAGAAAAGTGGAGAAATATCAAAATAGTTGTTGACAATCCGCACGATATCGTGCATATTATACGTGTCATCAATGGGGATGACCAAGCAGGAGCAAGACATGCAAGCCACCGCCAAGCAGGCCAGCAGCCCGATCAAGGTTGAGTACGCCGACACTGGGTCGCAGATCGTCAGGGTCGGCGATGACCGGGCCGTCTTTTCTCGCGGGGAGAATGGCACGTTCCGCCTGTCACTGGCCGAGCGGCGGTTTGGTCCAAACTCGCTTGCGTGGGCGATTTACGACGCAAGCGGCAAGCGCGTGTCCCAGGGCAAAGATTGGGTGACCAGCCCCACCCCGGAAATGCTTGCGTCGTGGGACCGGCTGGCTGGCGTCATCGCCGCCCGCATCCGCAACAAAAAGCCCATATCGGAGCAAATCTACATCAGGTTTGGTCGTCTCCCCAAAGGTGGCCGATCCCGCAACCATGCCACCGGTCAACTGGAGGCAGGCGTTAGCGTGTTTGCGGCTGAGCACGACCCCATCGCCGACACGTATAGGTTCGGCGAGGATGGCACATGCAGCAGTGCGCACATCTCCTACACGCTCTGCGGCGTCAGACCGTACCTGGTGACCGGTGATTTAGTGGGGCGAGGCTCAGACGGTGAGCCGGTAATCGCCAACCCCAAGATTTTAGGGACTTTGCATTACTCGCCGGATCTGCACGGTTTCCGGCTGCGCCGCCGCCGAAGCCGGAGCTAATCCACCCGCCAGCGTCACCGCCCCGAGTCGCGCCGGGGCACGGGTTTAACCACTAACCGCCCCCCGAGGGGGCAGGAGGCCAACAATGGCATGGCAAACAATCCGCAGAGCAACTGAGGAGGATACCGCTCGCCTGGAGCGCGCAGCCCGGCGATTTGCCGAGCGGCACGACATCGAATCCAGCGGCGATGTGGTGTTTGACGTCGAGTTTGCTGTCGAGCATGCAGCCCATCACGGCATCGCCGCAACTGGCCACTATCCCGACGACGGGCGGCTGCGGCGGCGATGGCAGCGATACGTGCAGTGGGCGTTGCGTGGCCCGGCCGAGGGTATCGCCCATGGCTACGTCGGCTACGAGGTCGGCGACTGAGGGAGCCGCAACCGCCCCCGCAGGGGCAGGAGCAAGTCATGAGCAAGCAGGAACTTTACCGGGAACTTTGCGTCGAGGCCGGCACGTACACGGGCGGCAGCATGACCGCTGAAGAATGGTATCGGGAGTGCAGCCACAACATAACTCAAGATTTGGATGAGACACTCACCCGTGCCGCCAATGGTGACGCTGGGGCACTGGCTGAGGCTCGCCAAGCGGTTGGTTTGCCGATCCTGACCTGATACCCCGCCAGTGCATTGCCGGAAGTCACGCCCGGGCGCGGGCTTAACCACTAATCGCCCCGCAAGGAGCAAGGGATGGCAGCCGAACCCCCAATCTACCAGCACGACGACGACCAAATCCTAGCTGAGTTGCGTGATGCAACCCAACGAGACGCCGACATGGACGACCCAGCGCCTGAGATCGCCGACCTGCTCGATGATCCGCACACCGAGCCAGCCGAGTTGATCCAATTCGACGCCGAGCGGATGCGACTGATCATGCTCTACGCGCGGCTAGGTCGCAACGCATTTGTCCGATACTTGATGGGCAGGCAATGATCTCCCAAAACACAATGGCCACGACAACCCCCTCAATCCAGTGCAGCGTCTGCGACAAAGCCGTCGAGGCCAAAACGCGCGACGATGGACATCCGAAGCTGCCGCCCAAGTGGCGACGCATCGCAGGCCGGGTGCTGTGCCCGAACTGCGCCAGCAGCCAGTACGTGTCGCGCTCACTGACCCTGCCGATCGGCGAGTGCGTCTCGCACCCGTGGGCTGAGTTTGCGCAAGCAGCCCACCAGGCGTTTGCGAGGTCCACTGCCGTCGCGCGTGAGGCGATCCGTCAGTACGCGATGAGCGACCCTCAGACGCCGCCGGGCCAAAAAATCGGCAAATGGACACCGCCCAACGCCTATCAGGCGTGCCGACAGATCGCGCCAGAACTGGCCGCCGGCACGGTTGCGACCATCTGCCAGCGATTGCAGGGGATTTATCGCGAGCAGCGGCTTGCGCTGCACAGAGGCGAGCGCGTCCTGCCAGGCGTGCGTTATCCGCAGCCCGTGCCGATCCGAGCACAGGATTACACGCTCACAGTGCAGGATGATGTCCTGGTGATTACATTCCGGCTAGAGTCCACGGCGGTAGAGGGATCGCAGCGGTACACGCTCAAGTTGAGGGAAAAGGGTGGATTTGAACGCAATGGCCGCCTGCTGCGGCGGCTGATGGAGGGGGATGGCGTCATTGGCGAGGTGACGCTCGACGCGATCCGCACCAATGGCACGAGCCGCGATCACCCCCGTGAGCAGCGCGATGCTGGTGGGGGCAATCGCGCCGCATGGAAGTACGTGCTGCGGTTTTCCTGCAAGCTGCCGGCGGCACAGCGAGACGACACCAGCGACGCCATGCTATTGGTTCGGACGGCGGAAGAGGGTTTGTTGGTCTGGCAGATCGCCGGCCAGGAGGAGCGTCCTCCGCTGCATGCCGAGCACGTCAGGCGTCAGCTTGTGCGCTTTGGCCGTGAGCAGGCCAGGCTGCGCGACGATCTGAAATTCGAAAAACGCTGGCCGTCTCGCGTGCGGCAGAAAATGGTATCACGGCAAAACGACCTGGCGGCGAAACGCTCGCGGATGCTGCGAACCTTTTGCCAGCAGGCGGCGGCGATGACCGTGGCGTTTGCCCGTCGCCGAAAATGTGGCACAATCCAGTACGATGACACAGTGCGAACGTTTGCGGCGTCATTCCCTTGGCATCAGCTGCGCGATGCGATCGCGGCGAAATGCCAAGCGGAGGGCGTGATTTTGGTTGACGCGAACCCCAAGCCGACAGAGAATGCCGGGCAGGTTTGCGATTGATCGTTGACACGGATTTTTAATGGGTTATTCCCCGACCCGAGCGCGGAGACGGCTGGCGGGCAGACATCTGCCGGCACGTTCGCGGAAGCCTGTTGTAAGGGGCGACGATATGGGCACTTGCGCCCGGGCCGTCGCACCCCGCGTGTGCGCGGGAAGCGGAAGGCGGTAGCGTTCGCGAACGTTCGAGGGCGCGAATCGCGTCGCACCCCGTGTGTGCGCGGGAAGCGGAAGACTGTATCTACTAAAGTCACGTCGCACCCCGTGTGTGCGCGGGAAGCGGAAGGCGTAGCCGATGCCCAGCAGCTTTGCGGCGGCTTGTCGCACCCCGCGTGGGCGCGGCTGCATGGGACTACCACGCCAGAGCGGATTGCACGCGATCCGATGGCGTTGTGAATCACAGCAGCCGCCAGATGATCGACAATTCGCGTTGTCGTGCAGACATGATCGACAAATCCACCATGACCACGGACCGGACCATCCACCTCGACCCCGCCAGGATGCGCGCCCTCGGCGGCGACCCACAGCGGCTGACGGGCTAACCATGCAATCCCCCGGCCCCCACATCATCCGGCAGATCAGGTCACTCGGCTACCGCGTCACCATCCAACTCAATCCAGACGGCACAGCCACACTGACGGCGGTGCATCACCAGACTGGCGAGCGGCACATCGCCACCGCGCCGGGCGACGGGTACGCGGCTGCGTGCCTGCTGGCGCAGAGCGTGGGGATTGATTTGGAGTGATTGCCCCCTGACCCCCCGCTGTCACCCCTCTACTTTTTTCTTGCCTTCCCCGTTTGGCCTTTGTACAGTCCATCCCGTCAATTCGTGGTTCATGTTCTGTACGGGGAGCAGGGCAATGATAAGGATCGTGCGTAGCCGTCAGCGGCTATTCGTGAATGGGCGTGAATATCTGTCAATCAGCGACCTTGAGCGGCGGGTGATTCGCCTGTCGCCGCTGGTGGATCGGCGCATCCGCCGACGTGTGCTGGCCGAGGCACTCATCCCTTTTTCTTTCTCCCCCAGTGCGGCTTCACCTCTGCCGCAGGATCAAAGCCGCCCCTGGGCGTGGGTCTCGGGTTGTTACCAGGTTCACCTTCACCCGTGGCCGTGGTGGAGTCATCCGGCGGCAGGCGGCTGACCTGTTCCCGCAACCGCGCCTTCTCCCGTAAGTCGCGAGCAAGGCGCTCGAGAGCTTCCGCGTAAGGGATTTCCATCCCCTCATCCGTGTCGGCCAGCACCGCTGCCTGTACAGCAGCCTCTTGCTTCGCGAACCACAGAATTAGACGGGTTGCGGCGCTAAACATGGACCGCTCCACCGCCCGTTCTTTGCACACCTTTTCAAATGCTGCGTGCGCCGTGGCGCTGCACTGGATGGTTTTCCGCTCCTCTTTTACATCGGCAATCATGTCCATATAGGCATTCTCACAAAATTATTTATTCGCGCAAAGCCTTTTACGTCAATCATTTCCATCACTTTTGTGCTGATGGCGTAATTTTTTTGTTGACAATCAATACAAATGTCCTGATACTACGGGCATGGGAGTCACACGGTCGATGTCACACAGCGAACGATTCGAGCGGCGAAAGCAAATGGCTGATCGCGTCCGAAACGGCGCATCCATCCATG
>CALKHT010000054.1 GCA_937988825.1 uncultured Phycisphaeraceae bacterium
CGTGCTTGGCCATACCCCAGGCTGCCAGTCCGTGCCAGGTGGAAAACACAAAAAGGCCCGCAGTGACGCGGGCTTAGGTGTGTCTGGTGCCTGATCCTGCCGACAGCTGCCGGACGTGGAATCATTCCCACTCGATCGTGGCGGGCGGTTTGCTGGAAATGTCGTAGACGACGCGGTTAACACCGCGCACCTCGTTGATGATGCGGTTGCTGATGGTCGCCAGCACGTCGTAGGGAATTCGTGCCCAGTCGGCGGTCATGAAGTCCTGGCTTTCCACCGCACGCACCGCGATGACATTTTCGTAGGTGCGGCCGTCGCCCATCACCCCCACCGACCGGACGGGCAGCAGCACCGCAAATACCTGAGCGGTGCGACGATAAAGATCGTTGGCGATGATCTCTTCGAGCAGGATTTCATCGGCCTGGCGCAGGACATCGAGTTTCTCGCGTGTCACCTCGCCCAGTACACGCACCGCCAGGCCCGGCCCCGGGAACGGGTGACGCCAGACCATCTGCTCAGGCAAACCCAGTACTGCACCGAGCTTGCGCACCTCATCCTTGAATAGCGTGCGCATCGGCTCGATCAGTTCGAACCCCAGTTCGGCCGGAAGACCCCCAACGTTGTGATGCAGTTTGATGTTGGCCGCCTTGCCCGCATAGCCATGGCCCGACTCGATAACGTCCGGATAGAGCGTGCCCTGCGCCAGGAACCGCGCGTTCTCGATATCGCGGCTGGCCTGCTTGAATACCTCGATGAAACGGTGACCGATGCGGCGGCGCTTCTCCTGCGGATCCTCCACGCCCTTCAGATCCGACAAAAACGCCTCCGAGGCATCGACCACACGCAGATCCACATCGAAGTGGTCGCGGAAGGTCGTCTCCACCAGCTGTCGCTCGTTGTTGCGCAACAGGCCGTTGTCTACGAAGATGCAGGTGAGCTGCTTGTCGATTGCCTTGGCGAGCAGGGCCGCGGTGACGGCTGAGTCGACACCTCCGGACAGCCCGCACACGACGCGATCGGAGCCGACCTGCCGGCGAATCTCCTGGACCTGCGTTTCGAGAAAGTCTGCCATGCGCCACGATCCGGCGCAGCCGCAGATGTGGAAGAGGAAGTTGGACAGCAGGTCGACGCCGTGCGGCGTGTGGGTCACCTCCGGGTGGAACTGCACGCCGACGAAGGGCTTCTTGTTGTGGCGGACGGCGGCGAACGGGCAGGTGGGTGTCGACGCCAAGCGTGTAAAGTCGGCTGCGGCGGGGCCTTCCACCGCCACCTGGTCGCCGTGGCTCATCCAGACAGTGGTGTGCTCGGGGATACCCTGGAAGAGCACATCAGGCTGGAGAACCTCCAGGCTCGCCCTGCCGAACTCGCGTGCGGGAGCGCTTTTCACTTCCGCGCCGAGCAACTGACAGCCGATCTGCATCCCGTAGCAGATGCCCAGAATAGGTACCCCCAGTTCGAAAAGGCGCGGATCGCACCGCGGGGCGTCAGGCTCGTAAACACTGGCAGGGCCGCCCGAAAGGATGATCCCCCGGGGCTGCATTTCACGCAGCTCCTCGATCGAGATGTCCGGCCGAACAAGTAGACTGAACACCCCCGCTTCCCGGACGCGGCGGGCGATCAACTGGACGTACTGCGAGCCGAAGTCGAGCACAGGCACGACCTGGCCGCGCTGCGACTCGGGCAATTCATAGGCGGGTGGCTGGAAAGACTGCGTGGGCTGGGTGGTCTGAGTCATTGGCTGTTCTCAAACCCATAATATAGCCAATGTAAGCATGACGCGACGGCTCACCCAGCACTCGTTTCAGGCAAAAAGATCACGCGCACTATACGTCCCCTGCATTGGACTAGTGGGTCGTCCAGCAGCTAACAGCCCGGGAACCACGCCGCCCCCCTGCCGCTCACTTCAGCACATTACCCCAGAAGAATCCCGGCCAACCGGAGTAGATGACGTATTCTGTGTCCTCGTACTCAAACCAGCGGGCCGAACCGTCAACCATCGCATGATTAAGTCCCTGGGGACGCGTGGAAGGCGAGTCCTCGACGGCCGCGTTGATTGGGTTCCAAAAACCTGTCGCTCCCGTGGGATGGGAGACGACCGCCCAGCTTGAGTCTCGGTAGCCTCGGACCCAGTCCACCCACAACCCGGTGCGCGGATCAGCCTCCATCGTCGTCGGGGAGGGCAGATGCTCGGGTTGCCAGATCCAGGCGAGCCCCGATGGTTCATCATAGTGAGCCGTATAGATGTAACCCCACATATATTCCCTTCCCCAGGGCTGTTCTATGGGGAAATGTGTCTTGCGTGAGATCACATCGAGCATGTTGGGGCAGTAGAAAAAGTCGCTGCCCTGGTTGGGGTCGTAACCCGAAACGTATCCAGTCCATGCGGTACGCAAAGGATTGAGAAATCCTTCGTTGACGTAATTGGGATCCTGCCCAGCCCGATCGGTACCCTTGCCCGGCAACACACCTTGATGGTCGACCGCATAAGCGACGGATGCGGCCACCAACTGACGCAGATTGCTCAAACACTGCACCCGCCGGGCCGCATCGCGCGATCGTGACAGCGCCGGCAGCAATAACGCAATGAGCAGTGCGATGATGCTGATGACGACCAGAAGTTCGATCAGCGTAAATCCACGTCTGGAGCAGATTGTTCCGTGCGCTTGTGTCATGGCCAGATCTCCTGAACGGGTTGGCCCCCTCTGGTGAAGACGGCGGGCTTCCCGTTGAGGAAGCCGCCGCCGGTATTGCCAACAGTGCTCAGTTGCGCTTGCGGCGCAGCATGAGCAGCCCTCCCAGTCCCATCAGCCCCAGTGTCGCCGGTTCCGGAATCGGATTGGCGATGATCTGGACGGCGGAGATGCCATCATTGACCGGGCTTGTGAGCGAGATGGTCAGTGTGTCGCCGGTGACACCCGTGAATACGGCATAGTTGGAACGATTCGTCTCATCGACAGACGACGTAGCGGTGCCGTTGTTGAGGATGTAGCCCACATTGGCGAACGTGTCATTGGTGCGCAGATTCTGGCTCTGACCGTTGACCGTCAACGTGGAAAGTGGGTTGCCATTCCACCATTCGTTGTTGCCGTAATAGACAACCACGGTGTAACCATTGGGCGCAAAGCTGTTCAGGCCGGTGAAGACAAGCGTGGGATTCTTATCCGCAAAAGCGTTAAGGAGCTTCTCATCGGGCGAGGAGTTCGCATCCACCCCTCCGTATGCCCACGAGTTGTTCTGCGTCAGCGTGAAAGACTCGAGTACCACGCTCGTGGCGTTGCCGTTATGGTCCACGAGCGAGAAAGGTGTCTCGCCAGGCGCTTGCGCCCCCCCGGAGTGGTGATTGTTCCAGTTGGCCTGCTGAAATCCCGGTGCGCCTGCTACCTCGGATGGATCAAGCTCGACGCCGGAACTGGGCATGTAGCCTGTCGCGACAAAATTCCAGCCGATGCTGGCTGCCTGAGCAGCTGTGCCAATTCCCAACGTGAGCAGAGAGGCGACTGCTGTACCGATAAACTGCTTCCGAATCATAGTAATCCTCCTGGCGTGAAATGGTTTCTGCACATACGGCTCCACCGGGAGCCGCCTTATCAACGTTTCAATGCGCACGCTCAGCGAGCGGCGCGGTGGTGTTGTGAATCACCAATCGCCCCTGAAAGAGTGTCTGGCGAACCGGAGAATCCGGGTTCTGGATGCGAAACAGGAGCCGACGCATGGCGGCGTGGCCGATGACGTCGCGCGGGATGCGCACACTGGTCAACGGCGGACAGCCGAGGTTGACCGGCTCGGAATCGTCGAAGCCGGTGATCGAAACGTCTTCGGGTACGCGGCGGCCGCGATCGAGCATGCCGCGATAGAGCTGGTAACCGGGCCAGTCGCTGGAGCACATCCACGCCCGCACGCCGGCTTTCACCAGTTCATCGATGCGGTCGATATGAACACGCCAGACATCCTCATAACCTTCGTTCAGAAGCGGATCCTCGTCCACGTCGACCACCCAGTCGGGGTGGTACGGCAGACCCAGGCGGCTGGTCGCGTTGACGTAACCGGCAAACCGTTCACTGGCCCAGGCTTGTGCGGGGCAACGACCGAAAAATCCGATGCGCGTATGGCCCAGGTGTGCCAGATGGCGGACAACCTTCATCGTCGTGTTGACGTTGTCCAGGCCGATGACATCAACCTCCGGATCTGAAACGTTGTGCGGAAAGCAGACGCAGGGATAGGACCGGCTCAACTCGCTGACGACTTCGTGAGGCCAGGCGCCACCTAACACCAGGCCTTGCACCTTGCCCTCACGCATGGCGGGTGGCTGAATCCGCTGGTCAAAGATCAGCCGATCGATCGGCTCCTGATAGCGGTATTTCTGTACCACGAGTGTGGCGTTCAGTTCCCCCGCCGCCTCGCACAAGCCGTCCAGATACTCGGGCATCCGCTGCGTACCGTGATCCAGCGGCCGATGCAATAAGGCGGCCACCATGACCGACTGCGAGGGCCGGATGTCGCGGCGGGCGGTACGCCCCCGGTCGCGGCGATATCCCAGTGCCTGGGCTGCTTCCAGCACGCGTGCTCGGGTCGCCTCGCTGATCTCCGGCTGGTTTCGCAATGCCTTGGAGACCGTCGCAATGGAGACGTTCAGACGCTCGGCAATCGCCTGTTGGTTGACGGGGGTCGAGCTCACGAAAACAAGATTAATTCTTTTAACTGAAAATGTCAACGCAATTTTCGTAATGGTTTTATTGGCAAATTTTTCTTTATCAGTAAAATTCTTTTGCTGCATTCAAGGCGATTAGCTCCTTTTATGTGAAGCCCGCAACTGGAACGTGGCCGGCGGGAATTCTTGGGGCTGGGTAGAATGCGGTCATGGAGCGTCTGATCAGAGCAGTGGCTGGGGTGTTGTTCCTGGTTTCGGCGGCGGGGATCGGGCCGTTGGATGAGAACCGTATGGCCCAGGTGCAAACGGCGGTGGATCACGAGGCAGTGATTGATGCGCCGGCACTGTATCCGCTGTTGGAAGATGCGGTCGCGTGGAAGGCGGGGGATGAAACGGGGGCGGCAATCCCCGACTACGAAGCCGTTCTTGCTGATCCGGCGGCATATCGGGGGCAGCTTTTCCTTATCGAGGGCAGGCTGAAGCGACGCAGGCCCGTTGACCGCCTCAGCCGGCCCGGTCCATGGGACGGCAGGCTCGAGCAGTGGGTGGTGCAGATTGGTCTCCTCGGAGAAACGGCGGTGATTTATCTCGTTGATCCGCCGGCTGAGGCGAAGGTCGACATGCGTGTGCGGATGCCCGCCCGTTTCTATATGGTGATGCGTGACAAAGTCGCGCAGTCGGACGCGAATGAGACTGCCGACTTTCCCGTGTTCGTAGGGAAGACGGCGAAAATGAGCGCCGCGGGCGGATCGGGCGGGGCGGGAATCTTTGTCGCTCTGCTGATCATCATGGGCCTGCTCTATTTCATCATGCGAACGAAAATGAAGGCGAAGGCTGTGGGCCCGCGACGACTGCGAAGGAGCACCACGCACGATGATCGAGAGGACGAAGCGGATGACATGTCCGCCCTGCCGGAAAACCCCGCCGATGCGCTGGATGCGTTGAGTCGGCAGAACGATCAGAACGAAAAGAACGACTGACATGGCTGTTGTCGAACTGAAGCTGCCGCATCACGCATACGCGATTCACATTGAACCTGGGCTGTTGAATGAGCTGGGGACGCGGATGCGGGCTGTCGTGCCGCACGATCGCACCGCCCTGCTCGCCGATGTGAACGTTGCCGAATTGCACGGGCCGCGGTCCGTCGCGTCGCTGCGTGAGGCTGGATATCACGTGGTTGAGGCAACGGTGCCCGCGGGTGAGGACCATAAGAACCTCGACACTGTCGCACGACTCTACGCCACGCTCGTCGATGCGAAGCTGGAGCGGCGCAGCCCCGTCATCGCGATGGGTGGTGGTGTGGTTGGCGACATTGTTGGCTTCGTTGCGGCGACCTATCTGCGAGGCGTCCCCTTTGTCCAGTGCCCCACTACGTTGCTCGCCATGGTCGATGCCTCGGTCGGCGGTAAGGTTGGTGTCAATCTGCCGCAGGGCAAGAACCTTGTTGGCGCGTTCCATCAGCCGGTCATGGTGGTCATCGACACGCAGACACTCACAACGCTGCCCGCCCGCGAGCTGCGCTGTGGCCTGGCGGAATGCGTCAAACACGCGGTGATTCGCGACGCGGAACTTTTCGACTGGCTGGAAGCGAATCTCGATGCGATCCTTGCACTCGATCAGCCGACGCTGGTCGAGCTGGTGCGCCGAAATGTGGCAATCAAGGCGGCGGTGGTCATGGCGGACGAGAAGGAATCGGGTGTGCGGGCGCACCTGAACTTTGGCCACACGTTCGCCCACGCCATCGAGGCGACCGGCGGATATGGCGGGAACAACTACCACCACGGCGAAGCGGTGTCGCTGGGCATGATCGCGGCGACCCGGCTGGCAGTCGAAGCAGGCCTGTGCGACGGCGTGGTGCTGGGCCGGCTGACCGCACTGCTCGACCGCATCGGCCTGCCTGCGCACGCTCGCGACCTCGCCCCCATCGACGCGCTGCTTGATTCGATGCGACTGGACAAGAAGGTGGCCGACGGGCGGATTCGGCTGGTGTTGCCCCAGGGCCTGGGCTCGGTCACGATCAACGGCAGTGTGGCCGAAGCGCTCATCCGCGACGCCTGGCGGTTCATCGGAGCGAGCTGACTCCCCCTATTGTCACATCATCGTTCGCGCCGTTGCAGCAGCAACGTCCCGCCGGCGAGCATCACGATAATCGCGGCCGGTTCGGGCAGCGGTTCAGCCACGAAGTTCGACAGCGTCAGCGTGTTGCCCACCTGCGTTAACGTGAACGAGCCGCCCAACGTCGAAATGATGCCCCCGTTGATCAGAACATTGTCGAATCCGCCGATGAAGCCCTGCGTGGTGGTCAGGAACGTAAAGACATCGTCGGGGTCCGGACGGAAACCATCGAGCAGCACGATTTCGAGCGTGCCGGCAGCGGTGAACCGACCGTTGACCTTCAGCACATCGTACATGCCGGGGGCAGTTCCGGCGATCTCGATGACCAGCCGCGATGTATCTGTGTGCGTGTAATGGCCGGCGATGGTCAGCGTTCCGGGTGAATTGCCCGGCGATGTGGTGCCGTGATTGATGAGCGTAGCGCCGTTGCGCACGGAGATGGTACCTGCGCCGGTGACCATGCCATCGTCATAGACGGTCGTTGTGCCACCGTCGATGTAGATTTGACCGTTGCTGTGAAGAATCCCGTGCGTGTTGACGGTGCCGATGATCGTCCCCATCGCGCCGGATGGCGCGGTGATGGTGATCCCCGGCCCCAGGTTCCAGCTACCTGGGCGCGATTCGCCATTTTCGTCAGTAACGGATTCCGCTCCGAGGTAGTGATTGTAGTTGTGGCTTGACGGGCCGAATTCGATCGAGCCGTTGCCGATCAGGTGTGTCTCTCCACGGGCGTAGATAACCGGGTCAAATGAACCAAAAGTTATCAGGCTGTCATGAATCAGGATCCTGCCACCTTCCATGATGAACGTACCATTAAAGTAGGTACGAGTGCTGCCGCGCATTAGGAGGGTGGCTGGGCCGATCGTGATTGGGTTCTCCGGCGTGGAGTAAAGGTTCGTTGTTGTGGCGAGCTGAATGTTGCCACCGCCGGTGAACGTTCCACCGTAGATGTTTGCATACACCCCTGCGCCGGAAATATTGGTCTGCCAACCGACCAGAATCGTCGAGTTGGGTTCCGCCAGGAACTGTCCGCCGCCTGCACTATTGATTGTAATTGGTGCCAACGTATTGGTATCGGCCAGCACCAATGTCCCACCCGCGGCCGCGCGAAATGTTCCGGTGTTGTCAATCGTTTGAGCCTGAACGGTCACACTGCCACCGTGTGCCTGAAGGACACCCTGATTCGTGATGTTCGCGATCCTGATCTGACCGTACCCTCCATCGATCGAACCCATGGTGATACCGGGTTCCACCGTGAACGGTACGTTCGAGACGATGGTGTTATCCCGGCCGAACGCCGGTTCGAAGAAAATCGTTCCAACACCAGTAATGCGTGGATTGTCGCCCATCAGGTAGAGGACGTTGTCGTGGCCGTATCCACCTGGTGACCGCAGGGCAATGCCGCCGTTGTCCAGGTGAATTTCGCCGTAGATTTCGCCCGCGTTATTACGAAGACCGGTGTTGCCCGTGAGTCGAACGGTGGCATCCTGAATGGTGATACGCTGGACGGTGCCATCGAGTATACCCCTGGGCGTGATTACCACTTCACCGCCACCCGCGATGGTGCCGCCGCGCACAGTTGCTCCGATGAAAGTACCGGATAGTGTGATCTGTGATGTCGGGTCGACGTACAGCACGCCGTCGATGTTGTCGATAATCTGCTGTTCGTTTGCCAGACCGAATTGCAGTTTGCCGCCGTTGAGCGAGCGGATGATACCGCGATTGGTCACCTCTTTGTGAATGAAACTGATATCACCGCCATACGTCTGAATGGTGCCGTAGTTGAAAATCGGGATTTGGAACCGGGCCATGCCAGCCGCCCCGGGCTTGTCCGTCAGGAGCAGGTCTGGTCCGAACGTGAAGCTGCTGCCTTCGTACCCGACAAATTCATGGTTGTTGATCGAGTGTGAGCGATAATCGAACAGGATCGTACCCGTTCCGCTGATCGTCGCCGGTCCGTTCGCCAGCAGCTCTGCGTTAATGGTGTCGATGCCCAGGACATGGTCGGACATGAAGATGGTGCCGTTGTTGATAAGCTCGCCACTGATGGTCAGCCGCGTGTTGCCGGGAACAAGGTAGGTGGCACCTTCGTCGATGGTGACAGGGTGGTTGGTTCCATTGAAATGAACGGTTCTCGATGCGTTGCGGTGCGTCCCCGGGCCATTGAGTGTCCCGCCAATAATGGTTGCGTTGTTGTATTGGAGCGTTGTGCCTGCACCTGCCGTGATCTGACCACCGACGTTGTCGATCGTCACGCCGTTTTGCAGATGAATGGTCCCGCCTTCATTGGTTCCGATGATGCCTCGATTCGTCAGAGTCGTGGCTCTCAGATAAATCTGCCCGCCATTCGCATCAATGGAGCCATAGTTTGTGACGGGCGCATCGACATAGCCGACCCTTCCTCCGGGCGCCTCGATGCGGATGTTCTGGCTAATGGTCAGGTGTCCGTCATTGACCGCACGAATGATGTTGACGTGCCCCGAGTGCCCCACCGCGCCGAACCGGATGGCGCCGCCGCTGCCGTCAATGGTGACCGGGCCATCAATGCGAAGTTCTGCATCAGAGGTGCCCAGGCCTACGCTCTGGTCTTCGATGGTCAGGATGCCGCCGTTGTTCATCGTCAGGCGGTCGACCAGCGCCAGCACATGCGGGCTGGACGAGTATGATCCCGGCAGGAACACGTGGCCGCCGTCAATTGTTGCCCTGACGAGCGTGGAAGATGCCCGCACGTACGCTCGCCCAGGCCCGCTGAACACTGCACCCGTTACGGTGGCGTTGTGCAGGTTCATCTGGTTGTGAATCTCGAAGACTGCGTCCTGAGCATCGTAACTGCCCGGCTCCAGATCAAGCACCGCCCCCGGATCAATCCGGAAGTTGCCTCGCAACGTCATGCCGTTCATGAAGTCGTTGGTTTTCTCAGCGATAACCACCCAGCCGTTCGGGCCGGTCTGAATGGTGCCGCCCTTGATGACCACATCGCCGCGCAGCGTCGCCTGCCCATGCTGCACGTCGATCACGCCACCGTTGTCGATGTTGATGTTCTTGAACTGCACGAAGCCGTTGCTGATAGCCTGAATGATTCCATCGTTGTCGAAGGACATATCGCGCAACTCAAGGACGCCGCTCTGTCGCGCCTGCATCAGGCCATCATTGCTGAAGCTCACCAGCTTGCCGACAACCGCTCCGATCTCCAGCTTGCCGCCATTGCTGGCATAGAGGTTCCCGTCGTTTTCGCCTGAAACAGTGAAGGTAATGTCCAGTGTTTTGCCCAGGATGTTCGCATCGATCGTGGCATCCAGATCGACCATCAGACCGGTGATCGTTCCCTCGCCGAAGATGCTCTGGTGTTTGATGCTGACGACTTCGAGCAGGCCGCCGATCGCCGCATCGCCCTGCATCTGGATCGTCCCGCCGCCTTCAATGGTCAGCAGCCGATCCTGCGGGAACAGGCCCGTCGCCAGCGTGCCATCCTTCAGCAGGATGGTGCCAGCGTTGTCCACGAGACCGGGAAGCCCAACCTGCAGCGTCGATCTGTCGATTTCAAGCGTATCAGTCGCCCGAACGTGCAGTTCGGAGACCTCGATGGGCAGCAGCAAAGGGTTATATAAACGAAGGTAGCCGTTTGACCCCGTGCCGGTGTAAACGATGAAGAAGTCCTCGAGCGTGTTGTCGGGAAAGAGAAACTGATCGAGAAACGGTATGTACTCGGGTACGTAATCCCAATCGTCGATATCGTCCAGATCGACGATCCATTCACCATGACCGCCCCGATAAGTGGCGATTTTCACTCCAGCGGCGCGGGCGTCCACAGCGACCAATACGACAACCAGTACCGCCAGTACCTTCCACAAGCACAGCAACCGAATCATGGGAGTGACACTCCACCGCTCGAATAGGGGGTCTGTTACCGGCGTGCCAAAGCGCATCCGGGCTGGAGGTGTCGACAAAGCCTCCAATAACAATTTAGATCATATTGCGTTGGTGTCAAAGCGAATTTTCGGTGGATATCGGGGGCTGATACGCGGTAGAAAACCGGTCCCCTGGCTGAGCGATCACCGTTCTTACCCCTTCGTCCCTCCCTTACCGGCCTTCCCCGAAGATGTCATCCGGCGGCCATCCCTATCGTCGCAACCGGATATGTCGTCGTAACATATTGTCAGAAAGGGAGAAATGTCATGGCTATCGATGCCACTCAGTCGATCCACGAGCCGCGACACGGCCTGGCCGTTGCGTCGCTGGTGCTCGGAATGATCTCGCTGCTCCTGTTCTGCGTGCCCTGGATCAGCGTACCGGCCGCACTCGCCGCCATCGTCATGGGCGCGGTGATTCGCCATCGCGGCCCCCATCGGGTGGGCAGTGACAGCGTGGTCATGGCGACCGTCGGCGTGATCTGCGGTGGTGTCGCCATCACTTTGATTGTGGTCATCCTGCTTATCGCGGCGATTACGGGCGCCTTTTACGAACAGCAGCACCCCACGATTGTCGCCCCGCCCCGCCGGGTGCTGCCCCAGCCTTACGAGCCGCGTCTCCCGGCTGCGCCCCCGATGGACGATTCGGGAAGGTATATCGTTACCCCGCGCGAGATGCCGGTGCAGCGGGCGGGCGTGGCTGGCGACTGACCGTTTGACGTTTTCACTGCGGCGGGCCACCTTCCACCCCATCAGCCCCTGCTCGGTCATGTGGGTACAATCCCACCATGCGGTTGCTCCGTCGAAACGATCTGTCCGCCCGTGTGGAACTGCTGCCGCTGATTGACGTCATTTTTCTGCTGCTGACGTTCTTCATTTACAGCCTGATCGTCATGCAGCGGACGCAGGTGCTGCCGGTCGATCTGCCCGCCATCCGCGATGGGGCGCGGTTACAGGCGGATGAACTGCACGCGATCACGATCGACGCAGCTGGCCGGCTCTATTTTGATCGCCAGCCGGTCACGCGGGAGGAGCTTCGCAGCCGACTGGCGGAGTTCGCGAGCAACGGCACTGGGACATTGCTCCTGGCGGCTGAGGAGGAGGGCCATGCTGACCGCCTGCCGCTCTTTCTGGAGGTGTGGGAGATGATCCGCGCTGCGGGCATCCGTAACTTCAGCTTCGTGGGCGAACCTTCGACGCCGGCGGCCCCCCCTGCCCCATCCAATCCATGAACCGCGCTCGACACCGCCCCATTTCGCGCCTGGATCCTTTGAAGCCGTCGCTCCCTTTCGCCCGATAACAGTTTCATCCCGGCGTTTTGGTCCGCCGCGTCGGTGAATGGAACCCGCCATGGCTGAAATGCTCGACCAGAGTGAAGTCGACGCCCTGTTGGCCGCTGTGGACAACGGTGAGGTTGGTTCTCCTGAACCCGAGGAGCCGGTCCAGGTCTTCTCCCATCGGCGTGGCCTGCGCGAAAAGTTCGAAATACGCGACTACGACTTCAAACGTCCCGAGCGTGTCAGTAAGGACCAGATGCGCGCGCTGGAGACACTGCATGATGGCTTCGCCCGCAACTTTGGGGCGCTGCTCTCGGGCTTCCTGCGCACCATCATGGAGGTGAAGGTCGCCAGCATTGAGCAGATGACCTTCTCCGAGTTCACCCACGGGCTGCCCAACCCGACCTGCTTCAACCTGCTGTCCTGCGAACCGTTGGATGGCAACATCTGCATGGAGATCAGCCCACTGATCATCTATCCGGTGATCGATCGTCTGCTGGGAGGTTCCAACGCTGATCTCTTCATTCCCCAACGCCCGCTCACCGCAATCGAGTTGCGACTGGTCACCAAGATCATCCAGCGCGGCATGCGCGCCCTGGAGGAAGCCTGGTCCAGCATCATGCAACTCCAGTTCAAGCTGGAGGAGACCGAAAGCAACCCGGCACTGGTGCAGATCGTGCCGCCGAACGAAGTGGTGGTTGTCGTTGGGTTTGAGATGAAGATGGGCGGCCGGGCCGGTACCATGTGCCTGTGCATCCCCTACAACGTCATCGAGCCGGTCATTGACAAGCTCAGCAACCAAACCTGGGCTGCGTACAAGCGCAAGTCCAAGGACGATCAACTGCGCCATCGCCTGGCGAATCACCTCGAACACGCAAAAGTGACGGTCTCTAGTGTGCTGGCTGATACCACCATCAAGTTCAGCGACCTGATGAACCTGAACGTTGGCGACCTCATCCTCACGGACAAGCCAGCCAGCGCCCCGCTCACGCTCGTCATCGAAGGCAAGCGCAAATACATCGGTCAGATGGGCCAGTACAAGGGCAACCGTGCCTTCAAGGTTCTCCGCCCCATCACTCCAAAGGACCGTGTGTAAGACGCTGTGAGCGCATCGTATCCAGGAATAAAAAATCAAATCAAAGGGGCGGCTTTCCGGTTGCGGCAAGCCGCCCTGCCGTTTACACCTGTCTGCGATGCAGGAACGTGCAGACGCCCGCAATCATAAGGATCGCGGCAGTAGCCGGCTCAGGGACAAGGAAGCGCATGTTGGGGCCAAAGTAACCGTTGGGGCGGTTGCCCCCGGCGATGCTGCCACCGATATCGATGGAGATCGTTGGCATGCTGAAGGTTTCGGTGTCCGAACGCATTGTGCCGCCGTAGATGAATCCGTCAGCCTGCAGGATTGCACCCGTGTCAACGAAAGGTTCGTTGGGGTTGACGACATCATAGGTGAAGGCGAAGCCGAGGCCAGGCGAGTTGTCGTTGTCAGGGTAATGTGCGCCGATGACGTAATCTCCAGGACCGAGAACGACGTATTGCTGGAGCGGCTGATAGATGAACGGGTGCAACGGTGGTGAACCACTGTTGTCGGGCGTGCCGCCTCCGGCCGGTAGAACGACACTGGCGACGAGGTTACCCTGGCTGTCCCAGACGCCGATTGGTCGATCACTCAGCGGTAATGTGTCACCGGACACCTGATACACCCAGATGCCCAGATGGGTGAGTGTCTTTTCCTCGGTCAGCATGAACTTGTACCCAACCGTTCGGCTCGCAGCGCCGATGCCCAGCCAGTGCACCGCGTTGTGATGTTCCCAGTCGGTGGGAAATGAGACCGCCTGTTCGGTTCCCTCAAAGTTCGCCAGGGCTGGTGGGCTGACACCTGATCCGATCACGATGGCGATGAACAGGATAAACGCGAGTCTCCGCATTGACATGGAATTACCTCCGTTGCCCGCGATGGACCGCAGCAATCGAGCGCGCCAACATCGCGCACGGCCATCGCGAGCCGCATGTGTTCTGCGGAATGGTTCGGGAGACACGGACTGAGCAAGCGGCAAGGACGCTCGTCAAGGGAGCTATCACGAGTTCACGATGTTGATGCAACTCGTGCGATCCGCACGACGTGTCGGAGCGCCACCCAGGAAGTTGTGAAATTAAGCCATTTCACACGCGTCGACGAAACATCAGTCCGACGCCGCTGATAAGCATGACCATGACCGTGGCCGGTTCCGGGATCACCTGGAAACGCATGATTGGGCCGAAATAGCCGTGCGGCAGCGGCAGCCCCTCATTACCGGGGCGAGGATCCAGTGGCGTCACTGTCGGCAGGCCGAACGCATCGAGATTGTCGGTGCGCAGCGTGGGGCCCAGGTGAAATCCTGGGATGAGTTCCAACTCGCTGTAGTCGAACGAGATGCCCGGTAAGTTCTGACCTGGATTAGGTTCGGGAGCCGGATTAACCGGCAGTGTGGTCGGCCGATACCACGCGCCAATGACGTAGTCGCCCTCGGTCAGAACGACCGGCACATCCAGTGCCACATACCGTGGCGTGTGCAGTACCTGGGCCGGATCAGGGATCGCATCATCGAAGACGAGCGTTGCCTGAACAAGAAGATCGCCGTTGCTGTTCCATATGCCGATGATGCGATCGGGCACGATGTTGGATGAATTCTTGTCGCGGTCGAAGATGCCAAGATGCGTCACAATTCGTTCGAAATCGAGCGTGAACGCGTAGCCCACCGTTTCCGAGCCGCTGCCGACACCAACGTGTGTTGCGGTCGAGGGGATGAAGATGGGCGCTTCGGTTCCTTCGAGCTGCGCCGCCGCATTGGGTGTGGCGACGATGCAGAACCCCAGCGCCAGTGCCGTGCCGAGCGCCTGTGCTTTCATGGGAGTGTCCTTGTTTATCGTGCTTCCCTCTGACGAGCACGCCAAGCAGCAGAGGAAGCCATACGTGTGGAAAAATTTGATCGAGAGGCGGAACCGTTCCAGGAGATGATGTCAGTATGACAAGGTTCCGTCCGGGCTGTCAACGGAATTTTTTGTTCAAGATATACCAGTGAAAAAAATAGAACGACGTCGACGCCGCCTTTTTCTAATCTTCACGTGCATTATTCAGCACGCTGGGAGACGTTATGATTATTGGATCATTTGCGTTGATTGAACCTTTCACGCCGATTCGCCGGCAGTTCGAGGCGATCCGGGAACTCGGCATCGACTATGTTGATCTCACCGACAATCACGATGGCGCGACGCTGGGTACAGAGTATGGCTTTGCCGCCTCGCTCAGCCTGGAAAGTCATCCTGCGGAAATCCGGGCACTCGTCGAGGAGTACGGGCTGACCATGACGAGTGTCTGTGCCCATGCGAACCTGCTCGATCCCACCGCGCCGGACCGCTACGGCACGCAGCAGATCATCAAGGCCATCCGTCTGGCCGCCCTGCTGGGTATCAAGCAGGTGGTGACGTCGGAGGGGGACGCCAAAACCCGTTTCGGCCGATCACTCACGCGCGACGAAATGATTTTTTCGATCCGTGAGAAACTGCACGAGCCGGTGCGATGGGCGACTGAACTGGGCGTGGAGCTGCTGATTGAGAATCACGGTGAACTGACAGACCACGTCGACAGCATGGCGGCGATTCTCGATGCGCTGGGACACGAGGAAACGGTTGGCCTGAATCTGGATACCGGCAACTGCTGGCTGGGCGGCGGCGAACCGCTGGCCTTTATCGAACGATTTGGCAACCGCGTCCGTCATGTTCACTGGAAGGACATGGGTGAGGAATGGCTTCCGCGACGTGGCACGATATTTGGCTGCGGCATGGGAACGATCCCACTGGGTGACGGCGTGGTGGGCATCCAGGCGATCGTCGATGCACTGGCAAAGATCGGGTTTGACGGTCCGACCACGCTGGAAATCGCAGGGGCGGACAACGTGCGAACCTCCGTGGAGCGGCTGCGTGCATGGAGCGAGGCGGTCGAAACAGTCGAGTCGCTGGAACCGCGGGTCACCGTCAAGCCGGCCTTGCTGGAAAAAGTTTCCACCATTGTGGGGAAGGTCAATCATCAGCGCGATGCCCAGTAATCGCGTGGTGCGACAGCATTGGTTGAGTAAGACGCGATTGGTCCTACCGATCGCTGGTTTCTGATTTCCAACCTGTATGTCGCACGACTGAATCAGGGGGTTCGCCATGAATCTGACGCGTCGCTCCTTTCTCTCCGCGGCTACCGGCCTCCTTGCTGCCCCAGCTTTCGTGCCGGCGCGTGTGCTGGCCGATTCACCCAATTCACGCATCAACCTGGCGGCGATTGGTGTGGGCAGTTGGGGCTACAACTATTGCTGGCGCGCCTTCGCCCAACCACACAACGATGCGCGGTTCGTCGCGGTGGCGGACTGCTTCGCGTCCCGCCGTGAAAGTTTCGCGACGCAGATCAATGAAAAGGATGGCCGCAATGTTTGTCGCATGTACACCGATTATCGCGAAGTGCTGGCCCGCGACGATGTCGATGCGGTTGTGATCCACACACCCGATCATTGGCACCTTCCCGTTGCCTGCGAAGCGGCTCTTGCCGGCAAGGATATTTTCATCGCCAAGCCGCTGGGCCTGGACATGCGGATGGCCAAGCGTCTGCGCACGTTGTGCAGTCAGAAGAAACTTGTTGTGCTCTACGGCACTCAGCAGCGCTCGATGTCGATGTGCCGATTGGGCGTGGACCTCGTCCGCAGTGGATTTGTCGGCAGAATCAAGCGATGTGAGGTGTGGACGCCTGCCCTGCATGATCTGAGCTGGGGGTCGACCGAACCGGCGTCAGTACCCGAGGAACTGGACTACGACCGCTGGCTGGGGCCCGCTCCCTACAAGCCCTACACGGTGGACCGCTGCACGAACAAGGGCTCATGGCACATTTATGACTACTCGCTCGGCTTCATTGCCGGCTGGGGTGCCCATGCGCTGGATATCCTGCAATGGGGCCTCGACCGCGACAACACGAGCCCTGTCAAATACGAAGGGGTGGGCATCATGCCCACGTCCGATGCTCTTGCGGACACAATCGGCGAATGGGATGTGCAGTTCGAATATGCAGACGGCCTGCCCGTGCGCTTCATGAGCAAGAACATTGCCAAACCGATTGTTGAGCAGTATCACCCGGCGTTTCGTGAGGATGGCACGACCTTCTTCGGCGAGGATGGCTGGGTGAGTGTTTCGCGTGGTGCGTGTTATGTGAATAAGGGCGGACGACAGATCAACGTATCGCACATCACGCTTCGCGATGAGGAACGCACGGCATATGTGTCCAACGATCATCCGCGCAACTTCCTCGACTGCGTGCGCAATCGGGCCAAGACGGTCACACCGCTGGAGTCAGGCATTCGTTCCGACACGATCAGCCACCTGAGCAATGCAGCCATTCGGCTGAAGCGTGTTGTCCGCTGGGATCCTGAGCGTGAGGTTGTGGTGAATGACGATGAGGCCAGTCGAATGCTCATCCGTGACATGCGCGAACCCTATTCGTTCAGTCACCTGCTGACAGACTGACCATCTATTGCGCTGCGTATGCCCTCCCGTACCGGAGCGACCTCGATGTTGAAGCACCTGATCGTCCTGTTTGGGATAATACTTGGGGTCTGTCCATCGATCGTGATCGCGAGCGAGATCGCGGAAAATCGCACCTATCCCCGGTTCATGATCGGCAGCAGTGGTGTCGAGGTTACGATCGAGCCGGGCCGGCGCGTGACCATCGCGGCAACCGATAAGGCGACGATTATCGATGGCGACATTCACAAAGGTGATGTGATTGTCGCTGCGAACGACCGGGCGATAGAAGGCATCGATCCCCGTGTACCACTGGGGCAGGCATTGACCGAGGCGGAAGCTAACAGCGGCAAGCTTATTCTGCGATTGTCGCGCAACGATGTATTACACGAGGCGACCGTGCAGGTTCCGGTGCTAGGCTCATACAGCCCTACCTGGCCGATGAACTGCCGCAAGTCGCGGGGAATTATCGAGCAAACCGCCAAGCGTCTCGTGAAAGCTCAGCAAAGCAACGGCTGGTATCAGCTCGACGGTCAGACCATGGATTCGGGACTGACCGGTTGCATGGCGACACTGTTCCTTCTTTCCACCGGTGATGACGCATACATGCCGACGGTGGAGCGGTTCGTGCTGGCCGTTGCGCGGCTGGCAGAGCAGGCCAGAGAGGGTGCCAGTGCGTGGCACAGCGGCTACCAGGGCATTCTGCTGGCCGAGTATTTCCTGCGCACGGGGGATGAGCGCGTGCTGGCAGGCCTGCAACGATTATGCGCGATCGCCGCGGCTGGGCAGGTTGCCGGGAGCTGGGGTCATTCGCTGGAAAACACCATCAACGCCGGTTACGTGCAGAGCGGACAGATGAACTCGGCCGGGGTCACCGTTTTTCTGATGCTCGCCCTGGCGCGCGAGTGCGGTGTCACCGTCAGCGAAGAAGCATTTGAACGGTCGCTGGTTTTCTTCTGGCGCATGGTTGGACACGGCAGTGTCTGCTACGGCGACCATCGCGCCGAGATTTATGCTGACACAAATGGGCGCAATGCCGCCCTGGCGTGTGCTTTGGCTGTAATCAACGCTGAGCCGTATCGTCAGGGCGCCGCACATCTGGCAATGATGGTGGCTGAATCGTACTACGGACACGAACTGGGGCACACCGGCGGCGGCTTCAACGTTATCTGGCGGGGCATCGGCATCATGCATCTGTCGCGCGAACGACAGGTGCTTTATCGCCAGCACATGGATCAACTGACATGGTATTACGACCTGTGTCGTCGGGCGGATGGCAGTTTCCGCATTCTGCCTTCACCGGGTGGTGAGACGCGTTACACCGGTGAGGACTGGGGCTACGCCGTTGCTCTCACGTACACTGCGCCAAGGCGCACACTTCGCATCACCGGTGCAGCACCCACCCGTCACAGTGTGCGAACGCCGACATTGCCACACATGCTCTGGGGGACACCGCGTGATCTTGAGTTCCTGAGCACCAACCATGCATCAGATTTTGGCCGCGACGAGGAACCGCCGCACATCGCGTATGAACGGCTCAACAGCAATACTGCCCAGCCGGTGAGCTATTACGCGAAAATGATGCGGCACGCCAACCCGGTGATTCGCACCTGGGCTGCGGGCAGAATCGCTCAGCTTAACAATGACGATGCATATCGGGCGATCGCGCAGGCACTTGCACATCGCGATGTCCGTGTGCGGAGAGCTGCCTGCGATGCAATCAGCGCGTACCGCAACTGGGGAGCTGCGGTGCGTCGACCGATGCCCCCTGCTGTAGTTTCGCAGCAGTTCATGCCGCATCTATCGCGAATCCTGCGCGACGGTCAGGCCGCATGGTGGGAGGTGGACGGCGCGCTGTGGGCGCTGGCGAACGCTCTGCCGGATGATATTCGAAGCCATTATGCCGTCATCCGTCAGTACGCCGCACACGACGAATGGTATCTGCGTGAATCGTCATACTTCGCGCTGATGGGTGTGGGACGGGTGATGACAGGTGAGGAGTTTCGCTTTCTCGCCGACATGTATCTCAAATCACGTCATGTGTACGAACGCAGTTCGTATGACGGTGGTTTGCAATGGTTGCTGGGACGAGAACGCCCGAAGCTGCCCGATGACGCTATCGCCGCCTTCGTCAGAAACCTCGGCCGCATGACGCACACCGTGCTGATCGCCGCGGGCTACGACACACGCACGGCCGGACACGAAGCTGCGCATCGCGTGATGATGTCGCTCAACCGGTTCGAGTCACCCCCCTACCGACTAATCGTCCCGGATTTCGTGAAGTATCTGCAGGACTGGACGCCGGACTACCAGCACAGCCACTGGCTTATCGTGGGCAGCAAGTGGCAGCCCGGGCTGGTGAAGATCGCGGAGGAGCTTGGCCCCGATGCCCGCCCGCTGATCGAGGCGTTTGAAAAATGCCTCTCCCGTGTTCAGTGGAATGAGCGCAGTAAGGAACATCGCGAGTGCCGTCAGGCGATGGAGCAGGCAGTGACCGCGTTCCGATACCAGTATGGCCGGGCAAAATGATTCACGTCCGGATGTACTACGCATCCCAGTGATTGGAGGTGTCGCCATTTAATCGATTGCCGGGCTAAAAACAGCTCCAAACTGGTCACTCGCGTTGTGCAATTTTTCCCAGTATTCGCGATTGAACGATGCCCTGGACCGTTGGAGATATTCTGAACACGCAATATCACGGGCAGGAGGCTTCGCCATGAACGCCCCCACATCTCGCTTCGCCTTCCAGCGTGGGTTTACTCTCATCGAACTGCTTGTGGTCATCTCGATCATCGCACTGCTGATTGCCCTTCTGCTGCCAGCTCTGTCCGTTGCGCGCAAAGCGGCGGGCGGTGCCAAGTGCATGAGCAATCTCAGACAGATGGCCATTTCCATGGAAATGTACGCGATGGACCACGATGGCAAGTATCCCGACAACACCTGGGGTGGCATGGGCCCTGTGGTCATAAACGGTGTGAGCGTTCCGGGATACTGGGCTATCAACATCGAGTATCTGCGGTATCTTAATTTCACTGATGCTCAGATCAGCAACATTCTGCGTGAAGGTTCCGGGTCAGCTTCTGCGGGGGCGACCTGGCCTGAACAGTTCCGATGCCCAATCTGGGTCGACAACGACAACATCTGGCACCATCGCGTCACCTACGCTTTCAACCGTCAGGTTCAGGGCGTGTATGACCGTGATGCCATCATCGACCCCGGTTCCAAGTACATCTTCACCGATTCGCAGGACTGGTGGGTCAATGCCTCCGCGGCCAATTTCCTCGATCCGGCTCGCGGCTGGGATTTCCACGGTGAGGCATGGGTAAATAACGGCGGTGTGAAGTACCGCCACAACGAAGGCGTGAACATGGCATTCTTCGATGGCCATGTGATCTATATGGCCAAGGAGGGGGTGTGGGACATCTACGCAACTCCATACGACAATGAACTGCACTGGCATCCTTACCGCTGACCTCACCCCAACGCGAGAGCTACGGTACGACAGGTTGATAACGAAAGTGATTGGGGCATACCCATCACGGGAAGACTGCCTGACAGGAGGACACCATCATGAGAATGTTGCGCAAAACATTACCGGCATTCATCGTCATATTGGCCATCGGCACTGCTACACAGGCGAGCCTGATTCTGCATTGGGACCTCGACGGCAATGCCACGACGGAAACCGTCAGCGGCAACACGACCAACACGGTTCTTCACGGTCCCGTGCAGACGGGACAGGATCCCCTCGCCCCGACTGGCTCCTCGTCCATTTGGCTTCCCAATACCTCACACAACAATGGCAGTGCCTACATCAGCGCAGGTACGTTGCAATCCAATGGCGTCTATGCCGCGGGCGGGGGTGACGGAACATACACGGAACTAACCACTTATACGGTCACGGCATGGTTCGAACTTCCAGACACCACCTTCCCGAATCAGGATCGCGTGATCGTTGGTACGTCGCGCTGGGCCAACACCGCTTGGATGCTCGCCATTCGAGGACACGAAATCGTTTTTGACTTCGGCAACAATCGGAGAAGCACAGGCATCAACGTACCTGAAGGCGGTGCCGGACTGATCGTCGTGCAGCAAGCGGAAGGTTCCTTCACCGACGGTTCGGATATCTATAACAACCGCATCGGATACTTTGATGGAACCACGTGGACCTGGGTCTACGGTACCCAGAAAGCGAACATACACCTGGACAACATTATGATCGGCGCCTTTCAACCTGAAAGCGCCAGCAGCGGCAACTTCGATATTTCGTCGGCGGGATCGACGACGTGCGCATTTATGACCACTTGCTCAGCGACGCCGAGATTGCTGCATTGTTGATTCCCGAGCCCTTCTCCATTCGTTGATCGTTTGTGCCGGACTGCTCGTTCTCCTTCGATACAGATGATGTACATACGGATTTTGACGTTGCGTGTATGTGTCGCATTTTGTAATGCCCCGTTCTTCAACTCCACCCCAAGGAAACCATTTCTCAGGAGCTTCCCATGCATCGGCACCACACGTTCTTACTGACCTCCATGTCAACCCTTCTGGCGATCGCCAACGCCACTCAGGCAAGTCCGGTCATCGCGTACTGGGATTTCAACAACCAGTCCGGCAGCAACGTCACCGACGTTTCGGTCAACAACCGGATCGGCACGCTTGAGGGCAGCGCGACTCTTTCGGCAGGGGGAGCGGGCCACAGCGGCGGCGCCAATGATCGTGCTCTGGTTCTCAATGCGACCAATGGAAGCCAGATGCGGGTACCGATTGCGGAGTTCGACGGCTACTCACCGGGAACCGATTCCTACTCCGTCTCGTTTTGGGTGAAACGAAACAGTGCCACGACACAGGGCGGCGGACTTTTTGACTTCAACGCGAGCACCACGCAATCCTTTCAGGCGGAAATCGGCAACGCGGGCAACCTCAACTTTCTGGTGGGAAGTACCGGTGTGGGGGGCGGCGGCACGTCATGGAGTCAGATGCAATTGCCCAATGGCACTATCTCCGACACGGAATGGCACCACATCGTATCGGTGATCGATCGCTCCGGCCCAAACCCGATATTCCTCCTTTATGTCAATGGCAACCTCACCGTGCCGACCTATCCGTTCACCGGTCTGCCGCCTTCCAGCTTTGGAAGCGTCACCTTCAATCACGATCTGCTCATCGGGCAGTTGAACAATGGCTTCAACTTCCAGGGCATGATCGATGATCTTGCGATCTACAGCATCGCCTTGACTGACGCACAGGTGGCAGGTCTGGCCAATCGCACGCTGACACCGCTGGATGTTCCAGAACCGGCATCGCTGACTCTGCTTGGAATGGGCACGCTTCTCATGGCTCGTCGACGTCGCGGGTGATCGCTGTCCCGCTCCGGGCTCGTGATACATCGACGTCCGAGGATGATGCAGTCGGAGCATTTCAGGAGGACATTATGAACCAGACATTGCGAGCATGGTTCCTGATCGTGTTTGGCATCAGTGCGCTGGCGATCTCCGCAGCGCATACCCGCGCGGATGGCACGATGAAGATATACCTGATGGCTGGTCAGTCGAACATGGAAGGCCAGGCATACACCTGGGATTTCAATCTGACAGTCTCGACATGGAACGTTCCGACGTTGCAGTATCTGCACGAGAGCCCTGCATACCTTGATTCGCTGCCAGACAACATCTACACGTTCAAGAGCGGTTTCTCGGACGCTTATTTTGACCCACGCAACGATGTCTGGGCGGTGCAGTATGACTCGGCGAGCGGTACGGTGCGCGAGGTGCGGAACATTCCGGACCCGACACCGAACGATAAGAGCACGCCGATCTGGCCGAAGGGCATACAGCCTTTGTCGCCGGGGTTCGGCCCAAGTGCCACGTTCGGTGAGTACAACGCGTCCATGTTTGGCGTCGAACTGGCTATGGGGCACCGACTGGGCGACGCACTGGATGACCCCATCCTGCTTTTCAAATCAAATCGAGGCGGAACCACCCTGGCGGTGGACTGGCGACCACCCTCCGCTGTCGAGGCACGCGGTGGCACCATTGGTGTCAACTACACCAATACCATCAATCAGTTCAAAGCACTGCTTGATGAGCTGGATGTCGATCTGGCCGACAACGGCGTACTAGACAACTTCAACGGGGCAACCGGGTACGAAGTGGTTGGGTTTGTCTGGCTGCAGGGATGGAACGAGGTGACCGGTTCGGATGTCCCACAGAAGATTGCCGAGTACGCCGACAACCTTGTTGACCTTGTCAACGATATCCGTGCCGCAGATGACCGCATTCCTGTTGACCTTCCCGCGATCATTGTTGAATCGTCAGACCAGAATGTCCAGCTCAATGCCCAGCGACAGGCGGCGGTGGATGCGCTGAATCTGCTACACCCCGGATCGGCCGTGTTCATCGAGACCAATGGCCTGGTCGGTGTGAATTACGGCGGGCTCAACAGTTTCGGTGAACTTTTCAGTGACGGATGGGGATACCACTTTCATGCCCGGCCGGAAAACTTTCTGCAAATGGGTTGGCTGATCGGGGAAGCGATTCTTGAGAATGGGTACGTGGGGACCGTCGTGCCGGAGCCAGCATCTTTCATACTCCTGACTATCGGCGGTGTCTGGTTGACCCATCGGCGAAATCGACGCTGAATACGACCCGAACACCACGCCATTGCGGGGCACAATGCGTCGAGCGACGCCTGAAACCGGACGGTTGCGTTGACCGTCCACAGGCGGAATGTTCGGGAGAGTGGTCGTTCGTTGTCGGACGAACGGCCACATTTATATGGCTGATACAAAGGATGAAAGGTCAAGTCATGGACCGACGATCACGACGTGGATTCACCCTGATCGAGTTGCTCGTTGCGATTTCGATAATCGCACTGCTCATCGCTCTGTTGCTGCCCGCACTGGCTCAGGCACGTGAGATGGCCAGGAACATCCAGTGTCAGAGCAACCTCCGCCAGCTCGGTGTTGCTGAGCTGGCCTACGCTAGTGATCATGCCGGCACATTCACAGCAGCTCGGCAGTGGATCTGGGGGCTGGGCAACGACCCCACCATGATCGAAGGCATTACAAAAGGAACACTCTACCCCTACGTGGGCGGAAATTACGGGGCTTATCTTTGTCCGACAGCGGAAATTATGCTCACGCCCGATACATGGCCGACCAGCCCACCCTGGAAAAGAGCCAGCATGGTCCGCAACTACGTGCAGAACTGGAACCTTGGCCCCGCTGCGCAGGGCGACGGTGCGAACTGGGTGCGCGAGTTGCTGACCATGAGCACCATCACCAGGCCGAGCCATCTGGTCATGTTTTCGGAGGAAAACACGTTCATCATTCCCGGCTTCAGCGAGAATACGATGAACGATGGTCTGTTGCTTGGCCGCACTTCCCGAAACAGCTCCCCGACCGTCGATTGCTTCGGCTCCTATCACAACATTCAGGGTGGTGACCGCACTACCGGCAACGCCTACGCGGTATTCGCCGATGGCCACGTGCAGGATGTTGATTACAAGGGCAAGGGGTTATTCGTCTGGCTTAACCCCAATACCGGGGCAAATGAGATAATCAGCAACACAGTCATGTATTGCACGGATGAGATACCGTTGCAATAATTCCTGGTGGATGGCATCTAGGTGCCGAGTCGCTGCGCAGAGGTGCTGTGTACGTTCGCTCTCACCCGACCCACTCCCAAAGGGAGAGGGAGTTGATATGCCTTCTCTTCTCGGGGAAGAGGGAGGGTAAGGACACGAACCCGCGGCGAACGATTCAACATCACATAAAGACAAATCAATTTCTCGCGAGAACAGAATGCCCCTCCATCACGTCCGGTTTAATGCCCGGTTTGGCCTCCTTATTCTAGCAGCAGCTATCCCTACCGCCTGCACGTTGGCAAGGCATAACTCACAGATTAACCCGCATCGACTTCCCAACATCCTGATTATTCTCGCTGATGATCTTGGCTATAGTGATGTCGCCTGCTACAACGCCGAAGCGAAGAATCTCACACCTAACATCGATCGACTGGCAGCCCAGGGAATGCTTTTCACTGATGCGCATTCGCCCAGTACCGTTTGCACACCAACTCGATACAGCCTGTTGACCGGTCGTATGGCGTTTCGCACCGAATTCCGTGGAGTGTTCACCAGCCCCGGCGGCGCGTCTCTGATCGAGGAGGATCGTCTCACGATCGGCCAGATGCTGCGCGACAAGGGCTACGTCACTGCCTGCATTGGCAAGTGGCATGTCGGGATGACCTTTCTCGATGACCAGGGGCAGCCGATTTACGACGCAGGCGTTGACGCAGTTCAGCGAATTGATTTCAGTCGTCCAATTCCAGATGGGCCGATTCATCGCGGGTTCGATCGTTTCTTCGGCACAGCCTGCTGTCCAACGACCGACTGGCTGTATGCGTACATCGATCAGGACCACATTCCCGTGCCGCCGACGCGACAGTTCGATCGCAGCACGCTGCCGGACCATCCTTACGCCAGGGATTGCCGAGCTGGGATGATCGCCCCAGATTTCGTTATGGATATGGTCGATATGCGGTTTCTGGAGGAGAGCAAGGCATTCCTCCGTGAACACGTGCATCGCCGGCCGGACGTGCCCTTCTTTCTGTTCCACTCCATGCAGGCCGTTCATCAACCGTCACTCGTCGCACCGCAGTTTCAGGGCAAATCAGGCATGGGGCCGCATGGCGACTTCATCATGCAGATGGACTGGACGGTCGGCGAGCTTCTTGCCACGCTGGACGAACTGGGCGTGGCGGATAACACGCTCGTGATCTTTGCCAGCGACAATGGTCCGGAGGTCTCCGTAGTCGTCAACATGCGACGGGATTACGGGCATGACGGCGCGCACCCCTGGCGCGGCATGAAACGTGATCAATGGGAAGGCGGCCACCGTGTACCCTTCATCGTGCGTTGGCCGGGACGCGTTCCGTCTGGCAGCCGCAGCGATCAGTTGCTGAGCCTTACCGACCTCATGGCAACATTTGCGGCGATTGTCGATGCCCAACTCCCCAACAATGCGGCTGAGGACAGCTACAACATGCTCCCCGTTCTTCTCGGGGAACAGAGCGATGAACCCGTGCGGCCCTATATGCTGCAACAGACGAACTCGCTCGCCCTGTCGATTCGCAGCGGGCGCTGGAAATATCTCGATCACCGCGACTCCGGTGGCAACCGATATGATGTTGAGCCTCTCGTGCAGTATACATTACCCGAGGTGGCACCGGATGCTCCGGGGCAACTTTATGACCTGGAAACGGATCCCGGCGAAACGCGAAACCTGTACTTCGAACGACCAGAGATTGTGACGAAACTGCGATCGTTACTGCAGGCCTCAGTCACGAGCGGCCGCAGTACGCCGCAACGGTGAAGCCGGTGTGAAATATTACTGTCCCGAATGCCATTAACTTAAGCCATAACTCCGCGCCGCGGCGCGCTTTATGG
>CALKHT010000055.1 GCA_937988825.1 uncultured Phycisphaeraceae bacterium
CCGCTCGAAGTGAACCTTTGCCGCCTTCGGAACGCTTGAATTTCGTGATCCCATGAGTCAGTTCAACACACCGACCTACGACATCGAGCGGCCGACGGGTACCTGCGCCTTCACCGGCCGCCAGTTGGAGCCGGGCGAGCGGTACGTGGCCACCCTGGTCGAGATCGACCCCGAGCAGGAGGGCCAGACGCAAAAGGAGACGGGCAAACCCGGTTCGTCGCTGCCCTTCAAGCGTCTGGATGTGTGCATGGAGGCGTGGGAGCAGGGCAATCGCCCCGACCGCCTCTTCAGCCACTGGGTATCGACTGTGCCACAGCCGACCGAGAAGAAAAAGATTTTCGTCGACGATGCGGTGCTGATGAACCTGCTGATTCGGTTGGGCGACACTGAGGAGCCGCAGCGGCTGGCGTTTCGCTTCGTGCTGGCACTGATTTTGATGCGCAAGAAGCTGCTGCGCTACGATCGAACGGAACGTCGCCCCAAGCCCGCGCCCGCACCGGTGGGGGCCGAAGGGAGTGGTGAGAACAACGAGCAGCCCGCCGAACCGGTCATGGAGGAGTACTGGGTTGTCACCCCGAAGCTCGACATCACCAAGGGGCCGCTGGGCAAGTGGAACGAGGAGGAGCAGTTCGAGGTGCTCAACCCGCAGCTCGATGAAACGCAGATCCAGCAGGTGACGGAACAATTGGGCGAAATCCTCGAAGCGGAGTTGTGAGTGTGAAGAGGTATGCAGGTATGAAGACATGCAGGTACGAAGGGGAACGCGACAAGTCGCGTCGCTTCAAAATAACCCTTCATGCCTTCGTATCTCTCTGCTTCCCTCTGCTCCTCCTGTTCATCCTCTGCTCGTGTCGGACGGCGCCTGAGGGCGGACCCATCGTTGCCGCCATTCCCCAGCGGGGGACGCTGCCCGCGTATCGGGAGCTGGTCGAGCGGTACAACGCCAACCTCGCGGGGCTGGATCGGCTGTGGGCGCGGGCAGATGTGACCCTGCGATATCGCGATGAGAAGGGCAAGTGGCGGTCGCAGCGCGGCGACGACTCCAAGCTGCTGATGGTCGTGCCCGACAAGGTGGCGCTGGCGGTGGGGGGCATCGGCCCGCCGGTGCTGTGGATCGGCGGCAACGAGCAACAGTACTGGGTCTTCCACCTGCGCGATGAGAAGCCGGTCTACTACGGCTCACGGGCGCGGATCGGCAGCCCGACCACGCAGCCGCTGCCCTCACCGGTCTACCCGCATCAGGTGCCCTGGATGCTGGGCGTGGTGACGCTGGACCCGAACGCTGATTCTGAAGTCGAGTGGTATCGCGGCTACTACCTGATCGAGCCGCCCGGCACCGGCACGCGCATGCTCATCGACCCGCAGACCGCCCGCCCAGTCCGCATCGACCTGCTCGACCCGCGGGGCTTCAGCACACTGGCGGTCCGGCTGCACGACTTCGTCCCTGTCACTCAGGGGTCGGCCAAATCATCGACGCCCGCGCCGCTGGTGCCATCGCGTATCGAAGCCTGGGTGCTTGGCGAAGGCACGCAGGTGACGCTGAAACTGAACTCGGTAAAGGATGGCCGGGGCGACCGCGCCATCGAACGCGCCTTTGCCAGCGCGTTCGACCTGCAGCGCCTCATCCAGGCGCATCAGCCTCAGGTGCAGGTCAATCTGGATTCGGCGTCCAGTGCTACCGGCGGTCAGTAATTGATCACCTGTGCCGGCTTGCCATCACGAAGGATGCGCAGGCTCCGCGGCAGTTCAAAGTGCATGTCTTCGGTGACGACGTGCGATTCGGCGACCTCGCCGCCGTACCGCGTGATCAGATCCTGAACGATTTCCTCGACCAGGTACTCGGGCGCCGATGCGCCAGCTGTAACGAGCACCGAGTTGACGCCCTCGAACCAGGTGTGATCGATCTCGCTCTTGTCGTCGACGAGGTAGGCCCGCGTGCCCGAATTCTCGCTGATTTCGGTCAACCGCACGGAGTTGGAGCTGTTGCGCGAGCCGACGACGAGCACCAGGTCGACATCGTTGGCGAGCTGCCGCACGGCGAGCTGGCGGTTGGTCGTGGCGTAGCAGATGTCCTCGCTGGGCGGGGCCTTGACGTTGGGATACCGCTTGCGGATGGCACTGATGATGCGGTTGGCATCGTCCATGCTCAATGTGGTCTGTGTGAGGTAGGCCAGCCGTTCATCCTGGCCGAAGGGCAGCCGGTCCACGTCTTCGGGCGATTCGACGATGGTGATGGCATCGGGCGCTTCGCCGACGGTGCCGACCACCTCGTCGTGCCCAGCGTGGCCGATCAGCAGGATCTTGTAGCCCTGCCGGGCGTAGCGGATCGCCTCCATGTGGACCTTGGTGACCAGCGGGCAGGTGGCATCGATCATGGTGCAGCCGCGGTTCTTGGCGGCGTTGCGCACCTCGGGGCTGACGCCGTGCGCACTGAACACCACCGTCGAGTTGGCCGGCACCTCATCGATGTGGTCGACGAAGATGACCCCCTCCTTGACGAACCGTTCCACCACGTGGCGGTTGTGCACAATCTCGTGATAGACGTAAAGGGGCGAGCCGACAATCTTTAGCGCCTCCTCGACGCATTGAATTGCCATGTTCACCCCGGCACAAAAGCCACGCGGATTGGCAAGCACGATCTTCATAGTGGCCTCATTCTAGCCCGGATATCGCGCAGTCACCACAATTGAGTTCCTGATACGTGCAGGACTGCGCCGAAAGACGCACTGGCTGGTGGGGATGTCCTGTCCCCAGGAGATGCGAGCGGAGGGTGGCCCAAGATGTTCCGGAGCCACGATTCACGTTCCGGAGGGTGGAATTCTCAACACAATTTTTGCACGCGTCGCTCAAAAAAATCTTGCATTTGGCGCGGCAAACCGGTACGGTGGTTTGGTATATAGAACGGTTGGTGCGTCGGTGGATTGTCCCTTTCTTTTTGTGTCCACCGGGGCTTTCGGGACGCAAGATCTCATATCGAAAGGAGCGTGGTTATGGCTTGGCGGCAGGCTTATGCGCTGACGGTGTCGATGGCGTTTACGGCATCGATGGGTGTGGGTGTAACCAAAGCGACGACAGTCGCTTACTGGCGATTTGAGGAGGGTGTGGCTGGTCAGCTATTACCGCACACCTTCGCCAAGACGGACTGGTCGACTTACGCCGTTACGGATGTTTCAGGAAATGGCAATCACCTGTTTGCTTACGACGCTAACGAGGGCGGAGCCGCGCACGCATGGATCAATGATGTGCCTGCGACGACGATTCCCGCGACGGGGGCGACCAACAATCTGGCCGTCCGCAACACGGGCTCTGTTCCGGGCCTGTTCACCGGTACACATCAGATGTCCCCGAAGGGGATAAACCTGCAGGCCTGGACGCCGTCGACCTGGACCATCGAGGTATCGTTTTACGCGACTGACGTGGGATACCGCACCATTGTGGGAAGGGATGGCCGGTTTGTGGCCGATCACAATCCGGATCTGGCACCACTTTATTTCCAGACGGTGGGTTCAGGTGATGGGGAATTCAACGGTCACCTGGCAATCAAGTTCGTGGACACGGCCGGCATTCTTCACACCGCGTACAGCCTGGCTCCCATCGAGCTGGGACGCTGGTACCACGCCGCTGCCGTGTCTGATGGCACGACGCTGTCGCTCTACCTCGATTCACTGGATGGCAACGGGTACGTGCTGCAACAGGCCACGCTGCTGGTGACGTCCGATCCTCGCCTGGCCAGCGCCGGCAACGATAAATCATGGTCGGTGGGACGTGGTTATTACGGGCCCTCCGAGGACACGGATCGCTGGTACGGGTACATCGATGAGGTGCGCATTTCGGATGTGGCACTGACGCCTGACCAGTTCCTCTTCGCTGTGCCTGAGCCGGCGAGTGTGGTGCTGCTGGCGGGCGGCACATTGCTGATGCTGCGTCGGCGACGCATGTGAATGGCCAGCCTCCGTGGGCGCGGTCGGGAAACGCCGCGCCCGCGGAGTGTATTTCTCACGCGTGGTTTTGGGGGAGAAGGGCTTCATCTCAATCCGCGGAGTTGCCGAAATGCGCAAGTCGACCGGGTTCACCTTGATCGAGCTGCTGGTGGTTATCAGCATCATCGCGTTGCTGATCGCCTTGTTGCTGCCCGCGTTGTCCGCGGCACGGCAGGCGGCCAACAGCGCAGCCTGTTCTTCCAACCTTCGGCAACTGGGCGCTGCACTGCATCTGTACGCTCAGGACAACAATTCGCTCTTTACCGGTGCACACACGATTCAGCCCAACGTGGCGGTCTGGCCGGTGCGATTACGCCCCTACATCAACCAGAACATGGACGTGTTCTGGTGCCCGTCTGATCGTGATGAGGCCCGATGGAAGCTGATATTTGATGGGCCGGTCCTGCTTCGCTGGCAAAAGTATGGTTACCGCGAGAGAGAGCGGTTGATCACGGATACAACGCCATTCAGCTACGGCTGGAACGACTGGGGCTGTGCGCCGGATACTATGCGGCTGAACCAGAATCCGCCCGTTCTGGGCATGGGGGCGCATGTGGATGATCCTGGGTTTCCCGATGCGGACAAGGTGGGTATCGACGATATCGTCTCGCCGGCGAACATGATCGCCATCGGCGATTCGCACGGTGACAGCTCCTGGGATTTCATCATCGACCCCATCGCAGGCACCGGCGCGGGCAACGATCAGCCCGGGACACGCCACTTCGACGGGGCGAACATTCTGTTTGTCGACACACACGTCTCGGTGTTCTATCAGTCGGACCTGATGAACACGCAGGATGGCAGCTATCGCAGCAAATGGAACAACGACAACCAGCCGCATTTTGAGTTCAATTGATGTGTGTGATGGCTGATGTGTGCCGTGTGATATGAACCCGGCCGACCACGCGAAGGTGCAGTGCGTGGCCGGACGGTGTGTTCAATGACGGCAGTGGATCCAGCCGATAGAATCTTGACCGATTATGAAGCGATTCATCGGACTGGATCTGGGCGGTACGAACATCAAGGCGGGGCTGGTGGATGAGACCGGCCGCGTGCTGGCGGAAATCTCCTCGCCCACACAGGCGGGGCAGGGCCCCGACGCGGTGGTCGGCCGTATGCTGGATCTGGCACGCCAGGTCGCCCAACAGGGCAGTACTTCGCTGGCCGAGGTGACCGCGATCGGGATCGGCTCGCCCGGTCCGATCGACGCGGACAACGGTATCGTTCTCAGCGCCCCGAACATGCCCGGCTGGGAGGACTATCCCCTGCGCGACCGTGTGCAGGAAGCCACCGGCCGACCGTCGTTCCTTGAAAACGACGCCAACGCGGCTGCATTCGGCGAGTTCTGCTTCGGTGCGGGCAAGGACCCGGCCATCCGGCACCTCATCATGCTCACGCTGGGCACCGGCGTGGGCGGCGGCATCATTATTGATGGCAGGATCGTCCACGGTGGCTACGGGCTGGCGGCCGAGGCGGGCCATCTGATCGTCGCGCCCAACGGCCGACGGTGCGCCTGCGGCCAGCGCGGCTGCCTGGAGGCGTACGCCTCTGCCGGCGCAGTGGCACGGCAGGGCATCGAAGCCGTTCAGGCCGGTGAACGCACCATCCTTGCTCAGATTTATGCCCAGAACGGCGAGCGACTGTCCGCCAAGGATGTCTTCACGGCTGCTTATCAGGGCGATGGCATCGCGGCCAACATTATCGAGGAAGCCACGACTTATCTGGGCATCGCCTGTGTGAGTCTGTGCCGATTACTCGATCCACAGATGATCGTCTTCGCCGGCGGGCTGATCCTGGCGGGCGAAAACCTCTTCGCCGGTGTCCGCGCCAGCTTCGCCGAACACGACTGGACCATCCTGCGCAGCAAAGTCGCCATCGTTCCGGCTCAACTGGGTAACCAGGCGGGGATCATCGGGGCGGCTGCTGTTGCGATGGAAGGCGTCGGCGTTTGAATGACCCCCTCGACATTGCGAGCGGCGGCTGAGTTTCGCTGTTTTATTCGTCACTGGACATTCGTCATTTCCTCCCATTTCTCTTTCTCGTCCCATAAAACCGTCAATTTTGGCCTGATAGCGTGCCCCCCCTGTACACGTGGGGTAAAGCGGGTGGGTGATTCGGTCGAAGGATACGGTGGGCCGCGTACGACGCGATCGGGCGTTGTGGCAGGCCCGAGGGCGAGAAACGCGATGCGTGACAGTGAAGTAAAAACAGACCTTTCGCTCTATATGCAGCAGATCGACCAGTCGCCCCTGCTCACCGCCAGGGAGGAGCGGGAACTGTGCTGGAAGATCATCCACGAAAACTGTCCGATCGCACGCGACCGGATGGTGCGGTCGAACCTGCGTCTGGTGGTGAACATCGCCAAGCGGTACAGCAACCGTGGGCTGTCGCTGCAGGATCTGATCGAAGAGGGCAACCTCGGGCTGATGCGAGCGGTGGAAGCGTTCGACCCGGATCAGGGCGCACGTTTCAGCACGTATGCCTCGTGGTGGATCAAGCAGGCGATCAAGCGTGCGCTGATCAACGCGGTGCAGCCGGTGCATATCCCCGCATACATGGTGGAGCTGATCAGCAAGTGGAAGCGGGCGTACACCGAACTGGAGGAGAAGCTCGGCCGCGCACCATCCCTCAGCGAAATGGCGGAGGCGCTGGATCTGCCACCGCGCAAGGTGCGCATGATCCGCAAGGCGGTGATGGCGTTCAATCGTCCGGCGCAGACGGGCGGTGATGGTGAGGATGGCATGACGCTGTCGGAGATGCTGGCCGACTCGCGCACGCCGCCGCCGGATGAGTACGTGCTTGCCAAGGACGATCTGGAAACGCTGCTGGAGCTGCTGGAAGTGATCGACGAGCGCGAGGCGACGATCCTGCGTCTGCGCTACGGGCTGGATGGCTCCGAGCCGTTGACGCTCAAGGAGATCGGCAAGCGCATTGGCCTGACGCGCGAGCGTGTGCGGCAGATCGAAATCGAAGCGCTGAAGAAGCTTCAGCGCCGACTGGCCAGTGATCGTCCGTTGGCGTACATCGACCGCAATCGCCGCCGCAGAGCCAACGCGCCGGCGGCGTGAGCAATCCAGACCTTTTTCTGATTTCAACGCGTTGACATCTGGGGCTGAAACCTGAGGCGTTCGGCGGTATCATCGCTGCTGGCGGCGAGTTGTCGCTGACCGAACCACTCAGGAGTCTGCTATGTCCCAGAAGGAACCTTCGCGTCGGGCGTTTCTCAGCACAGCGGCGATGACGGCTGCGTCCATGGGGTTGACGGGCGCCGCCAGCACCGCCTCGGCTCAGGCGACCGCTGCTGCTCAGAATGACGCCAGCGACAGCGCCGATCGCCCCCATCGCCTGTGCAAGGCCGTCAAGTTCAGCATGATCCATGAGAACCTGTCCATCGAGGACAAGTTCAAGCTGGTGCTGGACCTGGGCTTTGACGGGGTCGAGCTGGACAGCCCCTCGAACCTCAACCGCCGTGAGGTCGTCGAGGCACGCGACAAGACGGGCATCATCATCCACGGTGTGGTCTGCTCCACGCATTGGAACGTGCGGCACTCGGACCCGGACCCCAACGTCCGCGCCCGGGCGATGGAAAACCTCAAGACCGCGATTCAGGATGCACGCATCTACGGCGGCGACACCGTGCTGCTCGTGCCCGGTGCGGTGCGCCACCCGGAAAACGAAAACTTTGTGCAGGTGTGGGAACGCTCCAGCGAGGCGATTCGTGAGGTGATCCCCTTTGCGCAGAAGCATTGTGTCCGCATCGCCATTGAGACGGTGTGGAACGACTTCATCACCACGCCGCAGCAACTGGTGCAGTACATCGATCAATTCGCCTCGCCGTGGGTGGGGGCGTACCTCGACGCGAGCAACATGATCAAGTTCGGCGTGCCGGGTGAGACGTGGATGCGAATGCTCAACACCCGGCTGCTCAAACTCGATATCAAGGGTTACCACGTGCAGCGGCAGTGGGTGCCCATCGGTGAGGGCAGCGAGAATTACCCCGAACAGCGCCGCGCCCTGCGCGAGATCGGCTACTACGGCTGGGCGACCGCGGAAGTCGGTGGCGGCAACCGCGAACACCTCAAGCGCATCGCGGAGGCAATGGACAAGCACCTGATGGGGCTGTGACGACGTTCGGTGGTGTTGGGTGGAATGCCCAATGCCTCATGATGAATGTCGAATCAATGACGCGTGAATAGTGACGAAGTCCGAATGATGGAGGCCATTGGGCCTTCGTCATTCGGACTTTCGTCATTCCTTCGTTATTCGCCTTCGGCGGGTGCTACTTCTTTACCTTGATCCACGCCAGATGGTTCACCGGCCCGTTGCCCTGGCCGAGTTTGGGCGACTGGCGGATGGCTTCGCTGACAACACTCTTGGCGGTTTCGATCGCTTCAGCGAGCGGCTGGCCCAGCGCCAGGGCGGCAGTGATGGCGGCGCTGAAGGTGCAGCCCGAGCCATGCGTATCCGGCGTTTCGCGCCAGTCGCTGACAACCTCGTGAACATCCTTGCCGTCACAGAAAAGGTCGACCGCCTGGTCCTGCCCATCGCCCGGCCGGCGCACGCCGGTCACCACGCACGCGCGGGCACCCAGCCGACGACAGATTTCGCGGGCCGCCCCGGCAGCCGCCGTCGTATCCTCGATGGAATCGGTTCGGCCCAGCAGTCGTGCCGCCTCGTGCCGATTGGGCGTCACCACCGCTGCCAGTGACAGCAACTGCTTGATGAGCACACGCACAGCCGCCTCGTCGATGAGGCTGTCACCACTGCGGGCGACCATCACCGGATCAACGACCAGAGGAAAAAGGTTGGCACTCTTCACAGCCTTAGCGACGGCTTCGATGATCGCCGCATTGGCGAGCATGCCCGTCTTGGTCGCGTCGATTTCGATGTCACCCGCCACCGTTTCGATCTGTTCCCGCACCAGGTCCGGGTCGAGGGCGATCGACCGGCGCACACCGCGGGTGTTCTGGGCGGTGATCGCTGTGATGGCGCTGCAGCCGAACACGCCCATGGCGGTGAAGGTCTTGAGGTCAGCCTGGATGCCGGCCCCGCCGCCGGAGTCGGAACCCGCGATGGTCAGAGCCGTTTTGAGACCTGGAGTCGTACGTGGTGATTCACTCATGATGCGTGGCGTCCTTCGGAAAGCCGGGCTCCCACCGGCCCGGAGCGGCTAGAAGGTAGCCAATTCCACGCCGAAGGTGAAGCGAGCCATGAAGCGTCGCGATTGGTCGCGTTCCTCGTTCCTTTTCACGGCAAGGTAGCCAGACGCGGTTCAGGACGTTAGGATTCTGCCGCAGCCGCGGGCGTGGCGGAATTGGCAGACGCACCAGATTTAGGTTCTGGTGGGGGCAACCCCGTGTAGGTTCGAGTCCTATCGCCCGCATTCGCTGACCTGGCCGTCTTGACGTGTCCCGCCAGCCGGCGTCACCTCTCAGCGAACGATGCGGGCCGAACCACCTCCCGCCACGTGCTCCAGTTCCTTGAGCGTGATCTGGCTGGTATCACCGCGCGTTGTCTGCAACAGCGCGCCGTGGGCGGTACCGAAGTTGACCGCATGCTGTGGGTCGGCAGGCTCGCGGGTGAGGAATGAATAGGCGAAGCCTGAGGCGAACCCGTCGCCGCCGCCCACGCGGTCTTCGATGATCAGTCGCTCGAAGTTCGGGCCGTGGTAGAACGTGTCGTTCTCCGCCCAGTAGAGGATGGCCGACCAGTTGTTTTCGCTAGCGCTGATGACCTCGCGCAACGTCGTGCCGATGACCTTCAGGTTCGGAAAGTCCTTGGCTACCCGGCGGACCATCTTCTTGTAGCTCTCGATCGGCAGCTCCTTGAGGTTTTCATCCGCCCCCTCGACCTCGTAGCCGAGCACTTTCTGGAAGTCCTCCTCGTTGCCGATGAGGCAATCGATGTACTTGACCAGCGGGCGGGTGGTGGCGATTGCTTCCTGGCTGGACCAGAGCTTGGAACGGAAGTTCAGGTCGTAGGAAACAATGGTGCCCGCTTCGTGAGCAGCCTTCAGGGCCTCGGCGGTCACGAGACGCGTGGTTTCGCTGAGGCAGGTGAAGATGCCGCCGGTGTGCAGCCAGCGCACGCCGCGCTTGTTGAAGAGGGTATGCCAGTCGACATCGCCGGGTTTCATTTTCGAGGTGGCGGAGTGGCCGCGGTCGTAGAGTGTGACGCTGGCACGGGGGCCAACGCCCACCTCGGTGAAGTTCAGGCCGATGCGTGCTGCCCGGCCGACACCGTCGTAGGGCATATTGACCACGTGGCGGGTGTCCATGCCCACGGCCCGGGCGTGGTTGAGGATGATTTTGCCCACGGAATTGTCGACCAGGCCGCCCACCCAACCGGTACGCAGGCCCAGCCGTGCCAGGGCGTAGGCGACGTTGTACTCGCCGCCGCCGACCCACACTTCCAACAGATTGGCGAATTCGATGCGTCCCGCGCCGGGCGGTGACAACCGTACCATGCACTCACCCAGCGACACCAGATCAAGCTCACAGGCCGATGCCGCGCGAATGTTTAGCCCCATGGATCGATGTTCCTTCCTCAATATTGATATGGACAGGCATTTGCGGGGCGGGTGAGTATATCAAACTGAGGGGGAGTGATGTAAGGACCAGGGGACTATGGAACCGGGGGCGAATGCGCAAGCATGACGCGACTTGTCGCGTTTCAGGCATTCCGTGTTCAACCTCCCGTCACCCTCACGCCAGGATATCGGTGATAATGTTGCCGTGGACATCCGTGAGGCGGAAGTCCCGACCGGCGTGGTGGTAGGTCAGCCGTTCGTGGTCCACGCCCATCAGGTGGAGGATGGTGGCGTGGAAGTCGTGGATGCGTACGGGTTTGTCGATGACACTTTCGCCGTACTCGTCGGTGGCGCCGTGGACGTAGCCGCCCTTGACGCCGCCGCCCGCCAGCCAGCAACTGAACGCCATGCGATGGTGTTCGCGTCCCTTGCCGTTGGGGTCCTTGATGCCGGGGGTGCGGCCGAACTCGGTGCACCAGATGACCAGCGTGTCATCGAGCATCCCGCGCTGCTTGAGGTCGGTGAGCAGGGCGGCGATGGGCTTATCGACCTTGGCAGCCAGTCGCTCGTGGTCGCGCATGTTACCGTGCGAGTCCCAGTTGCCGCTGGCGCCGGTATCGATCAGCTCGATGAACCGAACGCCGCGTTCGGCCATCCGTCTTGCCATGAGGCACTGCCAGCCGAAACTGCGTGTGTCGCCGCGCTCGATGCCGTAAAGTTCGAGCGTGTAGTCGCGTTCCTCGCTCAGGTCGAAGACCTCAGGCGCCTGTTGCTGCAGGCCGCGAGCAGTAGTGAAGCTCTGCATCCGGGCGGCCAGCTCGTTGTCGTTATCGCGTTCACGCAGGTGTCGCGTGTCCAGGCTGCGCAGCATCGCCAGTTCGATTTCCTGCAGGTGGCTGTTGCCGCCCACCGGCTTGAGATGGCGAATGGGCGTGTCTCCCGGAACGATGCGCGCTCCCTGGTGGTACGCGGGCAGGAAGTTGGAGTCGAAGACCTGAGCCCCCGCGTAGGGCAGGTCCTTCGCGAACACGACGTGCGAGGGCAGGTCGCGGTTGTAGGTGCCCAGGCCGTAACTGATCCACGCCCCGATGCCGGGCATGGCGAAGTTGGTCGAGCCGGTGTGCATTCCCAGCGTCGCTTCGAAGTGGTCGCCGTGGTCAGCGATCATCGAGCGGATGAGGCAGATGTCATCCATGCGCTCGCCGACGTGGGAAAACAGGTCCGTCACCTCGATACCACACTGGGCGCGCGGCCGCGACTTAAAGAGGGACGCGCTGAGGTGGTATTCCTTGCGCAATTCCTTGCCGTGGTCGGCGTTGAGTTTGGGCTTGGGGTCGAAGGTATCCACGTGGGAGACCCCACCGGTCATGAAGATCATGATTGCGCGCTTGGCCCGAGGGGTGAAGTGTGTCGGCCGGGGGGCCAGCGGATGCGTCTGCGCCAGGGCACGCTGACCCATCAACGGTGCAAAAGCCAGCGCGCCGACTCCCAGTGCGGAGCGGGTGAGAAACGTACGGCGATCGATGGTGGGGCTGGACATGGTTTAAGCAGGGTGGTGGTTATTGGTGAGTCGTTGGTCTTAGTCCACGTAGACGAAGGCATTGCTGGCAAGCAGGACGCGGCAGAAGCTGGTCCAGGCTTTCTGGTCCACGTTGTCCTCGCCCGCTTTCTGTAACGCCTTGCGGTACTCGGCCAGATAGTTCAGTGAATCGGCAATCTCCTCATTGGTCGGGTCGTGGGTCCATGCCAGTTGCATGGCCAGCCGCACCCGAGCCGCATCGTCCGGCTCAGCCATGAGCATCCGTTTGGCGAACGCCTGCGACTGAGCCGCTACCCACGGGCTGTTCATCAGGAAAAGCGCCTGCATCGGCACCGTCGAGACACGACGGCATTCGGTGCTGGCATTGGGGTCCGGCCCGTCAAAGAGCTCGCTGAATGTGTCCTTGCGCAGACGCCGCACAAGCTGATAGACGCTGCGTTTGTTGGTCGGGTAGTCGTCGGAAAACTGTTTGTGCTGTGTGTAGTTCCACTTTTCCTGCGGTGGGAATGGGTGCGGGCCGCCCGGTTCCGGATCGAGCGTGCCGCTCACCGCGAGCATGGCATCACGAAGCGACTCGGCATCGAGCCTGCGTCGGTCAAACTTCCAGTAATAGTTATTGTCGCCATCGATGCCGTGGTTGGCCGACCACGCCTGCCGATCGTTACTTGCCAGTTGATAGGTTCGCGACAGCATGATGAGCCGGTGCATCGCCTTGATCGACCAGCCCTCCTCGACGAAGCGTCGGGCCAGATAGTCCAGCAGTTGCGGGTGCGTGGGCTTGTCGCCGTTCACGCCGAAGTTGCTCGACGATTTGACGATGCCCTTGCCGAAGTGGTACTGCCAGATGCGGTTGACCATGACGCGGGAGGTGAGCGGATGATCCGGCCGGGTCAACCAGTTGGCCAGTTCCAGTCGTCCGCTGCCATTGGTGATGTCGATCGGTTCGGCCCCACGCAGCACCGCGGGCACTCCGCGCTTCACCCGCTGGCCTTTCTGGTGCGGTTCGCCGCGCAGGTGAATGCGAGCGTCGCGCGGCTCGGCATCGATCACCGCATACGCCAGCGGCACCTTCTTTGCTTCTGCCTCATCCGCAGGCATCTGATCGGGCGGCACCAGCGGCACGAAATCGAACGGCTCCTTGCCGTGCTCCGCCCCGGGATGCGGATAGCGCGTGCTTTCGAAGATGCCGTACAGCGCGTAGTAATCGCGGGTCGTGATCGGGTCGGTCATGTGATCGTGACATCGCGCACAGCGCAGCGTCATCGCCATGGTTGCCCGGCCGAGCGTGTCGATGGTGTCCTCGATGATGAGATGAGGCTGGCCCTTGGTGACGCCGCCAAACCGCCGCGACAGCGCGATGAACCCGGTGGCGATGATCTTCTCGGCGTAGCGATCATCCGGTTCGAGCTGCGCGAGTTTGTCACCTGCGATCTGTTCGCGCAGGAACTGGTCGTAGGGCATGTCGCGGTTGAATGCGTCGATGACGTAGTTGCGGTAGAGGTAGGCCTGGGGAATGGGGTAGTCGCTGGAATCGCCAGCCGTGTCGCTGTAGCGCGCCAGGTCGAGCCAGTGCCTGCCCCAGCGTTCACCGTAATGGCGTGAGGCGAGCAGGCGTTCGACCACGCGCGCGAACGCCTCGGGGCTTTCATCTTCGAGGAACGCCTGCACCTCTTCGGGGGTGGGCGGAAGGCCGATGAGGTCGAAGGTGGCCCTGCGGATGAGCGTGCGCTTGTCGGCGAGGCCGGCCGGCTGCAGACCGCGTGCCTTTAGTTCGGCGTAAATGAACTGGTCGATGGGGTTCTGTGCCCAGTCGGGGTGGTCGACCTGGGGTGGTTCCACATGTGCCACGGGCTGGAAAGCCCAGTGCTTCGATTGAGAATCCTGGGCGGCGAGCGGAGCCAGACTGGCGGCCGTCACCAGGACAAACCCCAGAATCCGCGCCATCCATCTCATGACCGATCCCTCACGTTCCCAGATGTTTACGCGTGACCTGTTCTCTTTCCCATATCGCCGGTGGTGGGCTCCCGAGGGGAAGTGCAAATCCCACACCGGTATGGCCCTGTGCTGTGGACGGGCTTCGATTTGCCTCCGTCCGTCGAGTTCGACCCGCGCAGAGCCTCACCATTAAAGCGATATCGGCTCGCCAAGTCCGCGATGGAAGGCTTTCCCCGATAAACGTGCCATCCTCCCCCTGTATTGCCCCGGCCATACGTCCGTAAAAGATTATCCGTGGACGATTAGCAAACGTTTTTCGCGTGGCGGGAGGCTCGCTCGGCGCGGGCATCATCCTCGCCTCCGTCCAAGGAGTACCAGACATGATCAGGGACAACCGACCCGGCGGTGGCGACCGTACGCGAGAGCAGGGGTTCCCCGGCGATCGCCTGACCGATGAGGCACGTGAAACCGCCCGTGAGATTGCTCAGGAGGCCCGCCACAAGGTTGACGAGGTCACCAGAAAGATCAGCGAAAGCGGCCGGGAGCTGGCAGCCGAGCAGAAAAACCGTATCGCCAGAGTCTTCAATGACATTAGCGCTGCGCTGCGCGAGGCGGGCGACACGCTGCAGCGGCATGGCGATGAGGTGCTGGCGTCCTATTGTCGCACGCTGGCCAAACAGTGCGATCGCGTCTGCCGGTACGTCGAGGACCGCAGCCCCAATGAAATTCTCCAGGATGTCCGCAGCCTGGTTAGCCGCCGACCGGAAATCTTCATCGGTGCGATGTTTCTGGCGGGGCTGGGGGCGTCGCGTTTCTTCAAGGCGTCTAAGCATTCCCACAGCGGCGGCGGCGGATCGGCCGGTACGAGCAGCGTATCGGGTTACCAAACGAGCATGAGCGAATCGCAGCAAGCGCGGTACGGCACTTCGGCCACCACAAGCACTGCCGGTGCGGCTGCCGTTCAGGAGTCAGCCGAGCAGATGGGCGCCGGTGAATCGCAGATTCGCACCGAGCCGGGTGGGCAGGCGGTGGAGGCGACCAGTGGCCCAATCAGCGAAGCGGGCGTCGAGATGGAAGGTGGCATGCTGCCCGCCTCGCACTTCGCTGAACCCAGGGAGACCGACATCCCCGAGGCGATGCGTCGCGAAGCCATGGATCTGGACATCGATGTCGACGTCGGCGAACGCGGTGTTGAATCACGCAGCCCGGACCGACCTGACTACTCGGAGGAGATCTGACCATGGAACAGGGCCAGACCCAAACCGATCGGGCGACTGGACAGGGCTTCCATGGCCCCAGCTCAGGCGCGCGAAGTGACGGCCGCAATGTCGTCGACCTGCTCAAGGATCTGCGTGATGAAACTTCGCTGCTGGTCCGCCAGGAGATCGCCCTCGTCAAGGCCGAAATGGCTGAAAAAGGCAGGGTGTATGCACGCAACTCGGCTTATCTGGTGATCGGCGCGGCCGTCGGATACGCGGCACTGCTGTTCCTTCTTCTGGCGGCAACCTATGGGCTGACGGTGGCACTCAATGCTGCGGGCGTGTCGGTCACCGTGAGTACCTGGCTGGCGCCGCTGATCGTGGGCGTGGTGGTCGGGGCGATTGGCTACGCGTTCATCCAGAAGGGCATCAGCACCCTGAAACACGAGAAGCCCACGCCGGAGAAAACGGTGCAGTCACTGCAGGAGCACAAGGCATGGCTGAAACACAAACTGGCGTGAGTTCGGCGCGATTGCGCCAAGATTACCAGGACGCCTCGCCCAGTCAGATCAAAGCCGACATCGACCGGACACGTGCCGAGATGGATCGCACCCTTGACCGACTGAGCGCGGAGCTTGAACCCAGACGCATCATGGAAGAGATCATGAACGCTTTCAATATCAACCGTCACGACATGGCTGAGCGCGCCCGATGCATGACCCGCGATACCGGCCAGGCACTATGGGCATCACTTCGTGAAAACCCCGTTCCGCTGGCATTGATCGGCCTGGGTGTCGGGTGGCTGGCTTACAACCAGTACAAGGCGCAGAGTGGCGCTTCTTTTTCAGAAGAAAGCAGGGTGGACGAGCCTGCGCCCCGTCGACGGCACCCGGTGGGCGAAGAGTATTCGGCCGTCGACGCGCGAACGGGCGAACCCTACACCGCATCCTACGGCGAGGAGTTCGCCAGGGAGTTCGACCAGCCTGAGATCAGCAGCGAAAGCGAAACCGAAACGGCTGGCAGGAGCGTCACTGAGAAGCTCAGCGAAATGGGTGAGCAGGTGAAGGAAAAGGGCAAACACATGCTCAGCGGCGCGCGTGAAAAGCTGTCGCAGCTGGGGCAGAAACTCAGCACATCGGGCGAGGGCCGGTTCAGCCACGCGGGCGAACGCCTCAGCCAGGTGCGTGAGCGCGTCAGCGAGAAGATGCAGCAGGCCGGTGAGCAGTTTGCTCAGGGCAAGGATGTTGCGAAGAAGACGCTGCGCGACTATCCGCTGGCGGCGGGGGGCATCGCGGTGATGCTGGGCATAGCGGTCGGGGCGATGCTGCCACGCACCCGGCGGGAAGACCGCGCGATGGGCAAGGCGGCGGACAGGATGAAGCACAAAGCTGGCTCGCGCGCCCGGGAGATGGGCCACGAGATCATCGACCGCGGCAGCCAGGTCGTGGGCAGCGGCATGGAAGTGGTATCCGAAGAGGCGCAGCGCCAGACCGAGGAATTGCGCCAACGTGCCCGCGAATGATGGGGAACGCGGCCGTGATGGGAGGTCGCGCCCGGGCACCAACCCGAAGGCGCGACCGAGATGCGAACCGATCTGCCAACCGCGACGGCAGGAGCCAGGATGCTGACTGTCGTGCGACTGGTGGGTCGGTTTCGTTCTTATTCCGATGAGGCTGAGTCAGGTGTGCTCCCACCCCGCGATCGTGAGCGGTTGCACCGTGCCATCGGATAGTCGAATGGAAATGAGCGGCCCATCATCATGCCGTTCCGTGACGATGCCGATGCGTGTGATAGGCACGCCGTCGATATCGGCGGGGAGTTGGTCTGCCGATGCCGGGTCGACCGTGAAGCACAGTTCGTAATCCTCGCCATCGGTCAGCGCGTGCTGCCATGCCGGCCGGCCTGTGCGGTCGCTGGCCCGGCGGGCGGCTTCGCTCACGGGCAGACGATCGCACGAAATTTCTGCCCCCACGCCTGACGCCCGGCAGATGTGCCCCAGATCGGTCGCCAGCCCATCGCTCAGGTCGATCATGCTGTGAATCGTCAGCCCGGGTTGCGTGGCCAGCTTCCGCGCGACAGTCAGGCGGGGCTCGAAATCCAGGTGATGCACATATTGGCTGCCGTTTGCGCCGGGCATCGCTTCGAAGCTGCCGCCCAGTTGGCCGGTCACACAGATCACGTCGCCGGGCTTCGCGCCATTGCGACGCAGGGGCGTCACCCCATCGGGCTGGGCTAGCACGGTCACGCTGAGCACCAGCGGCTTGTCCCAGATGGAGATGTCGCCCCCAAACAACGGGCAGCCGTACGCCAGGGCCGTCGTTCGCATGGCGTTGAAGAGTTCGAGTGTACGAGCCTCGCCCAGTTCGCGGGGCAGGACGGCGGCAACCACCGCGCCGACCGGTTGAGCGGCCATCGCGGCCACATCTGACAGGTTGCGCGTGATCGCCTTGCGGCCGATCTTCGCCACCGGCGTGTCGCTGAGCCGAAAGTGCAGGCCGTCAATGATCTGGTCGACCGTTACCAGCACCTGATCATCGTCGAGCCGCACCGCGCCCATGTCGTCGCCGGGCGGGATGGTCACGGACGATGGAAGCGCCGCGTTGAGGCGATACACTTGATGGAGCAGATCCCATTCGCGCATGGCGCGATTGTATGACATGCGGGCTGGTTGCACGCCCCCGCGCAAGCTGTTTCGGAGTAACGATGAGCGCGACGACCCCCCAGGCCACGGTGACCCAGATTGTTCTTGTTGGCCACTGCATTCCCGACACCGCCATGCTCAGGAGCGCGATGCGCACGCTGCTGGGCGATATCGCGGTAGTTTCCCCCGCCACGGAAAAGGAACTTGAAGCGCATCTGACGCCGCGATCGCTGTTGCTGGTCAACCGCGTGCTGGAACCGGGCTTCGCAGAGGATTCCAGCGGCATCGCGTTGATCCGCAAACTGGCGGCCCTGCCGAATCCGCCGCGGATGATCCTCGTGTCCAATTACGAGGACGCCCAGGCCCAGGCCGTGGAAGCCGGTGCCCTGCCCGGGTTCGGCAAGGCGCAGCTGGGCAAGCCCGAAACACGCCAGCGGCTGCTGGACGCCATCGCGTGAACAGCCATCAGCGCAACCACAAGCGGAATAAGAATATGTGGCACGGTCAGACCCGTTCCGTGGAACAGACGTTGGCGCTGGGCAAGGCCCTGGGGGGCATGGTCCGGCCGGGCGATCTGATCGCGCTGGTCGGTGAACTGGGTGCGGGCAAGACCCAGTTCGTGCGCGGCATGGCGATGGGCATGGGCATGGACCCCTCGCAGGTCGCCAGCCCCACCTACGTCCTCGTCCACGAATACACCAGCGACAACCACCCCACGCCGCTGGTCCACATTGATGCCTACCGGCTCAGGACGCTGGCCGATCTTGAGTCGATCGGCTGGGACCGGCCGATGCCCGAGATGCGCGAGCAGGCGGTGGTGGTCATCGAGTGGGCCGACCGCCTGGGTGATGAACTGGGTGATGATTACCTGCACATCGAACTGGTGCACGTGGGCGACGATCACCGCAACGTCACCGTCGCCGACCGGGGCGGTGCATGGCGCGACCGGGCCGATGAACTGGCCCGCCGATTCGACCATGCGCTGCGTAAGCCCGAGCAGCCGCCCACCCGGCCGTGCCCCATCTGCAAAAAGCCCGTCTCCGAAGACGGCCCCAGCTTCCCCTTCTGCAGCGAACGCTGTCGCACCATCGATCTGGCCAAATGGGCCAGCGGCTCCTATACCATCAGCCGCCCGATCGAACACAGCGATCTGGAAGAAGGGGAGTGAGGGGGAGGTATTTGGCGATTTGGCAAAAAGCACTACGTGGCATTGCCTTGCCTCCTCTCCCGGAGGGAGAAGAGGAAAGTTGCGAGTGCTACGGGTTTTTTCGTTATTCGCTGCGGGCGACAGGGTCGCCGAGTTTGCCCAGTTGGGCTTCGAATCGGGAGACGGCGGCGGCGAAGAGGTCGGCTTTCTGGCGGCTTCGCACGGGGGAGACGCGGTCGATGCGGTGGCTGCCCGGGTCGATGGGGCGGCGCTGACGCGTCGATTCCTCCTGCCATCTGTCACGCAGGCGACGCGCCTCGGTGATGTGGCGTCGGAGTTCACCCAGTGTCAGACGCGACAAACGCTCTTCCGCACTGGCCTGCAGCAGCCTCAGCTCCGATTCGGTGCAAAGACGTTGCGCGGCGGAGAAATCAATCTTCGGTAACGGCATGTTCCTCTCCCCTGATCGATGAGCCCACGGCAGCCAGCTTACGCCACCGCGCGACGTCGGAGCAATGCAAATCCGGTTAAGGAACATTCGCCAAGTTCAGATCGGGAAATCGGCTAGAAGGGGTGGGTGCGGCCATGCGGCTGGCAGGTGATGCACGCCGTCACTCGTTGTCGGCAGCGTCTTCCTCGCGATCCCTCGCCTTCGCCTCGGGGCTGATCCCGTAGATGACGAACCGGTGGCTGACCGGTTCAAAGCCATGTTTGCGGCAGATCTGATCGCGCACCGATTCCAGCCAGGGACTTGGAATCTCGACCACGCGGCCGGTCTCCACGCACACCAGGTGTCCCTGCGCGGGCTTGCCGAAGGTCAGTTCGTAATGCGCGTATTTCGAATCCAGCAGCACCTCGGAGATGATTTTCGATTCCTGCAGGTGCTTGAGTGTGCGGTAAATTGTTGCCTTGCTGACGCGGTGGCCTTCCGCCCGCATCTGGTTGAGCAGTTGGTCCGCCTCGAAAACGCCTTCCTGCTTGAGCACCGCGTCGAGAATGCGGGCCCGCTCCGTCGTGAACTTGAGCCCCTGCCGCTTGAGGAACCGGCGAAAGATCGCACAGATGGGCGGCAACAACTGTCCTTCGGCGAAATTGTGCGTCGTCGGCATCATGGCCCTTTATTGTACCCGCTTCCTCATGAGCCGGGCATGGGATGTTCGAGCGACCCGCTGCGGGACTTTTTCTTGTTCTTGCGTGCCTTTTGGGGCATGATGGTCGCGACCCTCGCGAAAGGAGTTGCTATGCCCGTGCACGTCCAGACGGTTTCCCGGCGAACTTTTCTCAAGTCCGCGGCCATGGCCGGGGCGACCGTGCTCACCTGGAACCCCGCGTTCGCCGAGGAGGCTGACCCGAACTTTCTGGCCCTGCTGTCGGATATCCATGTGCCGGGTGACCGTTCAACCACCAACCGTGGCGTCAACATGACCGAAAACGCCGAGCAGGCCATCCGCAAGATTCTCGCCCAGTCGCCCCGGCCGGCAGGCGTCCTCATCAACGGTGACTGCGCCTATCTCAAGGGGCTCACCGAAGACTACCGCAACCTGGCGGCGACGCTCGAACCGCTACGCGAGGCGCGCATGCCCGTGCACCTGCTCATGGGCAATCACGACCACCGCGAACGCATGTATCAACAGCTCGCCTGGCAGCGGTCGGACAGCTTCCTCGTCGACGGCCGGCACATCACCGTCCTGCGCACGCCGCGCACCAACTGGTTCCTGCTTGATTCGCTGTTCCAGACCGATGTTGTCACCGGTGAGATGGGCGAGGCGCAGATTCGCTGGCTCGATGGCGCGCTCAAGGCCCATGCCGACAAGCCCGCGATCGTCATGGCCCACCACGACCCGCAATGGGACCAGCCCGAGGGCAAAGCGGTCATCGGCATCCGCGATACGAAGGCATTCTTCGACGTCCTGACCGCCCATAAGCACGTCAAGGCGTATCTCTATGGCCACCGCCATCGCTGGGAGCGCAGCGTCCACGCGGGCATCCACCTCGTCAACCTGCCGGCCTGTGCCTACGTCTTCGACAATGCCCAGCCCAACGGCTGGGTTGCCGCTCACATGCGCGATGAAGGCCTGACCCTCACCCTGCAAGCCCACGACACCAACCACCCACGCCACGGCGAGACTTACGACCTGCGCTGGACTTGAATAAAAGGGGGGGGATACCGAGGGCTGACCGCATGAATCGCCGGCGAGGCTGCCCCTTGCCGGCGAATTTCATGTGCGCTGCCATCAAATCTCAATTTTTTGTCATCTCGAGATACCAGATTCCGCGCCAGTGCGCAATACCCACGTGGAATCGGAGAGCGGCATGGACTATCCACCCCTCAACATGTCGGACGATTCGCCTCTGCCCTCGACAGAGGTCACGCCGGAATCGACCGCACCGTCCGCGAGTGCGGACCCCCTGCAGCTTGAGCGATTCGTTCAGCTTTATGCCGCCAGTCACGCCCGGCTGCATGGGTTCATCCTCACGTTGCTGCCGCAGCACGATGACGCACAGGAGGTGCTGCAGGAAACCAGCCTGGTGCTGTGGAGGCGATTCGGCGACTTTGACCCATCGGCCGATTTCACGCGCTGGGCGTGCGGCATCGCGTTCAACATCGTGCGCAAGTTCCGGCGTGAACGCATGCGCGAGCGGTTGTTCTTCAGCGAATCGCTCATGCGCGACATCGCGCAGACCCGTCACGAACATGCAGACTATCTGGAGGAACGTCGTCAGGCGCTTTCGGATTGTCTGCAGAAGCTGCGCGATGTGGATCGTCGGATCATCGACGCCTATTACACGCAGGGCATCACCGCCGTGCGCATCGCCGAGCAGACCAATCGACCTGTCAACACGGTCTATAAGGCGCTGCAGCGTATTCGGCTGGCGCTCATGCAATGTGTCGATCATCGTCTGGCCGCGGGAGGGACGCCGTGAGGCTGGACAGCGATCATTTCGAGTTCGTCGTCAGCCGGGCCGCGATGGTTTGCGACGGCACGATCGAAGCCGGGCAACTGGCGGAGCTAGAAGCACTTGTGCAGCGTGACAATGCCGCACGTTTGCTTCTTGTGGAGTATCTGGACCAGCACGCGGCGCTCAAGGCGACGGCGTATCACGATGCATACGGTCGGCCGTGGGAACTGGTCGACAGCGTTCTGGAGGAGACGCGCAGCGGTGAGGCGGACGATGCGGCATTACTCGAGGAGGTGCTTGAACAGGAAAGCCGTGCTGCAGCCCGACGTGCGGCGCAACGGGCGATGCTCGCCGCCCGCCGTCAGGCAGAGGAGGCCGAACGGCGACGCGCCTTTGTCACGATGATGCACGATGTTACTGTTACGCCGGTGCGGCACATCGTCATTCCGCGCGCAATGGTGTACGGAACGATGGCGGCGCTGCTGGCACTGGTGGTTTACCTCATCGCGCGGCCGAACCCGGTCGCCGCACCGCCAGCGAACGATCCAAACCTCGCTGCGGTGGATGTACCGCCGCTGGTGGCGACGCTGGAACGCACGTTCGATGCGCAGTGGGAGAATCCGGCTTTACCGACTCAAGCCGGAACGCGCTTGCGCGCCTCATCATTGCGATTGAAGCAGGGCTTCGCTGAGATTCAGTTCGATAGTGGCGCGACGGTGATTCTGCAGGCTCCCGTGGAGCTTGAACTGGTGTCCCGCGATCGGGCGAGGCTGCTTCGCGGTCGACTGGTGGGGCACGTGCCCACCGAGGCGCGAGGCTTCACCGTCGCAGCCCCCAACGCGGCTGTGATCGACCTGGGCACGGAGTTCGGCGTCCGTGTCGATAACAACGGCGATACACACGTGTTGATTTATGAAGGGGCTGTCGCCCTTGCGACAGGTGATGGCACGACGCCTTCCACCGCACAGTCATTCACCGCCGGCAGTGCTGTGCGCGTCGATCCGACCGGGGTGGTTACACCGGTGCAGCCGGACCCGCTGGCGTTCGTTCGACGTGATGAACTCAACGCCCACGTCATGGCCAGGCAGGGCTCAGCGTACCACCGCTGGCTCGCTTACAGCTATGAACTTCGGCGGCGTGATGATCTGATCGCCTATTACCCCTTCGATGCCGAGTCGCGATCACAGGATCGACTGCTCAACCGCGCGGGGATCACGGCAGATCGTCTGCACGGCACGCTGGGCGACCTCACGGATGAGGCCACGCGGCCGAGCTGGACCAATGGGCGATTCGCCGAAAAGGCGGCACTTTTCTACGCCCCGCGTAGTGAGCCGCAGCGTGTGATTGTCCCGCATGATCCGGTGTTCAGCACCGCGCAGCAGTTGACCATCGCCTATTGGATTCGGCTGGCGGATATGGATGATGCACCACGCACCATCATTTCCAAACGCGGTTCCGATGTTGAGTTTCAAAGCGCCGTCTACCCCAGTACGCATTCCATCCAGTTCGCCACCGGGCCGACACCCAGGGGCGCACCGGATGGCGTGTACGAATCCCAGCCCATTGCGCCTTCGCGAGACTGGCAACTGATCGTCGTCACGTTTGACGGGCGCACCGCACGCTTCTATCGCAACGGTGAACTGGTCGACGTGCAGACGCTTGCATATCCACTCGTTCACACGACGGCTGATCTGTGGATCGGCACAGCCAATCACTACGAAGCCTATCCCGAGGAGCAGAACCCCAGCAAGTTCGCATTCTCGGGGTGGATCGACGAGCTGGCCATTTTCCGTTCGGTACTCGATGTCGAAACCATTCGCACGCTTTATGAGGCTGGACGACCGCAGTAGGACATGCGCGTCCATTGGAAAAGAACATTCACACCATGCAAAGGGAGGACGTTATGCGACTGCATCGGTATGCAACGGCGATGGGATTCATGTTCGGTGCTCTCCTGGCGGGGTCGGCACAGGCGGGCCTGGTGAACTGGATGGTGTCGGGCAATGTGACGGGGGAGGCGGATGTGAGCCTCAACGGCACAGCGGCGGCGGCGGTGAATGTCGGTGGTTCCACAGCCGAGGTCATCAATGGCGTCACCTTCGCAGCCGATGACAACCTGCCCGACGGTGTGAACCCGGGCGGAAGTGTTACCGTCAACGGTTACACCTTCCACCTGCCGTACCTCAACGCCGTGAACGCCAACTTCTGGACCGGCGCTGATCCGGGCGGAAGCAGCGCGTACAACACCGCGCTGGATAGTGCACGCTTCAACCCGGCGGGCGGGGACACGGTCACAATCACCATTGAGGGGCTGACGGTCGGATATGTTTACGAAGTGCAGATCTGGTACGTCGAGACGCGCACCGGTTTCGATGGCGCCGCGGATCGCACCAGCAAGTGGACGGCTGGCAACGAAGTGACGCTCGATGGCAACGGTGACGGCGGGTCGCAGTGGGTGATCGGCACGTTCACCGCCGATGCCACGACGCAGACATTCATCAACGGGCCGCAGTCCGGCAACAGCATCGTTCAGCTCAACATGATCCAGCTTCGCACGCTCGTGCCGGAGCCGGCCAGCGCAGCACTAATGGGAATGGGGGGGCTGTTCCTGATGCGTCGACGCAAGTGATTGATCGTAGGCGGCTGGCAGGTCGCGGGTGTCGTTCGTCGGCAGGCGAACGACATCATTCAATTCGCCCGTGCATGAGGAGTTCGTCATGCGAAAAGCGTTACCTTAATCGAACTGCTGGTTGTCATATCCATCATTGCGCTGCTGATCGCGCTACTGTTACCAGCACTGTCGCGCGCTCGTGAAACCGCCAACAACACCTCCTGTCAGAGCAACGTGCGCCAACTCGGCGTCGCGATGATCACTTACACGGCTGAGAACAAGGATTGCTTTCCGCACTACGACCCCGCGTTCGCGCCAACGCATGATCTGGTTCGGTACTTCGCGAACGACCTGGTTCTGATGTGTCCCAGTGCGCCGGATCCGGTGGCGGCGCCGGAGTCGGTGGTGGGCGGTTACCTGCTCGGTGGGGCGTCCTTCGCCTACGTGGAAGGGCGCATCGATCTCACAGGGGACGGCGTGAATGATCTTTTGATCGGTGGGTATGGACGCAACGGCATGGCAAACCGGATGGGCGCGTGGCCGTCGCAGTTCGTGCCGGTTGAAAACTATTTCGATCGCATCGATGCGACCGATGCCCGCGTGCCGCTCTTTGCCGATTGTATGTGGACGGCCGGCTTTCCCGGTGCGACCTTTGGCTCAGGTGATCAGCCCAGCATGTGGGAGTACGGCCCCGATATGCCACTGGACAGCTTCGGTCTGCCGCGTTTCGCCATTCGCCGTCACGAGCACAACATCAACGTTGTCTTCGCGGATGGTCACGCCCGTGGCGTCTACCTGCCTGATCTGTGGACACTTCGCTGGCACGCGAACTGGAAGGACCAGGGGCCGATGAATCTACCCTGGCTCAATGAGTAATGGATTCGCCATCAGACGACCCCGTTGCCTGATCGGTCGATCGTGCGTGGGAAGCCCAGGTTTGTTCGGCCTCCTCTGCGGCTGTCATCAGTGCGCGACGATATTTATCCAGTAGCAGAATCCCGTTCACGGTACATATGAATATCACCCCAATGGCCGAGCACATGATGATGGATAGCCAGTCCGAAACTGTGACGGACCGAGTGCTGTCGAGGATCCTCGCGATCGGGGAGAGCAGACACACGAAGCATTACCGCCTGGCGGCTCATTACCGTATTCGGTATGCGCTGGCCTAATTGCCGCAGGTAACCGAAAAATCCGAACGTCATCATCGCGGACGCAACGAGGAATCCGGTCAAAACAAGAGCGAATATCGCGTGGTGGATGGATGGGTACGACCAATTGATTGTAATCAGGAACGCTGCACCCAGAACGAGTGATACGACAAATCCAAAGCGTGCCAATTTTCGCGCGTGCAGGAGTGTTTCACTGTCCTGTTTGGCGGCCTCTGGTGTCGTGAGGCGCCACACACCCGCGATCAGAATGGATATGTTCAACAGGATTAATAGCAAGGAAAGTTGATCGAGCACCGGCCTCTGTATGATCTCTTCCCATCTCGCGATGTCGATCGTCATGATCGTGATGCGCAAGGAGAAGTGAATCATTGCCATGGCCAGAGCTGCGACGATCGTGAAGGCGCCACGAGCAACCTGCCGCATCCAGCGCGGCTCACTGTAGCGCAGCAGATCGCCGATGATCGACCATCCAGCCGCGGAACCACACTCGGGGCACGCGCCACGCGGGTCTGCCCCGCGCAGGTATCCGCATATGTGACAGGACAAATCCTCCGCCAGACGGCCCTGATCGTCCAGCGGCAGATCCGCGGGCAACAGGTCGGCGGCATGGAGAATGCGATCAGCGTTGCCCGACTCTGAATGTCCCACGTTACGCCTCGGTCTGCGGCAATCAGCCGCGTGCCGCCCAGGTGGTTTCCGCCTGTGCAGCGGCTTCGTTGAGCACGCGGCGGTAGCGGTCGATCAGCAGCAGTGACCAGATTCCGAAGACTATCAGGATCAAGCTGGCGAAACACATGAATGCTGTCCACAATCCGAACCCCCCGCTGGTTCCCGTGGTGCCGGTCATAGCCGCAACGCTAACAATCATGATCGCTGCCACGAATATCAGGACGTAACCGGCTACGATTCCCCACATAACGATGCGTGTCTGGCTCGCCAGCTTGTCGTCAGGAACACGTAATGCCAATTGACGCAGAAACACGAAATAAGCGAAGAATCCGACGATACTCAGCAGGGTGCCGATGAGTTGCGTGCCGCCTGCCATGAGTGCCACCGCCTGGGTGGTAGCGTTATTTGCGGTGACTTGTGAGACCGTGTTGAGCAGATAACCGGGGATCAGCGCATAGCGTGTGAGCTTGCGAGCGTTCAGTCCGGATTCCTGATCCTGTTTGGCGGGTTCTGGCACGGTGATGTACCAGATGCCCGCGATGAGCATGCCGATCGCGGCAAGGCTGGCCAGGAGGGCGACGATGTCGACCAGCGCCGGGCTGACGAACCCTGCCACCAGAACCAACAGCATCGTAATGATGAGTGTGGCAATGCCGGCCACGACGAGCGTTGCGCCGCGTGCCACTGTGCGGATCCATGTTGGGGCGCTGTAGCGCAACATATCGCCCACGACGGAATAGCCAACGGCTGTACCGCATTCCGAGCAGACCCCCTTGGGGTCAGCCCCGCGCAGGTTGTAGCCACACACACGGCAATACACCTCATCCAGCAGCCGCCCATGGGCGTCCAGCGCCAGATCAGGCAGCAAGAGACTGTCCGTTGTACCGAACGTTCCACCGTTGATGTGGCTCATGTTAACCCTGTGAAAAGAGAGTCAGAGGTGATGTATCGCCCCCGAAAAACAGGCCGCACATGTCTGCTGGCATGCGGCCGCCCCGTTGGGCGATATTTGTATCCTAAAGCCTTCGATCTGCCAAGAGGTTCAGGGGATTGAGCGTTCGCAGCTCACGGCAGACCGGATCATCCTCTCTGGCGTCTCAACCCACGACTGCGCTGCGAAGCTTTTCGGCAGGTTGCTGGTCGTGGAAGTGGCACGCCACGCAGTGTTCGCTGTTTTGCGGCATGGCGTCGAGTGTCGGCCGTTCATCCACGCAGCGGCGCATCACACGGGCCGGCTTGCCCGCGACGGTGATTTGAACCACATCGGCTGCGCCCGCCTGTTCAGTCATCGTGCGTGTCAGCGTGCAGCGAGGATGGAACGGGCAACCCGGGGGCGGGTTCATCGGCGAGGGCACTTCGCCCGGCAGCACGATTCGCGAGCTTTTCTTTACCGGCTCGGGATGCGGCGCGGCACTGAGCAGCGCCTGCGTGTACGGGTGACGCGGGTTGGCATACAGCTCATCCCGGTCGGCGATCTCGACGATCCTGCCAAGATACATCACCGCCACGCGATTGCAGAAGTGTTCCACCACCGCCAGGTTGTGCGCGATGAACAGGTACGCCAGCCCCAGCTCATCCTGCAGGTCCGACAGCAGGTTCAGAATCTGCGACTGGATCGACACGTCCAGCGCGCTGACCGGTTCATCGCAGACGAT
>CALKHT010000056.1 GCA_937988825.1 uncultured Phycisphaeraceae bacterium
CGGTTGTTGCGGTTGATGATGCGGCGATACAGGTCGTTCAGGTCGCTGGTGGCGAAGTTGCCGCTTTCCAGCAGAACCAGCGGGCGAAGGTCAGGCGGGATCACGGGGATCACATCCATGACCATCCACTCGGGCCGGTTCTCGCTCTTGCGGATCTGCTCGACGATCTTCAGCCGCTTGGACAGATCCTTGATCTTCTGCTTGGAGCGGGTGTTCTTCAGTTCAGCGCGCAGCTCGGCGTTAAGCGCATCAAGGTCCAGCCGCAGCAGCAACTCCTTGATGGCCTCGGCGCCCATGTTGGCGGTGAAGGCGTGACCATACTCTTCGCGAGCCTTGCGGAACTCGTCCTCGGTGAGGACCTGCCGCTCCTTGAGCGGGGTGTCACCCGGATCGATGACGACGTAATCCTGGAAGTAGATGACCTTTTCCAGGTCGCTGGTCTTCATGCCCAGCAGGTTGCCCAGGTGGCTGGGAATGGCCTTGAAGAACCAGATGTGCACAATGGGCGCCGCCAGGTTGATGTGGCCCATGCGCTTGCGACGCACGCGGCTGTGAGTCACCTTCACGCCGCAGCGATCGCAGATGATGCCCTTGAACTTCGTGCCCTTGTACTTACCGCAGGCGCACTCGTAGTCGCGTTCAGGCCCAAAGATACGTTCGCAGAACAGGCCGTCCTTCTCCGGCCGGTAGGTGCGGTAGTTGATGGTTTCGGGTTTCTTCACTTCGCCGAAGCTCCACGACCGAATGTCGTTGGGGCTGGCGAGCGTGATCTTGACCGAACCGTAATCGTTTACGCGATCGTAGAATGCTTCAGCCATAATTCTTGTTCGCTCCGCTTCGAGCGTGTTCGTTCTTTCCTGTCCTGCACCAGCGATCCGCCTTACGGTCTGGCGGGCACGATCATGATTTCCTCACCAAATCTCTTGCGGAGATCGCCCTCAATCGCTTCGATGACGTCGACGAACTCCAGTGCCGAAACGCCCTCGGCTGTCGGGGTGACGATCAGATGAAGCCAGTCGCCCTCCTGCACATAGTCATCCGCGATGGCCAGGGACTGAGCAGCACGCTGCTGCGACTGCGCCAACAGTCGCCTCGCTTCGACGATGACAATTTGTGGGGCCGCTGCAATCATCTGCTCTTTCCAATATGAAGCAGGTGCGCCGTCACCATTTGCGGCAGTGTCTCGTGAGACCAGGTTCCCAGATGCGGTCGGGGGCTCAACCCCTTTTCAACCAGCATATGAGTGACCCGGGCGTAGGCTGCATAGTAGGCCCGACTCGCACAGGATCGCCATCGCTTTTCCTTCCTCAGCAATGACGCGGCTTCAAAGCCTTCCTGTGCCACCTTCCGCCACACAGTTTCTCCTTAAACCTGCCATCATCACAGGATGCTGCCGCCGTCCAGCGAAGCTTTTTCCAGCGTGATGTTCAGGCCCAGGCCCTTGATTTCGTTGCACAGCACGTCGAACGCCACGGGCATACCCGCTTCCAAGGTGTTGGTGCCCTTGACCATCGATTCGTAAATCTTGGTGCGGCCCTCGACGTCGTCGCTCTTGACCGTCAGCAGTTCCTGCAGGATGTAGGCTGCGCCGTACGCTTCCAGCGCCCACACTTCCATTTCGCCGAAACGCTGACCACCCGTGCGCGCCTTGCCACCCAGCGGCTGCTGCGTGATGAGGCTGTACGGCCCCGTCGCACGAGCGTGGATCTTGTCGTCGACCAGGTGGTGCAGCTTCAGCAGGTACATGTAGCCCACCGCCGTCTTCTGGTCGAACGGTTCGCCCGTGCGGCCGTCGTAGAGCTGCACCTTGCCACCCTTGGGCATCTTGGTCAGCAGTTCGCGAGCGCCTGGCGCCTGCTTCTTTTCCGCCAGTTCAGCCAGCCGCTTGTCCACGTACTGGTTGGCTTCGTCGATCGCAGCGTGGATTTCTTCTTCCGTCGCACCGTCGAAGACCGGGGTGATCGCCTGGAAGCCCAGCACGCCGCACGCCCAGCCCAGGTGCAATTCGAGAATCTGGCCCACGTTCATGCGGCTGGGCACGCCCAGCGGGTTGAGCAGCACGTCGACCGGCGTGCCGTCCTCCAGGAACGGCATGTCCTCTTCCGGCACGATGCGGGCGATAACACCCTTGTTACCGTGACGGCCGGCCATCTTGTCACCGACGCTCAGCGGCCGCTTCGTCGCCAGATACACCTTCACCATTTCCAGCACGCCCGAAGGCAGCTCGTCACCACGCTTCATGTGCGCCAGCTTACGAGCCTTTTCCTTCTGCACCGCCTGGATGCGCGGCCAGAACTGGTTGTAAATCTGCTCGGCCTTGGCTTTGACTTCCTTGTTGCCCTTGACCCAGTCCAGCGTGAAGTCGTTGATCTGCTCCAGCACCACTTCCGTGATGTCCGAAGCACCCACCTTCTGACGCGTCGACGGGTCGACCATGGCTGTACCCGTCAGCTCATTGATCTGATCCACCATCTGGCGGAACAGGTGAGCCGCACGGGCGTCCATGTCCATTTCATACTGCCGCATCTCCTTCTTGAGCTGCTTCTTCTGCTCTTCGTTGAGGTGCATGCGGCGGCTGAAACGCTTGGCGCCGATCACGATCCCTTCCGTACCGGCCGGAACCTCCAGCGAGTCGTTCTTCACGTCCTCACCGGCGCGGCCGAAGATGGCGTGCAGCAGTTTCTCTTCCGGCGAAAGTTCGGTCTTGCTCTTGGGCGAGACCTTACCCACCAGAATGTCGCCCGGCCGCACGTACGAACCGATGCGGATGATGCCGTTCTCATCCAGACGCGAAAGCTGCTTCTCGCTGACGTTGGGGATGTCGCGGGTGAATTCCTCGCGGCCCAGCTTCGTCTCACGAATCTCGACGTCGAACTCCTCGATGTGGATCGAGGTGAACACATCGTCCTTCACCAGACGCTCGCTGATGACGATCGCGTCCTCGAAGTTGTAGCCGTCGAACGTGTTGAACGCGACCAGCACGTTCTTGCCCAGCGCCAGTTCGCCGTTTTGCGTCGCGGCGCCGTCGGCAATGATCTGGCCAGCCTTGACCTTCTGCCCCAGCTTTACGATCGGCTTCTGGTTCAGGCAGGTCCGCTCGTTCAGACCCACGAACTTGCGCAGTTCGTATTCGTCCGCGTTGTCGATGACGATACGGCGGGCATCCACTTCGGTCACGGTGCCCGCGTTCTTGGCGCGAACCACCATGCCCGAATACTTCGGAACTTCCTTCTCCAGACCCGTCGCAACGCACGGCGGTTCGGTCTTGATCAGCGGCACCGCCTGACGCTGCATGTTCGAACCCATCAGCGCGCGGTTCGCGTCGTCGTGCTCCAGGAACGGAATCAGCGACGCCGACACACCCACGATCTGCTTCGGGCTGATGTCCACGTACTCGATTTCTGACGAATCGACCTGCGCCAGATCGCCGTCGACGCGCGCCAGCACCAGCCCCTTGGCGAGCTTGCCATCCGGCTCGATCAGGTCAGTCGGCCCCAAGGTCAGCTTCATTTCCTCGTCAGCACGCAGGTAAACCGCCTCGTCGCTGACCTTGCCGTTGACCACCTTGCGGTAAGGCGTCTTGAGGAAGCCGTATTCGTCGATCTGCGCGTAAATGCCCAGCGACGCGATCAGGCCGATGTTCGTGCCTTCCGGCGTTTCGATGGGGCAGATGCGGCCGTAGTGCGAGATGTGCACGTCGCGCACCTCGAAGCCGGCGCGTTTACGGTTCAGACCGCCCGGGCCCAGCGCCGACAGACGCCGCTCGTGCGTCAGCGTTGACAGCGGGTTGGTCTGGTCCACCACCTGCGACAGCTCGCCCCGGCCGAAGAAATGCTCGATCGCGCTGCTGATCGACTTGGAGTTGATCAGATCTGCGATCTTGGCGATTTCGTCCGGATCCTTGACGCTCATGCGTTCCTGCACGGTGCGGCGGAGCTTGAGGAAGCCCTTGCGCATCTCTTCGACCGCCAGCTCGTCCAGCGTGCGCAGACGCCGGTTGCCCAGGTGGTCGATGTCGTCCACGTGAGCCTTGTTGCGGTTGGAACGCAGGTCCAGGATGTACTTGATGACGTTCAGGAAGTCATCCGCACGGAGCTGCATCTCCGTCTCGGGGACATCCAGGTCAAACTTGCGGTTGATGCGGAATCGGCCGACCTTGCCCAGGCGGTAGCGGTTGGGGTCGAAGAACTTCTCGGCGAAGAGCTGCCGTGCCTTTTCCACCTGCGGCGGGTTGCCCGGACGCAGCCGCGCGTACAGCGCCAGCAGCGCCGCCTCGTGCTCGGTCACGGGGCTGCCCGGGTCCATCTGGTGTTCATCAGCGATCGTGTTGAGGATCAGCTCGTCATCCACGTGCACGATCACATCCAGCGTCTTGAGGTTGGACGCCTGCACGCGTTCAATCGCATCACCGATGGGCCGACCAGCCGAAACGATCTCCTCGCCGGTGTCGGTGTCGACGATGGCGGCCACGGCGTAGTGCTCCGGCCGCAGATCCGTCACCTTCACCGTCTGCACGTCGTAGAACGTGCGCAGCAGGGTTTCGGTGGTCGAGTATTTCTCATCGATCGCCCGCAGGAAGGTCGTCGCGGGGATCTTGGTCGACTGGTCGATGCGCATCTGGAGGACGTCCTTCTTGGACACCTCCAGCTCGATCCACGAGCCGCGCTCGGGAATGATGCGGGCCGAGTGCAGCGGGCGGTCCGCCTCCGCCGAGGCGATCGAGAAGTCCACGCCCGGCGAACGGTGCAACTGGTTGACAATGACGCGCTCGGCACCGTTGATGATGAACTCGCCACCACCCATCAGCACGGGGATTTCGCCGAGGTAGATTTCCTCCTCAGGAATCTCCGCCACGTCCTTGCGGACCATACGCACGCCGATGCGGAAGGGCATGCCGTAGGTCAGGCGCAGCTCGCGGCACTCATCGGGGGTGTAGCGCGGCTCATCGAGCTTGTAGTAAAGGTACTCCAGCCTCGTGTTCCCGTCGTAGCTTTCGATGGGAAACACTTCGCGCAACAGCGCTTCCAGCCCCAGTTCCGGGTCACGCTGATCGTGTGGTTTATTTAACTGAAGAAATCGGTCATAAGCTGCGGTTTGCACCTCGACCAGATTGGGTATAGGCAGAGCATCACCACGCTTAGCGTAGTTGCGCACCGAATTCAGCTGCATCGATCACCTCGATCAAGCCAGGTTAAAGCCAGAAAATACAATATGTTAAGTGGACCCCGACACCGCCTTCAGTACGTCGCAAGCACATCAGTATATTCAACACCCGCCCTTTTCACAAGGCCGGTTGGGGGAAATTTCAGGAATCAGCCCGCTTCAGGGCTTGACATTTTACCAACTTTCGATCCACAAGCCCGATAATCGGCGCATTCCACGAAAGTTCACAAGCTTTCCACAGAGGTTTCCACGAAAGAGAAAGGTACACAGGCACACCGGCACGAAGCGCTGGCAATCACCCCCTTCTCAGGCTTCGCGACCTCAGCCATTGTCAATCGCTTTTTGATTATTGCTTATTGATTGCTGATCTTTCACACCCGCCCGTAGATGTACTGACGCATGTAATGAATCGTTTCCTCCTGCGTCTGGGCGTCGTGGGCGTTGAGGTCGCCAATCGAGATCAGCCCCAGCACCCGCCGGGCCTCGTCGACGACGGGCAGGTGGCGGATGCGGCGGTCCTTGAACACCGTTCGTGCGTCGCCCAGGGGGGTATCGGGCCGACAGCAGGTGACTGGTTGTGTCATGACCTCGCGCACGAGCGTGCGGGCCGGATCCCGCCGGGGCACCACCACTCGTCGCAGCACATCGCGTTCGGTGAACATACCGACGATCTGTCCCGCCTCCTCCACCACCAGTGCCCCGATGCGATGGCGGTTCATCAACTGGGCCGCCTCCTGCACGGTGGCGTCCGGCTCCACGCAATAAACCGTCGCACCCTTGTACACCAGGATGTCCTGAACCGTAGACGACGTCGACATGGCTGCGCTCCTTCAGCGAAGGGAAATGGAAAGTTTCGGAGACGCTTGCTTTTTATTGTAATTCCCGCCCCCAGCCGCACCAAGAGAAAACTCAGGTTTCTCCCGGTTAAAGTGCGTTTTCAGGGATCCCCCGATGGACGGGGGAGGTTTAAGGTCAAAGTTCGAGGTTTAGAAATGCTCGTCAGTGTGATCGAACCATCAGGCGCGCTGCATCACCGCTTGCGTCTTCGAGCTGCTGAATCGCGAACCGCAATCAATCAGAACAGTCTTCCCTGATCCGGCCTGTCAGGTTCGGGGGAAGTGTCGATCATCTCGCGCACTTCGTTGAGCAGGTCATCAATATCGCGGAACTGCTTGTAGACGCTGGCGTAGCGCACATAGGCAACCTGGTCCAGCCGCTTGAGCTTTTCCGCGACGATGCGGCCGATGTCGATCGCATTGACTTCCTTGTCGTAGGTGCGGAAGACCTGTTCCTCGACCTCCTCGACCAGCTCGTTGATCGCCTCGGCGCTGACGGGGCGCTTGTAGCACGCCTTCTGCAGGCCGGCGAGCACCTTTTCCCGGTCGAAGGGCACCCGTGAGCCATCCTTCTTGATGACGGCGATGCGGTTGGTTGATTCGATGTGCTCGTAGGTGGTGAAGCGGCGATTGCAGCTCAGGCACTCCCGTCGCCGACGAATCGCCCGGCCCCCATCGGTGGCGCGCGAGTCGATCACCTTGTCATCCTGACTCTGGCAGTATGGGCACCGCATAACCGCTCATAGTTTAGCGAGGTTACGCGCCGGGGCGAGATGAAGATGTGCGGACGCAGCGGCCGTGGGTTGCTTGGACGGGGCAACCTCAACGCGGTAGGCTTGGGGCATGGCCATTCGTCTGATCATGCTCGGGGACATCGTGGGCACGCCGGGGCGTCAGGCGGTGGCGCAGTGTGTGCCGGGGTTGCGTGAGCGGTACGCGGCGGACCTGGTGATCGCCAACGCGGAGAACGCCGCCAACGGTTCGGGTCTGACGCCTGAGCTTTACAGCAAGATCTGCCGGGCTGGCGTCGACGCGGTGACGCTGGGCGACCACATCTACCGCAAGAAGCAGATCGTGCACACACTGGAAACGGCGTCGAACATCACCCGGCCGGCCAACCTGCCCGCCGCCGCACCGGGTAAACCGTGGATGCGACTGGACATTCCGGGCAAGCGCAGCCTCTTTGTCGTCACCGTGCTGGGCAGGCTTTTCATGTCGCTGCCGGCGGACAACCCGTTCACCACGCTGGACACCGTGCTCGCTTCGCTGCCCGAGATGGACCCGATCGTGCTGGTGGAGGTTCACGCCGAGGCGACCAGCGAGAAGCAGGCGCTTGGCTGGTATCTGAATGGCCGTGTGGCTGCGGTGGTCGGCACGCACACACACGTTCCCACAGCTGACGCCCGCATCATGCCCGCGACCACCCCGCTGGATCCAACCCGCCGGCCCGGCACCGCTTACATCACCGACATCGGGATGTGCGGCCCGCATGAATCGGTCATCGGCCGGTCCATCGAACCGGTGGTCAAACAGATGGCCACATCGATGTACGCCTCGTTCGACGTCCCGCCGGGCGACCCGCGAGTGAACGGTGTTTTCATCGAGATTGACGAGTCGACCGGCCGCGCCACCGCCATCGAGCGCATCGAGCAGTCAGCCGATCCCAACGCCCCGCCCTTCGTGGCGTAACTCACGCGGTTATCGGATTTCCCACTTTGCCCAATCGCTGTGCCTGCGGGGATTCTCCCCCGGCGTTTCTTCACGGGGTTAAGCCGGCCAGATCGGGTCCCGATAAGTTCACAGTCATGAGCACCGACCATCTCCCAGTGGTTGCGATGCGAGAGCAGCCAGCGGCGGCGCGGCCGTGGTGGTCGCTGCGCGCGTGGGAGGATGTGCCCCTGGCACGCAAGTTCGGGTTGCTGCTCACCTTGACGGCGGTGAGCGGCTGGGGGATGGGCGTGGCGCAGGCATCGCTGAACCAGCTCTGGCCGGCGGTGCTGGGCATCGGGGTGCTCCTCCTCGTCATCACCGGGCTGGCGCATCGCTGGATCTGGCAGCCGCACGAACTGCTGGTGAGACAGGTCGAAGCGCTGCGACTGCGACGACGGGCGGCAGCGTTGCGACACCTGCCCGTCGACCGGGGCGATGAGATCGGCCAGATGGCGCGCTCGATTCAGGAGATCGGCCTGATGGCGATCCAGTCGATGGCGGAGGTGCGCCAGCTTCGCCGGACGCTCGACCACCGCATCGCCACTGCCACCCGCGTCGCCTGCGGGCAGCTCGAGCAGCTTGCCATGCGCGACCCGCTGACGGACCTGGCCAACCGGCGTTTCCTTGATGAGCAGCTCCGACCGCTGCTCGTCACCGCCGGCCGCAACGGCGAGGAGTTCGCCTGCGTGCTCATCGATTTGGACAACTTCAAGCGAGTGAACGACACGCTGGGTCATGCAGCTGGCGATGAGCTGCTGATCTTCGTGGCGGGGCTGATCCGCGCGGTGATCCGCCGGGAGGATTACGCCGTGCGGCTGGGCGGCGACGAGTTCGCCGTGTTCATGCCGGGCTGTCCGCCCCACCGCGCGCTGGCGATGGCGGAGCAACTGACGGCACTCTTCCGCCAGCAGATGCGCACCACCATGCCCGCGGAACTGGGCTGCGACCTGTCCATCGGCATCGCATCGCTGCAGTCGGATGTGATCGCGACGGGGCAGAACCTGCCTGACAATCCCGATCAGGCGCTGATCGAGCTGGCGGACCGTCGGCTGTACGATGCAAAACATCAGGGCAAGGGCAGGATCGTGTCGATGTGAGGCGATCAGACGGCAACGCCAAGCGGCAAGCGGTTTTGCTGCCGCGGTCGCCGTAGTGTAAGTGGACTGTCCTTCATCAACGCCTTACGATCTGCGATCCTGAACTGTGAGGCACGATCATGGGTGATACGGGCAAGCTGACCAAGAACATGGACGATATCGTCGCGCTGTGCCGACGCCGCGGCTTCATCTGGCAGTCGTCGGAGATCTACGGCGGGATCAACGGCTTCTGGGATTACGGTCCGCTGGGCGCCGAACTCAAGCGCAACCTGAAGAACGCCTGGTGGCACGACATCGTCCGCTGCCCGCCCCTGGGGCCCGATGGCAAGCCCGTCCGCATCGTTCCGCTGGACACCACCATCATCATGCACCCCAGAGTGTGGGAAGCCAGCGGTCACGTGGCCGGATTCAACGACCCGATGGTCGACGACAAGGAGACCAAGCATCGCTACCGGGCCGATCACCTGCTCGTGCTTTCCTATAAAGGTGATGATGGTTCAGGTGAAATGTTCGCGTTCGTGGAAGGCGATGAGGAAAGCGAAGCCAAAGCGCGCAGGAAGCTAAGCAAACGTTATCGCGTCGACGCTTCCACCACCGATGTCGGGGTGACACCGCTGCCCGCTATTGCCACGGCGGACTATGCACGTATCGTCGGCCCGGATGCGACCAAGCCCGGCACGCTCACCGAGCCGCGGCAGTTCAACCTGATGTTCGACACCTACGTCGGCGCGATTCGCGATGAGGACAACCGGGCGTACCTGCGGCCCGAAACGGCGCAGGGCATTTTCACCCAGTTCTGGAACGTGGTGGACACGCAGCGTGTGAAGGTGCCGTTCGGCATCGCGCAGCAGGGCAAGGCGTTCCGCAACGAGGTGACCCCGCGCAACTTCACCTTCCGCAGCCGCGAGTTCGAGCAGATGGAGATCGAGTTCTTCATCCATCCGACGGAGGCGGCTGACTGGTACGAATACTGGCGCGACCGGCGGTACCAGTGGTGGCTGTCGATCGGTCTGAGCGGCGCCAACCTGCAGCTTCGCGCTCACAGCAAGGATGAACTGGCGCACTACGCCAGGGAAGGCGCGGGCACCAGCGACATCGAATACCGCTTCCCCTTCACCGCACCGGGCTTCGGCGAACTGGAGGGCGTCGCCCACCGCAGCGACTACGACCTGCGGCAACACGCCAAATACAGCGGCAGGGGCGACAGGATGATGTACTTCGATCAGGAGAAGAACGAACGCTACTTCCCGCACGTGGTGGAGCCTTCCGCCGGCGCGGATCGCGGCACGCTGGCGCTGCTGTGCGAGGCGTACACGCCCGACCCCTCGCGGCCGAGCCAGGTCTATATGAAGTTCCACCCACGCATGGCGCCGATCAAGGCGGGCATCTTCCCGCTGGTGAACAAGGATGGCATGCCCGAGGTGGCGGAGAACCTCTACAACGCCCTGCGCACGCGTTACGCGGTCGAGCTGGATGTAAAGCAAAACATCGGCAAACGCTACGCGCGCATGGACGAAGCGGGCACGCCCTTCTGTATCACGATCGACGGCGACACGCTCAAGGACCAGACTGTCACCATCCGCGATCGCGACACGCTCGAGCAGGTGCGGGTGAACATCGGTCAGGTCAAGGCGTTCCTCGCTGACCGCATCGGCGAATAACAACCCATCGAAGCCCCCGGACGCAGTCCGTGGGTATCAGGACATCCCCCATGACCGCATCGCGCGAGGGAAAGGTTGCCTATCGCGGCATACGATTTGATGTTCACGCGCTGACGCTGCCGGGCCGGGATGGCGGCACGTTTCGGCGCGACGTCGTGGCGATGGCGGATGCCGTCGTCGTCCTGCCACTGCTGGATGAAGAAACGGTGGTGATGATCCGCAATGAGCGGATCGCCGCAGGTCGAACGCTGTGGGAGCTGTGTGCCGGCACGCTTGAGGAAGGCGAGGAGCCACGCCTCTGTGCCGAGCGGGAGCTGATCGAGGAGACCGGCTACCGTGCGGGGCACATGGAAGCACTGACGGCGTTTTACACCTGCCCGGGCATCTGCACGGAGTACATGTACGCGTATCTGGCGCGCGACCTGACACACGTGGGGCAGGACCTGGACGAGAACGAGATGATCGACGTTCACGTCATGAAGCTGACCGAAGTGATGCGGATGATCCGTAATGGCGATATCCAGGACGCCAAGACGATTGCGACACTGCTCTTTTATGACCGATTCATCAAAGGTGAGGGGAAAGGCCAAACGTGATGGGGATGACGTAAAGGTGGCCGGTCGCGGCCGCGATGAGCGGATGCGTTGATGCGATTGCCCAGACGAGATGAATACCGACCGATCAGTGCCCGGCCGCGCCACAGCCCGCGGTCGTTGGTCGTGTGGCTGATCGGACTGAACCTGTTCATCTTCGGCCTGGATGGTCTGCTGCTGAGCAATGGCATCGGCGTGCAGCAGACAATCAATGGTGTTCCGCTCACCATTCAGGGCAGGCCGGTCATTTCCCCCCTGCTGCAGTATCTGGGCCACTTTTCCGTCGATCTTGCCATCTTTAAGGGGCATATCTGGCGTTTCATTACGTTCCAGTTCCTGCACGCGAACCTGGCGCATCTGGGGTTCAATATGATTTCACTGTACTTCTTCGGCCCGATGGTCGAGAAGTACTGGGGGGCGTACCGATTCCTGGCGTTTTACCTGCTGTGCGGCGCGGCGGGGGCGCTGGCATATCTGGGGCTGTGGGGCGCCGGAATGGTCGAATCGACGGCCGGCCAGCCCCTTGTTGGCGCTTCGGCAGGCATTTTCGGCGTGCTCATCGCCGGGGCGATCCTGGCGCCGGATGCCCGTGTCATGCTGCTGATCCCGCCCATTCCGATGCGACTGCGCACGTTGGCGCTGATCGCGGTGGGCATCGGAGTTTACACGGTGGTGTGGCATGGCGATGAACCGGGTTCCAACGCCGGGGGACAGGCGGCCCATCTGGGCGGAGCAGCATTGGGGTATGTCCTGATGCAGCATCCGGGCTGGCTGGGGCTGAAGCGACGCAAGCGAAGGAAACGACGCAAGGGGTTTGCAGCCGATCCTGATGAGCAAAACCCGGATCCGCATGAGGCCGCCCCGACAGACAACGTGCCAGGGCCAGCTAAGATAGATCAGGGCAACGTAAGCCTCGACTGACGTGCAATGATGACGGTGAGCCATGGGCTGGAATGATCGATCCTACTACTACCGTGAGAACCCCCGCATGGCGCTGGGCGGGGGGTTCAGCCGTTTCAGTGCGGTGACGTGGATCATCATCATCAACGTGGTCGTGTTCCTGCTGGACAGCGTGCTTTGGAACTCGGCCCGTGGCAGTTCCTTCGCCCCTGTCCGGTGGGGCTATTTCAGCGTGGATACCGCCATCCTCGGCGGACAGGTCTGGCGCTGGATCACCTTCCAGTTCCTGCACGCTGACATCTGGCACATCTTCTTCAACATGTTGGTGCTCTTTTTTTTCGGCCCGATGATCGAGGGCTACTGGGGCAGAACGCGATTTGTGATCTATTACCTGCTTTGCGGCATGGCGGGGGCGCTGCTGTTTGTCTTTTTCGTCATGGTGCCGGGGCTGCTGAATGTCAGCGCGGCTTCGCCGCTGGTGGGGGCCTCAGCGGGTGTATTTGGCGTGCTGGTCGGCTGTGCCATCGTCGCGCCGAATCAGCGGATCATGCTCCTCTTCCCGCCCATTCCCATGCAGATTCGCACACTGGTGCTGATCGTGCTGGGCTTCGCGGTGTTGGGCGTGCTGGTCGGCTCACTTAACGCGGGCGGTGACGCGGCCCACCTGGGCGGCGCGGCACTGGGGGCACTGCTCATGAAGAATCCGCGGTTGATCAGCTGGCTGAACATGCGCGGCGTGCGCTCGCGCTGGGAAGCCAGCCGCTGGCAGCGTCAGCAGCGACGCCTCGCCGCGGAAGAGGAGGAGATCGGCCGCATCCTGCAAAAGGTCAAGGACCACGGACTGCACAGTCTCACCCGTCACGAAAAGCGGATGCTGCAGCGCGAAACAGACCGGCTGCGCAGCGCAGGGTGACACGTTTTCATTGCATCACGCGCCATCTCCACACGAAGCGCGGGGGACCCGGGAAACCGACAGCCGTGTTACTTTAGCGGGCGCATCTGCCAGATGGCGCTGTTGGGGCCATCGGGGATGAGGTAGAGGTAGCCATCCGGGCCCTGCTGGACGTCGCGGATGCGGGTTTGCAGGGGGATGCGCTCTTCCTCGACGACGCGGCCGTTCTCGATCTTCACGCGGATGAGCGCCTGCGATGACAGGCCACCGATGAACGCGCTGCCCTTCCATTCGGGGAACACATCACCGGTGTAGAACGTCATGCCCGAGGGAGAGATCACCGGCGTCCAGACGCGCACCGCATCGGTGAACTCCGGCCGGGTGTCCGGGTTGGGAATCGGCGTGCCGTCGTAGTTGATACCCCAGCTCACGACGGGCCAGCCGTAGTTTTTGCCCGCCTCCACCTTGTTCAGCTCATCACCGCCCAGTGGGCCCATCTCCACCACCCACAGGTCTCCCGTGGCGGGATCGATCGCCGCCGCCTGCATGTTGCGATGACCCAGCGACCAGATTTCCGGCTTCGCACCGTCTCGGCCAACGAACGGGTTGTCCTTCGGCACGGAACCGTCATCGTTCAGGCGAATCACCTTGCCCAGATGGTTATTCAGGTCCTGTGCGGGCTGGAACTGAAAGCGGTCGCCGATCGTGAGGAAGATCTGATTTTTGTCGTTGAAGACGATGCGGCTGCCGTAGTGCAGACCGCGCGGCACCCAGGGCTCGTGAACGAACAGTTCCTGGAAGTTCTCGATGCGGTCGTTGACGAATCGGCCGCGACCCAGCGCGGTGGCGCTGGTGTTGTCCGGACCGGCCTTGACGTAGGAAAAGTAGACGAACTGGTTCTCGTTGAACCTGGGGTGTACCGCGACATCGAGCAGGCCACCCTGCCCCTCGACATAGATTTCCGGCAGACCGGGAATCGGGTCAGACACCTTTCCCTCTTTGTCGACGACGCGCAGCCGACCGGGTTTCTCGGTCACGAGCAGTCGGCCGTCGGGCAGGAACGCGATCCCCCAGGGTCGATCCAGCCCGGTGGCGTAGATACGCACGCTGGTCGGCCCCGCGGCGGTGAGATCGGAGCGGACCTGCCGCCCCACCTGCGCCTCAACCTGTGATGCAACCAGAACCTGCGCGAGCACGGCGGCAGCCAACATCCAGCGGCGATACAGCATGTCTGAATCCTTATTCCGGGAAGCAATACGTGCCAAACACGTGCAGATTCTATACCAGATCACCCGCGGCGATAAGGTTTACGCGCTCGAAACCATGTTCATGGACCGCTCCAGTGTTGCCAGCTCCGCCTTCCACGCCTGGCGGGTGGCATCATCGACGTTCGGATCGGGCAGCAGCGAGCGGCGGGTGCAATTGACCAGCGCCTGCAGCGTCTGATACCGGCGGGTGGTGTCGATGTCGGCGGGCAGGCAGTCGCGGATCACCTCCAGCACCTGGTCGGTATCAATTTCGCCACGACACCGGGCCATCAGCAGCGACCGCAGCGCAGCGAACGCGGCTGCGGAATAGTCAGCGGTGAGTTCATCGACCCGTGAAAGCAGCGCATCGTCCATCTCAGGCAGCACGGGTTTCAGGCACCAGCGAATGAAGGCTCTGCGGTCCTCGGAGCCGGGTTCGGGGTCGAGGACGGGAATGATGAGATCGCCCACCCGGCCGGGCCGTCGCAGGTCAGGGCTGAGCCGTTCGATGCGGGCGGTCATGAGCAGCCAGACGACGCGACCGCGCAGTTTCGGGTCGCTCATGAGCGCCTGGATCTTGCCGGTGAGGCGTCGCTCAGTGGGATGGGCGTCCGCACCGACGCCGCCGAACTGCGTGTCCGCCTCATCGACGAAGATGATGACCTTGCCCAGTGCTTCGAGTACCCGGCGAAGCTTCTCGAAGATGACATCCGTCTGCCCGAAGTACTGGCTGCGAATATTCTTGAGCACGAGCACGGGCAGCCCCAGTGCTCCGGCCACCGCTTCAAAGATGAACGTCTTGCCTGAGCCAATCGGCCCCGCCACCGCCGCACCGGGCAGAGCATCCGGACCGGTCGAACGAATGCGCGGGATGAACTCCTCCTGCAGGAACGCACGCAGGCGCGAATGGCCCACCACATCATCAAGCGTGTGACTGGGTTTCTTGAACTCGACGACATCCTCGCCCAGCGTCGCGGTGATGTGGCGTTCGACACGATCAATCACATCGGTCGCGGTGATGGGCTTGCCGTGATGAGCAGCGCCCAGCAGCAGTTGTCGCAGCGCGTGCAGCGACAGCCCGGCCGAGAGTTGTGCCAGCTCGCGCGGCGTGATGACCATATCGACGGGACGTTGCGCGGTGAAATGCTCGATGAAGAACAGCCGCTCGTTCTCATCCGGCGGTGGCACCTCGACACTGAGCATCTGCGGCAATGTCGCGATGCGTGGGTGAATCGCGTGGCGCGAATCCGCCAGGAGAACCACGCTGTCATCGCCTTCCATGAAGGCCGGGTCGCAGAACCAGTCCTGACAAATGGCAATGCGCTGGCGGTCCCCCGGCGAAAGGCGTGTGATGTCGCCATCAGCCGCGGGCAGCAGCATGTCCGCTGCCTCGATGAGGATGAGCAGCCGAAAGCGCTTGCCGTTGGCCGGTTGAGCGCGCGAGCAGAGCGTAAGCTGGCGCAGCACCTCCAGCGCCGCGGTGGGTCGACCGGTCGCATCAGCGATCAGACGATCGAACTGATCCTCCAGCGATTCCCGCCGGGCACGCGCAGCCTCATCGGTGAGCGACTGCAGAATGAGCTGATCGAGCGATTGGCCTGTCTTCCAGCGAATCCACGCATCGCGCAGCACCTGCCGATCCCGATCGTGCAGGCACCGGATCGGCCCGTTCAGTTCATAAACCAGAACAATGACCCCCTCCACGGAACATCGGCTGCACAGATACGGCACCAGCGGCACATACCGCTGAGATGACTCCAGATAAAAAAGACCATGCACCTCCCCCGACAGCAAGACGGATCGCGACTGCCCTGCATTAATGATGCGGGCCAGCCGGGAAAAAAAGTCATGTTTGGGAGGGGCAACGAGAGTCATGGTTGAAAGAAAGGCACGAAGACACGGAGGCACGAAGGAAAGGCGCAGGCAAATGAATTAGCTACCACACGGGCGACTACATCGCGCCTCTTCTGAATTACTCATTGCCAATTGCTTATTGCTTACTGCTTATTCCATTCCCAACTGATTACTTATTACTGATTATTGATTACTCCTCATTCCGGCAGTCTCGGCTCACCCACCCGCGCCTCAGCATCCCGCCCGTCCGATTCCTCCGCCAGCCCGATCAGCGCATCGAACTCATCGGCGATCCGCGTTGACTGGGCATATCGAATGAACTCTGCCTCCTGCGCCCTGGTGTCGGTGCCAGCCAGTTCCTTGGACACGCGGGCCCTGGCCTTGAGTTCCTGTCGCATCTGACGCATGTCCGCCAGCTCGCGCGAGGTGCGGTCCCTGCTGATGCCCGCGAGCATGTCGTTGAGTTCCGCCTCTTCCTTGGCGGTGATCACCTCGGCGACGGCCTCGGCCTGCTCGCTGCGCAGCTTCTCGATCTCACGCAGCATCTGCGTCAACTGAATCTTGTGGCCGGCGATGGTGCTGTCCATCTCCTGCACCTCCGCCTCCAGTTCGCTGATGCGCGGTGTCTTTTCCTCGATCTTCGATCTGAAATCCTGATAGGCCAACATGCATTTGCGATAGTCCTCGCTGGCCTTGATCTGCTCCAGCGTGGCCCCATTGGCCTTCATCTGCTCGACCACCGTACGCGCTTTGGCCGCCGCCCCTTCCTTGAGCTGCTCCAGATGAGCGATCGCCTCCGATTCCGCCTTGATCTTGCTCATCTTCGCCTCGTGCTGCACGATCAGCCGGGCGATGGCGTCCTTGTACTGGCGAATCGACTCGGTCTTGCTGGCGATGATCTGATCGTACGTCGCCTTCACCACGTGCGGGCTGGTCGACAGCGCGCTGCGGGCAGCATCGATGCGGCCGGTGATCAGATAACCCAGGGCGCGAAAGTAACGGCCGACGGCTTTGAACATGCTTGGACTCCTTCGACAGCCCCCCCGCTTCAGGACTGATCGGCTGGATCGCCCGATTCAGGCTGGTTTTTCTCCAGACGCTGGATGATGTCATCGTACCGCGCCGCGATCGTACGCAGCGAGCGTTCCATCTCGCCCAACTGGCCCGGCTGACCGGCGACAAGACGGCTGAGCGGCTCCATCCACGCCCTCATCAGCGCGAACTGCTCCTTCATCACATACAGGAAGGTCGCGGGCACCTTGTTGATGACACGGACCTCAAAGGGAACTGCCGCATCACCGTTGCCGGGGGCACCAGTGGATGGCTTACTGACACCGGGGGCCGGTTTGTCTTCGGCGGCATTGATCGGGGCGGGTGGCAGCACGGCACCGGAACGCTGGGCGATCTGCTGCATCAGCTCGCGGATCGCGTCGAGCGTGGTGGCGTCCAGCCGCGCTTCAACCGGCGCGGTGCGTGCGGCGATATCTCGCCCGGCCGCCAACGCGGCAATCGCATCGCGGATCGCGGTGATGCTCTGCACGAAGCTGGCAAGCTGCTCCGCCACAGGGGTCAGGTCGATGCGTGGCGGTTCAACATCACGCCGGCCGTTGACCGCTTCCAGCCTTGAGAGTCCCTGCGCCAGTGCGCCGTGGATATCGCCCAGATTCTGGTTCAGTCCCGCCATCTGCGACAACACCGCCGCGGTCTTGTCGTCGCCGCCAAGGGCACGCACCGAGTTGTTGCGCACGAACGTGCGTTTGATTTTCTCCCAGCGGGCCTTTTCTTCCTCGGTGAGCCAGCCCATCATTTCGCGGAACTTGAGCAGGTTCGCTTCCGCACCGGTGGTGAGCGTCTGGGCATCCTGCTCGTAGCTGGCCATGATGAGCGTGCGCAGTTCCTGATCATTCATCACCGGCATCACCTTCTCAGCGATGCGGTTCATATTGCGATAGGAACCCTGCAGCAGGAATGGTGGCTCGGTGCGGTACTGATCCTCCTGACCGGCGGAAGCGATGTACTGCTGATTCACGCGCAGGATCACATCGCGCACGATGATGAGCTTCTTCATCACGCTCACCATCTCTTCGATTTCCTCGCGGCTGTAGTTGCCTTCAAACTCGATGTTTTCCCGGCTGTCGGTCTCGGCAATGCGGATGACGTTGTAGACGTCCGCCTGACTGCGCGTTGCCAACGGGTTGAGTGTCGGGTTCGATGTGAGGCAGTTCTCCAGGTACGACATCTTAAAGGCTTCGGCGTGGTCGCCGATAATGTCACCCAGGTTGTAGGTGTCCGCACGGTTGGCGAGCATGTCGGGAATCCTGAACTTCTCGCCGGATTCGGTGTATGGGTTGCCCGCCATGACGATGGCGACCTTGCGGCCGCGAAAATCGTAGGTACGCGTGCGCCCCTTGTAGACACCCTCGATCCGCCGCTGAGCATCGCAGAGGCTGATGAACTTCTGCAGGAACTCCGGGCTGGTGTGCTGGATGTCGTCGATGTAGATCATCACGTTGTCGCCCATCTCGAAGGCGAGGTTGAGCTTTTCCAGCTCCTCGCGGGCGGCGGCGTTGGTGGCCTCTGCAGGGTCGATCGACGTGACGTTGTGCCCGATCGCCGGGCCATTGATCTTCATGAAGATGACGCCCAGCCGACTGGCGATGTACTCCATGAGCGTCGTCTTGCCGTAGCCTGGCGGCGAGATAAGCAGCAGCAGCCCGTTACGATCGGTGCGCGTACCCGAGCCAGCCGTACCCATCTGCTTGGCAAGGTTGTTACCAATGAGTGACAGGAAAACTTCGTTGATGAGCCGGTTACGCACGAAGGAGGTGAGTACCTTCGGTGTGAACTCCTCGATGCGCATCTCGGCGCGGGCGCGCTCAATGATCTCGTGCTTGAGCGCGGCGTAGGCCTGGTACTTCGGCACGGTGACCCGGGCGAAGTGGTTAAGCCGGGCCATGAAGGCGTTGAAGTCGAGCGTAAGCCGTCCTTCCTGAATGGTCGGGTGCGTGCCGACGAGACCTTCGATGACCGTGCGCGTGCTGACACCGATGATACGTGTCGGCTTGACGCCACCTTCGGCGATGCGTGCGGCCGCTTCATCCACGTAGGGTTGCGCCTCACTGCGACGCGGCTCATCCAGTGTTGCAACGTAAGCACGCAGCCAGTCACGGATGAGGGCGAACTGCCGGCGGGGATGGCCCTCCAGCGCCTCGACCGCTTCATCGAAGGCTGAGGCCTTGCGGCGCGATTTGAGATCCGTGTTGAACGCTTCGACGAGGTTCGCGGCATCGGGGCTGACCACGAAGGCCTGCGCCGGATTGGCAAGCTCATGGCAAAGATAGGCCGCGGCCTCCTCCGCCAATGCCGGATCGAACAGGTTGTGCGGATGCTGCTCAGCGAAGGCGGTAATGAGCGGCACCAGCTCACGCTGCACACGCTGGTCCAGTCCGTTGCCGGTGAAAAGCTCGCGTGCCTTGCCCAGGCCGATCGCGTGTGCGGCCAGCGCCTTCTTGTGCACACCATCGCTCATCACGTGCCAGAAGACCGACGCCAGCGCACGCGCCGATGGGCTGTAGCGCAGCAGGCCGATCGTCAGTTGCATTCGCAGCAGTTCGCGCAGAATGCGGGCCGCGTCGACATCGTGCACACCCTTGGTGTACCCCTCACTGTAGCGCGGGCTCATGAACTGGCGCACCTGCTCGACCAGTACCGATTCATCTTCGGTGAGCATCGCTTCGATCTCGGCTGGTTCTCGCGCGGCAAGTTCCTGGAACATCAGCCAGGCCAGGTACTCAGCACGATACACCGCGTGATTTTCAGAGACGATTTCCTGCGACCAGACGTCCCGTGTCGCTTCCAGACGCGCATCCTCGATCGGCTCAAAAAACTGCGTGCCGGTCAGGTGCAACTGCATCCGGTTGTCTCGGGTGATGATCGTCAGGTCGATCGGCTGCGTGTTGACAGAAAAGACGTGCCGACCGAAGCGTATCGTGTTGCGTCCGCCTTCCTGCAGTTCGATCCGATCCTTGAGCTGGCGAACCGCTTCCTCGCGAATGCTCTTGAGGCGTGACTGAATGTCATCGACGCGCACGGTGTCGTTCAGCGCGGCCAGCTCTTCGCAGATGTCGCGAATCTTGTCGATGAGCATATCGCTGGCGAAGTAGCTGTTGATCGCCACGATCTCATTCATTCCCTGCACGCGCGAGCGGATGCTGTTGAGGATGCGCGTAGCTGCCTGCCCCAGTGCGTCAGCGCGGCGGTTGCGCTTCTCCACCAGTTGCAGCTTGCGATTCTCGAACGCGTTGTAGATTTCCTCTCGCTTCTCCGTAAGCTGCAGCACGAACTCGTCAAACTCGGCGAATCGGCCTTCCAGATCCTCAAGCTGCACCATGATGCGCGTGAGGTACTGATCCACCTTCTCCGGCTCGTCAGCCAGATCAAGATAATTCGCCACCGACTGGCTCAGCAGCTTCAACTGGCTGTTGAACTCGGCAATGCCTTCGGATCGCCCCAGTTCCTGCTGTTTGTTGCGCAGACGCGAGCGCGTGGCATTGATGTGACCGAAGATTTCGGAAATGGAATCGACAATCTCGGTGCGTTTGGTCGTGTCATCAATGCGAAGGTTGCTGACGACCTCGATGAGCATTTCCAGCTCATCGGCACTCTTTTGCACCTGCTGGGCCAGTTCACGCGCTTCAGTCAGTTTGGTCAGACTGTCGATACGGGCATCGTGTTCACGGGCCGCGAGACGATAGGGATCGAGCGATGCGGGGTCCAGCAGATGCGCCACGCAGCGTTCGGACAGACTGTCTGTCTGCCGACGCACCGCATCTTCCAGTTCATCCACGCGGGCCAGGTCGACGTAACGCAGATCGCGCAGGGCGATCACCCGCCCGCGAATCTCGCGCAGGGCGGTCATCGCCTCGACAAAGACAAGGATGTTGTCGTAGATGCGGGTCGCGTTGCGGCTGACAAGCTCCTCCACCTCACGGGCGAGTTTATCGGTCTGCCGCTGCGTGTCCCGCCGGATACGCGTGACCTTTTCGTATTCGCCCACGGCAGCCTGCGCAGCACTGCGAATCTCGCGCAGGGGTTCGGCGAGTTTCGCCGCCTCCTCGTGATCAAGCCAGAACCAGGCGTCGAGCAGATCGGTGGTGGTGCGAACCAGATCGAGATACAGATCCGCGTAAGGATCCTTACGGTTGATGAGTTCAAGCACCTCGACGCACTCGGCCATGGCACGCACGACATCGCGATTGCCGATCTTGTAGAGGAACGACTTGCGATCCATGTGGCTGACATGGTCAGGGCCGACAAAAGGTGTCTGCCACACCTGCACCGCGTGATGCTTCTGCGGCTCGCCGTGCTCGGGTGCCTTGAAGAAGATGAGCCGCCCGTCACCAAAGAAGGCGTATCCGTTGCTCACCAGCGGCGTCTGCACCGTCTGCTCGATGAGGTTGTAGGCGAGGATAACGTAATCGCCCGATTCGCGGTTGTAGAAGATGTAGGCGAAGTCCTCACCATTGGGCGAGGCAATACGCCGCTCAAAGAGCAGATCATCGGGCAGATTGGGAAAGCGCTGATACTTACCTGACGCCAGGTAGTACCCATGGGCGAAAAGCAGGCCATGATCCTCCGGCAGCAGCACGCACGCTTTGCCGATGCTGTCCTCTCGAACCACCTCCTGAAGCTTCGCGTTATAGATGAAATAGCGGTAAGCGTTCTCCTGGTACGGGCGAATCTTCAGCAGGACCAGGTGGCCCACGCGAACGAAGTAGATCTCCGCATCGTCCAGCGTCTGATCCGGGTTCTCGACCGGCTCGCTGTAGATGCCTTCACCTGTGTCGGTGCTGTCCTCCACTTTGATGGTCAGATCGCCACGGATGGTTTCGACAAATACGATGTCCTCGATCGAATAGTGCGGGTACGCGCCCTGTGTCTGCATGTCGCGCGTGGCGCGCCGCCATTCGAATTCGTGTTGCGGCGGATAGCGCACCTCATGATCAGACCGGTTGCCGCAATACTTCAGCCCGTCGCCACGTACTGCCCATTTGAACGTCTTGATGTCGGTCACATCCCGACCAACACGAAAGACCATGTAAATGTGCGGCCCATCGCGAAAGAATCTTGCGAAGATCGCATTCTTGTAAAAGCGGAACAGATCCGCGAAATCCTTGCGGAAATCGTCACTGTCCAGCAGTGACAGGTCTTCCTCGTGGAACGTGCCACCCTCCAGGCGATAGGCTGCGAACACATCGCTGATCTCCACGTTCGTCTTAAGGCCGAAGTGGACGTTGAAACCCATGAGAAATCGGCCGCCTATCTCGACGATGTCGCGCGGGATACAGTGATGCGCAGTAGTGATGCGATCACTGTCGGTGAGGGCGAAGTCGATGGAGCCGAACACCTGTTTGCGCCGCGCATTGAGCCTGTCCAGCCGTTCACGCAGATCCCGGCCGTGCGCCTCAAGGCGCCTGCGGATGACCTCGTAGGCGCCCTGATCGATCTGCGCCTCGGCGGCATGCGATGGCCCGGCCACAGACGACTGTGTCGCTGCGTCGTGAGTGACTTCTTCAGGTTGAGACGCGGTGGTTCTTGCCATCTTTGATCAGAAAAGACCGCCGGGGAACAAGCGTCGCTCCACTCGTTCATTCACGCCCGCAAGGCGGAGCGTCCGATTCCGTTACGCTCCGCCGTGACGCATGCTTCATCACGCCCGCTGGCTGCCCGTGGGAATCGTCACACCGAGAGTGGTGAGCTTCTGGTCAGCGTACCCCGCCTCCCGCGACAGGCTCAGCAGCTTACGCAGCTCCGCCGTGAAGCCCTCATCCTTCGACTGCGCCAGCACCTTGCCGATGAGTGCCGCGATCGAGAGGTTCTTCACATCCTCACTGTCGATCCCTGAATCACGGATGATGTCGGCAATGCGCTGCGGCAGCGAGCGGTCGTCGCCGTCGCCGTTTCCATTGCCGTTGAGCAGCGAGTTCGACAGGCGCGACAGGTGCTCGGAATTGTTGACGAATCGGTCAAGCTGCTTGCCGCGTGTGATGGCGTTGAGGATGGTGTCGAAGAACACCGCCTCGCCGCCCACGATGTCGATCTTCGCCGTCTTGAGTGCCTCGGCAAGCACCTTCGCCTGCTCGGCCGCGATCTCCCGCATGACGTCGATCTGACGCAGTTCGACCTGAAGCTGCTTGTTGAGGTTGAGCTTGAATTCTTCGTGCTCCTTGCCCACACCGTCGAGCTTTTTCATCGCTTCGGCCTTGGCGGCGACACCCTCGGCTTCGGACGCATACTTCTGCCGCATGACCTCAGCTTCGGCTTCGCCCTGGGCACGAATCGCTTCGGCCTTGGCGCGCTCGCCCGCCGCCTCCGCCTCCAGCTTCTTCTGCACCACTTCCGCTTCGGCGGCACCATACTTCTGCAACGCGCTGGCCTTGGCGTGCATCACCTCCGCTTCCGCCAGGCCGTGCGCTGCGACCTCCGCCTGCACCGCCTCGGCCAGCTTCATCTTGCCCAGCGCTTCCTTCTCTGCCGCCTGACGCCGTGCCTCGGCCTCGATGAGAATCTCGTCCGCCTCGAACTGGCTGGCCAGCTTACTCGCCTCGGCCTTCTTCACCTCGCGGACCTTGTCCTCCTCGGCCTGCGCCGTTGCAGCTGTCACCCGCACCGCCTTGGCGCGCTCGGCCGCCATGATCTCTTCCGTGTCGCGGATCTTCTGCTGTTCCTCAACCACCGCGCGCTCGACGATGACACGCTCGCGAATCACATCCTGAATCTTCTTGCGCTCGACCTCCAGCGCCTTTTCCTTCTCGATCCGCGCCAGTTCCACCACGCGCAGACGTTCGGTCTCCTCCAGTTCCTGCTCGCGTTTGACACGCTCCAGTTCCACCGCGTCGGTGCGTTCCTTGGCGCGCTGCGCGACGAGAATCTGCCGCGCCTTGTTCTGCTCGGCAACGCCCAGTTCCTCCTCCGTGGTGATGCGGGCACGCTCCGCCTTGTAACGCTCCTCCTGCACCACCTTTTCCGCTTCGGCCTGTTCGCGGGCACGCACGGCCGCCACCTCGCGGGCCTGCCGTGCTTCCGCCTCAGCCTGCTGACGCTCCAGCTCCAGAATCACTTCGCGCGCTTCGACATCCTGTTTCTTGATCGTCTTTTCCTTTTCACGCAGGATGCTGTTGGCGACGATCGCTTCGCGCGCGGTCAGATCGGTGATCTTCTTGATACCTTCCGCGTCCAGGATGTTGTTCGGATCCAGCTGGTTGAGATCGGTCTGCTCGAGGTAGTCGATGGCTGCGTCATCCAGCACGTAACCGTTCAGGTCGGTACCGATGTGCTGGAGAATCTCGTTCTTGAAACGTTCGCGTTCAGTGTAAAGCTCGGTGAAGTTGAACGACTTGCCCACCGTCTTGAGCGCTTCGGAGAACTTGGCGTCGAAAAGTTCAATCAGTGCGTTGATGTCCGATGCCCGGCGGCAGCCGATCGACTGTGCGACCTGCAGTACGTCCGCCGCCACATTGTTCACGCGAACGAAGAACGCCACCTTGATGTCCGCACGGACATTGTCCTTGCAGATCAGGCCCTCGGAGCCATGACGATAAATCTCGATCCGTTTGACCGAGATGTCCATGAACTCCTTGCGATGGATAACGGGCACCACGATCATGCCCGAGAAGCTGACGCGGGTCTGGCCAATCCCCGTGCGCACCAGCGCTGTGCCCTGTTCCACCTTGACGTAGAACTTGGCGATCATCGCCAACACGCCAAAGAGGATGATGAAAACGAAAATGACGGCCGTCACAATCGTCATCGTCAGGGTACCGGCCGCGAGCATTAGTGGGACACTGGTCACTTGGCACCTCCGGGTTGATTCAAATTCAATACAGGTTGTTCATTCACTCATGCGTGGGCGACAGTGTTCACGACGATTGTCCGGGTTTTGGCATCGTGTCTGACGCCTGCGGGTGATCGTGCGACGCATCCTGCCAGAAGCCGCGAACCACATACACATTCGATTTCGCGTCCTGGCCGATCACCACCGCCTCATCGCCCTTGCTGAGCATTGTGCGATCGTCGCTCGTCCTCACGTTTAATCGCAGCGGCGCACCATTGGTCGGAATCTCCACCTGACCGAGCCGATGCGTAACGGTGAGCGACACCACGGTGCCACGCCGACCGATCAGGTCCAGTTTCTGTTCCGCCTCCTCCTGTTCCTTCATCCGAGCGAAAAGCGCCTTAAGCGGCAGCGTCAAAACCTTCGTCAGCAGCAGCGAGCCGATCACCATCGGCACCAGCGCCGCCAGTTGCAGCAGCCCACCCCACTTGCCAATCAACGGGTAACTGAGCACCCCCACCATCCAGAACGCGAGGATGAACACCGACCAGAGCACCAGCACCGGCACCGTGCCTATGTGGAAGAACCGCAGGATCGAAGCGCCAATGCCCGCTTGCAGCATGCCGTGCGGCGTGTCCGTATCCAGATCCAGATCAGTGTCCAACCCCGTATCCGCGTCGAAGTCAAAGTCGAGGCTGTCGATACCCACCGCCCCCAGGATCACGACCAGCCAGTACAAGGTCGTCAACCCCAGCAATACGGACGCGATGAGATTGAGCATGCTGCCGGTACACGCTTCGATGAACTCCGCCACGGCTGCACCTCCTCGACCGCGGTCCACTATAGCGGCGGGCCCATTCCCGCAGATGAGAAAATGAAGGATCGCGATCCCACTGATGCGCAAAAAAATGAATAGCTCAAATATGCCCCCGCAAAACGACTGGCGACGACATGGCCCGAGCTATCAGCGTAGCCGAAGTTGGAACGGGATGAAAGGGGTGATCGGGGATGGCGTGGAGGGAGGGAGATGAGGATTAACAGAACCGCCGCACTGAATTTCTCCCTCTCCCCGCGGGGGAAAGGGTCAGGGTGAAGGGGCGAAGGTCCACCGGCGCCAATCCCAGCGACGCTGTCCGAACACCGCTGCGCCGTACGCTACTTATGCCCCAGCACCGCCACGCCGTCCCACATGCGCGGCGGAGCATCGATGTACTGGCGGCAGCGGGCTGCCAGGGTCGCCGACGCCGGGTCGCCGTATCGTTTGACCAGCGCCTCAAACCGTGCCGCTGCCTCGGTGAAATGGCCCTCAAAGTAGATCGCCAGTGCCCGCTCGTATGCGTCGCGCAGGAGCAGCAACCGTTCATCAACCTCGCCCGACACACCCAGTAGCTCGAACACATCCGTCGGATGTGCCCTGCCTTTGACGACCACGCGGTCGAGCTGCCGCCAGTGGAACTGATCACCTGTGCTTTGCTGAACCGCATCGGACGCCAGCAGGTGCGTGCCATACACCTTGTTGAGCGATTCGAGGCGGCTGGTGAGATTGACGCCGTCGCCCATCGCAGTGTAGGTCAGATGATCAGCAGTGCCGACGTTTCCCACGACAACGCGGTCAGTGTGTAGACCGATGCGCTGCTCCAGCAGGATACGGCCATCGCGCTGGCGTTGCTCGTTGACCTCGCGCAGACGTCGCTGCGAATCGAGTGCCGCCCGACATGCCGCAGCGGAATGGTCCGGCACCGGCAGCGGCGCGTTGAAGAAGGCGAAGATGCCATCGCCGACGAACTGCACCAGCGTACCCTTGTGCCGCGCCAGCGCATCGGCGGTTGTTTCAAAGTAGGCGGACAAATCCTCCACGACACGATCAGGTGTGCGCGACTCGCTGTGCCAGGTGAAGTTCGCCAGATCGCTGAACATCATTGTGACCTCGCGCACCTGTCCGCCGAGCTTCGCTTCCTCACCGTTGGCGAGCAGCGACCTCACAAGCTCGGCCGGCACATAACGTGAGAAAGACCTTAGTCCCGCCTTCATGCGTTCCGCCGCAGCAATAACGGTGGTTACCTCGGCAATGCGTGAGGGTTGCATCGCCTCGCCGGTCAAATCGAACCGGCCGATGCGATCCAGCTCCTGTGACACCTCGCGCAGCGGTCGGGTCATGCGCTGCGTGAAGCGATAGCCCAGCACAATCGCGGTGAGCACCGCCAGTGCGCCAATGCTCGACGCCCAGATGGCGTTGTAGCGGGCGACATGCAGGTACTCATCGGTCGGCACAAGCACGGCGAGCATGATCTGTCCGCCACCACCGAGACTGATGTGGTCGACCAGCGTGGCATACGCCTGCCCACCGAACGATAACACCCGGCGGTGCGTACCGTTATCTTCCATCACTGCGGCCCGCAGTTCTGCCGGGGTGGGCACGGTCACATCATCCTGCGGTGCGGTGCCGGCAATGAGCTGGCCTTGTGGCGAGAGAATGAAAATGCTGCCGGCTGAATCACCGCGCGTTTCTTCAAGAAAATGTTGCAGGGCCGTGACGGTCAGGTCGATCGTCAGCACACCGCGCAGCTCGCCATCCTTCGTGTAGATGGGCAGGCTTGTGGTGATCCCGCGTTCCTCGACGCCATAAAAGGTGTAAGGTTCGCTCCACGCGATGCCGCGGGCCCGCACCGCGTCCTGATACCAGGGACGATTGCGTGGATCGAAGTCTGGCGGCCCGGGGCCGTCGTAAACCAGTTGGCCATCACGCATGAGATAGTCGTACGCTTCGGGACCATCGTCCGCGACGGAGTAGTTGACGATGATCTCACCATCGGGCCGACGATTCGCCCCCACGAAAAGGCCATCCGATTCCTGTCCGTAGGAAACCCACTCCAGCCCCTCATCGGTGGCGATCACCCGCGCCAGTGCCATACCCACCGCCTGCCAGTCCAGCGGCGGCGTCAGCAACAGTTCCTGATGGCCAGCCAGATAAAGCAGCACCGATTCAGCGCTGCGAATGCGGGCATCCACCTTGTGTCGCACCGATGTGGCTGTGCTGGCCAGATATCGATTGCTCAGATCCTCCACCGACTGGCGGGTGGATATGTACGCCACCGTCGCAACAACCAGCACCGTACCGAGCAGTGTGCTCAGCAGGAGCATCAGCACCGCCGTGCGCAGACGAAACGTCATGCGCTCGCGCGATTGAAACTTGTTCCGACGTCGCGGCATTCTCCCTGAATCCTGCCCGTCCCGGCGTCAGTTGAAGCGCTCAAACGCGCTCACAATCACAAAACAACCTGAGTATCGGATCCGCCAGGTCGCCAAGAGCCGCCCTTTCCGTCTTTGTTCCTCCGGCGACGGTCGCCAGCTCAGCTTCCGACAGTAATCACTCATGGTCATGATTTTCCATAGGACCGCGCCCCGCGTAACCGTCGATGGGCCGCGCGGCGCATGATGGTGCATCAGAACCGCGTGATGAATCGCAGCGAGTTTTCCGCTTCGGAAGATTCAACGATGCCCTGAAGCAGATGGCCCACCAGACCGCCCGCTACGCCGGCGAGCTGTTCCTCACTCAGTTCGCCGCCGGACGAGCCGGACATGCCGGCCTGCAGCTCCTTCAGCGTCAGGGCAATGCCCGCGCGGTTCGCAATCGCAACCACATCCTGCGGCGACTGTGCCTGCGCCAGCGCAGCCCGAAACGTCTCATCTTCCTTCGCTTTTCGCGTCAGTTCCTTCAGTGAGGCGGAAATCCCCATGATCAGGTTCCTTCAGATCAACGTTTGAAGAACAGAGGGTCCGCGTAGATCGCATCGGCGTAGATCGCGTCGGACTGATGCTGGGTAGGCTGCTGGATACCGCCAGCAGCGTTCTCCAGTTCCGCATCGGTCAGCTCTTCGCGAATCGGCCCCTGCTGAAGATTTGGCCTCGATTGTTCTGACGGAGAAAGGTTGCCATGGTCACGCTTCATGGAAGTTCTCCAATCGTTCAAGATGAGTGCAAGCGGTTCAGATGACCGATCGGGTCAGATCTCCCGTTTACCCTCGACCGACAGCGAGCCGGATGTCGTCCGGGAATCAGCCTGCTCAAAGAAGGGCAGATAACCACCCGCCACCTCTTTCAGTTGCTCGTCGGTCAGTTCCTTCGAGGTGTCTCGCGTTGGCTGCTTCTCGGGTTTGTCGGTTTTCACTTTCGGTACTCCTTTCATTTATACATCGCGGCGTGACCATGTTGGCACGGTGAGCATCGGAGATGCCTGCGAGCGGCTTGACCGAAGGTGGGCGTGAAACGTGCCCTGCCGCGGGGACACAACCTTTTGCACCGATTTGGCAAGCTGCGCGATTCCGATTGCGCCGATCAGGCAATCTGTAACGGTTGGTTATGCCGCGCTGACCACAAGCCGATACGTGCCTAGAGCAACGACTTCCACGAGGAGGTCCAGATCAGGAGGCGCAGGTCATCAGTGCATTGCGATTATCGGTCCATTCGCGGGTCACGATGTTCGACCACGCTGTCACTGGGACTGCTGGCGATCAGCGCGCTGTCACCGGGGTGTACCGGCCCGCTGGATCATGCGCTCGATGAGGCAGTGCGTCGCCGACTGGGGCCCATCGAGCGCATCGCGCTGGAGGAGCACAGCGCCGAACCGACCATCACCGCGGCGCAGGCAGCCGAGGCTGGCGCGGAGCCGATAACCGATCCACAACCGCCCGATACCGTGCGTGAGATCACCATTGAAGAGGTTCGCGCTACGGCCCTGCGATACAACCTGGGCCTGCAGGTGGAGCGGCTCGATCCGCTCATCGCGGCGGAGATCCTGACGGAGGAAGAAGCCCGCTTCGAGGCAGTCTTCTTCGGCAACACGCGCTACGCTGATACCGACCCGCGCATCAATCGCGAAGTACCTTCGCTCGGTTCGCCCGGCGTTGAGCAGTGGGCCAGCGAAGTGGGCATCGAGGTGCCGCTTCGCACCGGCGGAACCGCGACCGTCAGCACCAGCCACTTCGCCCAGGGGGTGAAGCTGCCGGGCGTCGCGGATGAACATGAGATCGCTGCTCGCTTTTCGATCAGTCAGCCGCTGCTTCGCAATGCGGGCTATGCGGTAAATCAGGCGCCAATTCGTGTGGCGGCGGCGCAACATTATCAGGCGTCGGCGCGCACACGGCTGGCCGCCATTCGCGTCATGACAGAGGCGGAGCGCGCCTACTGGCGATTTGCCTTCACCGCTCGGCAGGTGGAGGTTCAGCGCCAGCTTTACGAAAACGGGCTGGAGCAGCTTCGTCGAGCGCAACGGCTGGCGGAGGAAGGTGTGGTGGCTGGCATCGAGGCTGAACGCGCCCGGGCCGGCCTGTCGCGCCATGTCGATGCGGTCATCGTTGCGGAAACGCAGCGGCGACAGGCCGAACGCCAGCTTAAACGCATCATGAATCATCCCGATCTGCCGGTGGATGGTCCGACGACATTGATTCCCGTCAGCGATCCCAACCCGATCTACCTCGCGCTGGATGCGGAGAACTTCACGCGTCACGCGATGCAGCACCGCATGGAAATGCTCGACCTGGAACTGCAACTGGCGATCGACGCGATTCAGGTTGACCTGGCACGCAACCGCACGCTGCCGCTGGTCGCGCTGCAGTTCGATTACTCCTTTCGCGGCACGCATAACTCTGCCGGTCGGGCGTTCAACGCAATGCTGCACGACGACATAAGTGACTGGCTCGTGGGAGCCGAGGTGCGCATTCCGCTGGGTAACGAAGCAGCGCGGGCGGCGTTGCGCCGCGCACTATTGCAACGGCTGCGAACGGCTGGCAGCAAGGCAGACCAGGTCGAACAGATCAAGCAGGACGTTCACGATGCGCTGGACCAGTTGCAGCAGAACTGGCGTCGCATCCTCGCTGCACGGCGGGAAGTCGTGCTGCAGGGCCGCATTTATGAAGCGGAGCAACGTCAGTTCCAGGCGGGCACCGTCACGATGACAGAGGTGCTCGATGCCGCCCAGTTCCTTGCGGACGCCCAGATTCGCGAGATCGATGCACTGACGGATTACGAGATCGCAAAGGTAGAGTTCGCCTACGCCACCGGCACGGTGCTGGGTCACGGACGGGTGCACTGGGAAGGCGATCAAACATACGAACGGCTTCTTCCATCGGAACGCTGAGCATGCGCAAGGTGCTTTATATCCTGGCGGACCTTTCCGACAGCGACGTGGACTGGCTTGCCCAGGTGGGAACTCACCGGCAGGTGGTGGACGGCGAAGCAATCATCCGACAGGGCGAACCCGCCACGCACCTTTTCATCGTGATCGACGGTCGACTGGCTGTGCAGGCGGCGGACGGCTCCACCGTCGCCATCCTCGAACAGGGGGAAGTGGTGGGCGAGCTGTCGTTCCTTGATTCGCGCCCCCCCACGGCGACCGTCGTGGCACGCGGGCCCGCACTGGTGCTGGCGATCGATCGTCAGGTGCTGTCACGCAAGCTTGCCTCCGACCATTCATTCGCGGCCGGGTTCTATCGCGCGCTGGGTGTCTTTCTGGCCAGTCGTCTGCGCCAGACGATGGCGAGCATGGCTGCGCCGAAAGGACGCATGCTCGACGACGATGTGGAAGACCCGGATGAGATCGACCCCGCCCTGCTCGATTCGATGGCGCTGGCGGGCAAGCGATTCGAAATGCTGCTGAACCGGTTCCGCAGCGCAGGGTAATCAGGCATGTATAGTCAGAAGGCGCTGGAACATCACAATACGCCCGAGCAGCTTGATCAGTTGCTGCGCATCACCGGACGGCGAAGCTGGCTGCCGCTGTCGGTGCTGGCGTTCGCGCTGGCGGGCGTGCTGGTGTGGTCGATCGTCGGGCAGATTCCGCTGACAGTGGATGGTTACGGCGTCCTGGTGCGGCCGCGACGCATGGTGTCATTTCAGGCGCCGGGCACGGGACAGATTCTGGAGCTGCGCGTAAATGCCGGCGATCGCGTGGAAGCTGGGCAGGTCATCGCTGTGCTGCATCAGCCGGAGATACGCCAGCAGTTGGAACAGGCAGAAGCGCGACTGGCGGAACTGCGCATGCGCCACGACCGGCTGAACCCGCTGCTGCTTCAACGACGCGATCTGCGTCAGCGCGCCATCGAGGAACAGCGCCGGCTTCTCAAGGAACAGATCGCCTCGGCCACACGCATGGCGGAACTGCAGCGCGAAAAGGCAGACAGCTACATCGCCCAGCAGCAGGACAACATCCAGCGGCTGCTGGAAACCACACGCAGCCTGGGGCATGCACTTGAGGAACGTTACAAGACCTATCAGAACCTGCGAGTCGAGGGCCTGGTTGATGAAAACGCGCTGCTCGGAGCGAGACAGCAACTGATCGACAACCGCGTGCGGCTGGCGGACCTGGAACTCAACGCACATGAAGTGGAACTTCGCCGGCTCGAAGCCGAACGCGAACATCGCGACCAGCTTCACCGTGTCGAAGAGTTGCAGGCCCGATTGCACGAACTGGAAGCTGAAGCCTCCGAGGAGATGCGTGCGTTCGAGGAACGCACCAGCGATGAAGAACTGGCGATCCAGCAACTCGAACAGGAGATCGCACGCTATCGGCAGCAACTCGAAACGCGCGGCAGGCTCGTCAGTCAGTACACCGGCCGGGTCATCGAAATCACCGGCACCGTCGGGCAGTACGTACGCGAGGGCGAGCGGCTCGGCGCGATCGAGGCGGATGATCCGGAAGGCAATCTGATGGCGGTCGCGTACTTCGATGTGGGTCATGGCAAACTGTTGCGGCCGGACATGGAAATCCGCATCACACCCACAACCGTACAGCGCGAGCGGCACGGCTCGATCATCGGCCGCATCACTGAGGTGTCCAGCTTCCCCGTTACCACTGATGCAGTAACCAACGTGGTGGGCAACCATCAGATCGCCCGCGAACTGACCGGCGATCGCAGTTGCATTCAGGCTTTTTCGATCATGCTGCCCGATCCTCAGGCGCCAAGCGGTTACCGCTGGACATCGGGGCACGGGCCGGATGTCCGCATCACGCCGGGCACCACCGTGAGCATTCGTGCGACGACGGAACATCGTCGGCCGATCAGCTTCGTCATCCCCCTGCTGAGGCAATGGAGTGGACTCTGACCGCCAGACAACTTCTCGCTTCAGCCGGGTGAAAACACCCACTGTGCTCCAATTGGAGGCGGTGGAGTGCGGCGCAGCTGCGCTGGCGATGGTGCTGGCGTACCACGGGCGCATCGTGCCGCTGGTCACGCTTCGGCGGGACTGCGGCGTGTCACGCGATGGCAGCAAGGCGGCGAACATCCTGCGGGCCGCGCGCAAGCACGGGATGCAGGCCAAGGGTTTCTCCAAATCGGTTGAGGCGCTGCGCGCGATCAAGCCGCCGACCATTCTTTTCTGGGAGTTCAACCACTTCGTCGTCTGCGAAGGTTTCGGAAAGGACAAGGTCTACATCAACGACCCTGCAAGCGGACACCGCACCGTAAGTCTGGAGGAGTTCGAACGCTCCTATACGGGCGTGGTGCTGGTGATGGAGCCGGGGCCGGAGTTTCAGAAGGGTGGCCGACGCCCCAGCGTGATCGGCGCGATTCGCCGTCGGCTGACGGGCAGCATGTCCGCCATCGTGTACTGCATTCTCGCAGGGTTACTGCTGGTGATTCCCGGGCTGGCAATTCCCGCGTTGACGCAGGTGTTTATCGATCGTGTCGTCATCGAAGCGAGGGCGGACTGGCTGCGCCCGCTGATCGTCGCGCTCATCGTGGGCATTCTGCTGCAGGTTGGGATCAAGACCCTGCAGTTGCAGATTCTGCGGCGGCTGCGTGTGGCACTGTCGGTGGGGATGTCCGCCCGATTCATGCGGCATTTGCTCGATCTGCCTGCATCATTCTACGCTCAGCGGTTTCCCGGTGAGATCGCCAACCGATCACAGATCAACGAGACAATCGCAGACACCCTGTCCGGTCGACTCACACAGACGGTGATTGACGTCACGATGATCGTCTTTTACGCCGCGGTCATGTTCTATTACGACGCGGTGCTGACGGGCATTGGCGTGACATTCGCAGCCATCAACTTCATCGTGCTGCAGAAGATGTCGAGCCTGCGCGTCGAATCAAACATGGTGCTGCTGCACAATCAGGGTGCCGCTCAGGGCGTCGCCATGGCGGGTCTGCAGAGCATCGAAACCATCAAGGCGGGAGGCGATGAAAACGGCTTCTTCGCGCGATGGGCGGGTTATCAGGCCAAGGCTGCCAACGCACGGCAGGCACTGGAGCTGGCGAACCGACCGCTTACCGTGCTACCCACGTTGCTCAGCAGTCTCGCGATGGCGGCGATCCTAAGCATCGGCGCGTTTCGCATCATCGAAGGACATCTGAGCATCGGAATGCTCGTCGCGTTCCAGATGCTCATGACCAGCTTCATGACGCCCATGACCAATCTGATGGGGTTCGGTCAGACATTGCAGGAGATGCGCGCGGACCTGGATCGCCTGGACGATGTGCTGGACCATGAAACCGTCACCGCCCGGAAAAACCTCACCGCGCAGGCGTCTGCCGATGACGCCACGGCCATCCGCCTCAGAGGCCGTATCGAACTGCGCAATGTCACGTTCGGCTACAGTCCGTTGGAGGAACCCTTCATTCGCGATTTCAATCTGACCATCGAACCGGGTGAGCATGTTGCGCTGGTCGGCGGTTCCGGATCGGGGAAAACAACCATCGGACGACTCATCAGCGGCGAATACCAGCCATGGGAAGGCGAAATCCTTTTCGACGGCAAACCGATGCATGAAATCGACCCCGCCGTCATGATCAACTCGTTCGCCACGGTCGATCAGGAACTGTTCCTCTTCGAAGGCACCGTGCGCGACAATCTCACATTGTGGGATCCGACCGTACCCGATGCCAATCTGCACGCGGCCTGCGAGGATGCGGCGATTCACGACACCATTCTCGCGCTGCCCGGCGGATACGACGGACAGCTCGCCGAAGGCGGCACGAATCTCAGCGGCGGTCAGCGCCAACGGCTGGAAATCGCCCGCGCGCTGGTGAACAACCCCTCGATTCTTCTGCTCGATGAGGCGACCAGTGCCCTTGATAACGAAACGGAACGCTTTGTCGTGGATCGCCTGCGCATGCGAGGCTGCTCGTGCATCGTCATTGCACATCGTCTGAGCACCATCCGCCATTGCAGCCGCATTGTCGTGCTGGAAAAGGGCCGAATTGTCGAGCAGGGCACGCACGATGAACTGATCGCGGCCGACGGCCGGTATGCGCAACTGATCCGTTGCGGCGAAGAGGAGGGAGTGCTGAGCTGATGATCGCCCGGCAGGACATCGCACTCTCTGCGCCTCAGCCGCTGATGCGACAGATTGTTCGACAGCGGTCGATGCTGCTGAACGAGCCGGACACGGTGTGGATCGTTGAATCGGGCACCGCGCTTGTTTTTGCCACGATGGTCGAGGGTGATCGGCCCGTCGGTTCCCGGCGAAACCTCTTTCGCGTCAGTGATGGCGACCTGATCGCCTCGATCGCGACAGCCCAGCTCGCACTACGGACATTGATGCTCTTCGCCATCAGCGATCTACGGCTGCGCGAGATGTCGCGGGCGGAACTCGCCGAGCGCTGCCAAAGTGATACGAAGATCCGTGAGGCGGTCGATCACTGGCTCTGCCGTCTTGCCGAACTGCTTGAACAGAATGCTCCGCCCGCCGGGGCGGAACGGCTCGATGAAAACACGCCGCGCATCGAACTGGAAGCGGGTCGGGCGCTGCGTGTTGCGGGTGATGACTGGCGCTGGCTGGTGATCGAGTGCGGGGCGGTGCGAATCAACGGCGTCACCAAAATGACCGTGGCGGCAAACGAAACGCCAGTACCGATCGGTGCTGGATTCTGGCTCCAAACCACGCAGTCTACCACGTTGCGCCCGCTCACCGATGAGGAGCGTTTCGCCACGCACAGCCTCACCGCAAGCCTGTCGTGGATGCACACACTTGTGCAACGAAGACTGGCTGCGCTTGATGAAGAAGACGCCCAGCGTGAGCGCATGCGCATCACTTCGCGGCAGTTCGTGCAGCGAGGACTGGTCACGGCCGCGATGGACGAGGTGCGTTCGATTCTTCACCCCACAACATCGCTGCCACACCGTGAAACGCCGCTGCTCAGCGCGATGGCGGTGATCGGCCAGACGCTGGGTGTCGAAGCACAGCCCCCCGCTGCTTCGGAAGACCTCAGCCTCGTCAAGGACCCGATCGACGCGATCGCGCGCGCCATGCGCATCCGTCATCGGCGTGTCACGCTGACCGGCGTGTGGTGGAAGGACGACTGCGGCCCGCTGCTGACGACCGACAGGGAAACACAGAACCCCATCGCGCTTATCAAGCCGACCGTCGGGCCATACCTGGCGGTTGATCCGACCGCGAGCACCACTCAGCCCGTCGATGCCACGATTGCCGCGCGCCTCGTCTCACAGGCAACGATGTTCTACCGTCCACTGCCCGCATCGGTGACACGGCCGTGGCAACTGCTGTCACTGGCGCGACAGCGGCAGGGGCTGGACATCGCATTCGTGATCGCACTGTCACTGGTGACGACACTGCTGGGTTTCCTCACACCCATCGCGACCGGCCGACTGATGGACCTTGCGATTCCCGATGCCAACGCCCGGCTGGTCGTGGAACTGGGACTGGGGCTTGCCGCGGCGGCTGGGGGCATCGCATTACTACAGATTGCCCAGGCAGTGCTGGCTGTGCGAATCGCCGTGCGTGCGGAAACCACGCTCGAAGCGGGCGTGTGGGATCGTCTGCTCAGGCTTCGCCCGCGCTTCTTCAGCCGATTCTCCACCGGCGATCTGCTCATGCGTGCCTCCGCCATCACGCAGATCAGCCGCGAGATCAACGGCGTCACCATGCGCTCGCTGCTCACCAGTCTCATGGGCCTGCTTAACCTCGCGCTACTCTTTTATTACAGCGCGAAGCTGGCAATGATCGCGATGGTGCTCGTCATCATCGTCGCGCTGGTCACCGGTATCTGCGGCGGCCTCGTCGGCAGCTACGCCCGACAGCTCATGCAACTGCGTGGCCGAATCTTCGGCATGGTCGTGCAGATTGTCTGCGGCGTCAGCAAGCTCCGTGTCGCCCAGGCGCAGGAACGCGCCTTTGCCGTCTGGATGCGGCGTTATGCCGAGCAGGTTCGGCTGATCTTCCGCGCTCATCGCGCCCAGGATGTACTGGCGGTGTTCAACCACGTGCTGCCCACGATCAGCTCGGTCGCGCTGTTCTGGTTCGCCGCGTCCATGCTGCTCGTGGAGGAGGGCAGCACAGTCCAGTCGCTGACGATCGGCGCGTTTCTGGCGTTCAATACAGCTATGGGCGTCTTCATCGGCAGCGCGACGGAACTGAGCCTCACGCTGGTGGGACTGGTCGATACGCTCATCAACAGCCGGCGTCTCGCCCCGATCCTCGCCGCGGAGCCAGAGGTGCGCCACGAAGCTGCCGACCCTGGCCGACTCACCGGCCATATCAGCCTCTCGCGTGTCCATTTCCGCTACCACCCCGACGGCCCGAAGATTCTCGACGGCATCGACCTGGTTGCCGAACCGGGCCAGTTCATCGCACTCACCGGCCCATCCGGCTGCGGCAAAAGCACCATCCTGCGACTGCTGCTGGGCTTTGAAACACCCGAATCCGGCGTCATCGCCTACGATGGACAGGACCTGGCGGGCCTGGACGTCACGGCAGTACGGCGGCAGATCGGCGTCGTCCTGCAGTCCAGCCGAATCAACACCGGCTCGATTTTCGATAACATCAGTGGTGGGCTGGCCGTCTCCATGGAGGAGGCCTGGGAAGCCGCCGAGGACGCCGGACTGGCCGACGACATCCGCGACATGCCCATGGGAATGCACACCATGATCAGCGAGGGCGGCGGCAACATCTCCGGCGGTCAGCGCCAGCGCCTGTTCATCGCCCGTGCGCTGGTCAAGCAGCCACGCATCCTGCTACTCGACGAAGCGACCAGTGCGCTGGATAATCGTACCCAGCAGATCGTCAGCCGCAGTCTGGCGCGACGCAACGTGACCCGGATCGTCATCGCCCATCGTCTGAGCACCATTCGCGATGCCGATCGAATCTACATCCTCGAACACGGACGCATTGTCGATCAGGGAACCTACGATCAACTGAAGCGAACACACGAACTGTTCGTCATGGCAGCCTGAAACCGGAACCAATACGCGCGACCACGACTGTCGCCTGCAACACATGGCTGAAGGCCTCACCAACCCGACGATCGTCCGTGACGCCGACCTGGAGCGCGCCATCGCCGCCCTTTACGACGCCCGGCTCCCCTACCACAACTTCGAGCACGCGCTGGCCAACCTGGAAACGTGCCAAAAGCTCATTGACCACTGCATTCAGGTCGGCCGCGATGTGGACGCAACCACCATCTACCTCGCCACCCTGCTGCACGATGCCGGCTTCCAGGATGACGAGCAGGCACTGGGCCAGCCTTCCAAGGAAGCCTGGGCCGCCGAACTGGCCGAACGGCTGCTGCGCAACTTCAACGTGCCCGAAGCAACCATCCAAGCGGTGCGGCAGGCGATCCTCGCCACAGCCTGCGGTCAGCCGTGCCCCACGCTGGAAGCCTCCATCGTGAAAGCAGCCGACCTGGCGGGACTGGCAGCCGACTACCCCATCTTCGTACGCAACGCTCACCGCCTGTGGCGCGAACAAATGCTGTTGACCGGCCAGTCCATCACCTGGGACCAGTGGCGTCAACGCGCCCTGAGCGTGCTGGACCTATACATCGAGGACCTGGCCGCCTGTGCCGCACGACTGCCCGCCCCCGCTCTTGCGAACGCGGCCATCACCGCCCGCGCCAACTGCGATCGCCTGCGCGAGGAACCCGCCCCGACCGCGTGAATCGTGAACGCCTGGTGGAATCATCACCAGGCCACAAGTCGCCCCTCAACACAACATTGCAAACCCCTGCGCTACAGTGCTAGAATCACTGCCCACGCGGGCGTAACTCAATTGGTAGAGTGTCAGCCTTCCAAGCTGAATGTTGCCGGTTCGAGCCCGGTCGCCCGCTTTTCTGACCATTTCGCAACCCGGGAATGACAGGTAATAGCAAGCGAGGCAGCTGCCTTATCCAATGCTCTGGCAAAGGGTCAGAGTACCTGTGCCAAGCCGGTCGATCGGCCCTCAGATGCGCCAGATCACGCCGCCACCTCTAAGAAAAAGTGTGATATGACATGTCAAAAAATTCACAAATATTGAAAAATCCACTATTGACACCATGGTTTTGACATGTCATCATCAGGTTCCGCCATATACCCTGGCGGGAATGACTGGCCGAGCCGCCTTCATTTTTGTGTGCTCGGTTGACTGGGGAGATGGCCTCGACGCAAGTGCGGGGCTGTGAACGAGCTGCCCGAAGCAGCGGACCCATTCCGAACTACTTTGTACAACAAGAGGTGCACCGTGCGAGAACTCAGACACTACGGGGTGGCGATTCTCATTGGCCTGGCGTTCGCGCACGTGGCTGCCGGCGCGATCACCGTGGACACCAACGCCCTGACGATCACGGGCGACGGCGACGACGACCCATATGCCTTCAAGGGTGTGCCGTTCTACGCCGAGGTGGTCGATGGGATTGCGCGGTTCTACATCGCGGGCAACATGTACCTGGACGCGGGGGAGATTCTGCGCGGGGCAGGTAATCGGCCAGCTTCCTTTATTGTCGGCGGCGATGCCTCAATTGCCCCTAGCGCAAAGATTGATTTTTCAGCCTACGGACGCGTGGCGGTGGGTGGTGGCGGCGACGGCGGCTTCGGGGGTTACGGCGGCGAAGGTGGACTGGGTGGTGCTCACCCGGTGCTGATCGACGGCTACCGCGTCGGCGGTGAAGGTGGAGCCGGAGGACAAAACGGTGATGTGGGTTCAGATCGCACTGGTGGCCACGACCGCTACGGCGAACCGGGCCAACCGGGCCAGGGCGGATATCACGGACAAGGTGGAAAGCAAGGGGCCCCTGCCGGCTACGGCCAGCACGGGTTCAACAACGACTACTGGCCCCTGGCCCCCGAACAACCGACGCCCGGCGGCCCCGGTGCCCTGGCACTTTCTTCCGGCGGTCACGGCGGTGCGGGTGGCGCGATCGATTGGATCCTTTACGTTTTGGGCGAAATCCCAGTAGGCACCCTAGACAACGCAACGCCGGGTGGACAGGGGCCGAACGGATTCAACGGAACCCCCGGCGCGAATGGTGCCGATGGTCAGGGCGGAAAGCACTGGGCTGCGAACCCCACCGACCTGGTGGGTGGCAACGGCGGTGAAGGTGGGGCTGGTGGTGGCGGCGGCGGCGGTGGATCCAGCGGCGCCGGCGGTGGCGGCGGCGGGGCCGGCGGCGACGGTGGTGAAGGGTTCGGCAAGGGCGGCAAAGGTGGCTGGGGTGGAGCCGGTGGCGATGGCGGCAACGGCGGTAGCGGCGGCGATGGCGGCGGCGGCGGCGGTGCCTTCGAGCTGTATGTCTTTGGCCGGCTGACGATCTCCGGCGAACTGCTCGCCCGAGGTGGCTACGGCGTCATGGGAGAACCCGGCTCCGACGGTTGGCACGGTACCTCCGGAAATCCTGGTCAAGCTGGTGAGTACCAGGACAATCTCATCATCGATTTCACCGGCGATGACGGTGCAGTCGGCGGCTGGGGCGGTAACGGCGGCTGGGGCGGCGATGGCGGTAACGGCGGTCGCGGCGGCGGCGGCGCTGGCGGCACCATCAAGATCATCGCCACCCAACTCTCCTTCCGTGGCAACCCGGTATTCGACACCCAGGGTGGCAATCATGACACGAGCAGCGCGGGTGACGATGGCCGCGTCATCTTCGGTGCCAACCTCCCCTACACCGTGCTGGGCCAGACGGTCGCGCAGAGCACCTACCACACCACCGGGCCCTACAGCCGAAATCCCCTGGCCAGCAGCGCATCTCAACCCGTCTACGCACCGCGCATGCTTGACATCGTTGGCGGCGCGGATTCGTATGGGCTGCACCTGTTCCTCAATGCCCATTCACTTACGGGCGAGCTGGGTGATCTCGTCACAGCAGTACGTGACGCCGGCCACGTTGCGCTGCTCGTTAAACTCGACAGCAGCGTGCAACTTACCGGTGGCGAATACCTCGGACACGATGTGTACGCGCTCATCAACCTCACCGATGAGCCGATCACCAATCCCATGCTGAAGCTGTCCGCTCTCAGCGAACTGCAACCACTGCTCATCGGCGGCTGGATGAACGACCCGAACTTTGGCGGCAGCGGTCCGCAAGCGCTGACGGAACTTGATGCCTACGCCATCTACCTCGCTCTCATTCCCGAAGAATACATTGGCGAAGGAGCCGTCCACATCGAATGGCGCGGCGAGCAGTGGGGCGGCTACTGGACCGACCTGCAGGCCGGCAGCAACGTTGCCTACGCACTGGGCATCATCCCCGAACCCAGCACTGGGGTGATCGTGATGGCACTCGGCGCCGCCATGCTGCGACGCCGACGCCGGTGAACGGTATGGGCGGCAGCGCACACTGATTGCAGTTGAATGACAAATGCCAGATGACGAACGCCACGATTGGCAGAGCTTCGTCATTCGCCTTTAGGTATTCGTCATTCCTTCCTCCCTGCTCACCGTGATGCGCCATCGATCCCGCCCTATCTGCTCCATCGCGACCGACACGTCCAGGAATTGGCCGATCAGCTCGGCGTGTGTTGTGGTGTGGAGGCTGGGCTTGAGCGTGATGTATGAGCCGCGGCCGGCGATCGCCAGCGGTAGCAGCAACTGGTCAGCCAGGTACTCACCCACCGGCACATCCGCGCTCAGATAGCGCTGGCACTGCATGATTGCCCGGCTGGCTACCTTTTCCGCCGGCACGCCACGCTCGCCGAATCCCGCGAACAACTCCGTGATGTGCTCGCTCGCCACCGCCAGCATCACGATGTTGCCCGGGCCCGGCGTATCGCGATGTTCCACGACGTGCAGTGAATCCTCCGGCCAGTCCAGTTGCGACCGCACCTCGTTCAGCTCGCGCTCCGCAATGTGCCTCGGCAGGTTGGCAACAATGGCGGTCGCCCTTCGGATGCGAATCGCGCCGCGTTCGAGCAGATCGAAACCAAGTAATTTGCCCGTCGTGCTCGGCTCGATGTGAACAGTGAAGCGTCCGCCGCCAGCCGGATAGAACCCCGGCCGTTCGAGCGACACCGTCACACGCGGCCCCATCCGGTTGACCAGCGGCAGATACACCTGCTCCAGAAAGTCGTACGGCGGCGCAAACGGATTATGCGTGCCACCCTCCAGTGTCAGGATCGACGCTTCCTTCGCCAGCACCAGCGCAGGCAGCACCGTCTGCAGCACAAGTGTCGTGCTTCCAGCCGTTCCAACGTTGAAGTGATACTCCCTGCTATGCACCTTCCCCGGTGTAAACGAAAGCGCAGCCGACCCCACCGCATCGCCCTGCACCTCAGCCGCGCACACCTGCGCCGCTGCCCGCACCGCCGTCAGATGCTGCCGCATCAACCCCGGCTTCGGCCGCCGCGCGCGAATCCGCTCCATCCGAAACGGCGTCCCGGTCACCATGCTCAGCGCCAGTGCCGACCGCAACACCTGCCCACCGCCCTCCCCGCGCGAGCCATCAATTGTCACAGCACCCATTTTCATGGGGTTCAGTATCGCTTCCCTCCACCCCTGTTCAATGAAATGAGTCAGTATGGTTCAAACCTTCGATGGTTCTCCGACGGCTACAAAGCGAGTGAATGCTGGCGTTTCAAATGCATCAGCATCATCAATACCGCCGACAACCGCGATAATGTCACCCCCTTCACCAAAGCCTGATCACCATCTCAGCCCAACACCCTCTAGGGGTTCACTTCTCATTTCCAACCTTCACAACCGATTAAGATGCCGCTTTATGTCCTCATTACCGGATGTGTTGATGTCAAATCGATCGGATCTTGTGAATAAGTCACAGGCTTATCCCATTAGCCATCTGCCGCGCAACTCTTAGACATCCCAACGTCATCCCCCTCATTCCGCGAACATCGCCTCGACAAATCGTGCGGGGTCGAAGGGTTGGACGTCTTCGGGGCGTTCGCCGACGCCGATGAATTTGACGGGGATGTTCAGTTCCTCGCGGATGGCGACGACGATGCCGCCGCGGGCGGTGCCGTCGAGTTTGGCCAGGAAAATGCCGGTCACGTCGATCGCTTCGGTAAAGACCTTGGCCTGATTGATGGCGTTCTGGCCGGTGGTGGCGTCGAGAACGAGGATGACTTCGTGCGGGGCGCCGGGGATTTTCTTGTTCACCACGTTGCGGATCTTGGTGAGCTGACGCATGAGGTGGTCCTGCGTGTGCAGGCGGCCGGCGGTGTCGACGATGAGCACATCCACGCCGCGCGCCAGTGCCGCATCGCAGGCGTCGAAGGCGACGGCTGCAGGGTCGCCGCCCTGCTTGCCCTTGATCACATCGACGCCCAGACGCTTGGACCAGATTTCCAGTTGCTCCACCGCTGCGGCGCGGAACGTGTCGCACGCAGCGAGCATGACCGACCTGCCCTCGTCGCGCAGACTCTTGGCGATCTTGGCGATGCTGGTCGTCTTGCCCGCGCCGTTCACCCCCGCGACGAGGATGACCGTCGGCGTGCCCGGCTCGGCAAAATGAAGCTGGCGATCCTCCTGCGGCCAGTAGGCGCTGAGCTGATTCTTGAGGTATTCCAGAGCGTCGTCGCCGGTCTCGATCTCGCTGCGTTCCCAGGCGGCCCGCAGGTCGGCCACCAGTTCCATGCTTGTGCGCACGCCGATGTCCGACTGGATCATCCGCGCTTCCAGTTCGTCGAGCAGTTCAGCAGAAAGCTGCTTGCCGGTGAGGATGGTGCGCAGTGAACCGACGAACCCCTGCCGCGTGCGCGTCAGGCCCTGTTTGATCTTCTCGAAAGCGGCTTTGAATAGACCCATATCACCTGAATCTTAGCAAAGCCCGGGACGGGAGGATGCGGAGGAGGGAGGGGAACAGAAGGCCGCGGAGGGGAGAAAGAATTGGAGGGAGGGGTTCTGACGACGCAGCGTTTGCCCGGCGGATAAACTGCCGCCATGGAACTGCGATTTCCGCATGGTCACACACTGGCGCTGGATCGACCCCGAATCATGGGGGTGCTGAATGTGACGCCGGACAGCTTTTCCGATGGCGGGCGGTTCACCGATCTGTCCGCTGCACTCGCCCACGCCGGGGCGATGCTCGACGAGGGCGTGGACATCGTCGACATCGGCGGGGAATCGACCCGGCCCGGGTCGCAGCGCGTTGGCGCGGCTGAGCAGATCGCCCGCGTGGGGCCGGTGGTGACGGCGGTGCGGCGACTGATCGATGAGCGGGGCGCATCGGCTGCGATCAGCATCGACACGACGCTCGCCCCCGTGGCCGAAGCGGCACTCGACGCTGGTGCCGACATGCTCAACGACATTTCCGCCGGGCGGGATGACCCGGGCATGTTCGAGCTGGCAGCCCGGCGAGGTGTGCCGATCGCGATCATGCACATGCTGGGCGAGCCGGCCACCATGCAGGTCAACCCTACCTATACCGATGTGGTGGCCGAGGTGCGGGCCTTCCTGCTGGAACGTGCGGCTGCGGCTGAGCGGGCAGGCGTCGACCGCTCCCAGATCGTCATCGACCCGGGTATTGGCTTCGGCAAGACGCTCGACCACAACCTCACCCTGCTGGCCCACCTGGATGAGTTGGTGGCGACGGGCTACCCGGTTCTGCTGGGCACCTCCCGCAAGCGATTCCTGCGCATGATCTGCGGCATCGGGGAGGCTGGGCCATCAACGGAACTGGCGATCGCAACCAGCGCAACCACAGCCCTGGGTGTCGCGGCGGGTGTGCGGCTGTTCCGCGTCCACGATGTGTCGCCAAACCGCATTGCAGCCGACGTCGCCTGGGCGGTCTCGCAATCACGGAATCCCTGAGCGAGGGCTGTCACCGCCTGGGGTCACATCGACCGTCATAGAAAAGCACAACGCCGGGGCACCGTGCGGCCTCGGGGTGAACAATCACCTACGAGGTCCGTGCGGCGTCCCGGCGTTGCTGAAAAGTCATCCGCCCAATTACTTGGAGGCGTACTGCTCGGGTTCAGCCTTGAACTTGGCCACGCAGTTCTTGCAGCAGAAGCCGTACACCTTGCCGTTGTAGGAAACGCGCATGCCCTCCGTGGGGATCGCCTTACCGGAGACGAGGCACTCGGCGTTCACCGGCACCGCATCGTCCGCTGCATCGCTCACGCTCGCACCGGCATCATCCGAGGGAGCTTCGGGCGTTTCAGGGGCCTCGGGTGTTTCGGGCGTCGGCGTCTGGGGGGCAGGCTGCCGCTCACGGCTGCCGCTCGATTCGGATTCGCCGCCGCACGCGGTCAGACAGAAGCAAAGCATCAGGGCTGCCAAGAGGCTCAGGTAACGCATCGTCGTCTCCTTTCAGAAAGTCGCAGAATGGAAGCCACCGGATGAATGTTGCCGTCATTATACAGGGTTGAACCGCCTCGAGTTGAAGGAAATCAGGAAAAAGCAAACGACAGGTCGCATTGACTTTTTCGTACCACCCGTGCCTTCTCCTTAATTAGTGTCGATTCGCGTTCAGTTCGCGGTTCTCAAACCCATTCCGAACGCCTCCCGAACAGCAAAGACCGGTTACTGGACGTGTCTGGCGTGTGAAATCAGCGCTAATATTCGGCCGATTACCGGACGCCCGGCGGCGTTTCTGAACGTAAACATTTGTGTTTTCTGGGTTAACCGAGCTGACGGGTGAAAGAAGAATCCTTCAAGCCTGCGCGGGGTCTTGGGCGATAGTTCTAGTGTAGAAGGTAAAACTGCACTCCCTGTGGAAAACCTGTAGAATTGGCGAAGCGTGGCGTGACACGCGGCCGCTACCCCCGGGTTGCCGGGGCCCGAGGGATGTGCCTGAGGAGTTCGAGTGATGAACGACATTGGCCCAATCGGATCGGCAGGAGCCGCAGCCCTGGGGCCCGCCGGCCGCCCCGGACGCCCCAGCGTCAGGACCGAGCCACCCGCCCGCCGAGGCAGTGACAGCGTCGAACTGTCTCAGCACGCCCGCCTGCTGAGCAAACTGGCCAAACTGCCCGACATCCGCCAGGATCTGGTCGACCGTGTCCGCCAGCAGATCGCCGACGGCACCTACGAAACCGCTGAAAAGATCGACATTGCGATCGACAACCTCATTGAGGATCTGTGATTCATCACTGCTGACACAGTGGTTACATCCACCGCACAGAAACAATTAAATCGATAGAAAACCGCCGGTTTATCCGGCGGTTTTTTTATTGACGATCGAATGATTTCTCACCTCGTCAACTGCGAAAATTCGACGTAGAACCGCGAATAAACACGAATGAACACGAATTAGGCGAAAACATCTCCCCCTCCATTCATTCGCGTCTCTTCGCGTTTATTCGCGGTTGACAATTCAGTCTTATACCTGACATGGTCGCTGAAACGACAAAGCCGATCATTGATGATTGATTACTCCACTCAGCTCTTCTCCCGATACTCCGTCGGGCTCATGCCCACGAGGCGGTGGAAGGTGCTGGTGAAGTGGCCGTGGCTGGCGAAGCCGGCTCTTGTGGCGATGGTGCCGATGGGCAGTCGCGTCGAGCGCAGCAGCCACTTGGCCACCTGCAACTGTTTGCCCTGCAGGTAATGCTTGGGACTCACGCCCACCTGCTTGGAGAACATGCGGTGGAAGTGGAACGGACTGATATGCACCGCCTGGGCGATGCGCGACAGCGACGGCGACTGCTGATACTCCTCGTGCATGAAGGCGATCGCACGGGCGATGCGTTCATCAGGCACAACCGACACGGTGGGCAGGTCGCCCTGTTCCAGCGGCCGCAGCTCGATGTACCAGTGCACCGCGTCGGGCGAATCGATCATGCGCCGGCGGGTCGCGCGGATCCAGTAGGGCTGATCCGCCAGCTTGATGGCGAAATCGCGCGTCACGTTGTCCGCCAGGTTCGGCCAGCGCTGCTGGATGATCGGGTGCATCTGCTGCAGCAGGTCATCGAGCATGCCCGGCTGCGTGAGCAGTGTGGCGGAGGTCTGCGGGTCCGCCAGGATGAGGCGGTTGTCGTGTCCGATGAGGATGCGGCCGCAGTCCGCCTCATCAGGACGGTTGAATATGGTCTGCCACGAGCGCAGGATCAGTTCGCCCTGTCGCTGCTCGTGCTCGTTGAACGATTCGTTGCGTCGCGCCAGGAGCATCCACCACCATCGCTGCTCGATGAGCGATTCAGGAGCCACGACCATCATGACGTGGACCGATTCGCAGAGGGTGGATCGCTCTTCGGGTGGCGAATCCGGCCCGCAGATGGCGACGCCGCGCTTCTTGGCCGCTGCCAGCAATGGATCGGTCTTTTGTTCCTGCTCAAACCAGTTGCGCAGGACATCGCTGGCCAGTCCGTGACTGATCAGCACTTCGTCGATCCATGGTTTTCGTCCGTGCAGGACGCCCACAGCAAGAGCGTCGCACGCGATCTGCGAGCTGACTTCCTGGTAGCACGCTTCGGCGCTACCGCTCCATGGGGTGGTGTGCCCGGTCGTGATGTCTGGCGGCCTGATCATGTTGCACCATCCGGTGGGTTTTGACCCCCGGAGAAGCACCGCTCGCACCAGTCGTTAACCCGGGCTGGGGCATGTCTTGCCCGACGCTTTCCTGCGGCAGCGTCACGAACGGGCAGGACCTCGGCCGCAATCCCCTTCCTGGAGCCTCCGACTCGAACGAGGAGCCGCTTCTCCGAGTACCGGACCGGACGAGGCGGCGCTGTCCGCAAGCCGTGGCAGCACGCCGCTCCAACTCGCCGCACGCCCGATTTCGCCCGGGCGGGTCCGGCTGTCGCAGAATCATATACGCAAGAAGGGTCAAGGTGAAACGTCGAAATGAATTCTTTTTATCAGTCTTGCACCGACCCTTCCCCGGTGGGTGGATTCTCCAGTCGCCAGTCATACCGACCGTCGCGGCAGTCAATATGTGCGGCGAAAAAACGCCCCCGGAACCGCCGAAACAGCGGCCAGATCACCTTTCGGTCTGTTTCAGGGATCGCCAGCGACTCCACCGCCTCGAGGTCGTGCCACTCCAACCGCCCCTCTTCAAAGGTCATGCGCTCGACCCGTACCGGCCGAGTGACTTCATAAAGGAACATCAACCAATGAGTGCGATTGTCGAAGGCGGTCTCCGAGACGATGCCGGTGAGGTGAATGTCCGCCAGCGGCACCTCGATGCCCGCCTCTTCGCGAATCTCGCGCAGGGCACAGGCGGTCGGGCTTTCGCCGGCCACCATGTCCAGCTTTCCCCCGATGGGCGAATAAAGATCCTGGTTCGGCTCCTTCCACCGATGCAGCAGCAGCACCCGCCCCTGCTCATCGAAGAGATAGCACAGCACAGCAATTTTGTAGGGCAATGGATTCACGGGGAGGATGATAGGTGGAAGGGGAGAATAAGCAATAAGCAATGGTCAATAAGCAATTGTAAATGGCGCTGAACCATTACCCATTGCCAATTGCTTATTCAACCGCGACAAGTCGCGTCGCCTCGTAAGAAGCTCGCGGAAAGCAGGTATCGTGGTAGTCGCAAGATGCGCCTACACGTCATCAAACACCCAATCGCCCGATTCCTCGCCCTCATTCCTCCGTGGGAGCAGGGAACGCCGGGGCGTCGGCGGATTCGGTCCAGTCCTCGACGTTGTCCAGGTGGAGCTGGGAGGGGCAGGTCTTGCGATAGCCCAGTTTGCGAATGACTTCCAGGACCTCGGTCCAGGTGGGGAAAGGCTTGTCGTTGACGCGTTTATAGGCGTCGATGGCGGCGACGAACAGGAACTGCTCCTGCGTCATCTGGCCTTCTTCGGCGGATTTCATGAAGTCAGAACGACGACGGCCTGGACCGCGACGGCGTTCCAGGCCGGTGTACGTGCGACGGTCAACCACGTTCTGACGCCGATCACCTCCCCGGCGTCGTTCCACGAGGGTCAGGTCGCTTTTGGGTTGTTCGGCCATGCTTGATCTCCCAGGGGCGTCGGACCGATCGGGCCCGACCATCCCGTGGGAGGTCAGGCCTCAATCGTCATCCTCATCTTCGAAGTCGTCGTCGTCGAAGTCCTCGTCATCGTCGTCGAAGAGGTCTTCGTCGTCGTCGAAGTCGTCGTCGTAGTCTTCGTCCTCATCCTCATCGTCAAAAAAGTCGTCGTCCTCCAGATCGTCTTCGTCGTCGATCATGAGAACGGCGTCGTCGTCCCAGGGCTGGGTGGCGTTGAACGTGAGCGTATCGCTCGCCAACCCGGTGAACGTGTCCAGTTCCAAGAGTTCAGCCATGACGTTTTCTCCAACAAATTTTGATTGTCGATGCGTCGTGTTTTCCGGACCTGATGGTCCGTGGTCTGGTGTGTTGGGAAGCCCAGTGGGATAGGTTCGGAGGTCCCCCTCCCGGCTTGGCCCGGCGTAAACCGGCGGTTACACTAGCGGCCGCCGGCCATTTGTCAATGGCCCGCTCGCCGACCGGTGGAAAAATTCGGTGTCGCCCCGATCGCCGGGCATTCGGGGCCGTTTTCCCTCGGCCGGACCGACCGTATACGTATCATGCCCCGGGACGTGAACGCAAGGGAAAAGGCGGACGTCCACCCCGGCTTTTTTTGAAGTTTTGCCCAGGAGCGGCGACGTGTCACGAACGGTGAAGGCTGACGGGTCTCACTTTGTCGCCGCGGCAGGCGCCTGGCTGGTGCCGGGGCTGGGCCACTGGCTGTTGGGTGAGCGGCGCCGGGCGGCTGTCATCGGGCCGGCCATCGCCCTGCTGTGGTTCCTGGGCATCCTGATCGGCGGCATCGGTGTCATCGATGCCAAACGCAATCAGTGGTGGTTCCTCGGTCAGATGCTCACCGCTCCCTCCATCCTCGTCGATCAGGCCCGCCAGCGGATCACCGTCGAACGGACCGACCCGCACGATGTTCAGCCCCTGAGCTACGTCCCCCCGCTGGGACGCACTGCTGAACAGGGCGTCCTCTTCACCGCCCTGGCGGGGATGCTGAACCTGCTGGCGATTCTGGACGTCATGCATCGGCCGTTGCACGACCATGCCCCGGCGGCACGGCTGTTTGGAGAACGATCATGACGGGCGTGGGGATCGCGACGATGATGACGATCGTGCCGACGCTGGCGTGGAAGCCGCTGCTGGAGCCGATGCAGCTCGATGATGTGTGGCTGGTGCTGCTTCTGCCGCTGGTGTTCATCATCGCACTGGTGTACAAGACGATCCGGCTGAACGATTTAAGGCGGCTGTGGCACCAGACGGCCTACATGTCGGCCCAGATTCTGGTGTTTCTGGTCGCTTCCGCCGCAGTGCTGTGGGTGATCACACACACGGTTTAGGATGGCCGGCCGATTGGCGCCCAACTCCAAGTCCTTTGCCTGAGACCGATTGGATGCACGACGTCCTGCGACAGCTTGCCGAAGGCCAACTGCTGACCACGGAACAGACGGTGGCCGCGTTCGAGGCGATCATGACCGGCCGGGCAACGCCCGCCCAGACCGGAGCGCTGCTGGCGATGCTGCAGATGCGTGGTCCCACGGTGGACGAGATCGTGGGTGCGGTTCAGGTGATGCGCGACAAGGTGACGCCGGTCGTGGTGCCGGAGGGGCTGACGGTGGTCGACACGTGCGGCACGGGGGGTGACCACTGCCGAACGTTCAACATTTCGACCGCAGCCGCAATTGTGGCAGCGGGGGCGGCCCGGCCTCACAATGTCGCCATCGCCAAGCATGGCAATCGGGCGGTCACCAGCCAGTCCGGTTCCAGCCAGGTCCTCGAAGCGCTGGGCGTGAAGCTGAACGTGCGTGGCGAAACGCTGACGCGGTGTCTGGATGAGGCGGGGCTGTGCTTCTGCTTCGCTCCGCTGCACCATCCGGCGATGAAACATGCCGCGCCGGTGCGCGGTGAACTGGGCTTTCGCACGATCTTCAACCTGCTGGGTCCTCTGACCAACCCGGCCGGGGCGCGGCGGCAGGTCATCGGGGTGTTCCAGCGCGAACTGGTCGACACCATCGCCCAGGTGCTCGTGCGGCTGGGGACTGAACACGCGATGGTGGTGCACGGCCGGGTGGAAGACTGCCCGACGGGGCTGGATGAGATCACCACCACGGGTATCACCGACATCGCCACCGTGCGGGATGGGAAGATCGACCGGACGGAACTGGACTGCGAGCGGCTGAACCTGCCACGCGTGCAGTTGGAGGTGCTGCAGGTGGACAGCCCGCAGATGAGCGCCGAGATGATCCGCTACGTACTCAGCGGCGCCACGGGCCCGGCGCGGGACATTGTCTGCATCAACGCAGCGGCGGCCCTGGTGGTGGCTGACATCGTCCGCGAACTGGGCCCGGGGCTGGAACTGGCACAGCGGGCCATCGACAACGGCGATGCCCTGCGGGCGCTGGAAACGCTGGTCGAGGTCACCCAGGCGGACGCCACCGCGCTGGCGTGAGCGCAGGCACCAACCTTTCAACCACTTCCGGAGGATTCAACATGTCAACGCAACCCGACCAGGTTGGCCAAACCGCGTCCCACGCCACTTCGGGCAACCTCGTGCTGACGCTGCTGGCAGCCATGGGGGCGTGTCTTGTTGGGGCGGCGACATGGGCGGGGGTGACATACATCTTCTTGTCAAAAACGGGGGCACTGCTCATTGGGCTGGGTTCGTTCATTGCCGCGTGGATCGTGGGGTTGGCAGTGCGGAAGGTGGCTGGTCAGGTGACGCGGCGTGAACAGGCGATCGCGGCGGGGTTTTCCGTTCTGGCAGCCATTGGTGGCATCATCGGGTTGATGATGCTGTCCACGGGCAAGTCGCTGCCCGTTCTTTTTTCAGAAGCGGAACGGCAGGCCACTTACAACACAATGTTCGACTTCTGGCAGCTCGTGTCGTGGGCCATCGCGGGGGGATGTGGGTGGTATTTCGCGCAACGCAACGCCTGACGGTCGTGCCGCTACAATGCCGCGATGGCTGTTGAGGCTGTGGAAATCGTAAGTCTTGCGCTGGAAACGTCGGCTCGGCAGGGTGAGGTGGCGCTGGGACGCAGCGATGCGCTTTTGGGGGTACGACCTATCCCGGTGCCGCCGCGTGGGAAGGAGCACCGCGTCGACTTGATAGTGGCGGTGGACGAGTTTTGCCGGGAGCATGGCGTGGGGCCGGGCGATTTGAGCGAGGTATATGTTTCGATTGGGCCTGGTTCCTTCACGGGGCTGCGCAACGCCGTAACCACAGCGAAGATGCTGTCGCTGACACTGGGGGTGCGGATCGTCGCGGTGCCGACAACCGATGTGCTGGTGGAGAACGCCCCGGCCGACCTGCCGCATGTGGCGGTGTGTGTAAACACGAAGCGCGACACGGTTTACGCTGCGGAATATCGGCGCGTGGGTGACCGGTGGGAGCTGGTTCGTCCGGCGGCGACGCTGCCGATGACGCAGGTGCTGGCACAGGGGGCGCGGCCGCTGGCGATTCTGGGCGACAGACATTTACCGGAGGTGGAGCTGCCCACGGATGTGCATCGGCTGGATGAGGCGCTGGCGCAGCCACGGGCGGAAGTCGTCTGGCGTCTGGGCCGGGCGATGGCGAAGGCGGGCCGATTCACCGATCCGCTGGAACTGCTACCCTTGTACGCCCGCCCGCCGGAAGCGGTGGAGCTGTGGGAAGCGCGCGCCCGGACCGCCAGATGACATCAATGGGGCACCTGTCCCGCCGAATTGTCCTGCCATGGCGCGCCTGGCGGGATCCGCAACCTATAATCCCCGCCCGGTTTCCTTCTATAGATGGAAGATCATGCTGCCAAAAGTTGTCATCGTGGGTCGCCCGAACGTGGGCAAGTCGAGTCTGCTGAACCTGTTGGCGGGAAGGCGGGTGAGCATTGTCGATCCGACGGCCGGGGTGACGCGCGATCGGGTGAGCACGACGGTGCTGATCCCTTCGCCGGAGGTGAAGGACGTCGGCCGGGCGGTGGAGCTGATCGACACGGGCGGCTTCGGCATCGAGGATGTGGACAACCTGACCGCCCAGGTGGAGCGCCAGATCGCCGCGGGGCTGGCCGAGGCGGACGTGGTGCTTTTCGTTGTCGACGCGCAGAAGGGGCTGATGCCGCTGGATGAGAAGGTCGCCCGACTGCTGCGCACGGGCAACACACGTGCGCCGATTCTACTGGTTGCCAACAAGGTCGATGATGAAAGCTACCTGCTGCACATCCACGAAATGACGCGGCTGGGCTTTGGCGAGCCGATCCCGCTTTCCGCCACCACCAGCTTCAACAAGCGCAGTTTCCTGGAGACGCTGTGGGATCATCTGCCACCAGAGGCCGGCGCGGAGGATGTCGAAAAGCATCTGGATCCGGGTGTGCTGATCGCCATCGTGGGCAAGCGCAACGCGGGTAAAAGCACGCTGGTTAACGCACTGGCCGGCGGTGAACGGGTGATTGTCAGCGAGGTGGAGGGCACGACGCGCGATTCGATCGACGTACGGTTTGAAATCGGCGACCGCGTCTTCACTGCAATCGACACCGCGGGCATGCGCAAGACCAAGTCGATCAAGGATGACATCGAGTATTACAGCATGCATCGCTCGCTGCGTTCGATTCGTCGCGCGGATGTGGCGCTGCTGTTGATTGATGCGACGGTGCCCACGAGTCAGGTGGATCGCCAGCTCGGCAACGAGATTCTCAATCACTATCGCCCGTGCGTGATTGTGGTGAATAAGTGGGATCTGGTGCAGGATAAGCACACGCAGGAGGAGTATGCCGAGTATCTGGACAAAGCGCTGCAGGGGCTGAACTTCGCGCCGATCGCGTTCATCAGTGCGAAGAACAACGAGGGTGTGCGCGATCTGGTGGCCATGGCGCTGAACCTGCACGAACAGGCAGGTCATCGCGTGCCCACGGCTGAACTGAACCGCGTGATGCAGCAGATTCTTTCAGAACGCGGGCCGGCAGCCAAGGGCGGCCGACATGCCAAGATCTACTATGCCACACAGCTTGATGTGCATCCGCCCACCATCGGCCTGTTCGTCAACGATGTGGACCTTTTCGACAACAACTACCAGCGCTACCTTATCAATCGTCTGCGCGACCATCTGCCCTACAGCGAAGTGCCGATCAAACTGCTGATCCGCCCGCGACGACGCGCACCGGAGGATGCGGAGATCGCGGAAGAATGAATGTGGAGGGAACCGCGAAGAATGCGAATAGGGGCGAAAAAGAATTCGGCATAAAGATACGAACAGTAGTTATGAAGTGACGCAACTTGTCGCGCTATTGTTTCTTCATTCGCGTCCATTCGTGATTCGCTTTCGAATTTATTTCGGGCTTCGGATTTCGGATTTTCCTATGTCTACCTCCCTCGCTTCGCGCATTGATCACACGTTGCTCGCGCCGGAAGCCGGTCGGCCCGCGATTCACAAGCTGGTCACCGAGGCGATTCAGTATGGGTTCGCGGTGGTGTGTGTGAACGGTATCTTCGCTGCTGATGTGGTTCGCATGTTGCGCGCGGAGACGCAGGGGGCGGTCAAATCGTGCGCGGTGGTGAACTTTCCGTTCGGCGCCAGCACGCCGACCGTCAAGGCGATCGAGGCGACGATGCTGGCGAAGGATGGGGTGGATGAACTCGATTTCGTGGCGCACCTGCCGCATCTGCTGAAGAAGGATCTTCATGCGGCAAAGACTGAGTTTCTGGAAATTGTGAAGGCGGCACGCTCAGCCAACCCGCGCATCATCATCAAGGCCATCATCGAATCAGCCCTTCTGATGCGCGATGTGGACGCGGCTGAGGCGGAAGCGCGCATCGCCATCGCCTGTCAGGCGGCCCGCGAATCGGGTTGTGACTTCATCAAGACGTCGACCGGCTTCCACCCGGCCGGTGGCGCGACCGTCGAGGCTGTCGCGCTCATGAAGAAGCACTCCGGCGGGTTGTACGTCAAGGCGTCCGGCGGCATCCGCACACGCGAGGATGCGATGCGCATGCTCGATGCCGGGGCAGACCGACTGGGCTGCTCCGCCAGCGTCGCGATTGTGTCGGACAAGAGCTGAATGTCACGCGATTGCATGATTCGACTCACGCATCGCAAGCACTGCTTCGGCAATGCGAAGGTCAAGTTCGGTGTCGATGTCGATCACTTCGTGTTCCTCAGTGACAATCGCCCGGCGGTCACGGCCGAGGAACTGATGCGGATGGGCCGGGTCGACATCGAAAAGACTCGCGCGCGTCACCGCGATCACGCCACTGTTGAGCATGTAGACGGGCGGCAGATCCTGTCGACGGTAGATTTCGTTGGGCTGATAGTGTTCCAGTTGATCGCCATCAGGTCCGGTCAGCCGACGCATCCATAACGGATGCCGTGCACCAACCGGATAGACACATTGCACGCTGTCAGCCCCGGTATCACGCAACTTCGTCAGGGCGCGGTCGGTCAGGTCGTGCGGCCGAATCGGCACATTGGCATAAAGAATCGCGACATGGCTGCATGTCTGGTTTGTCGTGTTTTCCCATGCGGCAACGCCGTGTCGCGCAGCAGCATCGACCGTCGCGGTGTCGCTGGCGAGTTCAGCCGGTCGCTCAAAGCAGTGGACGCCATGCGCCCGACCGACTTCGAGGATTTCCGGATCATCGGAACTGAGCACCACATCGTCGATCAGCCGTGACTGTTTGGCGTGTTCGATCGTCCATGCGACAAGCGGTCGACCGCCCAGCAGACGCAGATTCTTGCGCGCCAGGCCGCGACTGCCACCACGTCCGATGATGACGGCCAGATTCATCACATCACGCCCGATACCACTGTCGACAGTTGCCGCACAACGGCGAGGCTTCCCACGCGCCCTGGGCATGCTGCCTGCGCAGCGGCTGCAATGCGTGCCAGAGTTGCGCCACCGGCTGATCGCCCGCGTTGCCCGCAGCGGCCCGGCCGAACCAGTCCTGATCGCACTGCGCAACCGAACCATCGCACAGAATCGTCATCCGTCGTGTGATCTGCCGACACGGATATCGCCGCGGCGGCGCCAATGGCAACACACTCTGGTCTGCAATCACACCGCCACCATCCGTGGGCGACTCAATCACTGCATGACGCGTGTAGTAGATCCAGCGATCAAAGAAGCTTTCCAGATCGCCAACGTTATCCGCCGTCTTGATCATACGCGGCACGATCCAGGGCACACCAGGTTGCACTGCCGTGTTCGTTGCATCAGCCGAGCGGCGGTTGCGTTCGTTCAACAATGTCTCGATCGCCTTGATCACATCGCCGAAACGATCCACACCCATGACGCGCCGGTAGGTTGCGGCACAATCGGCGTTCAGTCGCACGGTAACGACATCCACCGGCAGATCGAGCAGGCGAAGAAAGACATCCGGCTCGACGAGCAGATCGGTTTCGACGGCAATGCCGAACACACCCGCCATGTGAGCCGCGACGATGATGTCGGCGAAGTCCTCGTGCAGCAGCGGATCGCCCATGCCACCGAGCGTGAGCGCCACATCGCCCGCCTCGCCAAGCTGCTGCACGATGCGCATCGCGGTCTGCGTAGGTATTGGATCGCGTGAAAGATCGATGTGATGTTGCGGCACGATAGGCCCATTTGCCAGTCGCCTGGTGTTCAGTTCCAGCGTCACCTGCTGCGGCATATCGGCAAAACCCAGCAGGGCTGCATCAGCCTGGCCGTTGGACGCCATCGCATGGAATGCGTTGACAATCGCCTGAGCATCGGCCTGCACGAGTGCTTCATCATCGAATCGTGCGGCAACGGCACGCAACATCGCGATGCTGCGCGGTGTGTCGTAAATGAAACGGCGGGCACAATTGCGGATTGCCGGGGCGATCTGCACACAGACATCCCGACCGATCGGATCGGCCTGTGGTCGTTTGGGATCGTAGGCGATCACCTGACCGAAGGTAGCCAGCGTCCCCGCCATCTGCTCGAGCAGTTCCGCGCTGACCGCCACACCCGTCAGCCCGGGCGGCGCCTGTGTGAAGGTCATGCGCATCGCCTCGGGGTGCTCCAGATTCAGCGCCAGTACCCGCGAGCAAAGTTCCGCATCAAGGAAGGGCCAGTCGCCGCCCGCGAGCAGTGCACTGGTCGCGCCATGTTCGCGCATCGCGGCGAGAATCGGCGCGGCGGGCAACAGCTCATCGTAACAAAGCGCCCCGCCCAGTCCGCCGCGCCAGTTGGGCAGCGCCCACTTTCGCGATGCGATGCGCATGGCGCTGTAACGATCCGTCAATCCATCCGCATCGGCGAAGGTGTGTACCGGCTTATCGAAGGCGCAACCCTCCAATAGCGGCTGCATATCCTGTCCGGTGGGGTGCACAATGACCACCGATTCCACGCGGCGCACCTTCGCTGCCCGCCCCACCGTGTGCGCCAGCACCGTGCGATCACCCAATCGTTCGTTCAGCCGCGACGGCAGCCCCAGCCGGGTGCGTTGAAGGTCAGCGATGATGACGGCAATGGCAGCCATGAGCGGTCACTACTTTCCAATTCACCTCGACGAGGCTGTTGCCACAGCAGGCCGACCCGCGTTCGCCCGTTGCAAACGGTCGCGCAAACGCTTGCGAGCCTCGCTGAAAATGTTCAGTGCCTCATCACACGCCTGAATCATCCAGTCGATATTGTCAATATCGCGTTCGATCTGCTCCGCCTGCTTCGTGAAGGCATCGGCCGTATCGCTGCCCTGAATGCGGCGATCGGCCCGCGCTCGCCGGAACGCGCCCACCACATTCAGATCGTTCACCAGCGCAAATGCCTCGTTCAGTTCACCATGCACGCGTCGCTGAATCTGCCGCACCTTCGCGAAAAGCTTGTCCGAACGCATCCGATCGCGCTGATGTTCGAGCAACTGTCGTAACAGTGGAATCGTTTTGCGCGAGAGGTGCTGCAGTTCACGCACCTCATCGATGCGGCGATCCAGCAGCTCAGCCGCGGCCCGCAGTTTTGTTACATTCAGCTCGGCGGGTGCCTGTGGCAGGGGCGGCACATCGCGTGTCGCATATTGTTGCAGTGCCTCCGCCAGCGTCATCACCGTGGTGCGCTTCTTAGGCAGGCCGCCTTCCGTCGCGTCGATGACCAATTGCGGCGCTTCGATGAAATCGCGCTCGAACTGCTTGAGATAGGTCACCATCTGCTCATCGGAGAAGATGGGCCGATCGTGTACGTCCACCATGCGCTTGAGGTGGCCCTTGTGGCGCACGATGCGCTGCCATTCGAGCATATCGATCGTGTTGAACGGGTTCAGTTCGCACGCCCACACATCGTGAATCGCGGTGCCGGGACAGTAGTAAAGCCCATCGGAAAAGCCCAGATCCTGGCCGATCATGATGATCGGGTCGCAGCCCAGATGTTGCGCCAGGTAGAACGACAGATGCGCAACGGTCGCGCCCTCCTTCATCTTCATGATGGTCGGCGCCAGATCGCCCAACATGCGATCGAGGAATCGGCTGCTCGTCACGCGCACCGGACCGGGGAATGCTTCCAGAATCGTCGGATGCGCCTTGGGCTCGGCCACCAGCGTGACATCGGGCAGCGGTGGCAGATCCTCATAGAAGCGCCGGGAGATTTCCGAGTAATCCAGCGCCGTGACGAAGTCCGGCCGGATCCCGCGATCCAGCAGCGGCTTGAGCGTCGTCTGGGCGGCGATCACCACGACGCGCTTGCGCACCGCCGGGTCGCGCAGCAGATCGACGTTCTTCGCAAGGCTCGGCCCCGCGCCGACGCACACGGCCGGGTAGCCCTTCGCCGCGTTGTGTAACTCGTTGATCGTCGCGCCGGCTGCGTAAAAGGGCAGATTGCTCGACTGGTTGAAACAGGTGCGTGTCGCGTTCACCAGTGCGGTGGCGACGTTGGTGCGGCAGTAGGCGAGTACCTCCGTCACCAGCGAGGTGAAGCTGGAGATCGCCTCGGCGTGCCGCTGCCGCGTGGGTGGATGCGTGACCAGCACCGCCCCCTGCGTAACGGTAGCGGAGAAGCGATCGATGCGTTGCAGCAATCCGCCGCGATCGATCTCGCCTGTCACAAGAATGACGTTGGGACTTCGCAGCCAGCGCGAGTGATCCACGCGTTCCAGCACCGCCCGCAGCACCGGCAGGTCCGGCTCAAAGACGATGATCAGCGCGTTGCCATTGATCTTCTGCGCCAGGTGCGCCACATGATGCCCCACCGCCATGCCCAGCATGACGATGCAGGCGTGTTTGGTCAGATCAACCGGTGCGATGATGCGGGTTGCCTCCGCCAGTGGGTCGTACCGGCTGGCTAGCTGCAGCGTGCGGCCGTCCTCCACCACCGCTGCGGACAACAGCCCCTTGGGCGAGGTGGTCCAGGTCAGTGTGGCGGGCGCGGTCGCGGCAATGCGGTCCGCCAGCTCCGCGTCGCGCAGGCGCAGCGCAGCCAGATTCGCCGCCAGAACTTGTCCGGTCGATTCACTCATGCGGGCTTGGAACTGTTATCGGAGCGATGCGCCGCACCGCTTGAAAGTGGGTGGGCGGCTCTTCCGTCGTTCCAGCGGGCACTGACGATGCATCGGCCTTGCAGCCTCGGCGTTCCTGAACGATGATCATGGCATGATGATCGCCCAGGTGTCGCTGCAGCGTCCGCCCTTCGTGCAGAACCTGCTGTTCGAGAATCCCTGGCCGCTGGTGATCGTGTTTCTGCTGACCGGCGTGACGATCGTCTTCGCCTCCCGGGGGCGCGGCGGATCGCGGCCGATGGTCATCGCAGGCTTGCTGTTCGCTGCCGCGCTGGGTGTCTATGCACTGACGTCACTCGTCACCACCACGCGCGAGCAGCTTGCCGAGCAGACGCGCGAACTGGTGCGGCGGGCGGGCACCGGCTCCAGTGCTTCGCTGGGTCAGCTTTTCACCGAACACGCCGTGCTCGCCGGGCCGGACGGCACTGTCTGGGTCAACCCCCTCAGCGCGATTCTCACCGAGTATGAAGGTGTCGTGCGACGCCACACCATGACCCACACCATCCGCAGCATCGACGCGGAACACACCGGCGGCAATCGCGGCCGAACGCTGCTGTTGGTCAGTTCCCGCGTACACGAACTGGAACGTGCCATCCCCACACAGTGGCTGTTCGTCTGGCAGCGCGATGACGATGGCACGTGGCGCGTCATCGAAGCGCACTTCCTGCGCTTCGGCACGCACCCGCCCACTCAGGGCATGTGGCGCTAACATTCAACCGGGGATACGTCGCCTAGTGCGGCCCCTACAAGGAACCGTTTCATGAAACCGATCACCCGCACGCTTGCTTTTCTTTTCGTTGCTGTGTTGCTGACCGTACCGGCCCGCGCACAGGAAAGCACGGCCAACCTCCAGCCGAACTTCGTCGCCGGGCAGGTCAGCCGATTTGAACTGTGGTCGCTGCGTCAGCAGCACGTGACGATGCAGGTCGGTCGCGGCTCACGCGAGGCGGACACGCGCATCGAGATGAACGGCCAGATTACCTGGACGGTCGACCGCGTCGAACCTACGGGCGGCGCGACCTGCACACTCGTCATCGACTGGCTCACGCTCAACGTCATCGCGCCGGATGGCAGCGTCATGAACAACGACTCGCGCCAGCCGCGCGGCGATATCGAAGTTGCTCATGGCATGTTGCGCGCGATGACCGGCACACCGCTCACCTTTACCGTCGCGGCGGACGGCTCAATCCTTTCCGTGCGTGGCCACGAGGCGGTCAACGCTCGCCTGCCTGAAGGTGCCCGAGCTTTGCCCGAAGCCGACTTTATGGAAATGGCGGTCGGCCTCGCCACCCTTCCTCACGCGCCCGCCGAAGCGACCATTGGCTCCGTGTGGAACCACACGTTCACCTCGTCACACGATCTTGGATGGATGAACGAGGAGTCACGTTACCAACTGGCGGGTATCGAGGAGATCGCCGGCATCTCCGTCGCGATGGTAAATACCACATCCAAACTGCGGCTGGAACCCGACCTCCAGAAGATGGGCGTCCCGCCCGAGGTACCGGTCACCGTTCGGATGAACAATGCCTCGTCGCAGGGGCAGATCATGTTCGACCTGTCCCGCCGCGAAGTCATCGGCCGCAACCATACGCAGTCCACCAGCATCCAGATCGAAACCCCCATTCCCAACACGCCCCAGCGCATCGTGCAGACGATCGACGAAACAGTCCAGAGCCAGGTGTTGCGCATCGCGGAGGAATGATGCCAAGGGAGAAGACACAGCCATGCAATGCAACCTCGATGCACGCGGCAAGGCGGTGCGACTGATCAGTGGCATCATCGTAACGTTCATCGGCGTGGTGCTGGTGGCGCTGCTTCTGCTGGATGTGGTCGATTCGGGCTGGGCGTGGACCGGCGCGGTGGTGGCGCTATTGCTGGGCGCGTTTCAGATTTTTGAAGCCCGCAAGGGCTGGTGCGTGATCCGCGCGATGGGATTCCGCACCCCGATCTGATGCAGTGAGTAATCAGTCATCAATAATAAGTAATCATTAATCAATGAAGTCGTTCGCGGCTTCGAGCGGTCGTACTCTGGCGAATGGGCGCCAATAGATCGACCGATCCCCGCCACTTCCGCGATACAATAAACATCCGATGAACCTCGCAGGTACACTCGATCACGACTTGCGATGTCTCTCCTGCGGCTACAACCTCCGGGGACTGCCAACCGAAGGTTCCTGCCCGGAATGTGGCTCTTCCATCCAGACCAGCGTTGACGCTTATGCGATATACGGCCGGCAGAACGTGCAGGAAGTCGCCAGAGAGGCGTTGATCAGCCTGACCATATCCGCCGCCATGGTGCCGGCTACAACGGTTTGCTTGCCATTCTTTTTTATCACCGTTACCACGCTGGCGGCTTTTAATTTCGGTGTCGCGTACAGTATTCTGCGACTCCGCCAAATGCTTGGGATCGGGAAACCAAAACGTGAGAAATGGATTTTCTCTGTGCTGGCATCGCTCACTTATGGTGGTTTGGCGGGGATTATTATTACGCGGCTGTTTCCTGTCATGAACATCTGGTCGTTCCATCGGCCAGGCCCGATCTTCATCGTCGGACTAATCGCCATCCAGGCCACTGGTCCGATGCTCGCATACCTCGGCCACCTTCTGCCCGAAACATTCGCCAACTGGCCCACCCGCCTCATGCTCAAAACGATGCACCTGCTCACCGCAGCTACTACCCTCGCAGCGATTGCCTTGACGTTCAATATTGCGTGGGCTTTTTTGGGGGATGCTTATGGGTATGCGAATACGCTTGTGCTTATCTACAGCTATATCTTTCTCAACATACTTTGCATCGCGTGGATTATCGTCTTCCTCATCCTTTGCCGCAGGGTGAAAAAACTTGCGCATCCCAAACCAGCCTGAAGGGACAATGGTGTGTGCGTGTATAGATGTTTGCGACTTAGCGCGTCTGTGCCGAGGATGTACCCCATTCATTTCACGCCAACACCACAATACGTATATCCACCCAATCGTGTTACCCCTTTCAGATAGAACTCGTCCATTGTCTGAATCGTCAGTGCATTGGTAATGATCGCACGCATATCGCGGTTGAGGTTGCATCCGCCGCCAACGGCGCGGTTGATCGGGTTGAGTCGGTGTTGCCAGCGTTGCAGGTTCAGGTTGTCGCGCGCCAGGCCATGCTCCACGAAAAGGAATCGCCCGCCGGGTGTGAGCACACGCCGCACCTCGCGCATCGCCGCCGCCACATCGTCGATGCTGCACAGCGTCCAGGTGCTGATCACCGTGTCGAACGTGTCATCCTCAAACGGCAGTCGCTCGGCTGACGCGGTGTAGTGATCGATGAGCACGTCCGTCTCAGCCGCACGTCGCTGCGCGAATCGATGCATGCCCGGGTTCACATCCACACTGCTGATGTGTCGCACCGCAGCCGGATAATAGGAAAGGTTCAGCCCTGTCCCCAGGCCGATCTCCAGCACGCGCCCGGCCGCCTGCCCCACCACCCGCTGTCGCATCCGCGCATGGGACTCCGACCGCATCACGCGGTCGATTATCCACGGCAACACACAGCGACCATAAACACCCATGTATCCATTGTACGACAGCTACTTGCTGCTTCCCGCAGCAACACATCGGTACAATCAATATGACCGCCGCCAGCACGATGTGCGATGCATACAACCTCCGGGGACTTCCTGCTGATGGCTCCTGTCCGGCGTGCGGCTGCATTGTCAGCTACCGATTCAGTCAACGCATCTCTCAGCCACACGTTATCCTGACGTACATGGGGCTTCTCGTTTTATTCGCGGTGGCGGCGCTGGTGATCGTGCTGGTGGGCACGACGACGCTGGTGCGCCGCATGATTCGGCCGCACCGCAAGAGCCTGGCCTTCGCAATTGCACGGCAGTTACCCACGGAGCCGGCGGAGCTGGGGCTGACCGGCGAGGAGATCACACTCCGGTATGAGGATGGTACGAGCGCACCGGGGTGGGTGATCAAGGGAAAGTCGCCCGAGGGGCCGCTGGTCGTACTGACGCATGGCTGGGCGAACAGCCGGTACGGGTCACTGTCGAAGGCGACGGCGTATGTGCCCTATGCCAGTCGGGTGGTGGTCTATGATGTGCGCGGCCATGGTGATTCCACCGCGCACACGACCACGCTGGGTGTGCGCGAGGCGGAGGATCTGCTGCAACTGCTCAATCAGGTCAACCGCGACGGCCGACCGGTTGTACTCGTTGGTTCTTCGATGGGGTCGACGGCAACACTGCGGGCGGCGGCTGCGTTGTCGCGCGACGATGCGCCGCATCGACTGGCGGCAGTGATCCTGGACGGCCCTTACTGCCGCGATGCCGAACCGGTGGCAGCCCGGCTGCGACGCGATCGCCTGCCCGCTCAGCCCTTCGCCTGGCTGGCAACGCAGGTGCTGCGACAGCTCATCCCCGGCTATGGCAGCTACGACGGCCCGCAACTGGCAGCCCAACTGCGATGCCCGCTGCTCGTGCTGCACGGCTGCGACGACCCGATCTGTAACATCGCCTCCGGTCGACGCATCGCCCAGTCGGCACCGCGCGGCCGCATCGTCGAGTTCCCCGGCGCCGGCCACGGCGGACTCTGGCATGTGGATGCGAAGCGCTATGCTGAGGCGTTGCGCAGTACCTTGTTTGCAGGGGAATAAACGCCAGGGCGCCAAGACTCCTTGACGTCGAAGCTCAATCGTTTGTTACCTGGGCAACTGCTCCGGCTTGGGAAGCACGATGTCGCGTGCCAGGCCGATCAGTCCCAGGAAGCGGATTTGCCAATAGGTCAGGTCGAACTCATACCAGCGCAGGCCGTGGGCTGCGGAACGCTGATGGGCGTGGTGGTTGTTGTGCCAGCCTTCACCAAAGGAGATCAGCGCCACCCACCAGAGGTTGGTGGAGCCATCCTCTGTTTCGTAGTTGCGGTAGCCCCAGGTGTGGGCTGCCGAGTTGACGAACCACGTGCCGTGGTAGACCACGATGGTCCGCAGGAACACGCCCCAGATGACCCAGGACAGGCCGCTCGCCGAGACGTAGTTGGAAGCCAGCTCCCCGCCGAAGTAGAGCAGGCCGATCAGCACGAACTGCGGCACCCAGAAGAATCGGTTGAGCAGTCGCTGGCCCGGATCACGCAGCAGGTCCTTGGCGGCGTCGACACCTCGCTGGCCGTCCGCTTCCTTTTTCATGCACCAGAGGATGTGCGCCCAGGTGAAGCCGTGGCGCGGCGTGTGCGGGTCTTCATGCTCATCCGAGTGCTTGTGGTGGATACGGTGGACACCCACCCATTGCACCGGCCCACCCTGCCACGCCAGGCAGCCGCAGATGGTCAGGAAATATTCGAACCACTTGGGCGTCTTGAAGCTGCGGTGGGTGAGCAGCCGGTGGTAACAGAGAGTGATGCCCAGATTGCCCGTCACCCAGACCATGACGAGGAAAACGACCAGCCCGGTCCAGGTGAACATGCTGGGGAAGAAGGCGCCGATCGCGCCGATGTGCATCGCGGTGATGCCCAGGACGACGGGCCAGTCCAGTGCCCGAGCGCGGTTGCGCTGAATGGCCCGGACCAGTTCCGGGTCCTCGACCGGCCGGGCCGGCGTTGCCGCCTGCATACTTTCCTGTGGCTCAACGTCCGCAGGCTTCAGCACTTGCGGTACTCCTGCTCCGACGTTGCCCATGCTCTGACTCATCGATCCAACTCCTGACAAGGGAAATCAAACAGGTCGCGCGGCTCAGCCCAGGCGAAGCCCGTCCAGACAATCCATTTGGTAAACAACAAGGGAATAGGCGTGCATGAAGAAGGCTAACGGGTGAATCTCGGGTTCCCCGGCGGTCCCCCGAAAACGATACGTGCATCAGGCACGCCCTTACAGTGTGGTCATCAGCATACCACGTGTGACCTCATTAGCCTAGCCAACCTGAACGCCTTTGGCGCGGACAAGCCTCAAATTCCATTGAACTTTCTTCCATCGCCGGGGACGCTACACTGGTTGGCCCCGGCCATCCCTGATTCAGGAACCTTCTCCATGAAGACCGCCACCATCGAAACCAGTCGCGGCACGATCAAGCTTCGTCTCGAAACCGAGAAAGCGCCGCGTACCGTCGCCAATTTCGAAAAGCTCGCCAGCAAAGGGTTTTACGACGGCCTGAAGTTCCATCGCGTCATCGCCAACTTTATGATTCAGACCGGCTGCCCCCACGGCACCGGCACCGGCGGACCGGGCTACACCTTCCCCGATGAGTTCCACCCGGACCTCAAACACGACGGCCCGGGCGTCCTTTCCATGGCGAATGCCGGACCAAACACCAACGGTTCCCAATTTTTTATCACCCACGTGGCCACCCCCTGGCTGGACGGCAAGCATTCGGTCTTCGGCCGCGTCATCGAAGGCCAGGATGTCGTCGACGCCATCCGTCAGGGCGA
>CALKHT010000057.1 GCA_937988825.1 uncultured Phycisphaeraceae bacterium
AAGCATGGCGGAGGCGAGCCGCTCGGCAGCAGGGGGGCGGTCGAGTTCGCGTTCCGCCAGATCCGGCGCCACATCGCTGGAGGAGGTGCCGGGGGTATCGGTAAGTGGCGTGGGTTCGGAGGGGCCGCCCGATGGGAGCGGAGGTTCGGTGCCGTTCCTGGTAACGACACGATCCGCGGGCTTTTCAGCCTGTTCGGGTGGGGCCGGGGGCTGAGGTGGCTGATTCACGCCCGGCAGGTCGCGCGAGGAGTGCGGGGGTTCGGCTGGCGCGGATTCGGGCTGCGGCGTAATCGGTGTCGCAAGGGCGGTTGTGTCGGCGCGATCGTTGGGGCGCTGCGCCCCCGTGGTGACGGTTCGATCGGTGGGGCCGGTGGTGTTGCTTACCAGATAAAACGCGAAGCAGGCACCCGCGCCGAGCACCAGGGCGGCCGCGACTTTCCATGCCAGGGCCGGGCGTTTCTGTGGGACGGGCTGGTCCTCCAGCAGATCGCGCCAGGTTGGCGCAGATAGTGGCCCGGAGGTGTCAGCAATCGCACTGGCGGAATCATCCCCATCAGATGGTTCGGGTTGGTCCGCGGCGTCGGCGATATCGGAAGCGTCCGGCTCAGATGATGCGTGTTTCGCGGCGGGGCCATCCGAGCCGCCGTCATCGGGGTCATCTGCATCATCGGCAGCTTCATCGTGCAGAACCTCGGCAAGCAGCTTGTCGACCGCATCAATAGCCGAATCCGCCGCTGCGACCGCATGATCCACCGCATCCACCACCGAATCCGCAGCCGCACCCGCGTGGACCACTTCATCATCCGGCGACGCATCATCCCCGGGGGCAGTCTGCGTCATCCCCCCTCTTTCTTCAGGAGAGGGCAGGGGTGAGGGCCCGAGTGCCTCACGGATCTGCGGCTCATCCGTCAGCCGCAGCCGCTGCACTTCCGCATCATCGACAAGCTCATCCTCGTTCAGAACGAACGGCACGCCGATGATGCTTTCACCGTTCTCATCGAAGACAGCCGCCTCATCCTCATGCCCGGCATCGGACGCATCATGCTGGTCGATCGTCGCCTGTTGAGGTTTCGATGCGCTGCGTGCTACGCCAGCGTTGCGATCATTTGCATCATCGTGCGTCTGTCCGGCCGTTTGCGGTTGCGAAGTCTGCGCGGGTGCGGCGCTGCTGCGCTGCATCCCCTCGACGTAGCCGGCGACCATGACCGTGCGGCCCATTGCGATCTGATCGCCATCATGCAGGGCGCGCCATCCGTCACCGGGGCGCAGAGGCTGTTGATTGATGAAAGTGCCGTTGCTGGAGCCGACATCTCGGATGTACCACATGCCATCGCGGTACATGAGGTCGCCATGATGACGGGAGATGCGCGTATCCTGCAGCCAGACCATGCGACTGCCGGGCTGACGCTTACGACCAATCACCCAGCGATCAGTATCGTCGGGCAGTTGAATCACCTGACCCTTGGCGGGGCCGCGTACCACAATCAGCACAAGCACGAGCGAGCTCCCGGTTCAGAGTGCCTGGCGGACACTTCGCCACGAAGCGGTACATCGCAGGTGAGCAGCACTCACCTATGTTACCATTTTTCAAGACCCGGGCCACGCTGCGCGAAAATCCAACCGGGCCGACAGCGATCGCGTTACCGGGGCGATGCGGATTTACAAAGCAAGATTATTCCGGAGGATCGTGTCGATCATGCTCGGCCGCTTTCGGATTTATTGCGACTGTCCAGCGTGCCTGAGTTGACGCATCTGAGCAAAGCGCAGCGGCGGCATCTGCGGGCATATCTGCCGCGCGATCCTTCGTGAGCGCTTGTCCGTCAATTCATCAACATGGCATTACTGGTGTCATCGTGCTGGATGTGATCCGCACGAATGGTTTTGACATCTCTGACAAATGGGGGACAGGTGTCTTCATCTCACAGTGATCGTGAATTGCCAAAGGCGGTTAAGGCACATTGGCAGAGATGGGTGTCAGGCCATCATTGAAGTGTTGCGCGGCGAGCAAATGCCAGTGCGCCTGCACTGTGGCTATGACCTGAAGGGCATCACCACCGACCACCGATCTGAGTGCGGTAACCCATGTCAGGCGTGAATGCCACAAGCGGGCGTCAATGCACTGTCAGGTCGGTCACTCGATCCCCTTTTCCGCCAGCCAGCGCTCGGCGTCGATGGCGGCGCGGCAGCCCATGCCTGCGGCGGTGATCGCCTGACGGTAGATCGCATCGGCGCAATCGCCGGCTGCGAACACGCCTTCCACGCTGGTCAGGCTGCGCTGCGGCTCGGTCAGCACCACGTAGCCCTTGTCAGTCAGTTCGATCTGTTTCGGGTCGAGGAAGCTCGTGGCCGGTGTGTGGCCGATCGCGATGAACAGGCCCTTGACCGGCAGGTCGGTCACCTCTTCGGTCTTGAGGTTACGCAGCCGCACCGCCTGGATCGCCTCATCGCCCAGCACATCGATCACCTGCGTGTTCCAGATCACCTCCACCTTGGGGTTCTCCAGCACGCGCTTCTGCATGATCTTGCTGGCGCGGAACTCATCCCGGCGATGGATCACGTACACCTTCGAGGCGAACTTGGTGAGGTAACTGGCCTCCTCCATCGCGCTGTCGCCCCCGCCCACGACCGCCAGGTGCTGATTGCGGAAGATCGGCAGCGCCCCATCGCACACGGCACAGGCACTCACGCCGCCACCCTGACGCGCCAGCCGCAGCTCATTCTCCAGCCCCAGCCAGTTCGCGGTCGCGCCGGTGGCGATGATGACCGCGTGGGCGCGGACGATTTCATCCTCGCTGGTGCGGAGGACGAACGGCCGCTGGCTGAAGTCGCAGCCGACGATGTCCTGCGGCACAACGCGGGTGCCGAAGCGCATCGCCTGCTTCTTGAAGTCCTCCATCATGGTCGGGCCTTCCACGCCGTCGGGATAGCCCGGGAAGTTCTCGACCTCGGTGGTGAGCATGAGCTGACCGCCGGGCAGCATGAGCGAGGGGGTCGTCTTGGCGACGCCTTCGTACACCACAGGGTTGAGGTTGGCGCGGGCAGCGTAGATGGCAGCGGTCCACCCCGCGGGGCCCGAACCGATGATCAGAACCTTTTCGACGTCACCGTTGTTGCTTGCAGTCATGGTCGGCGAATTGTAGCAACTGCGTCGAATGCGTCCCCTTGAAGCCCACGCACACAGTGCGTGGGTGACTACCTCCCATACACCGAAGGCGTCGCCCCCGCCTTCTCCAGATTCGCTGCCACACTGCCCGCGATCACGTCGTAGCGATGCTCATCCGCATCCTCGACCGCCCACGATCGCCCGTGCCCGTCCGTCATCACCAGATTGGCTGTGCCGCGATGGCGGAAATGCGCAAACCCCGTCCGCCAGCCCGGATGCACCGAATGCGCCAGGTAGTGCGGCTCGTAGAACATCTCCTGCCCGTTGATGTAGTTGAACCCATCGACGTGCACCGCATCGGCGAACATCACGATACCCGCCGGGCGTGGCACATCCGACAGCCGTCGCGGCGGCTTGCCCTCGTGCCACAATGGCGCGAGGAACGTGTTGTACCCGAAGTGGGCCGACCGCTCGCTGAACTTGGGGAAGAATCGCGGGTCGTCTGCCGGGAATGTCGGGCAGGCCATGCCATCGAGGATGTCGCCCCCGAAATAGGGGGCCAGCGGACTGGCGCGCTTGTTCAGCGGACGGCGTGGCGTGCCGGAACCGCCCAGCCCGCCCACCTCCTCGCCGAACCACCAGATCGCCCGGCCTGCCTGCACCGTGTTGTCCGGCTCGTGCACCCGGTTGGGCACGACTCGCTCGTCGTGATCAAGGGCATAGGTGAGGACCGCCACCGCCGTCTGACGCGCGTTGCTGAGGCAGGCCGCCTCCTGAGAGACGGCCCGCGCTGCAGACAGAGCAGGCAGCAGCAACGCCACCAGCAACGCCACGATGGCGATCACCACCAATAGCTCGATCAGCGTGAATGCTGTGCGCATGGCGGAACCCCCTTTCCGGTACCACCACGCATCAGCAGCCGCCCGCACGGTTCCGCCGTCCCAGCACCAGCGCCGCCCCGGCTGCCACCAGTGCCAGGCTTGCCGGCTCAGGCAGCGGCACCCGCGGCGCATTGAATGGCCCATCCAGCAGCGACGCATCCTCCACCGACCAGCCGTACCACCCGCCATCGCTCAATGGCTGCTGCGCTACGCCCAGGCCCGACGGTGTCCACGACAGCCCATCGTCACTCGTCCACCAGCCCAGGTAAGTCACCGGCCAGACGCCCGCCATCGCGTGGCCGTCGTAGCTGATCTCATCTATGAGAATCCCCAGCCCGCCGAAGTCCGTGTGCAGCAACGCCAGTTCCCCAGCCGCGTCGATCGCCTGCATCATGTCCCACGCGGTGGCTGCACCATCCCAGCGGTAGCCGAAGGCGAAGCTCGCATCACCGAAGTCGGTCACGAGGATGCTCACATTCTCGCCCGTGCCCGCCCAGTAGGTGATGTGGACCTGGTCCAGCAGCGACGCCTGAGCCGGGCTGGTCAGCACGAAAAGGGCGATGACCGCCGAGGCAAACGCCGACGCGATGAAGGAATAACGATGAACCATTGGGAACCTCCCTTGCTCCGAGCCGCGCGGAGCTGACCCCTGAACGTGGAAAACGGGTTCGTCCAAGCGGCAGGGCGTAAAAGACCGGGATTCGGCGGCTGCCCAGGGGAAGACAGAGGTCGGATCCGCGGTGTCCCTGTCGCGAGGACACTGATGCGCTCCGATCGGGCAGGTCTTCCGGCTCAGGGTGTGGTACCGACCGCTCGCCTTCCCATCAGGCCCGTTGCAGGCCCGACAGTGGCATCGTGAACGGTCGCCACCCATCACGGCGGCGCGTCCGCGGGGGAATTGCAGGTCAGCTCTCGCTAACCCGCGCACCCCACTTCCCTTTTCACCCGCCGGCAGCCACGCCGCCGACAGGCACCCATCGGATTGTCAGCCCACCATACCCCCTCACCCCGGCGGTGGCAACCCCATCCCCGTTTTCCACACCCGCCTTGCGGCCCCTCGCCGGCCGTACGGTCTGCATCCGTCCGGAATCACGCTGCTTATCCCCTCTCTCTCCGGTAGAGGGCAGGGCTGAGGGCCGTTCCCCAGGAAAAGGGCCGGGGTGAGCGCAAATAGCCGGCGAAAAACGCACCTCCCCGGATCCTGCCACGCCCGTTCCCCACCTCCAGCCCCGCCTCCACCACCCCACTTGAACCCCACGTCCGACTCCCTATAATTTGCACCACCACGCGGGTGTAGCTCAGTGGTAGAGCGTCACGTTGCCAACGTGAATGTCGTGGGTTCAAATCCCATCACCCGCTTTTTGACCGAGGCCCGCTGCTAACCGCAGAAGGGCTTTTTTGTTTGCGCACATTTCTTGTAAGTTCTCCCTTGTCAAACGTGATGTTGCCCCGCCGTAGGTCGCAACATGCGAACATTTGAGATGTGTTCCTCACCTCAAGCAAATGCCATGCTCATGACCGGACGCACGATTCGAATCTTTCTGGCTGATGGCAAGCCGAGCGGGATATTGACAGCGGAAATTATGAACTGGACGGGCAAATTGGTTGTCTGTCCCCGAACGGACCTTCAGCGTTTGGCTGATCGACCTGAGTGTCGGCGTTCAGGAGCATATATTCTTGCGGGGCCTGACCCCGATGATCCGTATGGCGAGCGGGCGTACATTGGCGAAAGTGACAACGTCTTTGCCAGATTGAAACAGCATGCGGCTGATGCAAGCAAAGAATTCTGGACACGCTGCGCTCTCATCATCAGCAAAGATGAGAATTTGACCAAGGCACACGTGAAGTATCTTGAAAGCCGGCTTGTCGGCCTGGCCCACGAAGCCAGTCGTTGTGTGCTGGAGAATGGTAATGATCCCTCTTCACCGAGCTTGCCGGAAAGCGATATTGCGGACATGGAGTTTTTCTTGTCACAATTATAGATCGTGCTGCCGGTGCTCGGTTTCCATCTGATTCAGCCTAGGCCTAAGATCGAGTCGATCGTAGAATCCGATGTCACAAGGTCTCCGTTTTTTGTCATCGACAACGGCGGAGTGAACGCGCGCATGCAGGTGATTGATGGTGAATTCGTTGTACAAAAAAATTCTACAGCACGAAGAGCGGCGGCGCCCTCATGGACTGCTTTTCGGGGCTCCGTGACCAGCTAGTTACGGAAGGCAAACTTCGCGACAAAGACGCGGATTTCTATTACTTCGTGGAGGACGTTCCCTTCCAGAGCGCCAGCGCAGCTTCCAGTGTTGTCCTCGCCCGACAAAGTAGTGGGCCAACAATCTGGAAAATGGAAAACAACAATCAGGTGACGTACCGCGACTGGCAAACATCAATGATGCCAAGCACTGATTAACATTTTTATCTGCTTAATGCCTCGTTAAAGAATTGTGCTTATATAGCTTTATGGAACAGAAAAAAACAGGAACTTGGCGTTACCCGAGTCGCTCAATGATGAAATCAGGGCGATAGTGGATCGCGTCGGTAAGAAAAGAATGTGGACAGTCTATGCGTCCGCTATGCTTCTGTTCCTGTCGCTGCCTGATGATGAACAGGAGCGTCTGTCTGTGGAAGTGCAAGCCGCAGATTTACGGGGACTGATGCCAGCACTGGTCCGTCAAGCGAAGGATCGTGCTCAGGCGCTTGCGGGTGATCCTGAACTAGCCTCAAAGGAAGTCTTAAATGGCCTGCTGGATCGACTAATGAACGCAAAAGCAAGGCGAGATGAGCAATCGTCACATCGTCAGGGTGGTCGCGAGCCAGGAGTTGCTCAAACTCGTGCCAGGAAAGATTGCGGATGCTTTCGAGGCCGTCTGGCTGTCCAACCGATTCGCATTGATTCAGATTCCCGGCGTGCCATACGGCGCATTGTGTGATGTCAAACGTGGCAAAGCAAACTTTGTGTGGTATGTGCAGATCACGTTGCTGCGGGCGTCAATGTCGGTGGGGTTGGCTGGGCATCGATGCCCGGGATGGCACAGTCTGTGGCCTTTCCAGCCTTTTCCAGCCGGTTTGCCTTTCCGGCGGGCATGCGGTAGGATACGGGGCTTCCAACTGGCCTACAGAGGTGCCCGATGTTTGCGATCATTGAAGATAGCGGTACGCAAATCAAGGTGAATGAAGGGGATGTGATCAAGGTTGCCCTGCGGGACCTGCCGCAGGATGTGGCGACGATCACGTTTGACCGGGTGCTGTTCGTGGGCGAGGGCGCCACGGCGAAGATCGGCACGCCGGTGGTGGAGGGGGCGACGGTCACGGCTGACATCCTCGGCGAGGAGCGTGGGCCGAAGATCGAGATCGCCAAGTATCGCCGCCGCAAGAACTACCGCCGCCGCAAGGGTCACCGTCAGGATTACCTGAAGGTGAAGATCACGGCGATCAAGGCGTAAGTCTGGGGTAAACAGGCGTTTATGAGCGGGCCGTCCGATTGGGCGGCCCGTTGTCATTTGGAGGGAGCTGGTCGCCCAGCCTAACCTCTTGATTTCCCATTGCTTAATTGCTTGTTGCTTATTCCTTCAGGTCGTCCTTGAACAGCTTGCGGACCTTTTCGACCTTGGGCATGGCGACGGCCTGGATGTAGCCCTGCAGGGGGTTCTGGCGGGCGTAGTCCTGGTGGTAGCGTTCGGCTTCGTAGAACGCTTCCAGCGGTTCGAGGGTGGTGACGATCGGCTTGTCGTACCTGCCGGAGGCCTGGAGCTTTTTGATGTAGGCCTCGGCGATGCGGCGCTCCTCCTCGTTGGCGTAGAAGATGGCTGAGCGGTACTGCGGGCCGATGTCGTTGCCCTGCCGGTTGAGGGTGGTCGGGTCGTGGGTGGCGAAGTGGACTTCCAGCAGCTTTTCGTAGCTGATGCGGGTCGGGTCGTAGATGATCTGGACGACCTCGGCGTGGCCCGTGGTGCCGGTGCAGACATCCTTGTAGTTGGCGGTCTCGGCGGAGCCGCCGGCGTAGCCGGACACCGCATCGTAGACGCCATCGAGCTGTTCGAAGACCGCCTCGACGCACCAGAAGCAGCCGCCGGCGAAGACGGCGGTGGCGCGCTGGGGGGCGGAAGCGTTGTCGCGGGCCTGATTTTCGGTCATGGGGGTAGGCTCCGTGGAGGCGGCGGCCGGTTCCGTCGTGGAGGAAGCTGGGGTTGGGGCAGGGGCTGTGGTGGACGATGAAGACGCCGTCGATGTCGGTCGCGTGGCTTCCGAACCGCAGCCGGCGAGCATCAGCCCGGCTGCCAGCAGCATCAACCAGAGGGATGTTCTCATGGCGGCAGGTCTCCTCACCTGTACGGCAATTATATCGGCGGCGGAATGCCCAACGTGCATGGCTGAGCTGAACCGCATCACTCCCCGATGATCTTGACCAGCACGCGTTTGCGGCGGCGGCCGTCGAACTCGGCGTAGTAGATCTGCTCCCACGGGCCGAAGTCGAGCCGGCCATCCGTGATTGCCACCACCACCTCCCGGCCCATGATCTGCCGCTTCAGGTGGGCGTCTGCGTTGTCCTCGCCCGTGAGGTTGTGGCGGTACTGGCTGGTCGGCTCATGCGGGGCGAGCTTTTCCAGCCAGTCGTCGTAGTCCTGGATCAGCCCCTCCTCCGCGTCGTTGATGTAGACGCTGGCGGTGATGTGCATCGCGTTGACGAGGCAAAGCCCGTTCTGCACGCCACTCTTTTTCACCAGGTCCTGTACCTGGCGGGTGATGTTGATGTAGCCGCGACGCTGGGGTACCTCGAACCACAACTCCTCTCGCAGATGCTTCATGCCTGTCTCACATCCTTTGATGAGCGGTTACAGGTGGGCGGTCAGGGTTTTCTCGAAGATGTCCATGGGGGCATCCTGCCCGGTCCAGTGGCGAAACTGGGCTGCCGCCTGCCGCAGGAACATCTCGGTGCCGGGGATGGTCACGCAGCCGGCCGCCCGTGCTTCGCGCAGGAAGCGGGTGTTGACGGGGTTGTAAACCGTGTCGAACACCACCGTGCCTGGCCCCCAGCCCTTGCCGGGTGTCATCTTCTCGCGCGGCATGGGCGTCGAGTTCACATCCGGGTGCATGCCCAGCGGCGTGCAATTGATGTAGACCTGGCAGCAGGAGTCGCACAGTTTCTCCAGCCGGACCGCAACGATTTTGCCCGCGCCGGGCAGGTCATGCATCGCATCGACAAGCGCCTGGGCCTTTTCGAGGTTGCGGGCGTAAATGACGACGGTCGCGCCGTGTCGGGCGAATCCCGCCACCACCGCGCGGGCGGCGCCACCGGCCCCGATCACTGCCACACGCATGCTCGCCAGTTCGCTGGGATCGATGCCCAGGTTGTCGCACACGGCATCCCGGGCGGCGAGGCAGTCGGTATTCACCGCTTCCAGTGTGCCATCGTCCGCCACGATGAGCGTATTGGCAGCCCCGATCTGCTGAGCGAGCGGGTCGATGCGGCCGCCGCGTTCCTCAACGAAACGCAGCAGGTTTTCCTTGTGGGGAATCGTCACCGACGCCCCGCGGAAATGCAGGCTGGGCATGTCCAGCCAACTGCCCACTGTCGCCTTGAAGTGTTCATACTCAGGGGGGATGGGCATGGGCAGGTAGACGCCGTTGTATTGTGCCGCGGTGAAGCCCGCGTTGTGGATGTGGGGGCTGAGCGAGTGGCCCACGGGGTAGCCGATCACACCGTAGACGCGCGTCTGGGCGTTGATGGCGTCCCAGCGGTAAAGGCGTTTGAGTTCATCCACGGTGGGCTGGCCCGGGGCGGAGGCGGACTGCTCATCCAGCGATGCGAACGTGAGCAGTGCTCCGAACTTACGCGCCAGCACCCGGCTGGGCAGGCCATAAGGACCCATGCACAGGGCGATGGTGGGCTTGTGCCGCTGGCTGAGGATTTCAAAGGCTTCGAGGTTGTCGCGGAGTGACCGGGCGCGCCAGGCGACCTTGATGACCCGGCAGGCTGGTGCTGCCGCCATCGCCTCGATGCGCTGGTACAGGTCCGCCGGCCGGGACTCAAAATCGTGGCTGGAAAGGATCAGCCCCGTCGTCGTGGAGCCGATCTGTCCGGGATGGTCCACCACATCGTTGACAGCGTCGCGCAGCTTCGGCGACCGCTGATAGGCCGCCAGCTCGATGTCGATGTATGCCGGCTGCGTCTGCGTATCCGCCAGCAGCTTCAGCAGTTCTGCACGATCGTCATCGCTGCCGGTGAAGTGCCCGCCCTCCCACGTCGGCCGGCAGGTGAGAATGCACGGCAGGGGGGATTGCTCCACCAGCGTGGGTACATCGTTGAAGTGGTCGGCGAAGTCGTCGAGTCGGAATTCGATCAGGTCCGCCCCCAGCTCCGCCGCCCGAACAGCATCCGTCAGCGCTCGCTCGAGCGAACGCACCATGATGGGAACCGCCAGTTTTGTCATCCTTACGGATAGCGTACTGATCCAGCCGGCCGTTGAACAGGCCGCGGGTAGTACGTGGTGTCACGTTGTCAGTGTTCGGCGGCGGTGACGGACAATTTTCACCGTCCCGCGATGATCTGTGCGTGGACGGTCGGATCCTCCGCGTGAACCTCGATGCGCAGCGGCGTGGTGCGGCCGGCATCGATGGCGAGCGTGACCGCGTGTCGACCGGCGGTGAGTGCATTGGCGAGCGGTGTAAGTACCGTCACACCCGTCGCATCGTTGTAGCTGAGCGTTAACCGGCTTGGTGCCGCCAGCTCTACCTCGAACCGCACGATGCGCAGCGATCGCCCGTTCGCGGCAACGACTGGCAGATCCTGTAGTGGAAGTGCGCCACTCACGGTGCTGTACGCCGGTGTCCACAGCGCATTGGACGTGTCATTCGTGGCCTGCGAGGCGTTCGATGCGAGCACCGCTGCGACCTCCGGCCCGTCGTGCAGCACGCGCCACCGTCGCACCACTGGCTGCGTGCCCACGGTGAAGGCGCTGTCCGCCCCCAGCACCGAGAGGAACTTCACCAGGTCGATCAGCTCCGCATCGCTCATCAGGTCAGCCAGTCCTGCGGGCATGATCGATGTCTGGCTCGTCGTGGAGCTTTCGATGTCAGCCCGATCGATGCGGTGCTCGTAACCCGACGCATCGCGAAGGATGATGTGGCTGTCGGTCGATGCAGCCACGACGCCGGCGATCACCTCAAAGTCGTTCGTATGCACGACGGTCTGGTGATAGCCCTCCTTGATTTTGGCGTCGGGCTGGAGGATTGATTCGATGAGGTAGTCGACCGGTGCGCTGGTGCCGATGGTGCGAAGGTCCGGTCCGACCTGTCCGCCCGCGCCGCCGATGGCGTGGCATTGCATACAGGCCAGATCCGCCCGGCGGAAGACCGCCTCGCCGCGATGCGCATCGCCTTGGGTACGCACGCGCTCGATCAGCTTCACCAGTTGATCGGCGGACATGTCACGCCGGCTGGGCTTCGGCCCGCCCAGCCGCTGCAGCACCTCGTGCAGTCGACTGGCATCCACCCCGGCCGATTCCGCCGCGCGGGTGCCCGCCAGGGCGACGGCCTCGGGCAGATCGCTTTTTTCCAGCGCTTCAGCCAGCGCCTCAGGGCCGCCTTTGCGGCGCAGGAACGCCTGGAAGATCGGCGTCGCATCCTGATCGGCGGGCGTTTGCTTCAGCAGTTGCGCCGCATGCGGGGCGGCGACGGCGGGATCAATCCCCGTGAGTGCCGAAACCGCCAGTACACGCGTGCGCCACGGATGGGCCGGCTGTGCCAGCTCGATAAGCGTGGCGCGATCGGCTTCGCCGTTGAAGCTCGCCAGCGCCTCAGCCGCGGCCCGCTGAACGATCTCGGCCCGGTTTGCATCGCCTGCCAGCCGCGCAAGGGCTGGTCGCAGCGCTTCTGTGCGCGCGACGGCAGCCAGTTGCGCAGCGGCGGCGGCGAGCGGGGCCTGGCCTTCCAACAGTAGCTTTTCCAGTTGCGACCAGTCCGCAGCAGGACGAATGTCACGCTGCCGCATCGCCCGCGCCACCGCCAGCAGCATTTCCGCTCGCTGCGCCGCGGTGAAGCGATCCGACACCGCCAGCTCGTACACCATGCCCAGTTCCGTCGGTCCGCCCGACTGCGCGATCAGATTCAGCATCTCCGGCTGCGACTCAGCGGGCACCGCCTGGCTCTGGATCAGCTTCACCAGCGGTTGTACCGCGGCTGGATCGCCCGCCGCCTTCAGCGCGTAACCGAGCTTGCGCATGTCACCATCGAACGTCACCTCGCCCGTGGCCAGCTTCGCCAGCCACGCATCGCGCAGGCTCCAGGCAATGTGCCACAGCGCGTAATCGAGGTTTACATCGGTCGGATGATCGAGCACGCGGAAGGCGACTTCCACCGCGCGCGGCGTGCCGATGAGTCGCAGCGCGTTGACCGCCTCCAGCCGCACACGCGGATGGTCATCGTGCACGAGCTTTGTCAGTTGATCGAGCGTGTCGGGGAAGTGATGTCGCCAGTCTGCCAGCACACGCACCGCTGCTGCCCGCACGCGTCCATCACCCGCTGCCAGCACGCGCTCCAGCAGCGCCCGATCGGGTGCGTTCAGTCCCTGCTTCACCCAAAGCGCTTCAAGGCGATGATGCTCCGCCCATGCATCGTCGCGCGTGAGTTGCGCCAGGCACTTATCCAGCACGGGCAGCACTTCATCGCGGCCGCGCTCGACCAGTTCACGACGCGCCATCGAGCGCGTCCAGTCCTCCACATGCGACAGCGCGTCGAAGAGTTCCTCCACCGGTGCGCCCGCGATGGTGGGGGGCTGAACCAGCGGTCGCCCCTTCGCGGTGACACGCCAGATGCGCCCGTGCCGTTTATCCCGGCGTGGATCGCGGAAGTCGACCTCGCCGTGATTGATGATCGGGTTGCACCAGTCGACGATGTAAAGCGCGCCATCGGGACCAATTTTTGCATCGACGGGTCGAAATGCCGGGTGCGTGGAGCGAATCAGGTCCTCCGCCGGGATGCTGATGTAGTTGCTCGTGCCGGGCTGTTCGCTGACCTTGAAGCGATAGACGCGGTGACCGCGAAAATCGTTGCCGATCATCGCGTTGTTCCAGTCGTCGGGCATGTGCCTGCCGTTGACGATCGCCAGACCGCACAGCTTCGGCTGCGCCTGGTTCAGGCCATGCAGAATCCGTGGCCAGTTCACTGCCAGATTGTGCGCGCTGCCGGGAAAGGCGTAGTGAATGCCCTGGTCGTACGCACCATCCGTCGCGAACGACTGGCCGAAACGATCGAATTCGTGTCCCCACGTGTTCACGAACCCGCGCACGTAGACATCCAGTTCCCACGTGCGCGGATCGAAACGCCAGATGCCCCCGCCGTGCAGACGATGCACGCCGTGTGGCGTCTCGACGTGGCTGTGGATGTACAGCGACTGGGAGAAGTACATGCGGCCGTCCGGCCCCCAGCGCAGCGAGTGAATGAGATGATGCGTGTCGCCCGTGCCGAAGCCCGAGAGCACGACGCGCGTGCGATCCGCCTTGCCATCGCCGTCCGTGTCGACCAGGTGCAACAGTTCGGTTGACGCTGCGACATACACGCCGCCATCGCCCGGCAGCACGCCCGTGGGAATGAGCAGGTTGTCCGCGAACACGGTGTGGCGATCGGCCCGGCCGTCGCCATCCGTGTCCTCCAGAATCACGATCTTGTCGCTGGGCGTCTGGCCCGGCAGGATCTGCGGATAGATCTCGCTGGTGGCGACCCACATCCGCCCGTGCGCATCCCAGTTGATGTTCAGCGGGTTGACGATCATCGGCTCGGAGGCGAAGAGATTGACCTCAAAGCCTTCAGCCACTTCAAATGTGCGAAGCTCGACGTCGGGGTGTTCGGTGGTTGGCTCCTGCTGCGGTTGTTGCTGCTGCGCCAGGGTGGGCAGTGTGCCCAGCCATGCCGCTGCCATCCATGCCGCCGCGAACTTCATCCGTGCCGCGATGCGCATCACCGCTCCTCATCCACGCGCGTCAACTCATACCGTCGCGACACCGGGACACGCAGCTCGGCGATGCGACGCTCCTGCTTTTCGATCAGCGGGTTGAACAGCGGAATCTCAGCCGCGTTCTGCCCCTGCTCATACTTGCGAAAGCCGTAGAGATACGTTTCGTTCTGTGGCCGCCAGCGATGGAACCAGGTCAGGTTCTTCTCGGCGACGGCCTGCCGCAGCGCTTCAGCCTGATCGAACTCCGGACCGCGAGCGATCGTCACGCCCGCAGCCCACGCCTGCGCTGAAGCAGTTGCTACCGGCTGCTCATCAATGCGCAGCGTGTAGTTGCCCGGAGCCAGATCGCGCACGATGAGCGTGCGCCTGACGAGCGGGTCCGCCGCGGATGTGTCATCGCCCGGTGAAGGCGGATCAGGCAGGCGATCGTCGCGCAGCGTCATCACCACGCGGTGTCTTGACGTTGCGGTCATGTGCTCGATGCGCGTGCCGACCGGCTCGCGGATGATGCCTTCGACACCGCTGATCTCGACGCGCCATTCATTGGGGGCAAGCCCCAGTGACTGTCGCACCAGGTCCGCGGCACGACGGTAGCCCGTAGCCGTCAGATGTACACCGTTGTCCGTCAGAGCAGGGGGATTCGTGGCGTTTTGCGCGGCGTGAAAAACGCTGAACAGATCCACCACCGGCAGGTTGCGCTCCTGTGCGACCGCCCTGATCGCATCGCAGTAGCGCGCCAGCTTTGTGTTGTACGGCTCAGGATCGACCGAACCGCCGGGAACCCGCTCATGCGGCACGGGGGTGACCAGCACCAGCTTCGCGCTCGTCCCGGCCAGTTCATCCAGCAGGCGGTTCAGGTTGGTGGTGAATTTGTCCAGGCCGGCATCCCCCTCGAACGCCTCGGCGGAGCCATATTGCACCGCGATCACCGTTGGCTTGTATTCCGTCAGCAGTTCGTGCAGCAGCCGATAGCCGGGATGCCCGATGTGCGAGTTGGAGGCGGGGTAGCTCCACGCATCCAGGGCCGCGGTATCGCCCGACCAGCCCATATTGCGGAAGGTGATGTGCCGGTCGGGCCAGTAGCTCGTCAGCGCGGTTTCGATGTAGGCATCGCGGCCCTCACGTTCGAGGAACGTGCCCCCCAGCAGAACCACGCGGTCGCCCGCGCTCAGCTCCATCTGTCCCCTTGCCGCCCCGCACCAGACCAGAAGCAGCACCAGTGCTGCCCGTCCCACTGCCGCCATGCCATGCATCATGCTTCACTCGCACGCAGATTCAGTCGTTCCGTACGTGCGCCGACCCATGGGCGCGCATCGCCCCCCTTTGAATAGATGTCGCGAAACGCCCGATCGTTACATCCTCGCGCGAGAAATTTTGGAAGAGAAGGACGAACAGGCGCAGAGAAATGCGGCCCGACCGTGCTCTATTTGCTTCACGCGCTCATCACCCGTACATCTGCGGCGTCACCGGCACTGATGACCACTGCCGCGATGCGTGAGCCCGGCGGCGGGCGTGAGCAAGAATGCGCAGGATTGTGTCGGTCTGGCTGTCGATCAGCCGACGCTCCTGATCGGTCATCACCGCATCGCCCCGGTCGTCCACAAACGCCTGTTCCATCAACATACGGCGCACGGCCGGGCGAAGCTGCTCGATCGGCCCGTCACCCAGGTCGTCCACCAGACCCACCAGTCGTGGCAACATCCATCGAACCGTTGATGCATCCAGATCAAGCCGACGACGACCGTTGCCCCCCGGCGAATGCGCAGCCCGAACCATCACCCGTCGAAGCAACTCGCGGACGGACCGTTCCAGCGCGGCGGTGCCGATCATAGCGCACCTCCCTCAAAACAGGTTGTACGAGCTTCCAGCCTCAGGACCGACGTGCGGCCCTTTTACAGCATCACCATCCGGGCGCGGGTGAATAGCTACTGAGAAAGGGTCAGCTTCGTTGCGAAGCCTCGCCCCCGATCGAGTGTCTTATAACCAGTTGGCCAGTGTAACGAGGATGCGCGAGAAACGGAAGAGAAAAGAGCGTGAAGAATAAGCAGTAATCAGTAATCCATCAGTAATCAACAATCAGTAATCAGTTTGCGCTGGCAGCGAGTTTTTTCGTTGAAATGCGAGCGAATGGGAAGGAAGTGGGGTGAATAAGCAATAAGCAGC
>CALKHT010000058.1 GCA_937988825.1 uncultured Phycisphaeraceae bacterium
GGTCAGCGGGTTGCCAGCCTCGCGAAAGATGCGGTCGAACTCAGCCCAGATGGGCGGATCCTCCTGCCGGCCGTAGGGCCCGGTCGTGTCGTACTGCATCACCGCGGCCGCCTCGATGGGTACCGTCGCCACCAGCGCCTCGAGCACCTGCGTGCACGTGACCAGCCCCGGCGACAGGTTCAGGCTCACCAGCCTGGCGCGCGGCCCCAGCGTCGTCACTGCGGGATAGTTTCCGTCCGCGATCAGAATCTGCGAGCCGTGACCCGCCCGTGCCAGCACCGCCAGAATCTCCGGTTGCAGCAGCCGCGTCTTTAGCATTCGGCAACTCCTCGATAGTGGTTTGTGTCAGAATAGATGATCGAACGGCGGGTGCAAGCCCCGGTCGTGCATGCGAGGGACGGCTCAGACCGGCTGCGGAATCAGCAGCGCCAGATATTCGATGTTGCCCTGACCGCCTTTGGCGCCGCCACGGATGGGCGATTCGATCCACTGCGCCACCTCGACGCCGAATCGTGGCAGCGTGGCGAGCGTCGCTTCCAGCACCTGCCGCGCCTGCGACGCATCGAGGATGACCTGCTTCGGGTTGCCCCGACCGCGCCGGCCATGCTGCGGCGGTTGCGCCTGTTCGTAATGCGGTTTGATGAGGCTGATGATTCGGCCGGTTGCTTCGCCCATCGGCCCGCGCTTCACCCAGCGCAGTGCCGCCGGTACCGCGTGCTGCTGGCGCGTCCAGCTCATGTCGATCGTCACCAGGTCACAGCCGGTGAACTCTTCCAGCGTCATGGGATCGAAGTGCAGCGCATTGGTGCGTTCCAGCACCGTTACGCGCGGATCCTGTCGCAGCTTCCATGCAAGTTGGCCGTAGGCTGTGTCGACCGCGTACACCTTCGCTGCCCCGCGCTGCAACATGCAGTCGGTGAAGCCGCCGGTCGAGCAGCCCAGGTCGGCACACACGGCACCGCGCAGGTCGATACTGAACGCATCCAGTGCCGCGGCGAGCTTGTACCCGCCCCGCGAAACGTAGGTGGCTTCGGCTTCAGACATGCTCCGCCCCCGGCTCCATCGCTTCCTGCTCGGCGAGCACCGTCTTCAGTCGATCGGTCAGCTCGAACTGGATCTCCTCGCGCGTGACGGCATCGGGCAGTTTACGCAGCCGTGCGAATGCGTGATTGATCGCTTTGCGATGCTCATCGCTGATCTGTTCGACGGCGGAACGCGCCTCGCCGGTCGCCTCCACGCTGCCGCGTTTGGCATGCGGCGCACCCGAGACGATGCGGTGATGCTCCAGCGCCCTGCCCAGCACGATCCACGGGAACTGTACGTTGCGCATCGGCCCGATGCGCAGTTCCTTCCCTCCCATACGCATCCCGACGACCTGCGCACGCGGCAGGCTCATCGCGCTGAGCAACCCCACCCCCGCGCCAACAATGCCGCCCACCACCGCGCCAAGGAGAAAGCTCGCCCCGCCCACCGCGGCATCGATCATTCCACCCGTTGCCGCACCCGTGGCTGCGCCGCCAGCGGCCAGTTTCCCGCGTGAAAGCCCGAAGCGCAACCAGACATCCTGACTGAACAGGTCATCCTGCGCTGCGGAAAGCTCGCTCTGTTTCACCTGAAACTGCTCGCGACGATAGATCGTGCTGATCGCATCCCGGCAACGCGCCTCCATTCGTCGTAGTTCGTCGAAATAGGCTCGTGCCAGCGGTTCCTTGTGTGGCTCCACATCTGCTTCTGCGGACAACCGCTTGGTCTTCACCAGCGTCAGCATCCGCACCAGCATCGACGCGATCTCAGCCACAGCATCGTGCAGATGCTGCTGGCGTTCGGTCATCAGGGCGTCGATGGCCTCGTTCAGCGCCGCCTCCCACGGCTTGTGAATCTCGCGCAACGCGCGAATCAATCGGATGCGATCATGAAAGCTCGCCTCGTGCGCATCGAACTCGTGTACGAGGTTGAAGTATTGATCCAGCACGGGCCGCCACTGATCGATGTAGTTCTCTTCGTGGATCATGTTGATCAGCGCCATGCGTGGCTGACCGGTCCACTGGATGATCTGCATCTCATATTCGTGCTGCTCGGTAAAGGGCACGGAGCCGTCCACCACAAACAGCACCGCCGCGCCCTCCAGCACCGGTTTGAGCAGCTTGCATTCTTTGTCGAACATTGGGTCACCCGCATGCTCGCGCACGAACTGCTCCACGACATGTCGCCGCTGCCCCGTGGTTGTTTCGTGCTCACGAAGCCACTGCAGCATCTGTCGCGGCCGCTCAAAACCGGGGGTGTCGATCAATTCATACAGCACGCGATCATTCACACGCATCGGAAATGTGCGGCATTCCAGTGTCGTCGGGGCATCGGATGCGATACGCACCGATTCATCGGCTGCGAGCGTCGACACCACACTCGACTTACCGCGATTGACGTGGCCGACCACAACGAACCGGGGCACGCTCATGCCGCTGCCTCCGTGTTCAGGGACAGTACGCGAAGCCAGGGATCACCCAGTGCTCCCAGATGCGATCGCCATAATGCAATCTGCGATGCCTGCACCGGCGACGGTGAATAAAGCAGTATCGCGATCAGGCGTGTCGGCCCTGCGACGGCCCGTAGTTCCTGCAGAAAATCGAGATAGTCGCCCACCGGCGGCTCCCACGCTTCCACCACCAGCGCGATCGTTGTGTTGGCTGATGCCTGCTTTGCCGCGGTCAGGGCTGCGCGATCAGCAGCGACGTCGATTCCGCCCACACGATGTACCGCCGCCACGTTTCCGCCCAGTCGCGATGCCACCCACTGCCGCAGCGTCGGTTCATCCGCTGTCACACCCGACCAGGCCATCACCAGCACCGATTCGGCGTGCACTGGTTCAACCATCCTCGACTCATTCGCGGTTGACGATGGGCTTGTCTTTTCGGTGCCAACCCCGCGTGTGTCGATGCGAGGCCGCCGCAATCGCTCGCGCAGTTCAATCACCGCGCCATGCATTGGCGGCATCGCACGCAACATGTGACTCAGCCGCCAGGAACTCACCGTTGCAAGCACCAGCCGCGGTAACAATCCATACACGATCAGCGATGCGAGCAGAAATGGCCACCACGCCGCCCACACACCCGCCGCCTGCCGCGAGCGAAACTGCTCGATGAACGTCGCATCCAGACTCGAATAACGTGTCGCCTCCACATCCTCCAGTGTCAGTGTTGCCTCGGGCACAAGCCACGCCCATGGCAGCGCGATGATCTGTGTTGCCCGATGTGTTGCCTCATCGCTCAACAGCGTGCTGCGCCAGCCGAACGCCGGATCACTCACAATCGCCAGCGCGATAAACGTGGCGATGATCCCGATGTTGAGCGCCAGCGCGAAGAACTGGACGATCTGCATGAACAGCCATAATCGCAATCGGCCGTAGAGCTTCGCATAGCGTTCGGTCATGCCGCTGACAGCCCGGATCGCTTCGCGATGCCCGCGCAGGAAACGCGAGCTGATCCATGTGATCGCCACCGCCAGTGCCCGCATGGGCCCCAACAGGACGCGCTTCGCCGCACCCGGCAGCATCAGCGCGGTCAGCGTCAGCAGCAGAAACACGATCTGAAGACCAACCAGCGCTCCCCAGAAGTGGATCGCGTTGATCGGCTTGCCACTTTCGATGGAAAGCCACGCTGTGACGATTGATGCGCCGATGAGCACGCCGCCGCCCAGCGCCAGCCCGCGCGCCGTTTCGATTGTTGTGTCGATTGTTCGGCCGATTGCCTGCCCATCCTGTGCCCGCACCGCATCCAGCCAGCGCATCACCAGTGCCGCATCATCCAGCGAACCGGCGTCGATCTCCGCCGCGATCGCCGCGTCACGCTCGTTGAGTTCCTGTCGTGAGGAATCCCATTGATCGCGCGCCAGGCGATACTCCAGGTCGACCACATCCCCGATGCTCATTCGCCGTCGCGCCATGCGAAGAGTTTAGCCGCAAAGAGAAAGGTCACCCACCATTGCAGCCGCTCGCGGCTTTGCGCAGCCGTCTCCCGATCCGACAACCATCCCCCCAACCGCGCTTACAACACCGCACCAAACGTCCGCTTTCTGCCCGCGAACGATCGTATTGCCTCGTGCAGCTCCGCCACATCAAAGTCAGGCCAGCACAGCTCCGAAACGTACAACTCCGCGTAGCTGATCTGCCACAGCAGGTAGTTGCTGATGCGCATCTCCCCGGCGGTGCGCACCAGAAGATCGGGGTCTGGCAGCCCCGCGGTGTATAGATGGTTGGCTACCGTTGCCTCGTCGATCGCGTCGATGTCCAGCTCGCCCGCCTTTACCCTGGCAGCGATGGCACGCACCGCGTCGGTGATCTCCGCCCGCGACCCGTAATTGATCGCCAGCGCCAGTGTCAGCCCTGTGTTGTTGCGTGTCGCCTCGGTCGTTTCATCGATCGCCTGGAGCACTGCATCGGGCAGCCCCGCGCGTCGGCCGATCTGCACGAAACGCACGTTGTTGTCCATCATCGTCTTTCGCTCCGCATGGAGGTACTCGACGTAAAGGTCCATCAGGAACGACACCTCTTCCGCCGGCCGCTTCCAGTTCTCCACCGAGAAGCTGTAGAGCGTGAGCACCTCGATGCCCAGCGTCGCGCACTCGGTGACAATCGCCCGTACCGCCTTGGCGCCGTGTTGATGCCCCACGATCCGCCGTTGCCCGCGTGCCTGCGCCCACCGCCCGTTGCCATCCATGATGATGGCAATGTGCCGCGGCAGCGCCTCAGAAGGCAGCCCAAGCTGCGCCAATGCTCGCGCGGTCGCTTCAGGATTGTGGGTCGGTATGGCCATGGGGGGTGTGAATGACGAGTCTAATGGCGAATGAGCAGGTCCTTCGGATTTTGGATTTCAAACCCTGTTTCTGATTTCGGGCTTCGGATTTACCTTACCAGTGTCTGGTCGCGTCGCGGCCCCACGCTGATGATCCTTACCGGCACGCCCACGTAGGCTTCGATCCGCCGCACATACTGCTGAGCAGCCTCGGGCAGGTCGTTGAAGCTGCGGCAGCCATCGATCGGTTCGGTGAAGCCGGGCAGTTCCTCGTAGATCGGCTCGACCTGTTCCAGCACCGCGGCATCGGCGGGGAAGTTCGCCAGCGGCGTACCCTTATAACTGTAGCCGGTACACACCTTCAGCGTCTGGAACCCAGACAGCACATCCAGCAGCATCAGCCCGATGCCTGTCGCACCGCTGAGCATGGCTGAGTATTTCACCGCCACCAGGTCCAGCCAGCCGCAGCGTCGCGGCCGACCTGTTGTCGTGCCATACTCTCGCCCGCGCTCACGAATCCGGTCACCCGTAGCGTCCTTTAGTTCCGTGGGCATCGGGCCGCCGCCCACCCGTGTCTGGTAGGCCTTCACGATCCCAATGACGTGCGGCACCATCTGGCCGGGAACGCCCGTGCCCGTGTGAACCCCCAGCGAGGAGCAGTTGCTTGACGTCACGAAGGGGTAGGTGCCGTGGTCGATATCCAGCAGTGTGGCGTTGGCACCCTCGAAAAGTACGCGCCGGCCGGCGTTCATCGCTTCATGCAGCAGCGCCGCCGTGTCGCAGATGTGCTCCTGAAGCTGTTCCGCCTGGGCGATCAGCTCGGTGTGCAGGGCGTCGACACTGAAAGGCTCGAACTTCTGGCCACACGTCGCCGCCAGCGCGCCCAGCACCGCGTTCTTGATCATCACCGTGCGTTCGAGCTTCGCCCGCAACAGGACCGGGTCACGCAGGTCGCCCACACGGATGGCGGTGGCGCGCAGGGCCTTGTCGGCATAGCACGGGCCGATGCCCCGTCCGGTTGTGCCGATGGCCGACCCCTTGACCGCCTCGTACAGCACATCTTCGGTCTTGTGGTAGGGCATGACCACATGGGCGCGGTCGCTGATGCGCAGGTTCCGACCGGTAATGGTCACGCCGCGCTGCCGCAGGGCTGTGATTTCCTCCAGCAGTTTGGCCGGGTCGACCACCACGCCGTTGGCAATGACGTTGGTCTTTTCGGGGTTGAGGATGCCCGAGGGGATCAGGTGCAGGGCGTAGCGCTGATCTCCCACCTGCACGCTGTGACCGGCGTTCGCCCCGCCGTTGTACCGGACCACCAGGTCAAAGCGGTTGGTGAGCAGATCGACGATTTTGCCTTTGCCTTCGTCGCCCCATTGCAGGCCGACCACCGCCAGATTGCCCGATGCCAGCTCCAGTCGCGCCAGCGGATCACCCTGCCAATCCGCATCTGCCGCCGGCGCTTCAATTTGCAAGCTCATCGCGTGACGACTCCGTAAGCGTCCCACAGGACACCCAAAAGGGTCAATCATAGCACGGAACCGCCCCAAAAGCGCGTCCCAAGCCCACCCACGTAGTGGGTGGGTGCCTACCCCCTCATTACCTCTCCGCGAGGTAGCGCAGCAGGGCGGTGGCGGCGCAGGCGGCGGTTTCAATGCGCAGCGTGTGCGGGTTGAACTTCCACAAAAGGCACCCGGCTGCGACGAACTGCTCGTGCTCCTCCCGTGTCCAGCCGCCTTCCGGGCCGATGAACACCTGCACGCGGGCTGCCCGCCGCAGCCGATCGGGCAGGGTGGCCCGCGTGGCGTCCTCGCTTGCGACATCCAGAGCAGCCGCGATGCGCAGGTCATAGGGTTGCGCCAGCGCAGCCGTCAGTTCCATCGGCGCGGTGATGCGCATCAGATGTGCCCGCCCGCACTGCTTGGATGCCTCGACCACGATCCGGTTCAGCCGTTCCAGCTTGGATTCGCGCGGGTCGACGGTGACCCGGCTGGTGAGCAGCGGCGTCAACCGGTCCGCCCCAAGCTGCGTGAGCTGGTTGACCATGTCATCCGCCCGCCCGCCCTTGGGCATGGCGATGAACAGATCGATTGCCGGCTGAGGGGCGGGAACCTCCTCCACATGCGTCAGCCGCACGACCACCGCCGGCTTGAGTGTCTCAACGGTGCCGGTGGCGCGGCGGCCCTGACCATCAAACAACTCGACCGCATCCCCGATGTTCAGTCGCAACACCTTGCGGGCGTGACGCGATTCGTCATCGTCGAGCATGACCGCCTGCTGCGGTGAACGCGGGTGAGGCAGTTCGGTATGGAAAAAGCGTGGCATGGCTGGTTTTACGATACGAAGTCGCGGCGAGGGGTGCGGCTGCGAAAGGTGGGTAGACGCGGCCGATCCTGCCGGTCGGGCCAATTGTAGGGTTTCATCTCGCCAGAGGGAGCGGGTTCGGGTCTGGTGGTGGTTCACACGGGGCGGTGATCGGCCGATGGGATGCGCTGTGTCACGTCGCTGGATCGACGCGGGATGTCGCCGTGTCGGGTGGGCGGCGGAGTGCCGACATGGCCCAGAAGAACGACCAACCCGATCTGCTGGGGGTGCCCAACGACCTGGGCGAGCCGCTGGACCTGCAGGCGTCGATCGATGAGGCGATCGCCCAGGCCGAGCGTCAGGCTCGCGAGGCTGGCGCCCCGCCCGTGGACGATGACACACCCATCCCTGACCTGACGCCGCCCCCACCGGGCAGCCAGCCCGAAGTCGTGGTTCCGACGGTGGAGGCGTCTGCGGTGGAACCGCCGCCATGTGAAGTTGAGACACAAGTCGCATCAGAGGCATCGGATACGTTCCAGAAAGCCGGGGCGGTAACCGAACCCATCGTCGAAGCACCGGCCCAGGAGATAATGGCGGGACCTGCGTCGGACGCGGCCGTAGAGGCCGTCGAAAACAAGGAAGAGGGCGACAAGGTCGACGCGGCAGTCGCGGCGGCGGACGATCTGGCGGCCCAGATCGATCGGCTGCTGGATGCGGGACGCAAAACCGCAGCGGGTGAGGCCCAGGCGGTCGCCCCCGAACCAGTGCCCGCGCCGACGCCCGAGCCACCCGACCCGGTTCAGCTCGACCAGCTCGACCAGTTACTCGCCGAGCAGGCGGACGTCGCCATCGCGGACGAACTGGCGGAACCGCCGGTTCCCCCGCCTCCACCCGCGCCAGAACCGGTGCGAGCTCAGGATCAACAGGAAGTTGTGGCATCCGAGCCGGCCGAGGCACAGGATGTGGCTGCTGCGACCGATACGGAGCCGTCTGAACCCACACCGCGGCGGCGCAAGCCATCGCTGCGTGAACTGCTGAGCCTGCAGACGGTTCACCGCGTCTGCGTCGTGCTCAACCGGCCCATTGCCAACGCATCAGCCCAGACGCGCACGCTGATCGGCCTGATTGGCCTGGTCACGCTGGGTAATGCCTGCGCGTTGATGCTTTACGCGTTCTTATTCGTTATTGGGTCATGAGTTACCGCTCGGCGGCCGCCATCGCTTCTGCCTCGGCGAGGAAGCCGACGAATGTTCGGCGGTGTTCTTCTTCATCCGCCTTGAGGCTGATCGCCAGATCCTGCGTGACCAGATCGACATCGTCGGTTGCCTCGATGATCTTCTGGTAATGTTCGATCGCCTGATTTTCCGCCTCGATGACGCCGCGGATCACGCGCAGCAGGTCGATCGAGGTTTCGCCGGGCTGCAGGAAGGTCTGGGTCATGCGAAGCGACTGCGAGCCGGGGATGCGGCCGTCCAGAATCTTGATACGGCGGGCCAGTCGCTGGGCGTGCCCCAGTTCCTCCTGAACGTCCTTCGCCAGGGCGTCCTTCACGTGTTCAGCCCGCAGCCCATCCAGCCAGATGGAGTTGGTGACGTAGTTGATAACAGTCTCCAGCTCCATGTTGTAAGCGGTCACCAGGAGGTCGACGATCTCGGTGTTCCTGCCACTGCGGATCATGCCTTCTTCCTTTCGGTTGGGGGAATGGCGCGGGATTCTGGGAAATGCTAGACCTGTCGGGCGGGGCCGGCGACTGTGGTCGCCGGCATCCGCCCGTTCTATCTGAAAGAACCTGAGTGGAGGGTGGGATTATTCCCGATGTCAGCCTGGCAAATCGTTTCAGCGGAATTGTGCCGCGAATTTCTCCTCGCGGACCATCTGGTCGCTGGGCACCATGGTGATGCAGTCCCACGGGCAGACCTGAGCGCAAAGCGTGCAGCCTATGCAGCGCGGCAGGTCAATGGAGCAGTTCTGCATGACCTGGCTGTGGTGCGGGCCGGGCAGCGTGTCGATGCAGTCCACCGGACAAACCGAGACGCACGCCTCGCACCCGGTGCACATATCCTCGTCGAGCAACGCCAATTGCTTGGGCAGTTTCTTGGCCATGGTCACACCATTGTAGGGGGAACCACCAGGAACACCAAGGCGGTGGGGGAGCCACGAAGACGCGAAGGGCGCGAAGAGGACGGGGGGAAGTCAACAATCAATAAGCAATAATCAATAAGCAGTTGTAAATGGTTCGGGGTGGTCGTTCCGGGCATTTTGGTGGTCAATGTTCGCGAACAGCTCTCCCGGCTTCCATTCATATCATCGTTCTTCTTCCTGGTGCTCTTGGTGTCCTTGGTGGTTCCTTCTTTCTTTTGCGTCCTTCGTGTCTTCGTGGTTCCACCCGCTACAATCGCGGGCATGGAACGAATCTTTGTTTTCGCGGCTGGTGTGCTGGGGCTGTTGGGGGTGTTGGCGGGGACGGTGGGGGCGCATGTGCTGGCGGGGCGGATCGAACCGGAGATGCTCGCCCGGTTTGAGACGGGGGCGAAGTATCACATGTATCACACCCTGGCGCTGCTGGCGACAGCGGTGCTGGCATCGCGGCTGCCGGGCAAACTGACCGGTGCGGCCGGGGTACTCTTTATCATCGGCATCGTGCTTTTTTCAGGCAGCCTCTACATCTACGCGACGACAGGCCAGCGGTGGCTGGCACAAATCACACCCATCGGCGGGTTCGCGTTCATGTTCGGGTGGGTGGCGCTGGTGCTGGCGGGGATGATGGGGGCACGAGGGCAGTGACCTCTCATCCGCTTTGACCCCGTCCTTCCTTCGCTCATGAAGGCGTTGAGGGGGGAGGAGGGGTATCAGCCGCCGGACTGTTCGATGGCGAGGACTTTTTCCAGGCGACGGCGGTGGCGTTCCTCGTTGCTGAAGGTGGCGTTGACGAACGCACGCACCAGTTCTTCCGCCAGTGCGGGGCCGATGATCCGGGCCCCCAGGCACAGGACGTTCATGTCATCGTGTTCGACACCCTGATGGGCGCTGTAGGCATCGTGGCAGACGCTGGCGCGGATGCCGCGGATCTTGTTGGCCGCCACGCACGCGCCGACGCCGCTGCCGCAGAGGAGGATGCCTCGGTCGGCCTGTTTGTGCTGGATCGCCTGGCCGATGTAGCGGGCGAAGTCGGGGTAATCGTCGTGGGGGTCGCAGGTGTGCGCGCCCAGATCGAGCACCTCGTGTCCCATGGAGCGCAGCAGGTTGGCGATGGGTTCCTTCAGTGCCCAGCCGCCGTGATCACAGGCGATGGCAATCTTCATGATCGGTTCCGGTGCCCCACGTCAGGAATACGACATTTCGACGCGGTGTCTGCGGGTTTACGGTAGCGGTGCGGCGGTCAGGTCGCAAATCAAAGTCGCATCACGGTGACAAACGCTCGATCACCCATCCCTCATCGCGGCGGGTGTAGCGGATGCGGTCGTGCAGTCGGCTGGGCCGACCCTGCCAGAACTCGATCGCGGTGGGTGTCACGAGGTAACCGCCCCAGTTGTCCGGCAGTGGCACCGGCTGGTCGGCATACTGGCGGTCCAGTTCGGCGAAGCGTGCCTCGAGCGTCGCCCGATCCGCCACGACGCTGCTTTGCTGCGAGAGCAGCGCACCGATCTGGCTGTCGCGGGGGCGTGTGCTGTGATACGCCTGTGATTCCTCGCGCGACAGCCGGCTGACGGAACCTTCGATCCGCACCTGCCGTTCCAGCGGGGCCCAGTGAAACACCAGCGACGCGCGCGGGTTGGATTCCAGTTCCCGGCCCTTGCGGCTGGCATAGTTGGTATAGAAGGTGAAGCCACGCTCACTGAAATCCTTGAGCAGCATCACCCGGGCCGAGGGCACGCCATCCGGCGTGGCGGTGGCCACCACCATGGCGTTGGGTTCGAACCAGTTGGTGTCACGCGCAGCCAGGGCCTGCTCGAACCAGCGGGCGAACTGGCGGATCGGGTCGGGGTCAACGTCACTCACATCCAGTGACGCCTTGCGATATTCCTCGCGCATTTGGGCGATCGACATGCTTGAACCTTTTTATCCGAACAGATGCTCCGATGTCGCAGGCTCGATGCGGCGCGGTCGTCGAAGCCTGGGGTTATTGCCCCATCGGCTGACGGGCTGAACCATCATCGCGGCTGGGGTGAATGGTCGCAACTGCGACGACGCAATTGAGTTGGGACCAGGCGAAGACGGTCGGGACAGGTTGTGGCGGACATATCGATTGTTCCGTCTTCGCTGGGGTAGGAAGACGGGCTTATTCGCATGCATTATCTGGCATACGTCGCGACTGAATCGTTCATTTGAGACGTTGCCGTGTGGACTTGTGGTTCCGCGGTCCGCGGGGGTGATGACGTTGGTCCCTTGTTGGAGTCATCCCATGAGAACTACCCAGACAGCCTTCGCGGGGGCGGCGTTGGCGGCAGCGTTGATGCCGTTGCCTCTGGTGGCACAGGACAACCCGCTCTACGAGCAGGTGATGTACGGCATCGATCGCCAGACAAGTGAACTGGTGCGCTACGATTTCGCCGCGGGCCAGTCCAAGCTTGTCGGCCTGATCCGAACGCGCGACGGCACCGTGCTGCGCGGTAGTATCGATGCGGCGGCCTACGCGCACGGTACCGATGAACTGCCCGCCTTCACGCATCTGTACGCCTTCCGCTGGGACGCGGAAAACTACGCGGCTCAGATGCTTTACGTTGACCTGCGCGACGGCACCGCCGATGTGGGCAACGCGAAGATGGAAGGCGGGCCGATCGGGGGCGTCACGGCTGTTTTCAAGGATGGCGCGTGGCAGATTTATGCGGTGCAGCACGAACTGGTCACACCACCGTTCCGCATCGTGGGCACCATCGCCAACATCAACCCGAACAACAGCAACGACATGTCGTTCGAGCTGGTGAAGCCGGACGGCAGCCGTATCACGCGCGAGGATCTCAAGAACGCCAAGCCCAAGGACCTGGATGCGCAGAGCAATCTTTACGTGGGTATGGCGACCGAGATTCGCATCCGTCCCAAGGGCAACGGCAATAACAACACGCTGATGGTGACCTACCCCGGCGAGGAGCCGCAGGTGATGGAGCTGCGCAACAGCAATACCTACGTCTTCACGGGGAACATGCAGGTGCGGCTGTTCAACGTGAAGAACGGCGGCAACATGGGCCACTGGTGGCTGGAAGTCGACGGCTCGGCGTACCTCAACAACGACATTGAAATCCTGTCGCCGCACCGGCTGGTGATGGTCTCCCAGAAGGATGATCCGGTGAATCAGCTCAAGGTGGGCACGGTGACGGAGCTGGTCAACCTGTCACGCGCCTATGACTCGCTGGCGACTCAGGATGGTGTGGTGTTCTACGCCAGCTATCACAACGAGCTGTGGCGGATCGATCTGAGTGCCGAGCCGCACAACCGTGAGCAGCGCGTCGATGACCGAGTCGCACCAAACCATTTCGCCAAACTGCTTGGTCAGGAAATGGTGAACGGCAATCTGTTCGCCTACGAAGTGCACCACGGCAATCTGCACCTGGTTGATAGGCAGACGGGCAACGTGCTGGGCCACATCAAGGCTTCACGGGCACGAACTTCGGCACGATCGTGTTCTGCCCGGCAGCCGCGGATCGTCACCATCAACCGGTGTCGTATGACTGACTCCGGCAACGGTGGTTGCGACAGTCTGAAGGCTACACGCGAAAGCGGGCGGGTGAACACGGGTTCCCGCCCGCCTTCGTTTTTACTTCTTGTTGTCGCGTTCCAGGCCAACGACTCGATAGAGGGCGGCCACCTCGGCCGGCTGCAGCATCCGCCACTGGCCAACACTCAGACCTTTGAGCTTCAGCGGCCCAATGGCAATGCGCTGCAGCCGACGAACCTTGTACCCCAGCCGCGCGAGCATTCGGCGAATCTCGCGGTTCTGCCCTTCGCGCAGCGTCACTTCCAGTTGGGTGCGGTCGCCCGCCCGACGATCCGTGGTGTGGCCCAGCAGTTTCACGGACGCCATGGCCGCTTTTTTTGCCTCGCCCGTGCGGCGGCCGGTTGATCGGCTTCGCCGCTGCGCAAGGTAGATGCCCTCGCGCAGCTTCTGCACATCCTCTTCCGAGAGTGTGCCACGCACGGAGACGACATACTGTTTGGGCACCTCGTAACGCGGGTGGGTGAGTCGGTTGGCCAGCTCGCCATCGTTGGTCAGCAGCATCAGACCGGTCGAGTCGGCATCGAGTCGGCCGACGGGATAGAGCCGTTTGTCCATGTGCTCGGGCAGGTCGATGTAGTCCAGCACGGTGACCCGGCCCAGCTCGTCACTGGTGGTGGAGATGGCCCGACGGGGCTTGTTCAGCGCAATGTACAGCTTGTCCGCGCCTGTGAGGCCGCGTCCACGACGCGGTCGGCGGATCGGCTGACCATCCACCTCCACGCGGTCACGCATCGGATCGACCCAGGCTGGCAGCGTTGTCACCGGCATTCCGTTGACCGTCACCCGACCGTCGGTGATGAGCTTTTCCGCGTCACGGCGGGAGGCAACCCCCGCGTTGGCAAGCACTTTCTGCAGTCGCTCCCCCCGGGAAGCGTCGGTATAGGGGTGAGATTCACTGGATGGTCTGGGGTGGCGGGCCATGGGTGTCCTTTGCCTGAAAAAAACGATGAGGAATGATAGTGCATTGGCGTGTGGCGCGTTAAGTAGTGCTGTTGCACGACTTATGTTTGAGTCGGCGCCCGTGGCCGCGCGAACTGTAAGGTTTGGCCCTGTCGTTTGGAAAAGAGATAGGGGGTGTGTACGGGTAATGATATGGCGATTCAGAGTAGTGAGCGAATGCAGCAACTGGCGGTGCGCTGGACGCAGGCGCAACCGACCATTGCCTCGTTCATCACATCGCTGATTCCGGACTTTCATGATTCGGAGGATGTGCTGCAGCGGGTGGCGGCTGCGGTGGTGGACAAGTACGACGAGTACGACCCGTCACGCCCGTTCGTCGCCTGGGCGCTGGGCATCGCCCGCATCGAGGTGCTGCGCTTCCGAAGCGAGGGCCGGCGCGACCGGCATGTCTTTGATGACGAGGCTCTCGACCAGATCGCGATCGCCTACGAAAAGGTCATTCCCGATCTGGAGGAGATGAAAAAGGCGCTGAGCCAGTGCTCGCGACAGTTGCGCGGCCGGGCGAGACAACTGCTGGAACTGCACTACGTGCGCGGACTGACACCCACGCGCATTGCCCAACAACTGGGGCTGACCGCCAATGCGGTGTTCGTGGCGCTGCACCGCGTGCGGGTGGCTCTGCGTAAGTGCATCGAATCGCGCCTGGCGGCGGAAAGGGCTGGGCTTTTAGCGGTATCGAGACACCATCCTTTTTTCAATCCAATGGCGAGATGTTGCTGTCACCGTGTATCGCCTGAAGTTGTGAAAAATTAATTTCTGCTGCGCGTTAGATTCTGCCTTTTCTGTAGATATTTCTGCGGGGGAGTTTATCTCGCGGATAAAGGCAGCAGACGTGTCGATCACGCACCAGAAACGGGAGTTGTCAGAATACTGGCTTAGTGCACAGGCGGCTGTCGGTGCATATGTCACCGGCATGGTGCTGAATTTCAACGACGCCGAGGACGTGCTGCAGTCCGTGGCAGCAGCGGTCATTGCCAAGTTCGACACCTACGATCCATCTCGGCCCTTCGTCGCCTGGGCGCTGGGCATTGCCCGTTATGAGGTGCTGCAATATTTCCGCAAGCTTGGCAGCGACCCACACATCTTCAGCTCCGAGGCGCAGGAATCGATCGCCCGCGCTTATGAAGAGCTTGAACCGCAAATCGACCGTTACCGCATCGCGCTGTCGCGGTGCATGGGCAAGCTGAGCAGCCGCGCACGCAACGTGCTGGAATGGCGCTACTTGCATGACGTCAAGACCGGGCGCATCGCCGCCCGGCTGGGCACCACGCCCGCGGCCGTCTCCGCAATGCTCTTCCGCATTCGCAAGGCGCTGCGCGACTGTATCGAAAAACAGATTCTCGCGGGGGAAGTGGACTGATGCAGGCGCTGCTCGACAAATATCTGGATGGCACGCTGACGCGGGAAGAGGCGCGATTGGTCGACGCATGGATTCGCGAAAGCGAAGCCAACGCCCGTGTGTGCGCCCAGGTATTTCTTCAGCACTACCTCACCCGCGAATATATGGTGGGTACGAGCATCAACCGCCTGCTCATGGAGTCGGAGCATGATCCGGCAGCAACACACGGGGGTGATGAGGCAGCCGAGGATGGTTCGGCCCTGCTGGCGGAAGTACTTGAACTCGAATTTGCCGCTCGGCAGGCACGCCAGCGCCAGGTGGAGTTGCGACCAAAGCAAGTCACATCGGTGGATACCCTGGGGCGACTTGATTTGCTCTGTCCTCAGGACGAGCCGGTTGTTCCCGTACGCCACATCGTGATTCCGCGATGGACGTTGTATTTGTCGATCGGAGCGCTGGCGGCGCTGCTTCTGCTGCTGGTGTCCTCACATGGCACCGGTCATCTGCAACAGGCGCCAGTTCAACAGCCGACACCACCAACACAAACACCTGTTCGAACGCCAGTGGCATATCTGGGGCATGTGACGGGTGGGCGCGTTAACGCCGCTTCCGCGTCAGGAAAGGGTGATCCGCTGCATGCGGGCCAGATGGTGGAACTCGACGGCGGACTGGCGGAGATCATCTTTGAGCGGCAGGCGCGACTGATTGTTCAGGGCCCCGCCCGGTTGATCGTGCGTTCCGACAATGCGATCGAACTTCTGGCGGGACGCATTGTGGCAAGTTGCCCATCCACAGCACATGAATTCACCGTTCAGGTGGACTCGATGCGCGTGATCGATCTGGGCACTGAGTTTGGCGTCGCGTTCGCAGACCCGGAAGGCATACTGGTTCAGGTTTACGACGGCACCGTGGAAGTGGATAGCCGGTCATCGGCTGACAGCGCAAATGACGAGCCTGTGCCCACGCGAAGCTTACACGCCGGTGAGGCGGCGTGGATTGATGAGAGTGGCAACTACCGTCCCGTTCCGTTCAACGAACTGGCATTTGTGCGTGTTCGTGAGTTCGAGGCGTATCTTCAGGCGAAGGCAGGATCAGCTTATCACCAATGGCTGGCACAATCCCACCGTCTGCGACGGGATCACCATGTGCTGCTTTACTACACCTTCGACCAGTCAGAGGACGCCCGATACGTTCGCAACCTGGCTGCCACCGGCAGCGCGATGGACGGCATCGTCGACGGGGCTGAACAAGTGTCCGGCCGTTTTGCTGAATCGACGGCTCTGCAGTTCGGGCAGACAGGCAGCACAGTCCGATTCAGTGTGCCAAACAAATTGGAAGCCGTCACCATCGGCGGATGGTTCCGTCTTGATGACGTTCCCTACCTCATTGGTCAGATTGTTGCATCGGAGGACTGGTACCGGCCGGGTGCACTGCACTGGAACATCTATCAGGATGGAAGCCTTGGACTGGAGAAGTCCATGGGGGTGAACGGGTCGGGCAAACACAACCAGCGATTGACGGCATCCTTTCCATTTGAGCACTATGCGGGAAAATGGGTTCATCTGGTCGGTGTCTGTGACACACGACGAGGAATTGTCCAGCTTTATATTGACGGTCAGCTTGCCGCTGAACGCGAACTTCTGGACACATCCCCGATACAACTTGATCAGACACTTCTTGGCAATTGGTATGGAGAGACACTACCCCGCCAGTTTGTCGGACGAATCGATGAATTGGTCATTTTCGATCGGGCGTTGACGGCCGGGGAGATTGCCGATCTGGTGGCCGATCAGTGGGTATTTCCCAGCTCACCCTGAGCGGATGGTCCGCTCAACCATTTGTATCGTTAGGGAGGATCGATATGCTGAATCGATTGTCGCGTGTTCTGGCTGTTCTGGTGGTTGGATGTGTTGCAGCACATGGCGCCAATGCTGACATGATCACATGGCAGCCGAGTGTCGTGCCCATCAGTTCGGCTTCAGACATCGTCAATGTTGGCGCCGCCGCTCGAAACATCACGTTCGAATTTGATTCCCCGGCGCATGAGGAAGGGAAGGTGGCGGTGTTTGCACCGTACGGCGCGATCAATTTTCCTGACGACGCGACAGTGAACGGTGTGATCTTCACCGGTACCAATGTGGGCGATGGCATCTTCTGGCCCGCGACGGGTGACAGTGAGCTGGATAAGGTGCTTGGTTATCATTTCGCGGTTCGCGGTGCGGTTGCGTCCACGGCACCATGGAATGTTCGCATCACCGGCCTGAAGGAAAACACGCAGTATCTCATTCAGATCATCGGTATCCACGATGACAGGACGGTTGCCGGCATCAATGTGAACCAGTATGCCTTCCAGGATGTGTATGGCGGTCCGCTCAGCCCGATCCTTCAGCGAGGCACAGGCGGTTCCGTGATCGGCACATTCACTACCGGCTCGGGCGAAACCACGTTTGCATTTCAGGGACTGGTTCAGGGCAGCTCCAAAGATCCTGGTGTTGCCGCGATTGTCGTGCGCGTCATTCCAGAACCGGCAACAGCGGGACTTCTTTCCCTGGGTGGGTTGCTTCTGCTGCGGCGGCGCAGGTGATTGAGGCAGATGTCCGCGTGTGCCGGTCGAATGGCCGGCACACTCTTGTTCTGCTGAGCTCGTTTCACCTCTTCGTGGCCGGTGACAACTTCCCAACGTGCTAACCAATCGGAGACCCGCTATGAGTCGCGGCGGATTCACGTTGATTGAACTGTTGGTGGTCATTTCCATTATCGCACTGTTGATCGGCCTGCTTCTGCCGGCATTGTCCTCCGCCCGGGCGGTGGCAAACCAGACCAAGTGCATGTCGAACCAGCGTCAGCTTGCGCTTGCTTGGGCTGCATTCCCGAACGATCACCGTGATGAACTTGTTGGAGCGGAGAACGTGCCGTTCATTGATAGCACCAGCGGATATCGTGTCACGACCGCCTGGGTATATACGGTGTGGCCCGGGCCGGAAACCTACGACAACATCCGGCAGGGTCATCTTTTCCCTTATGTCAATAACCTGGAGGTTTATCGCTGCCCCGATGAGCCGCGCGAGGACTACGAGCGAAGCTATTCAATCAGTACCTTTCTCAATGGCGACCAGAACCTGGCGTGGAATAACACATTGAAGGCCGCCCGGAAGCTGGCTGAGATACCTCAACCGGCCAAAACCCGTCTGTTCCAGGATGAACCCGATCCGCGGGGTTATCCGGTCAATTCGTTCATCGTTGCGCCATGGGGCTCACCAGACGAATACACCTGGGTCGACTGGCCCGCGCCCTACCATCTCAAAGGTGTCACGCTCACGTTCGCTGACGGTCACAGCGAGTTCTATTTGTTCCAGGATTCACGAACGCCCACCATTACAGGTTTCGGTACGAACCATGCTGGCAGTCCAGACTGGGAATACTTCGCGGATACACTAAACCCGGGTCGCCCGCGGCAGTGAGCATTCTGGACAGGGTGAAGTGTCAGGTGGGACGATATGGACGTGCAATTTCTGACCGTATCGCGATAGCGCCAAATATTTTGGGGTGTTACCGCTTTTCGGACTGATCCAGCGATTGTCTCACCGATGGTGCGGAACTTGACGCGGCGGCTTCCAGCTCTGCCTGGCGCTGCATCGCGCGGCGGTCGATGAACCAGATGGCGACCAGCGCGATCAGCGCCAGTGTTGCGAAGGCGGCCAGGCGGATTCGCAGGGGGGAGAGGGGTGTCATGAGGAATAGTAGCGCAGCAGTGTTGCGGACGTCGTGGGCCCAGCCACGGATTGGCTGGGCTTTCGTCGTTATTTACGCGTGGTTTTGTGCGCGTTGGGTTGCTGCTTCGCGCGGGTCGTCGAACTCATCGCCCCGGAAGGTGGAGCCGAGGTAGAGCTTTTTCACATCTTCGTTCTTGATGATCTCGCGCGGGGTGCCCTCGGCAAAGACCTTGCCCTCGAAGATGACGTACGCCCGGTCGACGATCTCCAGCGTGCGCTGCACGTTGTGGTCGGTAACGAGCATGGCGATGTGGTGATCCTGCCGCAGGCGTCGGACCTCAGCCTGCAGCTCCTCCACGCCCTTGGGGTCGACGGCTGAGAAGGGCTCATCGAGCAGGATGAGCGAGGGGTCGCAGGTGAGGGCCCGGGCGATCTCCAGTCGCCGCCGCTCACCGCCCGAGAGGGTGTAGGCCATCTGGTTGCGGAGCTTGAGCAGATCGAACTGGGCCATCAGCTCCTCCGCCCGGGCCTTGCGCTGGGCGCGGGTGAGCGGGCGGGTCTCCAGGATCGCCATCAGGTTCTGTTCGACGGTCAGTTTGCGGAAGATGCTCGCCTCCTGGGCCAGATACCCCATGCCGCGCTTGGCACGCTGGAACATGGGCAGGGCGGTGACATCCTGACCGTTGAAGATGACCTGGCCCTCGTCCGGCGTGGTCATGCCCATGACCATGCGGAAGCTGGTGGTCTTGCCCGCGCCGTTGCGACCGAGCAACCCCACGATCTCGCCCTCCGACACATGGAACGACACATGGTTGACCACCGTGCGGCCGTTGTAAACCTTTACCAGATTGTTGGCTTTAAGAATGTACATCTCTGTCCGCGATGATAGAGCCGATTGGCCCCGCGGACAAAGGGGGTATCCCCCCCGGTAGTGGTCACACAGGCGAGCCGTTCCAGGTGATTCGCCCTCACCCAGCCTCTTCCCGAGGGAGAGGAGTTAAAAGCGACGATGGGTTTCTCGGAGCCTGTGGGCTTACGGGTGGAAGAAGACGCGTTCCATGGTGGCCCACCATTCGCCCTCTGCACGGGTGGGGATGGGGATCTGGCAGGGGTCTGTTTCCTGCCACCAGCGCTGTGTCTCGGGGTCGGCGGCGATGCGCTTCATGTCAGCCTCGAAGTCGTCGCCCACGTACTCGAAGTAGCTGAACAGGTACCAGTGCTCCTCGTCCACCTGCTTGAGGAAGATGTTGTAGTTGCGGATGTTGGCCTTGCTGATCTGTTCCAGCACGCCCGGCCAGGTGTTGGCGTGCAGTTGCTTGTAATACTCGATCTTCTCGGGCTTGATGCCGATCACGCTGCCGAAGCGCTGGACACGGTCGACTTTGGTCGGGTCGTGCGGCCGCCATTGCGCCAGACTCACAGCGGCAATCACCACCGAAGCGATCACAAAGTGAATCACGTGCGATGTGCTGAGCTTCATGGCTGATCCTTTCTTCCGCAGATGAATGACGATGTCATTTCAGGCGAACGTGGTGTAGAGCAGAACCATCACGACGACCAGGGCGGCGGCGAGCACACGGGCATCAGTGAGGCCGGACCACTGCTGTTGCACGATCGCGCGGATGGGGTTCTGCCAGCACAGGCCCTCAATTTGTTCGCGCCGTGGGGCGGGCGTGACCATGCTCACGATGACGAAGATCACGGAGCAGATCACGAAGAGCCACCATGCCTGCATCATGAAAGGGATGCCCCATTCCTTGGTCACGATTTGCGTCTCACCGAAGAGAGGGAAGTCCAGGGCGAAGGTAATCGCGCCGAGGATCGAGCCGAGGATGAGCGTGGTCAGTGACGCCTGCTCAGTGCCGCGCGACCAGAAGACGCCCCAGATGAAGACGGTGGTGATGGGTGGGGCGAGGCAGGCGATCATGGCGTTCAGGCCGGTGAATATGCTCTCGAACTTGTCGCCCTGCGTCGACCACGCCATGGCGAGCACCATGACGATGCAGGCGGTCAGGCGGCCGATGGTGATGAGCCTGTGGTCGGGTGTATTGGGCCGCAGTCGTTTGACAACGTCGAGGCTGACCAGTGTCGCCGTGCTGTTGAGTGCTCCGGCGATGGTGCTCATCAGTGCGGCAAGCAGGCCTGCGGCGATCATGCCCTTGAACCCGGTGGGGATCAGCTCATTGATAAGGACGGGTAGCGCCAGATTTGAATCATCGCCAATCTTGTCGCGAAAGAGCACGTAGGCCATGACGCCCGGGAACACCATCAGAAAGACGGGCAGAACCTTGATGAACCCTGCAAAGATGGGGCCCGCCTGTGCATCCTTTTCGGTCGCCGCGCCCAGCACACGCTGCACGATTGTCTGATCTGCGCACCAGTACCAGATGCCCAGCACCGGATAGCCCAGCATCACCGCGTACCAGGACAGGTCGCCATCGGCGTGCAACATGCTCAGTTGTTTTTCCTTCACGACGCTCTGGAAGGCATCCCAGCTTTCGATGCCGTTGTTCTGCAGTGCGATGATCCCGAACACGGTCACCCCCACGGCTCCTAACAGCAGCAGGACCGTCTGGATCGACTCGGTGACGACCACCGCCTTGAGCCCACCCAGCACGGTGTAGATGGCGGTGACGGCGGAGATGATGAGGATGGACCAATAAACGTTGATGCCAAAGAATTGCTTGAAGATGGCGGCTCCAGCATAAAGGCTCATACCGATGTGGATGAACAGCGCCCCGATGACCGCCATGATCGCCAGAACGGTGCGCGACGCACGGTTGTAACGCTTTTCGAGATAGTCCGGCAGCGTGGTGACGTTGCTGCGAAAATAGAAAGGAGCAAACACCAGGCCGAGCAGAACAAGACAAAACGCGGCCATCCATTCAAAATTGCCTATCACCAGCCCGACGCGATAGCCATCGGCCGCCAGCCCCACCAGGTGCACGGTGGAGATGTTCGTCGCGAACAGCGCCATGCCGATCACCGGCCAGCGCAGCGACCGGCTCGCGAGAAAGTAGCCCTGACTGTTGTCGACATCCTTGCGTGCGGCGAAAAGTCCGATGACGGTGATCGCCACCAGATAAAGGATGATGATGACCAGATCGATCGCGTGGATGGTTAAGCCGGACTGCTCAGCCAGGCTCAGCATGATCGAACCTCCGCAGATGGATGCGCGGATCGCGCGGCGCGTGCCGATGCCGTATCACAACGTGGTGAGCGGGGGCACCTGATACTCGTGGGCTAACTGATTGAACTGCTCGACCAACGCACCGCCCAGCGGAATGCCGTTACGCAATCGTTCAACCCGGGTGAGCATCTCCGGCTCACCGGGATAGAGTACCCGCCCACCCGGTTCCGCTGGTTTGAGCCTGCCCCAGCGTGCGATCATCTCGCTGACACGACGACGGAATCGCGATTCGGGGACGAACCGACTGACGTCGATCGCACCCACCAGTCCCCCCAGCAGGCGGCGCTGCGACAGGTCGCCATACATCCTGGGGATGTCCGGCCCGTAGGGGCCATCGCTCAACAGCGAGCAAAAGACATCGATGAGCAGGCCCAGCCCCGAACCTTTATAGCCACCCACAGGATAGATCGCGCGTACGCAGCTAGGGTCGACGGTGTCACACCCCTCCGCATCGACCGCCCAGCCCAGTGGAATGGGTACGCCTTCGAGGATCGCGTTCTCGATGCTGTTCCAGGGGGTGACACTGGTTGCCATATCCAGGCACAGCGCCTGTCCATTCTCGCCCGGCGCGGTGAAGCACAGGGGGTTGGTGCCACAGAAGGGTTCGCGAGCGCCGTGGGGCAGGACCATCGGGTCGACGTGGGTGAACGCCATGCCGATCATGCCCGCGTTGGCGATGAGCAGTCCCGGATGAGACAATGCTCCGCAATGACTGGAGTTACGAACCGCCACCCATCCCGCGCCGCTTTCCCGGGCGATGGCGATGGCGTGGTGGGCAGCCCGGTTCATCACCAAATGCCCCAGTCCATGCCCGCCATCCAGCAACGCGGTCGAGGCGGACACGCGTTCGAGCGTGATTTTCGGGCGCGGTTCGATGCTCCCGTGTCGAATTCGGCGGAGGTAGTGCGGCAGTCGCGCCACACCGTGCGAATCAACCCCCCGCAGGTTCGCTTCAACGAGCACATCGGTCACCATGGCGGCATCCTCGGCGGTAACGCCAGCAGCAACAAGGAGTTGTGTGCAGAAGTCTCGCAGCGAGGGGGCTTCAATGATGACCTGAGAGGTGGGGGTGATCTGCGGCACGAATGAGATTCCCTTGACGTTGGACTCTAGATTATATATTTTATTTTCTATGTCAACAGGGGTGACACAAACCGTGGAACGTCTGGTGCGCAATGGGGGCCTGCGTGGCGATGTCGTTGATCAGGTCATCGCCGCCGTCTTTGATGGACGTATCCGGGCCGGGGACCGATTGATCACGCAGAAGTTGGCTGAGCAGTTGGGCGTCAGCGCCACGCCTGTGCGAGAGGCATTGGTCGAACTCGAGGCGATCGGCGTCGTACAGTTGCTGCCCAATCGCGGCGCGGTGTGTCGGCCGTTCGGCCCACATCAGTTGCATGAGATATACCAGGTGCGCCGCGTGCTGGAGGTCGAAGCCACTCGTGAGGCGGTGGGGCGGATCGATGAGGCGACGCTGCGTGAACTGCGCGAGGCAATGACAGCCCTCCTTCATCGGCCCGACAGTGATGTCCAGTGGTCGCAGGAGGCGGCCGCACTGGATCGACGGCTTCACACGCTCATTGCTGAGCACTGTGGAAGCGACCGCCTCAAGCATGAGATCGACCGTTACAACACGTTCATGCAGGCAATTCGCCGTTACGTGCACAACCAGCAGGGCATCCAGCGTCGCGCGCTGGAGGAGCACCTGCACATTATTGATGCGCTGCTGGCGAAGGACACTGACGCCGCGGCAGACGCGATGGCGGCACACCTGCGTTCGACCGCCAATGGTGTCGAGGCGCTGATGTTTCCGCCAGTGAACGGTTGAACATGAAAGCACATTGAGATGAAACTTCAGGGCAAAGTTGCGATCGTTACCGGCGGCAGCAAAGGCATCGGCCTGGGCTGCGTGCGCGTGTTTGCACGGCGCGGAGCGCAGGTGGTGTTCTGCTCTCGGGACGAGCAGCAAGGCCGACACGCCGAATCAGAGCTGCGACAAACTGGTGCGGATGTGGCGTTCTGCCGATGTGATGTCACTTGTGAGCAGGACATCGTCGCACTGATTCAGTTCGCCATCGATCGCTATGGGCGCCTGGACTGCATGGTGAACAACGCCGGCTGGCATCCACCGGCAATGACAATCGATCAGATCAATACAGATGATTTTGAATCCCTGCTTCGCCTCAATCTCACCAGCACTTTTTGGGGCTGCAAATATGCGGTGCCTCATCTGGCGAAAACGCGCGGCAATATCATCAACATGTCCAGTGCCGTGGCATTGATGGGGCAGGCAAACGCAGCAGGTTACGTGGCCACGAAAGCGGGGCAGATTGGCCTGACACGAGCGCTGGCCATTGACCTGGCGCCTCAGGGCATTCGTGTGAACGCGGTGTGTCCGGCCGGGGTGCGCACGCCGCTCGTCGAAGAATGGGCGGCCAGCGAGTACGACCCGCAGGAGGCGTTGCGCATGGTTGATCGCTGGCATCATCTGGGTCGCATGGCCACCATTGATGAAATCGGTGAGGTTTGCGCGTTTCTTGCTTCCGAGGAAGCATCTTTTGTAACAGGTCAAACCATTTGCCCCGACGGCGGTGCGGCGCTGGGGTACGCCACCAAATTCAACGCCTGACTGGCCGGCCGAGGCGCATGGTTGCGCTGTTTGGGCAACGGTTCCACCTTGGTGTTGATAGAAAAAATTTTTTCTCGTGATTCGAGGATGAGATTTTGTCCGGAAGCGGTACTTCCTCATGAAGCCGATGCGCGTCAGTTCGGTATTTGCGATTCCGGGCGACGGTGCGCCGCATGACGCGGACGGGAAGACCATGGAAGTCAAAGACCGTTCCGAGCTGTTCGTGTATCAGCTGACCGAGGCGCAACGCCGCATATTTGCGTACATCATGACACTTCTTCCCGATCCACACTGTGCCAACGACGTGCTCCAGGAGACCAACCTGGTGCTTTGGCGCAAGAATAACGAATATCGGGAGGGGATGGATTTTGTGGCCTGGGCATGTCGGGTAGCTTATTTCCAGGTGCTGGCATATCGCCGCGATCGTCAACGCGACCGACATCTTTTTGATGAAGACCTTTTGTCGCGCATGGCAACTTGTGCCGATGCGCGTCACGATCATTTCGAAGCACGCTGGCAGGCGCTTCATGAATGCCTTGGAAAGCTTTCGCCCGCCAGTCGCGACCTTTTGTTGCGGCGCTACAGCGAGGGTGGATCGGTGCGAACGATCGCGGCTCAGTTGGGGCGGCCGGTCGGTTCCATTTCGCAAGCGCTTTATCGAATCCGCAGCGTTCTAGCACAGTGCATCAGGGGCGCTATGGGTGAACGAGGTGTGTGTTGAGTGGCAGTGCACAAGCGCATGATGAGTTTGATGTGCTGTTCACGGCGCTGCTCGACGGTGAAGTGTCGCTCGCGCAGGAGGAGCAGCTGTCTCGCATCCTGCGCGAGGAACCAGCAGCTCGTGAGCGGTTCGCCGAACTGATGGAGCTGCACGCGCTGCTCGCATGGGACATGCAATGCAAGCGCAGCACGACACCCCACGTGGTGGGGATGGCGACAGATGTGGTTTACGAGGAAGCGTACGAACCTGATGTGATGCCGCAGGATGATCTGCTCTGGAGCGTGCTGGAGCAGGACCGTCAGGCGCGGTGGAGCCGTGCCGAAGCCGAAGCGCATGCTCGTGAACTGCTTCGCGAGGAAGAGGAGGAACGGCGTCAGATCATGGTGATGCTGCGGGCGGGTTCCAGTGAAGTGGTTCCCGTGCGTCACATCGTCATTCCGCGATGGATGGTGTATGCGACGGCTGCATCGATCGCGGTGCTGCTGTTGACGCTGGCATCGATGCTGTTGCGTTCCGATGCTCCCACGAACGTGGGGTTGTCCACCGTCGCACAGTCATCATCGCAGGTATCCGGGCCGGTGGCGACGCTGGTGGGGCAGTTGAATGCGCAGTGGGGTGATCAGACGAGTGGGATGCGCAGCGGCGCGAAACTGCGCCCGGGCATGCTCGACCTGGTCTCCGGCGCTGCGAATGTGCGGTTCAACGATGGAACGACCGTCATTCTATCCGGTCCCTGCCTGCTGGAGCTTCGTGATGTGAATCGGGCGGTGCTGCATCGTGGCAGGATGACGGCTCACGTGACCGATGCAGCCTCGGGCTTCACGATTGATACGGCGAACGTAAGCATTGTCGATCTGGGCACCGAGTTTGGTGTTCACGTTGATGAACGGGTCGGCGAGACGCAGGTACACGTTTTCGACGGCGCGGTGAGCCTTCATCTTTCGCCTGCCGACCCACCCAGGACGTATGAGCGGCAGGTTCATGCCGGCGTCGGCTGTGAGATCGATGCGCATGGCATGGTGCGCACGATACCGGTTGATGCTGATGCCTTTACCCGCGAGACGGACTACAAAGCAGCGGTGGTACGACAGGAGCGTTATGAGCGCTACCGCGCCTATGTGCGCGAGTTGCAGCAGGATCCGAGGCTGATCGCTTTTTACACGTTCGAGCCACGCAGCCCGATCGATCTGATATTGCGCAACATGGGAACGGCTGGTTCGGCGATGGACGGCATCATACGCGAGGCACGCTGGAGTGATGGCCGTTTTGACGGGAAACGCGCACTGACCTTCTCCGGCGAGTTGACCTCGCGCGTGAGCGTGAACATTCCGGGCCAGACAAATCAGCTCACGTTGTGCGCGTGGATTCAGGTGGATGCGTTTCGCTATGAGCTGTCGGGCCTGCTCATGAGCGAACACTGGATGGAGCCGGGCAAAATTCACTGGCAGATCGATTCAACGGGCGCTCAGGTTTTCGCAGTGGCCAGCAGGAAGCCCGAGACGTTTGAACATGCCGGTTACCTCGGTGCGGCGACGCCTTCAATCGAATTGGGTCAGTGGCGACACGTGGCTGTGGTGTATGACACGGAAGCGGGCGAATGCCGTCACTATTGCGATGGAAAGCTGATTGCGCAACTGACGCTGGAGGAGGCTGTACCAGTTGAGATCGGCCGGGCGGATATCGGTAACTGGGAGCCACACACCTTTGAGCGGCGCTTCGCGCTGCGGCACTTCGTCGGCGCGATGGATGAACTGCTCGTTTACACACGGGCGCTGAGTGATGACGAGATTGCCGGACTGGCCGAGGCGGGACGCTTTGTGACGGATGTAACGGATATGGGAAGCGAGAGCGAGAAGCAAACACCTCAGGAGGATGAATGATGAAGCATGTCGTGTGAAGGTTCCATTTGTTTCGAATTTTCTTTTCTTTTATTGGAGAATGTTATGAATCGTAAAGCTTGGTTCGCATGTTTGGCAGGGGTGTCGCTGGCAGTGTCGCAGGCCAGCGCGAGTGTGGTGTTGTTTGATGATTTCGATGGCGACAGCCTGGACCTGAGCAAGTGGCAGGTGGTTACCGGTACAGGTGGAAGCATTGTCCAGGAGAACGGCCATGTTACGACCAACTACGGTCCTGGCCGGTCATATCTGGTCACGGTGGAGCAGTGGAATCCGGCCGATGGTGCTTTGGTGATTACGGGACGCACCAGTTCGCTTCCTGACAGCTTTGTGATCACATCTCGCGCCACACCAACACTGGATTCCGCGGGACTACCCAACGACGGTGGTGTGCTTGGTGGCGGCCTTATGGCGATGTACTGGCGTAACGGAGAATTGCTCACCATTCTGGAAAAAACAGATGCGGTCTGGCCGTGGGTGGAAGTCGTATCCCCCGCGATTGTACCGAATTCCGGCGATGCCACGCTTTGGGACTTCACCTATATCGACGACGGATTCAACATCTCAATCACGGTGACAAACGTCGCGAATCCGGGTAATACCGTAACGCACACTGCGACCTCAAGCTTCAGCAGTGGCTTCTATCACGTTGCGATCACCAACGTGAATGGTGGTTTCGACTACATCCAGATCAGCCAGGTTCCCGAACCCGCGTCGATGGCGCTGGTGGGGATCGGAGCGATGTTCATGCTGCGTCGCTCTCGACGTTCGCAAGGGTAAGGCAGACCCTGAACGAGGTCACCCGCTGAACAGGCGGGTGGCCGGTTTATCCATGGTTTTTGAGGGGGCTCGTATCAGACAGTCCACATCCCGGAGAATTTCTTATGAGGCACGTTCGTGCATTCACCCTGATCGAGCTGTTGGTGGTCATCTCCATCATTGCGCTGTTGATTGCTCTGCTTCTGCCCGCATTGGGCAGGGCACGCTACAACGCAGACGCGGTCGCGTGCCTGAACAATGCGCGGCAGCAGTATGTCGCCCAGTACACCTTTGCAACGGAGAACTCGGGCAAGTTCGCCGATCGCACCGGCTGTTACACGCCAGTTTACGTTCGAGGTGATTTCAGTCCTCCGGGCAACAGCGCCTACGACATGTTGCGCCCGTACATCCCGAATCAGGCGGCGGTGAGCTGCCCGATTCAGGCCAAAACGTTTGGTGAATCAGGCGATATCTATCTGGGCTACTACAGGGCCGAACCGTATGAAACCGTAACAGGCTATGGCAACTGGGGGACGAACCAGCCCAATGTTGCGACCGGTTACGCCTGGTTCGCAGCCTTCGATCCCGATCGCCGGCTCCAGTATGTCGAGGGGGAGGAGCCCTGGCCCAACACGCTGGATGAATGCACAGGGCGTGCCGCGTTCATCACGCACGAGCGCAGTCAGAACACGCACGACTTCACACATAACGGCGTGGGCTACTGGGGCGATCTGAATCCACAATCGACTGATGGTCCGCTCGGCTTCGCCGATGGGCACGTGATTCGTCAGGATGCATCGGAGATGCAGATTCGTGTGCTCAGCGGCTACGGTCCGGCGGGAGGTATGGCCATCAACGGTTGGAAATATTGAACAGACTTTGTTCCAGGAGTTTGACTTGACAGTTCACCGCATGCGCTGGTGCATCATTCTGCTGGTCGCGACAGTCCTCTCGCAATGGACGAGCGCGGTGGTTGCATCCGAATGGAAGCATCCGCTGCAGAAGCAGGGCCGTCTCGGTTCGCCGCTGGTCGAGGTGACGCCGTTTGTTTTCAACGATCGGCTTTACCTGCTGGAAAACAATCAGAAGTTCTGGGACATGGGCGGCAAACCGGGCGACCGCTTCCATGAGGATGAGGTACGCATCCGTGATGTGGAAACCGGCAGACTGGTGTCGGTAGCGCTGCGGGGCTGTGGGTTCGGCACGGCACTTGTGGATAACGGCCGTGTGTATGTCTTCTCCGGAGATTTCGGCAAAGACAAGCCCTGGCGGCAGATCACCGAGATCGTGATGACCAGTTCGGACGATCTGGTGAACTGGACGAAGCCGGTGGTCGTGCTTCGCGCGACGGAACAGGATGGGTACTTCTGGAACACGGCTGTTGCGCGAGGGCCAAAAGGTTACGTGTTGCTGGTGGAAACGAGTGATGTGCGTTTCCCGCCCTTCACGTTCCGGTATCTGGAAAGTGACGATCTGATCAACTGGCGGAGCATTCCTGAAGCGATTTACGGCCGAGACAAATATGTGGGCGGGCCGGCACTCTACTACGAGGGTGGCTGGTGGTACACGCTCTATCTGCAGAACATCGGTCACGGCTGGGAGACGCGCATCACACGATCGAAGGATCTGATCCACTGGCAGGATGCGCCGGAGGGGCGACCATTCCTGACCTTCAACCGGGAGCATCGCAACATTCCGCTGCTCGATCCGCAGGTGCGAGAGAACAACGCATCGGATGCGGAGGTGGCCTATTTCCGCGGCAAAACAATCGTCTACTTCACCGGCAGCGACCAGTCGACGGCGGGTGACCTGCAATGGGCGACATTTGACGGTACGCCGCGCGAGTTATTTGAGACGTTCTTTGAAGGCGTTGACCCAAGTACATCTTCGACGACTGACGAATCGCTGCTTGCTGCCGAGCAGGTGATGAGACTCGTGGACAAGACGCATACCGTGCACGATGCGTCGATCATCAACCTTCGTGACGGTACACGGGTGCACAGTCCGATGGGGTTTGCGGTGTCAGTCAGTGACACCGTTCCGCCGGAACATGCGGGCGACTGGACTCCGGTTCTGATCGCGCCGCGAGCAGGCACGACAACGAAAGCGACGGATGCTGCAGTTTCCGTTCGCCGCGTGCCCACACCGCAGCAACTGGCGTATCAGAACGACCAGCTTGGAGCGTTCGTGCATTTTGGGCCGGCAACGTACATCAATTCCGACATGCTCAGCACGCCGGATCCATCGGTGTTCAACCCGGTGAATCTGGATGCGGAGCAGTGGGTGCTGGCAGCCAAGTCGTTCGGCGCGAAACACATTGTTCTGACCTCCAAGCATCACAACGGGTTCTGCCTCTGGCCGACAAAGACGACAAACTACAGCGTCAAAAGCAGCCCGTGGAAGAACGGCAAGGGCGATGTGGTGCGCGAGTTCGCCGAGGCCTGCCGCAAGCATGGGATGAAGCTGGGCCTCTATGTTTCCGGTGGAGACAAGCACTTTGGCTGTCACAGCACGCCCGACCCGATGGGCGAGCGAAAGATCATAGGGAACCGCAACGCATACTTTCTCATCTTCATGGAACAGTTGAAGGAACTGCTGACCAATTACGGCGAGATCAGCGTGGTCTGGTTCGATGGCGCGTATGACCCGTTTGGCTGGGATGTCATGGACGCATCGGGCAGGCGGCTCGGCACGGCGCATGGTGATGCCATTGCCGCTTTCGTTCACGCGCTGCAGCCCAACGCGGTGATCTTCGGCGGCACGCAGCCTGACGTACGCTGGTCCGGCAGTGAACAGGGCTGGGCACCATATCCGCTTTGGAACGTTGTCCAACCCGGTGAGGGAACGAAGCAGTGGGTATCGCCCACGAACGCCGGATGGATTCTGGCAGAGGCGAACATTCACACACGTGACACGTGGTTCTGGTCGCCCAACAGCGACCACACGCTTCGCAGCGTCGATTATCTGATGCAGGCGTATTACAACTCGATCGGGCGCGGGGGCAACCTGCTGGTCAATCTCACGCCAGATACCACCGGCCGCATACCCGAAGCGGAAGTGAAGCGCCTGAAGGAGTTCGGCGATGCGCTGAAGCGTCACTTTGGCAAGCCGCTCGCCACGACGGATTCGCTGGGTGGCTGGACGGAACCGGGCGTGCTGGTTCTGAAGCTGCTGCAGGTCAGCCGTGTCGATCATGTGGTGCTGGAGGAAGACATTGCCCGAGGCCAGCACGTTCGCGCGTATGCGATCGATGCCCTGGTGGATGGACAGTGGCGGCAGATTGCTGCGGGTGAATCGATCGGTCGTCGCCGTATAGACAAGCTCAATCCGGTCATGACGCAGCAACTGCGTCTGCGCATTACACAGTCTGAAGGTTTGCCAGCGATCCGCGCGATGAGCGCCTACCGGACGGCTGAGTGATGCAGCCGGGTTGTGTTGCAAAGCGACGAGACATGAAACGAAATCGATTTGGGTTAACGGCACTACTGTGTTGCGCAGCGTTGGGCTGGGTGGCATGTGTTGCCTATGCACGCGACGAAGGGACTGCATCGGCGGAGCCTGTGCCATTCTGGCAACATCGCGGCCAATGGCTTTGGTTCACAGCGACACCCGATGTGCAATCGCGTCAATGGGTGTTGTTTCGTCGGACGATCACGATTGATCAGGCACTTACGCGTCTGCCGCTTGCGATCAGTGCCGATTCGGTCTATCGCCTGTGGGTGAATGGCGAACTGGTCTGCATCGGGCCGGCTCGCAGCGAAGCGACTGCGCTTCCCGTCGATGAGCTGGACATCGCGCAGTACCTGAGGCGGGGCGTCAACGTGCTGGCTGTCGAAGTGGGGTTCGCACCCATCTGGGACGCGGGATACTACGGCAAGCGGCCAGGCCTTTTCATCGCGTTCGGTGAAGAGGTGGAAGGGACCAAGGCATCCGCGTGGCGCGTCCACGAACCGAAGATGCATGACATGAACGCTCCGATCGTTGGGCTTCGCGGGCCGCTTGTCGAGGTTGTGGATGGCACGCGCGTGCCAGACGGGTGGCACAGCCCTGACTTCGACGATCGCGCCTGGTCAACAGCGGTGGAGCTTGATGCTCACGTGTTGCACGAAGGGCGAACGCTGCGCCTGCGCGAAGTGCCGCTGCCGGAGGTGCGCCGTGTACGCGGTCAAACGATTCGTTCGTATGAGCGTGGCAATGGTGATGTGGGGGCACCGTATCCTGACACGCTTCCTCCCGCGGAGGGGGAATCGTTTGTTCTGCAGCTTCAGAACGAAACGCTGATGCCGCGCGCGCCGGAAAGAACGGGCTGGCCGATTCATCTGAAAGCGCAACACGACAGTGTGACGCTCGATCTGGGAGAGGTGGCGGTAGGATTTTTGGCGTTCGAGGTGGAGGGTCCGGCTGGCGCTGTGCTGGATCTGGGCTGGCACGCCACGCTCGCTGCGGATGGTTCCGTGCGTCCGCGACTGCATGTCCAGTTGCGCCAGGCGATGCGCTACACCCTGCGTCAGGGCAGACAGTGGTACGTCGCCATCACGCCGCACACCATACGCTACGTGCGTCTGGTGAATCGTGGTGAGAAGCCGATCGTCATTCACGCGGTCGATGTGCTGGCCGTCACTGCCCCGCAGGCGCAGGCCGCGATGTTCGACAGCAGTGATCCGGTACTCAACCGTGTCTTTGAAGCTGCCCGCGTCACGGCAACCAACTGCGCGCTTGATCTTTTCACCGACAACCCCGAGCGTGAACGCAACGGCTGGTTCCACGATGGCTACTGGACCGCATATTGCTTCTCCCTGCTGGCGGGCGACACAGCAATTTCACAGTACATGTGTCGCCTCGCTCCGCTGAACCGCGTCCCGCACGGTGATCGCGCATGGATTCCACCTTTCGTACCGCGTGTTCCGCCGGGCCATACTCTGCATTCACTGATCATGCCGGGGCACAGCCTGTTCTGGCTGATGCAATGCCACATGAACTTCATGCTGGACGGTGAGCGACCTGATGCGATCACCGAAACGGGTATCCACGATTTTCTTGCCATCTGTCGCAACTATGAGAACGAACTCGGTCTGCTTGAAGGGTTGCCGGGCTGGCAGTTCCTGGACTGGGCTCGCATGGATGAGCATGGCATCTCGGTTGCGATGAACTGTCTGTATGCGGCTGCGTTAAATGCTGCGGCGGAGATGACGGAGCGTGGCGAGTATCACGCCCGGGCGGTTCGTGTCACGTGCGCCCTCAACGCACTGAGTGCCGAGGGCTTCTATCCCGACGCTTTTGTGCGACATGAAGGCCGTTTCGTCCCTACAACCGGCCGTAGCGAGCCGACGCAGTATTACGCGCTCTGGTCAGGTGTTGCGGATACAGATCGGGCGGCGCGGCTTTGGGAACAACTGCGTGAAGGCTTCGTGATGAACAACGAAGCCACCGGTTTTTTTTCGCCGGATCAGCGGCCACGAAAGGGGCTCATGCGTGCGGGGACGTACAGCTACATGTTGCGTCTGGCTCACGCCGTGGCTGTGAATGATGCTGCCACGTTGGCACGTGACATTCGCGAGAGTTTTGGCACGCAGCTTGAGCAGGGGCCGGGCACGCTCTGGGAGTTCATGGGCCCGCGTGAGCACTGGGGCAGCCAGACGCAGGGTGTGGCTGCGGGTGTCGCGGTACACATGGTGCAGGGACTGCTGGGCGTCCGGTATGAGGCGGGCTTCAAGCGTGTGACGCTGCGTCCGGGTGTGGAAAGTGGACTTTCATTCTGCCGTGGAACGGTGCCGACGCCAAAAGGCCCGATGCATGTTTCGTGGTCGATGTCTGACCGCGCTTTTGAATTGCAGTACGAAGGTCCGGCCATGCTTGCTGTGACTTTACATCTGCCTGAAGCGGTGCGGGCAATCTGGGCGGCCGCGCCCACTGCCCAGACGTTCGCCTGGCAGGAGCAGATGGTCATGCAGCCCGGCCAGCGTGTGCGAGTCACACCAGGACATCTGGTAGTGAATGGCAATTGATGCGGGGTTGTGCGTCTTTCTGAGGTGGGTGTCGCGATGAGTGGTGTGCGAGTCAATACAAGAAACCGAATGAACAGGTGGTGGCGTGGCGCGAGCGGTTCTTATGTCGTGATGATTGCGATGGGAGCCTTCACCCAGTCTGCGATCGCGACGGAACGTGTTGATTTCGCTCGCGATGTACAGCCGATCTTTGCGCAGCATTGCGTGGAGTGTCACGGCCCGGAAAAGCAGGCCAGCGCTCTGCGGATGGATCGTCGCACGAACCTGTTGCGTGGTGGTGATTCAGCGGAACCGGCGATCGTGCCGGGCGATGCCGGTGCGAGCTATCTGCTCACCAGGCTCCGCGATCCCAACCCTGAGAAACGCATGCCTTATCGTCGTCCGCCGTTGGCCGAGGACGAGATTGCGATCATCGAACGCTGGATCAGTGAAGGCGCGGACTGGCCCGGTGCGGAACATGAGGAAGATGCCAATGTTGGTGCATCACATTGGTCGTTACAGCCGATTCAGCCCTTGGAACCGCCGACGCCCAGCCGTCCTGAATGGGTGCGGAACGCGATCGATGCGTTCATCCTCGCCAAACTCGATGAGGTGGGCCTGGAACCCTCGCCCGAGGCTGATCGTGTTACGCTGATTCGCAGGCTCTGCTTTGATCTGCACGGCCTGCTGCCGTCGGATGATCTATATCAGCGTTATCTGAACGATAGGCGCGAGGACTGGTATGAACGGCTGGTGGAGGAACTGCTCGCCTCTCCGCGCTACGGTGAGCGCTGGGCGCAACACTGGCTCGATGTGGTGCGCTATGGCGAGACATCCGGCTTCGAGGTGAACACGCCGCGCGAGAACGCCTGGCCTTACCGCGATTACGTCATTCGTGCCTTCAATGAGGACACACCTTACGATCGGTTCATTCTCGAACAACTTGCCGGTGACGCGGTGGGCGTTCACGAAGCAACGGGCCTGCTCGTGGCTGCCCCGGCCAACCTGCCCGGGCAGATCGGACAGGATCTGGCCTCCATGCTCGGCGCGCGGCAGGATGAACTGGCGGAAATCGTCACCACCATCGGTGCCGCCTACATGGGGTTGACGCTGCACTGCGCCCGATGTCACAACCACAAGTTCGATCCGATCACGCTGAAGGATTACTACTCGCTGCAGGCGATCTTTGCGGGGGTGTATTACGACGATCGACAAATTCCCGATGCACGCGATCCGGTGCGACTGCGGGAATTGTTGACGCAATACGACCACACGGCAGCGCAACTTCAGAGCCTCGGTGCTCGTGAGCCGGTAAACGGACGGCTGAACGTCGAATCATTCACACCGCGGCAGGTGCGATTCGTTCGCTTCACCGCGGAACGCACCAACTCGGGGCTGGAACCGTGCATTGACGAGCTGGAAATCTGGTCCGTTGCAACGGGTGATGCCCAGTCGCGCAACGTCGCCCTTGCCTCAGCCGGGGCGAAGGCAACCGCTTCGGGGACGATGCCCAATTCCGATATTCACCGCCTGGAGCACATCAACGACGGGATGTACGGCAATGGTCGTAGCTGGATCTCCAACGAGCTTGGCCGGGGCTGGGTTCAGATCGAGCTTGCTGAGCCGACAGTGATCGACCGCATCATCTGGGGCCGTGACCGCGATGGTGTGTATGGGGACCGATTAGCCCTCACATACCGCATCGAAGTGGCGGATGACGATGGTGTCTGGCACACGGTGGCGGATTCACAGTTGCGTTTGCCGCAGGACGCCAGCGCTCGTGAGGCATGGTTGGCTGATGCACCTGCCGATCGCCGTGAGCAGATCGCGCAGCTTACTCAGCGGATGGAGGCGCTGACACACGAGCTGTTGCAGGTTGTGCCTCCGCGGCGTGTGTTCGCTGGAACTTTCAGGGAGCCCGGCCCGTGGCATCGCCTGTATCGCGGCGATCCGATGCAGAAGCGCGAGGAGGTACAGCCGGACATCCCCGAAATTTTTGGCACACTGGGCCTGTCTTCTGATACGCCGGAACAGCAGCGTCGCGTCGCGCTGGCGCGTTGGCTGGGACGCAAGGACAACCCACTGACCGCGCGTGTGATGATCAACCGCATCTGGCAGCATCACTTCGGCACCGGCTTTGTGGATACGCCGGGCGATTTCGGTCGCATGGGTACTCAGCCTTCCCACCCCGAACTGCTCGACTGGCTGGCCTACACCTTTATGGAACGCGGCTGGTCGATCAAGAACATGCACCGCCTGATTGTCACGAGCAGTACATATCGTCAGGCAGCGGTGCCACACACCCGCGGACTCGCCGTCGACTCGCAGTCGCGATTGCTGTGGCGCTATCCCGCACGGCGACTCGAAGCTGAACCGATCCGCGACAGCATTCTGCAGGCGTCGGGTGTGTTGAACCTCACCATGGGTGGCCCGGGCTTCAACGCCTTCAAGCCCAACGACAACTATGTTCGCATCTACGAGCCACGTGAGGACTTCGGCCCCGGCGAGTGGCGTCGCATGATCTACATGCACCGTGTCCGCATGGAAAAGGATGGCGTCTTCGACGATTTCGATCGTCCCGATGCAGGGCAGGTATGTACGCAGCGTGTGCGCTCAACCACCGCGCTGCAGGCGCTGAATCTGCTCAACAGCACGTTCATGATGCAGCAGTCACGCCTGTTCGCCGAACGTCTGCAGCGTGAGATGGGGGAAGATGTGGAGCGGCAGATTACCCGTGCGTTTCAGTTGCTTTATGGCCGCTCACCCGAGCGTGAAGAGCTTGATGCGGGCATGGAGCTTGTTCGGTCGCACGGCCTTGTGGCGTTCTGCCGGGCGATCTTCAGCACGAGTGAGTTTTTGATGATTCCATGATGGGGGTGGTGCGGCGGTCGCTGCCACCGTTGTTCTGGAGTATGAGATGGATTCAATGGCATCGAAGCAGCCCACGGTGATCGGTCAGCGTCTGATGGACCGCCGATCGTTCCTGGGCAGCAGTATCATGGGGCTGGGCGGCATCGCGCTGACGCAGCTTCTGGCGACACAGGGCCTGCTCGGCGCGACCTCGAAAGGACCGTTGCGGCCGAGTATCGACCCTGCCCGGCCGCACGCGGCGCGCAAGCCGCACTTCGCGCCGCGCGCACGCAACATCATCATGCTGTTCTGCTCCGGCGCGATCAGTCACCTCGATACGTTCGATTACAAGCCTGAGCTGATCAAACGCGATGGCCAGCCCATGCCTGGCGCCGATAAGCTCGTCACCTTCCAGGGTGAAAACGGTAACCTGCAGATGAGCCCGTGGAAGTTCCGCCCGCGCGGCAGGTCCGGCAAGATGACCAGCGATCTGCTGCCTTATCTGGGCGAACTGGTCGATGAGATGTGCTTCATCCACTCGATGACCAGCAAGACCAACACGCACGGCCCGGGCGAAAACTTCCTCTCCACCGGCTTCACGCTCGATGGCTTCCCCAGCATCGGCGCATGGGTGACCTACGCGCTGGGTTCGGAGAATCAGAGTCTGCCTGCGTTCGTCGCCATTCCTGATCCGCGTGGCGTGCCGCAGGCGAGCGTCAACAACTGGGGTCCGGGCTTCCTGCCGGCGGTCTTCCAGGGCACTGCGTTCAACGCCACGAAGCCGATTCGCAACCTCGCTTCACCCGTGCCTGGCAATGTCGACCGCGCCACGCGCGATTACATCCAGATGCTTAACCGCCGACATGCTGAGCGTTATCCCGGTGACACCGAGTTGGCCGCCCGCATCGCCAGTTATGAACTGGCTGCCCGGATGCAACTGAGCGTGCCGGAGGTCACCGCGATCGACAACGAACCCGCCCACATCCTGCAGATGTACGGTGCTGACAGCACCGACAAGCTCAAGGCTGGTTTCGCGCGAAACTGCATCCTCGCCCGACGACTGGTCGAACGCGGTGTGCGCTTCGTGCAGCTTTTCAACGGTGCGTACGCGATGGGCGAAGGCGTGGGCAACTGGGATGCGCACAGGATCCTCAAGGATCAGTACGAGGTCCACGGCCCGATCCTCGATCAGCCCGCCGCAGCGCTGCTGCGAGATCTCAAGCAGCGCGGGCTGCTGGAGGAGACGCTGCTGGTCTTCTGCACCGAGTTCGGCCGTATGCCCACCTTCCAGAAGGGTGCCAGCGGTCGCGACCACAACCCCGAAGGCTTCACCGTCTGGTTGGCCGGCGCGGGCGTCAAACGTGGCTTCAGCTACGGCGCGACCGACCCGTTCGGCTACAAGGCCGTCGAAAACGTCGTCACCATGCACGACTTCCACGCAACCATCCTGCACCTGCTCGGCCTCGATCACGAACGGCTGACCTACTACAACAACGGCATCGAACGCCGCCTCACCGACGTGCATGGCCACGTCATCCGCGACATCCTGGCCTGAAGAAGGGCCACGTCTGCCCCAGATCAGGTCACCGCGACGACCCCTTCCGCCTTCCTGCCGCGGAAGGGGTTGTTGCGCGCGGACACACCCGCTCGCACCGTATGCGGCCCGATTGAGTCTGATTAACCACAATCACCAAAGGAGCGCGTCGATGCCAAACCGCGCGCCGACGGAAAGAAGGATGCAATACCCCCTAGGGGAGTCGAACCCCTGTTCTCGGACTGAGAATCCGATGTCCTAGGCCACTAGACGAAGGGGGCGTTTATGTGAGCATTTCAGCATAGCATCGTGGGACGCAGAGTCAACCGAATGGCTTGGGCCGGGGGTGTCAGCTCAGGCGGCGGAGCAGGTCGGGGGCGATGGCCAGCTCGGGCAGCAGCGGCTCAATTTCCCGCCAGAAACGCTGGGCGTCGCTGGCGTAGCCGGCGGTCGGCTTCACCTGCGGGGCGTGGTGGGCGAACCAGGTCTGGAAGCGGGCCATGAGCAGTTCGCGGACGTATTTGCTGACCATACTCGCCAACGCGACAGGCATGTGGCGGGACTCGGCCTCCACCTCGAAGGTCACGGTCATGCTCCGCGCGGGCGTGCGGCTGCCGGCGGGCTGGGTGAGTCGGTAGGTGCTGGCCAGCGGCGATTCGTCCAGAATGGCGATCTGAGCGTCTGGAAAGCTGTCGGCCAGCAGTTCACGGTATTGCGACCGGCCGGACTGCCGGTCGACCGCGACGAACGGCTGATGTTCGCCGTAAGCCCGCCAGATGGCATCGAGGTGACGGGCGACGAAGGTGAAGCTGGCGGCCGCCTTGGACCGCGTGGCGGCGACCAGCTCGTTGAAGCGGTCCTCAAAGACGACGGCAGCCCCGAGCTGCGGTACCTGGATGCCGATGCGTTCGCAGGTGGAGGCGAGCATGGACCGGGCAATGGCGATTTCGCCCGAGGTGCAGGCGCAGGGCAGCGGCTGCCAGGGGCGCTGCGGGCAGGGGGCGTACCACGGCAGGTGGCTCAGATCGCGGTGGCAGGTCTCGTCGAGGCAGTCCAGCAGTTGGGCCACATCGGCGGGGCGGTGGCCGGCGAGGCTCGCGAACGCCAGCACGCCGCGTTCCAGGTGTTCCAGCCCGGCGGCGGGGGTGTACAGCCGCTTGGAATCAGCGACGGCAATGCGGCCCCGGCGCCCGGACAGTTCCCGGCAAACCGCCTTGCTCAGCCGCTGCCACAGTGCCGGCGGCGGGGAGCCGGCCTCCAGCTTCGGAATCGCAAACACGCTGCGCGCCACCAGCAGCGGCCCGAACATCGGCCCGTAACCTGCCTCGTCAATGCCCGCGTAAATGAACATGGCGGCGCAGTCGCATCCTCAGGGTTGGTATCGTGTAGTAAATCACGCTATGGTTCGGCGGGTAAATGCGCCTCGCCTGACCCGGCCGATCATCGAACGTATGGGCTATTGTGTCAACGCCCACCCCATCTGGAACTGAAGCATGAAACCTTCCGGACTCATTTGGCAATCGCGATGCGAAAATTCGGGCTTTCCTTGCCGGGCCGCCGGCTGGCTGTTGTGCGTGGCCGTTCTGCTCGCCTTCGTGCCGGTGCGGGCGTGGGCTGATGATCTGCACGAATACGACCAGTGGTATGTCGTGCTGATCGATGACCAGCGGGCCGGCTGGATGCACGCCGCATCGCGCATCGTCGATGATGAAATCCACAGGACCGAGGACACCTACATCGTCGTGCGGCGTGGCCCGGTGCAACTGCCCATTCGCGTTACGCTGCGCACGGTCGAAACACGCGACTATCAGCTTCGCCGCGTCGAGATGTCACAGCAGATGGCGGCTCAGGAGATGAAACAGGTGATGGTCGTCGACGGGCGGAATATCGACATGACCAGCACGATTGCCGGCAACACTACGCGCAATCGGCTGACGTTGCCTGAAGGCGAATGGCTGACACCCGGCGCCGCGGCGAAACAGACACGTGATGCCATCAAAGCTGGAGAGAAGGAACTGACCTTCCGAACGGTCGACGCATCAACGGGGCTGCGCGTGGTCACCTCGACGATGAAGTGGGTGGGTGAGGAGAACATCGAGGTGTTCGGCCGATCGGTGCCCGCACTGGTGTGGGACGTGACCACCGACATCATGCCCGGCCTCGTGGTGCGAAGCTACGTCGATGACAAGGGCCTGCCGCTGAAAACGACGATGACCCTCGCGGGGATGCGATTGACCATGCTGGCGGCGGATGAGCAGCTTGCCCGGACCGAGATCGATGCGCCGGAGCTGATGGCCCGCACGCTGGTGGAGCCAGTCGGCCGCATCGCGAACCCGCGTCGCCTTCGCCGGGCGGTGTATGAACTGAGCCTTGTCGATGCGACGGAGAACGATCGGCTCACGCTGACTTCAGGTGGCGTGCAGCGTGTGGAACAACTCGGCCCGGATCGGGTGCGTGTGACGGTTGACCTGGACAAGCCGCTCGACCCCGCGGGCGACGAGCCGGACGAAACGCATCTGGCTGCTTCCGCCATGGTCAACCACAAGGATCCGAAGATTCGGGAGCTGATGCGACAGGCGCTGGGCGACGATGGGGCGAAGCTTGCCCGGGCGGAGAAGGCGCGTCGGCTGGCACAGTTCGTTGCGGGTTACGTTGAATCCAAGAACCTCAACGTCGGTTACGCCTCTGCCAGTGAAACGGCCCGCACTGCCACGGGCGACTGCACCGAACACGCCGTGCTGCTGGCGGCCCTGCTGCGGGCCGCGGACATCCCCAGCCGTACCGTCAGCGGCCTGATCTACGTCGACCGCTTCCTCGACCACGCGGAGGTGTTCGGCTACCACATGTGGACGCAGGCGTGGCTCGTCGATGAGGCGACCGGCAAGGGCCGATGGGTTGACCTCGACGCCACCCTTGACGACGGAGGCTTCGACGCGGCTCATATCATGATCGCCACCAACTCCCATGCCGACGGCCGGGCTGCCAACGACCTCATCCAGCTCACCCCCCTGATCGGCCGTTTGCGTATCGAGGTGAAATAGTTGGGGTACCCTTCTCTCGCGCAGGCAGAGGGTGCTAAACGCCTGGGCCACAGTCGCACAGCGGCGGGATTGGACTTCTGTCGGCCAGGGCACCTATCATAGTCCGAACGGCTGGTGCCGCCCGGGTGCGTTTTGGCCGGGCGGGGCGATGATTTAAGATACATCTCGCAAACGCTGTAGTGATCTGGAGGTTTTCATGGCAGGCCATAGCAAATGGGCCAATATCAAGCATAAGAAGGCCAAGCTTGATGCACGCCGGGGTAAGGCCTGGAGTAAGTGTGCCCGCGCGATCATTGTGGCGGCGAAGAACGGTGGCGGCGACCCGGCCACCAACCTCACGTTGCGCTACGCCATCGAAGACGCCAAGCGCGCGAACATGCCCAAGGACACCATCGAGAACGCCATCAAAAAGGGCACGGGTGAGCTGGGCAGTGAAAGCTACGAGTCGGCGATGTACGAGGGTTACGGCCCGGCGGGCGTCGCGATCATGCTCGAAATCCTCACCGACAACCGCAACCGCACCGCAGGAGAAATCCGCAAAATCTTCGAGAAGGGCGGGGGTAATCTCGGCAGCACCGGGTGCGTGGCCTACCTCTTCACGCCGCGCGGTCAGGTGTTCGTGAGCAAGCAGGTCGATGAGGACACGCTCACCGCGGCTGTGCTCGAGGCGGGGGCGGAGGATGTGATCGACGATGAGGATGCGTGGCAGGTGGTGTGCGAACCTTCCGATTTGACTGCGGTGCGCGAGGCGATTGAGAAGGCGAACCTGCCCATCGAATCGGCCGGGGTGAACATGCTGCCCACCACGACGGTCACCTGCACCGGCGAGGATGCCCGCAGGGTCCTGGCGCTGATCGAAGCGCTGGAAGACCACGACGATGTGCAGAAGGTGCATTCCAACTTCGAAATCCCCGATGAGGAAATGGCTGCGCTGAGCGAAGCGTGATGCGGCGGTATGGTTCAGGTATCCATTACCCACTGCCAATTGGCTTATTGCTTATTAATCATTCATTCCCTCTCATGACGCGCCACACCATCCATTATTCCGGTCGCGTACAGGGCGTGGGGTTCCGCTACACGGTGCAGCGCATCGCCCGCAATCATGCGGTGGCGGGTTATGTGCAGAATCTGCCGGATGGTCGGGTACGGCTGATCGCCGAAGGTGACGAAGCTACGCTTACTGCGTTTGAAGAGGAAATCGCGCAGGCGATGCAGGGTTACATCCGCAACAGCACATGCGAGGTGAGTCCAGCCACCGGCGAATTTGGGGACGCAACTCCGGGGGCATTGACGATTCGGTATTGAGGCGGGGAGTGCGCGTGTGTCGCTGAAGCGACCACGCCGAGCGGGACGTTCGCTATTTGGTGGGCCTGATGTCCAGCCAGCCGTCGTCGCAGCCCACCACGTTGCTGTTCAGTTCCGCACATAGCGCGGATAACCGCAACGTTGCCCATGTGTGCGCTTCGGGCAGGGCGGGGTGAGGATGCGCGTATTCCAGCTCGATCGGCAGGGCACGAAGACGTTCAACACCGGCGGCGCTGACGGTTGCCTCGAACAATAGTTGCCGATCATTTCGAAAGTTGGCATCCACCGCGTAATCGTCGAGCAGATCGCCGGCTGAGTAGATCACGACACGGTTATCGAACCATTCGACACCCTGGAAATGGTGCGGGCTGTGTCCCCAGATGATGCGCACGCCTGTATCAATGAGCCGACGGGCGACATCGTGATAACGCGGCGCGATGCGTGGTGCCCAGTTGGGCTGCCAGTGCAGCGACACAATCGCGTGATCAACGCGCCGTGCCAGTTCGGCCGCATCGTTCACCAACGCGTCAATCGATGCGTTGTCGCGCAGGTCGACGTAGTGGATACCCGGCGACCGATCGGTCGCGGCGAAGTCGGGCTGATGATCGCACGCGGCGATAATGCCGAAGCGTATATCCCCGACGGTGAGGCATGCTGCGCGTCGGGCGGCGGCAAGGTTCTCACCCGCGCCCGCATGAGCAATGTTGTGAGCATCCAGAATCGCCAGCGTATCGAGCAGTGCATCATAACCGGCATCCAGCGCGTGATTGTTCGCAAGGGTCACGAGATGCACGCCCATCGCCTGAAGTGTCTGGACGGCTGGTGGATCGGCACGGAAATAAAATGCCTTGGCTGCGCCGGGGAAAAGCTCTGACCGATCGTAAATGGCGCATTCAAGATTCACGAAAAAAAGATCAGCCTCGCGCGTAACCGGTGTGAGCATCTCCACGGGATACTCAGGCCCAATGCGGTGGATCAGCTCGTTAACGCCCCGTCCGAGCATGACATCGCCGCCAAGCAGCAGGCGAACGCAGCCACGTTCGCGTCCGTCAGTGGTGGCAGAAGTCCGGGACATCGTCATCTCGCGAATTTCACGACAGCCGGAAATCTTCGTTGCGCACGGCACTTCACGACGATTGCTGTTGCTGTGCAACCGCGATGCCATGAGCCTGCTACACTGTATGTTCGCATCCGGAAAAACAGGAGGTATCCACGGAAATGCTGGCGTTCCTCGAGGATTATCCGATCGCACAGACGGTCATCGCGCTTACGGTGGTGGGGCTTGTGGCTCTGGTGCTGCACCTGATCACCCGGCGGGTCGTGCTGCGTCTGATTACTGCGTTGGCGCAGCGAAGCGGGTCCTGGTGGACGCAAACACTGATCGAACGTCAGGTGTTCGTTCGTCTGGCCGCACTGGTGCCGCTGATCGCAATCGATCGGGGCATCGTGTTCGTTCCGCATTTGTCGCCTGCGCTCATCGGGTTCGTGCAACGGCTGGTGGTGGCGCTGATCGTGCTGGCAGTGGTGCGCGCGCTGGGCGCGGTGCTCGCAGCGGTCAACGATATCTACACGCGTTATCCCGTGTCGCGCGGCCGGCCGATCAAGGGGTATCTGCAGGTCGTCAACATCATCGCGTGGATTTTCGGTGGTGTGCTCATCATCGCCTCACTCATGGACCAGTCCCCCTGGTACTTCATCAGCGGCATGGGGGCGATGATGGCGATCATCACGCTCATCTTCCGCGAGACGCTGTTGTCGCTGGTGGCTGGCATTCAGCTTGTCAATAACGACCTCATCCGCGTGGGTGACTGGATCGAGATGCCGCAGTTCAACGCGGATGGCGACGTGATCGACATCGCTTTGAACGTCGTCAAGGTGCGCAACTGGGACGCCACCGTCACCGTGATTCCCGCTCATAAGTTTCTGGAGCATTCCTTTCGAAACTGGCGTTTCATGCATGAACGTGGCGGGCGGCGCATCAAACGCTCGATTTACATCGACATGTCGACCATACGCTTCCTGACATCCGAGGAGATTCAGCGGTTCGGCCGATTCACGCTGCTGTCGCAGTACATCGCGCGCAAGTGTCAGGAGCTGGAGGAATACAACCGCAACATGGTGCCGGCCGAGGCGGCGGACATCGTTGCCAACGCTCGTCACCTGACCAACGTGGGTACGTTCCGGGCATATGTCACGGAGTATCTGCGACGGAATCCGAACATTCGCCAGGACATGACGTTTCTCGTGCGTCAGCTTGCGCCGACCCCGCAGGGCCTTCCGCTGGAGATTTACGTCTTTACCAACGACACGCGGTGGCCGGTGTACGAAGGCATTCAGGCGGACATTTTCGACCACTTACTGGCGGTCATCGGTGAGTTCGGACTTCGCGTGTTTCAGGATCCTTCAGGCGCGGATCTGGCGAGTTTGACACAGCATTTGCGGTCGAAAGTACGGCCCAAGCTTGTGGCAAGCGAAGGTAATGGGGATTGATGCCTGCAACTATTCACCATCTTTCCACGTAGCGATGCCTTGGCGTGCAGCTCAACCACGAAGCGCTTGAACGCTATCGTGTGGATAGATCGCGCGCTCAGCCACCGACGTTATAACGTTCCGGCGTCCAGCGCACGAAGCCTTCGATCGCCTCGTACTCTGCCAGGCCCAGCCGGTCGTAATGCTCGGCTGTGCTGCGGTTACGATCCTCAGCCCGCTGCCAAAACTCGCGAGGATCACGTCCGGGGAAGAGTGCGCGGTCCTTTTGCGACTGGTGCTTGAAGATCGCCAGCCGTTTGCGCATCACCTCATCGGGTGACAGCGGCACCGCCATGTCGATCTCGTCGATGCCCCATTCCTGCCATGCCCCGCGATACAGCCACACATCGCAGCGCTGCATCCATTCCTCATCCCTGAGGCGATTGATCGCGGTGATGATGGCGTCCAGGCACACCCGGTGCGTGCCGTGCGGGTCGGACAGATCGCCCGCCGCGTAAATCTGGTGCGGCTGCACCCGCTGCAGCAGGTCCACGATGATCTGAATGTCCTTCTCGCTCAGCGGGTTTTTGCGCACCCGGCCGGTCTCATAGAAGGGCATGTCCAGAAAATGAATGTTCTCCGGCTTCACGCCCGAATACTTCGCTGCCGCGCGTGCTTCGGTGCGACGAATCAGCGCCTTGATCGTCTGCAAAGCAGGGCTGTCCACTTCGCCCGGTTTCTTGGCACGCACGAACGATTCAATATGGTCCTCGATATCCTCCACTCGGCTCACACCCACGTTGAACGCGCGGGCATACTCGACGACGAAGTCGACCAGCCGCATCGCCTCCTCATCGAACACTGCAATGTTGCCCGAGGTCTGATACGCCACGTGAACTTCGTGTCCCTGCTCGCACAAACGGATGAACGTGCCGCCCATGGAGATGACATCGTCATCAGGGTGCGGGCTGAAGACGACAACGCGCTTGGGGAACACATCTTCGCTGCCATCGGGGCGCGGTCGGCCGGGCTTGCCCCCGGGCCAGCCTGTGATGGTCTGCTGCAGCCCCTTGAACACTTCGATGTTAATGTCGTAAGCAGAGCCGCGTGCAGAAAGCAGTTCCTGCAGCCCGTGCTCGTTGTAGTCTTCATCGGTGAGCTTGAGGATCGCCTTACCCGTTTGATCCGCCAGCCAGATGGCGGCCCGGCGCGTCATGGCGCGGTCCCAGGTCAGGCCGAAATCTTCGAGCGACCCCAGCAGCCAGGGCGTCTTGAACCGCGTCAGTTCCGCCGCAGCCGCCAGATCAAGCACGATTCTCGCTGCCGGGTGCTGCTGCAGGTAGCTCGCCGAGATGCTCGATGACACCTCGCCCTCGACCGCGCGCTTGATGATCTCAGCCTTGTGTTCGCCGAACGCCATCAGCACGATACGCCGGGCGGAGAGAATTGTCTCCACGCCCATCGTGATCGCCTTGCGCGGTACGTTCCATTCTCCAAAGAAATCACTGGCGGCGTCGATGCGGGTCACCCGATCCAGCGTGATCATGCGCGTACGACTGTCACGCGGCGAACCCGGCTCGTTGAAACCGATGTGTCCTGTGCGCCCGATGCCCAGAATCTGAAAATCCAGCCCGCCCGCGTCCTTGATCGCCTGTTCATATGCGGCGCAATACTCCGCGACCTTCTCACGTGGGATCGTGCCATCCGGGATGTGCACATTCGCCGGGTCAATGTCCACATGATCGAACAGGTGCTCGCGCATGAAGCGGTTGTAGCTTTGCAGCTCGTCCGGCTGCATGGGCCAGTATTCGTCCAGGTTGAATGTCACCACGTTCCTGAACGACAGCCCTTCCTCACGGTGCAGGCGGACCAGTTCGGCATACACACCGGTCGGCGTGGACCCGGTCGCCAGCCCCAGCACCGCCATCTGGCCCGCTGCCGCCTTCGTGCGAATCAGCTCCGCGATCTCCCGTGCCACCGCCTGATTCGCCTGCGCGCTGGAGCTGTACACCGTAACCGGAATACGCTCGGTTGCCCGGGCGAGCGCGTGCGGTTCATACACCTGCCGACCATTCGCCGACACGTCCGTCATGTCCCAATACTCCTGAAAAACAAGCCACCCCGCTCCAAGCCTACCGATTCAGCGAATTTACGCCAGCCCCGTGCCAGGTGATCGTGCCCCGACGGCACCCCCCCGTCGTGTTCGCTTCATCGCGACCCATGGGGTTTCCCAACCACGAAAAAACCCGCGCACCAAACGGTACGCGGGTTCTGATCTCTGATTCCTGGACTGCCCGGTTCGCTCAGCCCTTCTTGAACTCCGCGACCTTGCCGATGTGTTCCGCCGGGTTGGCCTCGAACTTCGCCTTGCAGTTGCCGCAGCAGAAGCCAATCACCTGCCCCTCGTAGGTCACCGTCTGGGCGACGTTCACGTCTCCGCCGGAAAGCGGACACTTGGCGTTGATCGGCTTGGCCTGTGCCTGCGGGGCCTTGAACTCGGGAATCTTGCTCACAAACTCAGCCGGGTTCGCATCAAACTTCGCCTTGCAGTTGCCACAGCAGAACCCGATCACCTGCTCAGCGTGCGTGCTCACGAACTCAGCCTTGACCGGCTGACCCGACACGGGGCACTTGGCATTGATGGGCTTGTTTTCATCCGCCTTCACCACCACTGCCCGATAGTTGCCCACATCGATCTGAACGTGCGGCAGGGCCGCCTGCAGCGCCTTGACGCCCTCCTCCGTCACCTGCGTCTGCCACAGGTAGAGCTTGCGCAGGGACTTCATATTCTTCAGGTGCGCCAGGCCCGAATCGGTCACCCGCGTGTTGTAGAGGTTGAGGTATTCGAGCTTGGTCAGCCCGGCGATGTGGATCAGTGCCGCGTCGCCGATGGCAGTGTTTTCCAGGTGCAGTCGGCGCAGCTCGGTGAACCCCTTGAGCGCTGCCAGGCCGTTGTCGGTCACCCCGGTCCGCGCCAGATTCAGCCAGATCAGCGTGTGCTGCAGGCCGTCGAGCTTCCTGATCGTGTCATCAGTGACCGCCGAACCCAGCAGGCTCAGGTTCACATCGACAGCGTTGGAGTCAGCGGAGATGCGCATCGCCAGCCCGCCGACATCGGAAATCGCCTTGATCGCCTTCGCCTCGGCTGCCTTCTCCGCCTCGTTCAGTTGCTTCAGCTCAATCTTTTCCGCCTGACGAGTTGGTGCGGCATCGGCATCGTCGGGCCATTCGGCACCCTGCTCGATCCAACGCTTGATCAGCGCCAACTGCTCGGGGGTCAGCGGATCCTCATCCGGCGGCATGATGTCCACATCGTCGTGAGGCAGGCTCACCAGCCGGTACAGCTCGCTCTTGGCCGGGTCACCCGGGACGATCACCGGCTTTTTCCGTTCCTTGAACGCATCGGCCTTGAGGTCCAGCCGCAGCTTGCCCCGCTGCCGCTTTTCACCGTGGCAGGAGTAGCACTTTTCCTCGAAGATCGGCTTGATCTGCGTCTTGAAGTCGACCTTGTCCTGCGCCAGAACCGGTTGCGACAGGCTCATCACGCCGCCAGCCACGATCGACAACGTCGTCACCCACCAGGCGTTTTTGTGCATTGCTGAACGCTCCTGTGTTGAAGGGCGAAACCTGGACGCCAAGCAGCGCCCGCAGACCGTCCGCCCGCAAAACGGACACCGGGAAACGTGACGGAAGTGGCAGGAGCTTCCGGTCCCTCGTCGGTCCATTGTACCACGCCGCCGGGGACGCTACCAAAAGCGACCTCCGAGTCTCTTTTCCGCATCAGATGTGACAAGTCGCGCCGATTCATGGAGTTCCCGGCCTGTCTTCTCCTATCTTTCCTACCCTGTGCCACCGGGCAGTCTCGGGGGCGTCCCGGATGGTTATCAATAGACCAGGCGGACACGCGATAGGTATACTCGCTTTGATGAGCAGCTTTTCCACATCCTCGGCTGACTCCGGGGCCGAACCCGCCCGACTCCTGCTTCATCTGGATGAGGGCATCCACCGCGTCAGCTTCCCCCGTGGAGCGGTCGACGGCGTGGCGGTTCGCGAAATGTACGAGCTGGCCGCTGAACTCATGGAGGAACGTAACCTCAAGCTCCTCTTTGACTTCACCGGCGTGAACATGCTCTCGTCGGGCGTCATGGGCATGCTCGTGACCATCCGAAAGAAGCTCATGCACGTGGGCGGCCAGCTCCATATCGCCGTGCCCCACCCTCAGGCACTCGAGGCGTTTCACGTCATGAACCTGCACCTGTTGCTGACACTTTTCTCCGACGTGCAGGAAGCGAGGGCGAAGTTTAAGCCGTAAGGGTGAAGTGGAGGGAATGACGAATGTCTAATGACGAATGAATCGGCGGTAATTCGCTATAAGTCCCTGATTTATCGTCATTAATCATCGTCATTCGTCGTTCTGACGCAGCCAGGCGTCATACATCCCCTCGATGTCCGCTGTCTCCGCATCGCCTTCGTGGAAGACGAAGCGCCACCGAAAGGTCACGCGCTCACCAGCGGGGATAACCATATCGCCAGTCCCGGCGGGTTTTCGTTCAAAGTCGTGGATGCCAAGGGGGTTGGCTGCGACGAGGCCGTAGTCGCGGGCGTGCCACCAGGTGGGATGACGGGGGTTATCCGGGTGATCGAAAATGGCAATGCCGACCGTTTTGCCGTCGATCTGGCCGTGGTAGTCGATCCAGCGGGCGCGTTTGCCCCACAGATCGCCATCCCGCTGGCCCTCACTGTTGATCGCCTTGCCGTTGGCCGTGGTCACACCCCGACCCGGATCGTTGCGCAGCCGCAGGTTCGGGTGCATGCGGATCGCCATTGTGCCCTCCTTGGTGTCGCCCAGACGCAGCTCCCCTTCGGATGCGATGAGGGTGATGGCGATATCGATGCACCGGGCCGAGGGCGTGCCGGAGAATCGCATCGTGCGTTCATCGGTGCAGACTGTTCGACCGTCCGGCGCAACCCAGCGGTTGCGGGCGGTGATGACCGCCCCGTTGGGCGATGCCTCCGTGGCGAGGATGGCCTCATGCACGATCCTGCCCCGGTTATCGCCATCCGCCCAGAAGTCGATGCCGTTCACATCGCCGTGGGCGAACCAGAGCGAGCGGTGGTGGGGGTGGTCGGAGGCTTCGCCGGGGACGCGACGCATGGGGAAGTTGCGCGTCATGGGGATACCATGCGGCCCGATGACCGGGTAGAGCATCGGCCGGGGGGTGTCGGCGTGGACGTATTCGGTAAACAGATCCCCATTGAGCAGCACACGCACCCGGCCGTCCGCCTGTTCGAGAGCGAACCGGGCTGGTGGTTGCTCCGGGTCGGCTGGGGTCGGGGGCGTGTCGGCGATCGTCCCGGCTGCGAGCGCCAGCGTCATCGTCAAAGCAGTCAGGCCCGTCCTCGGCCCGCCATCGCGTGTCTGCATGAATCCGCCTTTCCTTGAGATGCCGCCACCGCCAGTATACCGCTGCAGATGAAGGTGGACGGCCCCTTCATGAATCAGCATTGCCCCGATTACGACCGTCCGGCGAGCCACGCGGGCGTCCCTAGAATTAACTGGAAGCATCACAATGATGCCGTAACAGGAGTCTGGCCATGCGTTTGCTCACCTTGGCGGTTGTGACGGGCGTGTTCGCGGTGGCGCTTGCTCAGACGGCGGCTGGCGACGATCGCGACGTCATCCACCATCGAGGTTCATCCATCACGGACGACGCGGCTGTCATCATCCAGCCCGTCCAGAACCAGGTAGAGCCGCGCTACTACCTGAACCGGCGGGATCCGTGGCGCTTCCGCCTCGACCCACCTTTCGAGGACTGGGGCTACCGTTACGCGCCCTACACGCACGGCTACAACTGGCGATACCGCTACGACCCACAGTGGCGCTACGAACGATGGCGGTACCGCTACGACCCAGCCTGGCGTTACCGTTACTGGGACGACAGGCTTGACCCCTATTGGCGGTATGACCCGTATTACCGCCTGGACACCTATCGCTACGACCCTCGCTATGATCCCCGACTGGACCGATATTACGATCGGTATGACTATTACTACCAGGACCCCAGGCGTCGCGGCGCGCTCGATTATTACATTCCGCCCACATTGCGTGATAACCGCAGTCTGGACAACGACCTGCGTGTCTGGTGAGACGGAGCGGACACCTGCGGGGGTAGAATCGGGCGCACGAATGTGCCGATCCATCGCCTCGACGGCACCTTCCCGGTCACCGTTGTTTTTATAGATCAGTCGGCCGCTGTGAAGCTCAAACTCACCCCTGCGGGGCGCTCACCGGTTCTGCTACCGGGGATGTTTCCGCTGAATGGGCGCGGCGGCGGGCAATCAGGGCGCCCAGGTCATCCAGCAGGGAGTAGGCGACCGGGGTGACCAGCAGGGTCAGCAGCAGCGACAGCGTCTGACCGCCGATGACCACGATGGCGACTGCGCGGCGTTCCTCGGCGCCGGGGCCGGTGCCCACCGCCAGCGGCAACATGCCCGCCACCAGCGACAGCGTGGTCATGAGGATCGGACGCAGACGGTCACGGTTGCCCTCGATGATGGCGTCGTACCGGGACATGCCCTTGGCGCGAAGCTGATTCATGTGGTCGATCTGCAGGATCGAGTTCTTCTTGACCACGCCGAAGAGCACCAGGATGCCCAGGGCAGAGTAAAGGTTGAGCGTCCCGCCGGTGAGGTAGAGCGACAGGAACGCGAAGGGGACGGACAACGGCAACGACAGCAGAATGGTGAAGGGGTGGACCAGGCTTTCGTAGTTGGAAGCCAGGATCATGTACATGAAGATGACAGACAGGAGGAACGCCCAGAGGAATTCGTTGAAGGTGCGTTCCAGTTCGCGGCCGCGGCCGGCAACCGTGGTGGTGTAGGTGGCGGGCATGTCCAGCGATTCGGCTGCCTCGCGCAGGGCGGCCAGTCGATCGGCCATGGCGTAGCCGGGCGCGACGCCGGCTCGCACGTTGGCAGCACGCTGACGGTTGAGCCGGTCGATACGGGCGGCACTGGTTCCGGTCTCCAGCGATGCAAGGTTACGCAGCTCGATCAGGCCGGCGCCATTGCTGCTGGGCAGCAGCAGCCGGGGCACCGATTCGATATCGGTGCGGTCGTGCTCTGCCAGACGAAGCTGCACATCGTAATCCTCGTTGGTGAGCGGGTCACGGAAGCGACTGATTTCATCGTCACCGCCAATCATGAGCCGCAGCGCCGTGCCGATGTCGCGTGAACTGACGCCCAGTGCGGCGGCGCGTTCGCGGTCGATGCGGACGCGCACCTCGGGCTTGTCGAGCTTGAGGGTGGTGTCGGCGTCGACGATGCCGGGAATTTCGCCGCTGACCGTCATGTCGCGCAGTTTTTCGGTGTACTGGGCGAGCATTTCGAGTTCGGGGCCGCGGATGACGAAGTCGATGTCCCAGTTACCGCCGCCGATGTTGAACGAGGGGAAGTTTCGCACGCCGATGCGCAGGTCGCGGTACTTGCGCATCTGGCGGCGGATTTTCTGCATGACGTCGCGCTGGGTGTAGTTGTTCTTGAAGGCGTTGCCCGGTGTGCCATTGAGCAGTTCGCGCCAGAACCGCTTGATGGAGAAGTAGCGTTCCTCGTGAGGCGCGATGCGGACGTACATGCGGCCGGAGTTGGTGTTGCCCAGCCAGCCGCCACCTGCTGTCGCCATCACCACGCGCACCTCGGGCATGGCCAGCAGTTCCTCTTCAATCGCGCGCATGGCCTTGTCCATGGCGGCAAAGCTGGTGCCCTCACGCGCGGTCACCGATACCTCAAACTCGGCCTCGTCCACGTCGCTGGGCAGATAGTCCTGTGGCACCATTTTGTACAGCGGCACCGCCGATGCCATGACCAGCAGTGCCACGATCGCCACGGGAATGCGGAAGCGCATCACCAGCCTGAGCATCGCGGTGTATGCGGCGTCGATGTAGTAGTAGAACCCGCTGCGCGATGCTGCGTGGCCCGAGTGGCCGGCCTTCGTACCCAGCATGCGGGCTGAAAGCGTGGGTGTAAGCGTGAAGCTCACCAGCAGGCTGACCATGACCGCGACCGCGGCCGTGATGCCGAACTGATAGAGGAATCGCCCGGAAATACTGCTCATGAACGAAACGGGGATGAAGATGACCACCAGGCTCAGCGTGGTCGCGAGCACCGCCAGCGCGATCTCCGCGGTGCCCTTGCGCGCCGCCTCCATGGGCGACATCTTCTTTTCTTCCACGAAGCGGAAGATGTTCTCCAGCACCACGATGGCGTCATCGATGACGATACCGACCATCAGCACCAGCGCGAGCATGGTCACACTGTTGAGTGTGAAGTCCAGTGCCCACATCATGCCGAAGGTCGCCACCACCGAGGCGGGAATGGCGATGCCCGCGATGATGGTCGAACGGAAGCTGCGCATGAAGGCGAGCACCACCAGACACGCCAGAATCGAGCCAAGCACCAGGTGGACATTGATTTCGTGCAGTGCGGCGTGAATGTATCGCGACTGGTCGTTGATGATTTCGAGCTTGACGCCCGGCGGCAGTTGTGTGCGGACCAGGTCGATGTTCTGTTTCACCAGATCGATGACTTCGACCGTGTTGGCGCCGCTCTGGCGTCGGATCGCCAGGGACACGGCTGGCTCGCCGTTCAGCCGCGTCATCGAACGCTGTTCCTTCGTGCCGTCCTCGGCCCGGCCGATGTCACGCACACGCACCGGCGCACCGTTCACGTAGGCGATCACGATGTCGTTGAACGCCTCGGGGTCGACCAGACGTCCCATGGTGCGAAGCTGCTGCTCGCGATCAGCGCCGGTCAGGTTGCCACCAGGGATTTCAGCGTTCTGCGACGTGACGGCGTTGCGTACCGCTGTGATGGGAATCTGGTAGGCCGCGAGCTTGTCCGCATCGACCCAGATGTTGATCGAGCGCTCCAGGCCGCCGCTGATCTCGACCTCGCCCACCCCCTTGGCGCGTTCGAGCACCGGTTTGACGATCTTGTCCGCGATTTCGGTCAGCTCGCGCAGGGTGCGGTCGCCCGAGAGCGCCAGTTCCAGCACCGGGCGCGAATCGTTGTCGATCTTGGTGACGATCGGCGGCTCAACATCGTCGGGCAGTCGCCGCAGGGCCGATTGCACGCGGTCGCGCACATCCTGGGCGGCGGAGTCGATGTCGCGGTCCAGACGGAAGGTCACGATGACGATGGACTGGCCCGTGCCGGTGATCGAGCGCAGCTCGTCGATGCCGTCGACCGTGTTGACGACTTCCTCGATCTTCTCGGTGACCTCGGTCTCCATCACTTCCGGGGCAGCCCCGGGAAGCGAGGTACGGATGCTCACCGTGGGCATGTCGACCGAGGGGAAGCGGTCCACGCCGAGCTGATAGTGGGCCGCAGCCCCCACCACGACCAGCGCGAGAATCAGCATCGACGCGAAGATGGGCCGATCAATACAGACGTCGACGAGTTTTCTCATGCGTAGCGCTCCCGTAGGGGGAGGTTGGGGTGGTTCGTTGTTAGTGGTGAGTGGTTAATGGTTTTGGTAACACACTGCCGAACGGACTATCTGCGCTATTTTCGATGCGGCTCCGTATTACATCACCACTATTACTCGCCAACCACCCACCACAAACTACTCCTGCGGCACCAGGTCAGGCGTTTGCAACGCCTCGGGCTGTTCGGCGGCCGGGTCGATTTCGACTTCCGGGGCGTCGCTGGGGGCGGCCAGCAGCTCATTATCCAGCCGGATCAGCCCCACAGCCCGCAGCAGGTTCAGATAAAACACTTTTTGATCGTACTGTTCGCTGGCCAGTTGCAGTTGAGCGTTGAGCAACTGGTCCTGAGCGGTGACACGTTCGAGGTTGGTTGCCAGACCGACGTTGTAGGAGCCTTCCGCCTGTCGGAATGCCTGTTCGGCTGCAGCGAGCTGCGTCTGCAGTTCCTCCAGTCGGCGGCGGCTGGCCATCAGGTTTTCGTACGCGACCTGCACATCCTGGTGCACCCGGCGTCGCAGTAACTCTAGCGCCAGAACGTTCTGACGGAAAACGGACCAGGCCTCACGCACATCCGCCTCGATCAGGCCGGCGGTGAACAGCGGCAGGTTGGCGCGGATGAGCCCCGTCCAGTCGGGCTGGCCGGCGGGGTTGGGACTGCGGTGAATGAAACCCGCCAGGTCCAGCGAGACAGAAGGGAAGTATTGGGCGAAAGCGACCTCGACATCGCGCCGTGCTGCCTCGGCTGCGTACTCAGCCGCCCGTACATCCTGCCGGTGCGTCAACGCCATTTCCAGCAGGCTGTCCAGGTCCATGATCTCCTGCGGGATGGCAAAGCGGTCGGTCAGCGGACTTTGCTCGACAGGTGCGTTGGTGATAAACGCCAGAATCGCCCGGCTGTTGCGCACGTCCAGCTCTGCGTTGAGCAGGCTCACCCGCGTGGCGGAGGCCTGGGCTTCGGTCTGGGCAACGTCCAGATAACGCACGATGCCCGCCCGCTCGCGCTCACGGGTCTCGCGCACACGCTCCTCCTGCACGGCCAGGGAGTTGCGCAGCACCTGCACGGCCCGCTCGGCCCGCAGGATCTGATAATAGACTTGCGCCACGTCCAGCAGCAGGGCTTCCTGGAAGTCCAGCAGCAACGCACGACGCTGTTCGATGGTCGCCAGGTCCCGTTTCAGCACGTTCACGTTGGCGAAGCCGTCGAACAGGGTGATGGTGCCGTCGGCTGCCAGAGTCGACTGGTCGACGCGGCCGCTCAGCCCGGCGCGGTCGCGGAAAGCGTAGCTATAGTTCAGGTCGACCGTGGGGAGGAAGGCGGCCACGGCGCGCTGTTTGTTGATGATTGCCTGCAGGAAGTTTTCGCCCTCGATGGCCAGTTGTTCGTTGTGATGGTTAGCCAGCAGCATGGCATCGCGCAGGCTCAGGGGGTCCCCCGGGGCGAAGGGCAGAGGGGCGTCCAGCAGCCGGGTGACTTCCTTATAGGTCTCGATCTCCCGGGCCTGATCCACCGCGCAGGCGGCGGGGGGGAGGCTTACCGCCAGCATCAGGACCCCCCGTTTGAGCCAGTTCCATCCAGCCGTGGGCGCTGCGGCCATTCACCAGGTCCTTTATCCCTGTCGGAGCGAATGTCGATTCAAGATCAGGCGGCCAGGTCACCTGCCGACGGCCGCGGGGGCGTCATAAGACGCCGGAACCCGCGATCGGCGGCATTGTAATGCGGATATCTTCACCGCTCATCGCTTTGCCCTGCGGTAGCCCGCTATGATGGAGCGACTATGGATTTACGAAGCACATCCGGCATCTGTTGTGGCGTGCTCGCCGCCGTGGCGCTGATTGCGTCCGGCTGTAACAGCGAGGCCGGGTCCGCCAATCCGCAGAAAGGCGCCGAATCTACCCCCGCCATCCATGTCACCGTCGCCTCCAGCCGGCTCCAGCCCGTCGAACGCACCATTGAGGTGGTGGGGACGCTCTACGGCGACGAGGAGACACTGATCTCCGCCAAGGTGGCCGGCCGCATCATCGCCATCTTCCACGATGTGGGCGACCGCGTGGCCCTGGGCGATGAACTGCTGCAGCTTGACCGAACCGATTACGAACTCAACGTCGTTCAGAAGCGCATGGCGATCCAGGAGGCGCTGGCGAAGCTGGGGTTGAGCGACTTCCCCGAAGAGGGGTTCGACCCGAGCCAGGTGCCCACGGTGGTGCGTGCCCAGCGTCAGGCCGCCAACGCCGAGGCCCGCCTCAACCGGGCGCGTCAGCTTTTCGAGCAAAAGCAGCCGCTCATCAGTGAACAGGACTACGCCGACCTGCAGACCGCCTACGAGGTGGCGCGCAGCGACTACGAGGTGGCGCTGCTCAATGCCCAGTCGCTGCTGGCCGAGGCCAAGACCCGTCGCAGCGAGTTGGCACTGGAGATGCAGCGCCTGCGCGACACCACGGTGAAGGCGCCGGAGCAGGCGATGGCCGTTGCGTCCTCGACGACGACCACTGTGGAGACGAACAACGTCAGCACCGCCGATCCGGATGAGCCGCGTTATGCCGTGACCGCGCGGATGGTGTCGGTGGGCGAGTATGTGCGGGAGGGCACGCCGCTGTTTCGCCTCGTGGCGGACAACCCGATCAAGTTCCGTGCCTCGGTGCCCGAGCGTTTCTCCGCTCGGGTGAAGGTGGGCCAGATGGTGCGTATCAGGGTGGATGCGTACGATCAGCCGTTCGTCGGGCGCGTGGCGCGGATCAACCCGGCGATCGACCCGCTCAGCCGCACCTTCCAGATCGAGGTACTCATCGAGAACAGCCACGGCCTGTTGCGCCCCGGCGCGTTTGCGCGAGGCTCGGTCTATACCCACGTGGATGAGAACGTCACCTTCGTTCCGCGTGATGCCATCGTCACCTTCGCCGGCGTGAAGAAGCTCTACGCCATCGAAAACGGCAAGGCGATCGAGGTGAACGTGCAGACCGGCGTGACGCTGGACGGCTACGTAGAAATCACCGAAGGCTTCTCCGGTGTACGCGAAGTGGCGGTGACGGGCACCAACGCACTGGCCAACGATGTGGCAGTGCAGGTGGTCGGTCGCATGGACGCATCCTCGCAGCATGCCCTGCCCGCCGCGACAGAAGCGAGCAACACGGAGAGCAATCGGCACGGGTGAGGCGGTTCATTCGTGTGTGCCTGAACGTTTGGGCCCTCACCCCGGCCCTCTCCCGGAGGAAGAGGGGTTGGTGATGGCTTCTCTTCCTTTGAGGCCGTAGGGGGGATGTTCATCTGTCCCGTCCGCGTCGTACCCCCTGCGCATTTCTCTGGTCCGTTTCAACTGATGGTGGTACTTTAATCGACAGTGGCTGCGGGTTGGTTGTTCTGCCCGGGGATGTCGCACATGGGGGATGGTTCATGTGGTCGGATTTACAACGCGCGTTGGCGTTGCATGGTCGAGGCTGGGGTTGCGTGCTGCTCGCGGTTGCGGTGCTGCTGATGTTTATCGTGCCGGTGGCGGGACAGGCGGATCAGCCGGTCAAGCCGTTGACCGGTCGGCTGCAGTTGTCGGCGCAGCAGATGCGAAGCAACGCGCCGTTTTTCGCGACCGTCGCACTTACGTCCAATCGGCCGACGCTGATTCAGGGCGAGGTCGAGATATCGGTTTACGAAGAACGTGAACGGCTGCTGCAGTATCGCTCCTATCGGGTGGCGCTGATGCGCGGAGAGCAGACGTTTCGGTTTCTGCTGCCGCCCGTTTCGCCTCAGGGCCTGATGTATGGCATGTGGGCGCAGTTGCGCTTCCATGAGTTGCGCGAAGATGGGGAGTATGCCACGCACGATCTGGGTGCGACGGTTCTGACGGAGATCGGGGCGTCACGCATCTTTCAGGTGGCGGTGTGTGATGGCAACAGTGAGTCGCTTGGCATGACATCGCGGGGCCGGACGGTGGGGCAGAACCTGCGGCTGGACCGTTTCGCGCCGCGCGAGGAAGGAATGCGCTCGCCGGTGCACACGGCGATCGTTCATCTGCCGGCAGCCGATGTACCGGTGTCGCCGCTGGCGCTGACAGCTTACGACGTGGTTGTGCTGGTGGGTGATGCGATCGGACAACTGACCGAATGTCAGCTTGACGCGTTGCAGGCGTGGGTGATGGCGGGCGGCAGCATCTGCATCGTGGCGCCCGCGAGCGTCGGCCCGGCGCAACTGGCGTTTCTCAACGCGCTGGCTGAGATGCCCGCTTCTTCGCCATTCGACAGCGCAAGGACGACGTTCTCGCTCGATGTGGATGGGCAGGTGATGGCCCTTTACGAGGACGGCACGGATCGTGCGTGGAGCCTTCATTTCGCGGGGCTGGGCAGGGCGATGATCCTGCTCGACCGCAGCGCGATCATCGAGGTGAGCGGCACCGACCAGAGCGAACAGGCCCAGGCGTGGCGGCGCGCAGTGGGTTTTCTCTGGAAACTGCGCGAATCACAGATTGAACGCATCGCCCGTGGCAAGACATGGCAACTAAACGATCATGGCTGGCAGGATGGGACCGCCGCTTACGAATACGGTGTGCAGCCGCTATACGAGGTGAATCAGATTCTCCCGGCGGTCCTCCCCGACAACGTGCGCATCGTCCCTTTCT
>CALKHT010000059.1 GCA_937988825.1 uncultured Phycisphaeraceae bacterium
TTCGCGACGGTCGAGTGGACCACACGGTCCAGTCGGATCTCGAACACGGATGGCTCGGTCGTGTTCGAAATGAATGATGCGGAAGTGCCGGCCTCCTGGTCGCAGCTTGCCACCGACATCATGGTGAGCAAGTACTTCCGCAAGGCGGGTGTGCCGCAGGTGGATGAAAACGGTGTCGTGATCACGGACGATCACGGCGCCGTGGTTACCGGGCCGGAGAAATCGGCCCGACAGGTGATTCACCGGCTGGCCGGCTGCTGGCGCTACTGGGGAGAGAAGCACAACTACTTCGACACGCCCGAGGACGCCCAGGCGTTCTATGACGAACTGTGCTACATGATGCTGCACCAGATGGCAGCCCCCAACAGCCCGCAGTGGTTCAACACCGGGCTGAACTGGGCATACGGCATCACCGGCCCGGCTCAGGGGCACTGGATCACCGACCCGGTGACGGGCGAAACGAAGCTGGCGGATGACGCCTATACCCATCCGCAGCCGCACGCCTGCTTCATTCAGTCGATTGATGACGACCTGGTGAACCCGGGCGGCATCATGGATTTGTGGGTGCGAGAGGCGCGCCTGTTCAAGTACGGCTCAGGGACCGGAACGAACTTCTCCCGGCTCCGAGGAGAGAACGAGCCACTGTCCGGGGGTGGCAAGAGTTCCGGTCTCATGAGCTTTTTGAAGATTGGCGATCGCGCCGCCGGCGCGATCAAGTCGGGCGGCACCACCCGCCGCGCTGCCAAGATGGTCTGCCTCGATCTGGACCACCCGGACATCGAGGCGTTCATCAACTGGAAGGTGCGCGAGGAGCTGAAGGTGGCCGCCCTGGTCGAGGGGATGAAGCGGCTGTCACCCGAGCAGCGGGAGACGGCCGAGCGGCTGGGCCTGAAGCTCGACTACGACTTCAACGGCGAAGCCTACCAGACCGTCAGCGGGCAGAACTCCAACAACTCGGTGCGCATCCCCAACAGCTTCTTCCGCGCACTGGATGAGGATGGTGACTGGACGCTGACCTACCGCACCAACGGCAAGCCGGCCCGTACGATCAAGGCTCGCGACCTGTGGGACCAGATCGGCTACGCGGCCTGGCGCTGTGCCGACCCGGGCGTGCAGTACGACACCACCATCAACGAATGGCACACCTGCCCCGCCAGCGGCCGCATCAACGCGAGCAACCCGTGCAGCGAGTACATGTTCCTCGACAACACGGCGTGCAATCTGGCGTCACTGAACCTGCTGAGGTTCTATGACGCGAAGACGCGCACGTTTGATGTGGATGCTTACGAGCACGCGATTCGCATCTGGACGATCGTGCTGGAGATCAGCGTGCTGATGGCGGCGTTCCCGAGCAAGGAGATCGCCCGGCTGAGCTACGAGTTCCGCACGCTGGGGCTGGGTTATGCCAACATCGGCGCGGTGCTGATGCAGGCGGGCATTCCGTATGACTCGGATCAGGCCCGGGCCCTGTGCGGAGCGCTGACAGCGATCCTCACGGGTGTCAGCTATGCCACCAGCGCGGAGATGGCCGGTGAACTGGGACCGTTCCCCGGCTACTACAAGAACAAGGACCACATGCTGCGGGTAATCCGCAACCATCGTCGGGCGGCGTATGGTGTGAGCCGTAACCCGGCTGAGGCGGCCAAACACCCGCTGGGCGCGTATGAAGGGCTGGAGATTCCCCCGGTGCCGATCAACGCGGCGGACCTGGACGGCACGAAGACGACCGGCAGCGTGGCCAACGCGCGAACACTGCTGGAGCGTGCCCATGCCGCGTGGGACCGGGCACTGAGCCTGGGCGAAAAGCACGGCTACCGCAACGCTCAGACGACCGTCATCGCCCCGACGGGGACGATCGGCCTGCTGATGGACTGCGACACCACGGGCGTGGAGCCGGACTTCGCGCTGGTGAAGTTCAAGAAGCTGGCGGGCGGTGGATACTTCAAGATCGCCAACCAGTCGCTCAAGCCCGCGCTCATATCGCTGGGCTACAACGAGCAGCAGGTGCGCGACATCCTCACCTATGTGATGGGCACGCTGAGCCTGGATGTGCCGATGCCCGATGCGGATGGCAATATCCCCGCCAATCAGACGCGCACCTTCGCCGACTTCCTGCGGGACAAGGGACTGATCGACGCGGACCTGCAGCGTATCACCGAGGCACTGCCGACCGTGTTCGAGCTGCCCTTCGCGTTCACGCCCTGGTCGATCGGGCCGGATGCGCTGGAGCGGCTGGGCATGACGGAAGGCTCGCGCGATCCGAACTTCAACCTGCTGCGGGCGCTGGGGCTGAACCGCAAGCAGATTGATGCGCTGAACCGGGCGATCTGCGGTACGCAGACGGTGGAAGGCGCGCCACACCTGAAGGAAGAACATCTGCCGGTGTTCGACTGCGCCAACACGTGCGGCCCGATGGGCAAGCGGTTCATCCCGGTGGAAGGTCACATCCGCATGATGGCGGCGGCGCAGCCGTTCATCAGCGGTGCGATCAGCAAGACGATCAACCTGCCCAACTCGGCGACGGTGGATGACATCAAGAAGTCGTACCGGCTGAGCTGGGAACTGGGGCTGAAGGCCAACGCGCTGTATCGCGATGGCTGCAAGCTGTCGCAGCCGCTGAACACCCGAGCGGACGTGGACGACGAGGTGGACGACGAAGAGGCAATCGAAGCGGGAAAAGCCGAAGTGGCATCGGAAGTGGCGCAGGTCGCCTCCCACGTTGCGAGTGCGGCGACTGATGCGGCCCGGGTGGCGCCGGTCACCGTGGAGAAGATCGTCGAGCGGATCGTGGAGCGTCCGATGCGTCGGCGTCTGCCGGACACGCGGCGGTCGATCACGCACAAGTTCAATGTGGCGGGCCACGAAGGCTACCTGACGGTGGGCCTGTACGACGATGGCCAGCCGGGCGAACTGTTCATCACGATGGCCAAGGAAGGCTCGACGATCGGCGGGCTGATGGATTCGCTGGGCACGGCGATCAGCGTGGCGCTGCAGTATGGCGTGCCCATCGAATCGCTGGTGAACAAGTTCACGCATCAGCGGTTCGAGCCGGCGGGCATGACGCACAACCCGGACATCCCGTTCGCCAAGAGCCTGGTGGACTACATCTTCCGCTGGATGGGCATGGAGTTCATCCCGGGCTATCGGGAAGCCAACGCGCCGCAGCGGAGCCGGCCGTCACCCGAGCGGGCGGAGGAAGTATCCGACCGGGCGATGAAGGCAGCCCGCGAATCCCGCAAGGAAGAGCTGCGGCCGGATAACGGCAATGGCAACGGGAAAAAGGAACAGGTGATCATCGACATCACCCCGCGTGATGAGCATGGTCAGCCCAAGGGTGAGCGCAAGCTCGTGGCGGGCACCACGGTGTACGTGGAGGACACGATCACGATCGCAATGCGCGGAATGCAGGCCGACGCCCCGGCGTGCGATGTGTGCGGCACGATCACGGTGCGCAACGGCACGTGCTACAAGTGCATGAACTGCGGCAACTCCATGGGCTGCAGTTAAACGGGGGCTTTGACAGGGAACCATGGCGGCTAACACCGCTCCGAGTTTCCTCCTTCTCCTTTGCTCCGCTGAGGTCCACCACCTCAGCGGGGTTTGGACGGACGACGAGGAAGTGCCAGGGAAGGACAGTTCGCATCCGCAGGAGGCAAACAAACCGGCGCTGAACTGCATCAGCGACCGAACGGACCGCTTCCTCCTCCTAAACTCCCCCCGGCGTCCCACCCGCCGCGGGGAGTTTTTTATGTTGAACAGGAGGACACGGAGGGGATGGGATTTGGGAATTTGGTGATTTGGCGATGTGGTGATTTGGTGATGTGGGGGAATTGGGGCGGCTACGTTGGCGTCAACGGTTCACCGTAACGGCAGGAAACCGTCCCCTTCACCCACTATCCCTTCTCTGCTTTCCTCTGCTCTGCTTTCCTCTGCGTCCTTCTGTTCACCCCCGCTGCGGGAATCAAGAAGATCCGTCGCTCTGATAGGCGTGTCACCCGACATTCGAGGGGGCTGTACACGCTTTGCGTGAAATGGCTATACTGGGCGGCACTCCCGCGTCATTCTGCCTGCCTGACATCTAGGTCTATGTTGCAGGAGTTCACGATGACGACAACTTCACGTCGGCCCACGCGCCGCGCCATGATCAAGGGCGCTGCGGCGTTCGCTGTGGCACCATGGTTCATCCCTTCTTCCGTTTTCGGACAGGCCGGCCGACCCGCCCCGTCCAACCGCATCACGATGGGCATCATCGGCGCGGGCAATATGGGCATGGGCAACATGGGTACATTCCTGGGGCTCAACGATGTGCAGGTCGTCGCCGTCTGTGACGTGGACGCCTCGCACAGGGAGCAGGCGCGACAACGCGTCAACCGGCATTACGGCAACGAGGACTGCAAGGCTTACCACGACTTTCGTGAACTCCTGGAACGTAAGGACATCGACGCGGTGTCGATCGCGGTGCCCGACCACTGGCACGCCATCACTTCGATCGCCGCAGCCAAGGCGGGCAAGGACATCTACGGTGAGAAACCGCTGTCGCACACGCTGGCCGAAGGCCGGGCGATGGTGCAGGCGGTGGAGCGTTACGGCCGCATCTGGCAGACGGGAAGCTGGCAGCGTTCCCATGGCAACTTCGCGCAGGCGGTGGAGCTGGTGCGCAACGGCCGCATCGGCAAGGTCCATACGATTGAGGTAGGGCTTCCGGTAGATGGGACGGTGTTCAAGAACGTACCCCCCAGGCCGACCGATCCGCCCGCGAATCTGGACTGGGAACGCTGGCTGGGCCCGGCGCCGTACGCCCCCTATCAGCCCGAACGCGTTCACTTCACCTGGCGGTGGAACCTGGACTACGGCGGCGGTTCGCTCATGGACTGGATCGGGCACCACGGCGACATCGCCCACTGGGGCATGGACTGGGACCGCACCGGTCCGGTCGAGGTGGAAGGCGTGGGCGAGTATCAGACCAAGGGCATCTACAACACGGCTGGCCGCTACCGCGCGGTGTGCACCTACGCCAATGGTGTGAAGATGATCATCGGCGGTAACCAGCCTGGCATCCGCAACGGCACGCGGTGGATCGGCACCGACGGCTGGGTCCATGTGGACCGCGGCTCGATCGACGCCAACCCCAAGAGCCTGTTGCAGGAGAAGATCGGCCCCAACGAGTTCAACGTCTACCGCTCGCCGGGCCATCACCGCAACTTCATTGACTGCGTCAAGTCGCGTCAGCCCACACTCACGCCAGCCGAGACGGCACACCGGGCGGCGACGCCGGGCCACCTGGCGCAGATCGCCATGCTGCTTGGCCGCAAGATTCGTTTCAACCCGGAAACCGAAGAGATCATCGGCGACGAGACGGCGTCGCGCATGCTGGGTCACGCGATGCGTGCACCGTGGATGTTGTGAGTAAGTCGGGGGTCGCGGCGTGGTTGTTTGCAGCCGCGCACAACTTCGGGCTGACTGTCCGTCGTGCTTGTCGTATGGCTATCGACCACCCCATCCTTCTATGGAATAAATGATGTCACGTACTCTGACACGACGACAAATGTTTCGCGCCACGGCCGGCGTTGCTGCGCCGTTGGTGCTGTCGCGTTCGCTGTTCGGCAGTACCGCTCCGAGCAACCGTATCACGGTGGGCATGATCGGCATGGGCACGCAGATGGGCGGTCACTTCGGTGATCTGCTCAGCCGCGCCGATGTGCAGGTCGTCGCCGTGTGCGATGTCTGGCAGCATCGCATCGACCAATCGATCGCCGCGGCGAATCGCGCCTACGCCAACCAGCGGCGTGATGGCACCTATAACGGTTGTGCCGCCTACCGCGATTTTCGCGAGCTGCTGGCACGGATGGACATCGACGCGGTGGTCATCGCCACACCCGACCACTGGCACGCGGTGCAGTCGATCGCAGCGATGCGGGCCGGCAAGGATGTGTACTGCGAGAAACCGCTCACGCGGACGATTGGCGAGGCCCGGGCCGTGGTCGAAACGGCCCGACGCTACGGCACCGTGTTCCAGACCGGCAGCCAGCAGCGTTCGCACGCGGCATTTCGCACGCCCGCTGAAATGGTACGGTCCGGCCGTATCGGCAGGGTCAAGACGATCCACGTGAACGTGGGCGACCCCGCCAGGGAATACGACCTGCCGGCCCAGCCCACGCCCGACACGCTGGACTGGGATATGTGGCTGGGCCCAGCCCAGTGGAGGCCGTATCACGAGGTGATCTGCCCGAAGCGCGACGGCACGTACCCGGCGTGGCGGCATTACCGCGAACTGGCGGGCGGCGGCCTGGCCGATATGGGCGCCCACCACTTCGACATCGCTCAGTGGTCGCTGGACATGGACGCCAGCGGCCCGGTTGAGGTGATTCCCCCGACCGGCGACGCCAACAGCGGCGCAGCCGTGCGTTTCACCAACGGCACGCTCATGTACCACGCACCGAACTGCGTGAATGGCACAGGCCTGCGCTGGGAAGGTGAGCACGGCTCCATCACCGCCGTGCGATGGCATTTCAGCACGGAACCAGCCTCAATCGGTCAGACGCCCCTGGGGCCTGGTGAGGTGCGGCTGTATCAGAGCAACAACCATATGAGCGACTGGCTCGACTGCATTCGCAGCCGCAGGCGCCCTGTCGCGGACGTTGAGATCGGCGCACGCACCGCGGTGCTGTGCCACCTGTACAACATCGTTTACCAGCTTCGCAGACCGTTGCGCTGGGATGCCGCCAACTGGCGTTTCGTCAACGATGAGTCGGCCAATCGGCTGATCGACAGCGCCATGCGTAGTCCGTGGCGGCTGTGATCCATAAAAGAACGAACCATAAGAAATCCAGGAATTTCCGCAGGAACTAAGAAGATGAAGATGCACGCACGACTGGCCATGTTGTTCGCCGCCTGCTGGATGGCATTGCTCACCGCGCAGGCATGGGCCGTTCCCGATGCCGATCTGGAAAAGATGCGGCAGGCCGCTCCTGATAAACCCCAGGTGCAGCCGAAGAAGCAGCGACGCCTGCTGGTGATCAGCACGACCAAGGGCTTTCGCCATTCCTCGATCGGTCACGGTGTTGCCGCTCTGCGCATCATGGGCGAGAAGACCGGCGCTTACACGATCGAGCACACTGAGGACGTCAACGCACTGAACGCCGACAACCTCAAGCGATTCGATGCGATCTGCTTCCTCAACACGACGGGCGATCTGTTCGACGATCCGGCGCTGCGGAAGAGCCTGGCCGACTTCGTGAAGGAAGGCAAGGGGCTGGTCGGCATCCACTCCGCCACCGACACCTTCTATAGCTGGGCGGAATACGGCGAGATGATGGGCGGCTACTTCGACGGCCATCCCTGGCATGAGAAGGTGACGCTCAAGATCGAGGATACCACCCATCCCTGCAATGCCTGCTTCGAGGGCAAGAATCGTTTCGAAATCGTCGACGAAATCTACCAGTTCAAGCCCGAACCCTACTCGCGCACGAAGCTGCGCATCCTCACCAGCCTCGACACCAACCTCACCAACATGACCCATCAGGGCATCAAGCGCACCGATGGCGACTTCGGTGTGAGCTGGCTGCGCAGCTACGGTAAGGGACGCGTGTTCTACTGCTCACTGGGCCACCGCGAGGAAATCTACTGGAACCCAACAGTGCTGCGGCACTATCTGGCGGGCATTCAGTTCGCGTTCGGCGATCTGGAAGCTGACACCACCCCCAGCGCGGAGTACGACCGGACGGCACTGGCCAAACGTGCCGAAGCACTGCTGCCGGCTGTGATGGCATACGACTTTGATAAGGATCGCGCGCCGCTGGTGGAGTACACGAGCCTTGTCAGTGCAGCGCTCGGATATGAACCGGCCCGGGCGGCAATCGAAAAGCAATTGCTGAGCGTCGTGCAGTCGAACGCCAGCCTCGCAGCCAAGCAGTTCGCCTGCCGCCAGCTCTGGGTGATCGGTTCGGAGGCGTCGGCCCCTGTGCTGGCGAAGCTGCTGAACGATGAAAAGCTCGCCGACCTGGCGCGGTACGCGCTGGAACGCAACCCGTCCGATGCTGCGGCCACTGTCCTGCGTCAGGCGATGGGCAGCGCGACCGGCCGCACACTCGTGGGCCTCATCAATTCACTGGGCGAACGGCGCGATGCAGCCTCCGTGCAGGCAATCGCCCAGCGGCTGAACGACAGCGACGCAACGATCCGCACTGCCGCGATCGCTGCCCTGGGCAAGATTGGCGGCACACAGGCCGTCGCAGCGCTTCGCAACCTGCCGCAGACGGAGCCTGCCGTGCTCGATGCGCTCGTGCAGTGTGCTGACCAGCTTGCTGAAGCGGGCGACACTGCCGCTGCGATCGCGATCTATCGGCCGATCTACGCGAATACCCAGTCACCACGCGCCAATCGCATCGCCGCCTTGCGCGGCCTGCTGCTGGCACAGCCGGCTGCCCACATCGACGAACTGGCGCAGCTGCTCACTGGCGAGGACGCGCACCTGGCCGCCGTCGCCGCTGGGTTCATCAGCCAGTTGCCCGGCGAGAGCATCGGCACCACCTTCGCGCAGAAGCTGACCAGCCTCCCCCCTGCCACGCAGGCGCTGGTCATCACCGCGTTGGCGCAGCGCAACGATGCGAAGCTGGCGCCGACCTTCATCAACGCGCTGTCGAGCAATGATGCCTCGGTACGGTTGGCGGCCATCCGGGCATTGGGTCAGCTCGAAGGCAGCGAACAGTCAGTGGAAGCGGTATTGAAGATCGCGACCAGCCGGTCCGGCGCAGATCGCAACGCGGCTCGTGAATCGCTCGACTACATGAAGGGGCAGGCCGTCGACGCGAAGCTGCTGGCCGTCGCCCGCTCCGGCGAGCCGACGTGGCGCATCGAGGCGATGCGCAGCCTGGCAGCCCGCCGTGTGAATCAGGCAGTCCCGGTTCTCGTCGAAGCGCTGCGTCTCGACAACTCCGACGTCCGCATCAGTGCGCTGGATGCGCTGAACACGCTGGGCACCCCGCAGCAGTACGAAGCGGTGGTGGAGGTCCTCGTGAAGACAACCGATCGCGGCGAAAGGCGGTCAGCGGAACGCACAACGCTGACCCTGGCACGGCAGATGGACCGCAGCGCCGCAACGAAGCCGCTCATCAACGCCATGTCCAACGCATCGGTCGAGGCCAGGGGTTCAATCCTGAACGCCCTGAGCCGACTGGGCGGTGATGAAGCGCTGGCGGCAGTGCGTAATGCCACCACAGCCGACAACGAGGAGGTGCGCACGGCCGCCATTCGTGCACTGGCGGAATGGCCCGACACGTCCGCTATGAACGACCTGCTCGTCATCGCGAAACAGACGACCAATCCGACCCACCGCACGTTGGCGCTTCGCGGCTTCCTCAACGCTCTGGAAAAGCCCAGCAACCGAACCTCCGACGCCACCATGGTGCTGTATCGGCAGGCGGCCGAACTGGCGAAGCGGGACGATGAGAAGAAGCTGGTCATCGCTGGCCTTGCGAATCAGGTCGATGAGGAAGCGCTGCGTCTGGTGAAGGCGTATCAGTCGGACCCGGCCGTCAAGGCCGAGGCCGATCAGGCGGCGGCGCGTATCTCGGCAGCATTGGCGGGTCCGCCGGTCGTCTCCGCCTCGCACAACAACCAGAATGCCAAGAACGCTGTCGACGGCAAGCCTGAAACCCGTTGGGACACCGCCCAGACGATGAAGCCGGGCATGTGGTTCGCCTTCGACCTCAAGGCGGTAAAGCGGCTGGATTCGATCGTTCTGGACACGCGTGGTTCAGCTCAGGACTTCCCACGTGGGTACGAGGTCTACGTGAGCGACACCCCCGAGTTTGGCAACAAGCCCGTGGTGACCGGCCAGGGCACGGGGGCAGTCGTCGAAATCAAGTTCCCGCAGGGCACCCGCGGTCGGTACATCCGCATCGTCCAGACCGGCTCGAGCGATAGCTGGTACTGGTCGATCCACGAAGCCAAGGTGAACGCGGAGTAAACCGACACCACAGCCTCAGTCGGGTACGAACCCGCGCTGGAATACAGCCAAGTCCATCACACGGCGGCGGCGCGCTTTTGGCTGGGCGCGCCGCCGCCGATACACTATCGCCTCCTATGGCGAAAAACGGCTCATCCAAGGGTTTGACCTACGCCGCCGCGGGTGTCGACATCGACGCGGGTGACGAAGTCGTCCATCGCATCGAACGGCACGTGCGGCGAACCTACGGCCCCCGCGTGCTGGGCGGACACGGCGCTTTTGCGGGCATGTTCCGCCTCGACTACAACGAACGCCTCTTCAAACGCAACTATCGCGACCCGGTTCTGGTCGCCTGCACCGACGGCGTGGGCACCAAGGTCATGCTCGCCGTCCAGATGAACATCCACGACACGATCGGCCAGGATTGTGTCGCGATGAACGTCAACGACATGATCGTGCAGGGTGCCGAGCCGCTGTTCTTCCTCGACTACGTGGGCATCAATAAGGTGGTGCCCGAACTGGTCGAGCGGATCGTCAAGGGCGTGTCGGACGGTTGCGAACTAGCCGGCTGTGCCCTGCTGGGTGGCGAGACGGCAGAGATGCCGGACATCTACAAGCCGGGCGACTATGACCTGGCGGGCTTCGCCGTCGGCGTGTGCGAGCTGAAGCGTGTCATCACCGGCGAACACTGCGAGGTGGGTGACGTCATCCTCGGTCTGGCTTCCAGCGGCGTTCACTCCAACGGCTACACCCTCGTCCGGGCGATCCTGCGCGAGGCAAAGCTCGACCTGGATAAGGTCTACCCTGAACTGGAAAGCGATCGGCCGCTGGGCCAGCAACTGCTGGAACCGACCCGCATCTACGCCCGGCAGATCGTCCGCGTACTGCGCGGCTACCAGGTGAAGCGGCCTATCGGTGGGATGGCGCACATCACCGGTGGCGGGCTGCCCGGCAACGTCAACCGTGCGCTGGGCAAGAATCTCAACGCCCGCATCAGCACTAAGGCCTGGCCCACGCCCCCGCTGTTCCGCTTCCTGCAGCGGCACGGCAACGTCGATGAGCAGGAAATGTACCGCGTCTTCAACATGGGCATTGGCTACGTGCTGATCGTGCGGCCGCACTTCGCCGAGTCGATTGCCGACCAGCTTCGCCGCATGGGTGAGACGGTTTACACCCTGGGCAAGATCACCCGAGGTACGGGCCGGGTCGTGCTGGTCTGACAGGCTTCCCCTACCGGGCCCGACCGGGCGATCCGTCCCCGAGCGCCCAAGTTGCACCCACTTGCCAGTGGGGGTGCCATTTCGGCAGACCCCATTGTCTTTTTACATTATTAACCAATTGGTATAACAATACTTACAAAACACACGACCGGCATCATGGTTGCGTATTCCCCAGCGGTTGCACCACGGTTGCGGCCGCGGGTGCGACCGCGATCAATCCGGGCCGCGATGGTTTGCAAGGAGACATGCCATGATGCCAACCCTTCGACGATCCGTTCTGGCCCCCCTGTTCGACTGGGACAACCCACTGGACTTGCTGACGCGGCACTTTGATCAACTAATCCCCAATGGCAGCGCCTCAACCGCCGCCAGCTATCCGGTGGACATTCGGGAGGACGACGACCACTTCTACGTCGACGCTGAACTGCCCGGTTTCACCAAGGATCAGGTCAGCGTCACGCTGGAGAACGGCGTCCTGACGATCTCGGCCGAACGCAAGGAGGAGGACGAGAGCAAACGCGGCGAGACGCACCTGCGTGAACGCCGGTGGAACCGTGTCGCCCGGGCGTTCAAGCTGCCCAACGCGGTGGATGAGAACAAGGTCGAGGCGACGCTGAAGGACGGCGTGCTGCACCTGGTGCTGCACAAGCGCGAGGAAGTCCGTCCGCGGAAGATCGAGGTGAAGTAAGTTTGCCACTCCCCAACCATGGCCGCGCAACCGCCCCCACGCGTTGCGCGGCTTTCGTAGATTTGGGTGGGATAGACGTCTTGGCTGTCATTTCACCGCCAGCGAATGCCCCCTGCCTGCCCTTCGGGCCAACGACAGACGTGGCCCCTTCCCACCAAAGCCCCAACAAACCCTGTCCACCGATAAATCCCCGCCTCCCGCTTGCCCTCTCGTCTCCAGAAGCGATACTGTCCTGCCCTGCGGACCTGTCGCATGGTTCGCCCTTCATGGATCAGCACCCCAACCGATTGTGACCGCCATGGCCAAGACCAAAACCGCCATCAGCCCCACCCGTGATGAGAACTACCCCGAGTGGTATCAGCAGGTGATCCGTGCCGCCGACCTGGCCGAGCAATCGCCGGTGCGCGGCTGCATGGTGATCAAGCCGTGGGGCTACGCGCTGTGGGAAAACATCCAGCGTGCCCTGGACGCCAAATTCAAGGCCACCGGTCACCGCAACGCCTACTTCCCGCTGTTCATTCCGCTGTCGTTCCTGGAGCGTGAGGCCGAGCACGTCGAAGGCTTCGCCAAGGAGTGCGCCATTGTCACTCACCACCGGCTCATCCAGGGAGCGGAGGGCGGTCTGATCCCCGACCCGGATGCGAAGCTGGAGGAGCCACTGGTCGTTCGCCCCACCAGCGAGACGATTATCGGCGAGATGTTCGCCCGCTGGGTGCAATCGCACCGCGACCTGCCGCTGCTGATCAACCAGTGGGCCAACGTGGTGCGCTGGGAGATGCGCACGCGCATGTTCCTGCGCACGACTGAGTTCCTCTGGCAGGAGGGCCACACCGCCCACGCCACGGCTCAGGAGGCCGTCGAGCACACGATGCGCATGCTCGAAGTCTACCGCGACATGGCGGAAAACTGGCTGGCGATGCCGGTCATTACTGGAAAGAAGACGGAGTCGGAGCGTTTCCCCGGGGCGGTCGATACCTACTGCATCGAGGCGATGATGCAGGACCGCAAGGCCCTGCAGGCCGGCACCAGCCACTTCCTGGGCCAGAACTTCTCGAAGGCGGCCAAGATCCAGTATGCCTCCGAAACAGGATCGCTGGAGTTCGCCTGGACCACGAGCTGGGGCGTATCCACCCGGCTCATCGGCGGCATGGTGATGACGCACAGCGATGACGACGGACTGATCGTCCCGCCGAAGCTCGCGCCCGCACACGTCGTCATCATTCCCGTACTGCACAAGGCGGAGGACCCCAACGCTGTACGGCAGTACTGCGAGAATCTCGCGGCTGACCTGCGGGAGATTCGCTATCACGATCGCAACATCGAGGTCGAGATCGACGACCGCGACATCCGCGGCGGCGACAAGGTGTGGTCGTGGATCAAGAAGGGCATCCCACTGCGGCTGGAGATCGGCCCGCGCGACATGGCGGACGATTCGGTCTTCCTCGGCCGTCGCGACCTGCCGCACAACCAGAAGCAGTCGGTGAAGCGCGAAGCGTTCATCGCGGGTGTCGCCGCCATGCTCGATGAGATTCAGCAGACACTGCTGGAGCGGGCCCGCACCTACCGCGATGAGCACACGCATACGATCAACTCGAAGGACGATTTCTACGCCTTCTTCACGCCGCGCAACGCGGAGCAGCCCGAGATTCACGGCGGATTCGCAATGGCGCACTGGTGCGGTGACCCGGCGGTGGAAGCACAGATCAAAGCCGACCTGGGCGTCACCATCCGCTGCATTCCGCTGGAAGGCGAAGCAGAACCGGGCACCTGCCTCTTCACCGGCAAGCCCAGTCCCCGCCGCGTGCTGTGGGCGAAGGCGTATTGAGAATTTGGTGATTTGGCGATGTGGGATGGTGGAAAGCCGTCTCGGCTGTCGCTGGCCCGCAGGACCAAGTGAAGGTGTACGCTTTCGCCTTAGGCGAAATGACAGGCAAGAAGCCAGTCCCACCGGGAGAGCATGACCATTTCACCAAATCGCCAAATCGTCCAAACCCGATCTCTACAATACCCCCATGACCTCCATCACCCCGACCACCAACCCCGCCAACATGCTCGGCCTGGATTACCGCGCCGAAGCGGCGAAGCTGCCCTATCGCGGTCCGATCTGGGATGTCCACACGCACCTGGGTGACCTGGAATCAGCCCGCCTCTATTTCCAGATTGCCGACCAGTTCAACATCGAACGCACCTATACGATGACGCAGCTCGAACAGGTGGATGTGCTGCGGGCAGAGTTCGGCGATCGGCTGCGTTTCATCGCCGTGCCCAACTACATGAGCAAGGCACCGGACACTTACACCACCGACTGGCTGCGTCGCATCGAGGCCTTTGCCGAGAAAGGCGTCAAAATCTGCAAGTTCTGGGCGGCTCCGCGCGGACGCGACATGCACGATGCCGCCCTGCTCATCGACTCATCTCACCGACGCGAAAGCATGAAGCTTGCCCGCTCGCTGGGCATGATGTTCATGACGCATATCGCCGACCCGGACACGTGGTTCGCCACCAAATACGCCGATGCCTCTCGATACGGCACCAAGGACGATCAGTACGAACCTTTCGAGCGGATGCTCGATGAGTTCGGCGATGTGACGTGGCTGGCCGCTCACATGGCCGGCACCCCCGAGGATCTGGACCGTTTGCAACGGCTGCTCGATCGTCACCCGAATCTTTACGTGGACACCTCCGCGACGAAATGGATGGTGCGTGAGCTGAGCAAGCAGCCGCAGCGTCTGCGCGATTTCCTCTCCGCCAACCGCGGGCGGGTTTTCTTCGGCAGTGACATCGTCACCTCCGCCAAGGACATGAGCTACGACCTGTACGCCAGCCGGTACTGGGCGCTGCGCACACTCTTTGAAACGAACTACGACGGCCCCAGCCCGATCGTCGACCCCGACCTGCACATGCTCGACCCCACCGTGCCCGAAACGGCAACAGCCTACCTGCGCGGGGCTGCCCTGGGCGACGACGTGCTGACCAGCCTCTACCGCGATGCTGCAGCAGCGATCCTGCCCTAAATGTGACAACTCCAACCGGCAGCAGCAACGTTGCCTGTTCAACGTAGCGTCGCGTGTCACCGGCGCTGAATCACTCGTCGAATACAAAAAAACGCCGGTACCAGACCGGCGTTTTTTTTCTCGTTGGATACGCACAAGGCGACGTGCCTGATGCTTACACCAGCTTTTTCGCGGCTGCGAGGGCGGCGTCGTAGTCCGGCTCCTGGGCCACTTCGGGCACGATCTGCTCATACTGGATCACGCCATCCTTATCGATGACGTAGAGTGCCCGCGCCAGCAGACCGTTTTCCTTAATCCGCAGGCCGAACGCCTGGGCGAAGCTGCGATCCTTGAAGTCCGACAGCGTGATCACGTTGGTGGCGTTGTTGGCACCGCACCAGCGCTTCTGCGCAACGGGCAGGTCCATGCTGATCGTCAGCACCGCGACCTTGTCGCCCAGCTTGCCCGCCTCCTCGTTGAATCGCTTGGTCTGAATGTCACAGATGGGTGTATCCAGCGACGGCACCACCGACACGATGACCGGCTTGCCATTGAAGTCCGACAGCTTCCGGGGCGAGAAATCGTTCGCCAGCACCGTGAAATCGGGGGCCTTCTGCCCCACCTTCACCCCCTCACCTTCCAGCGTCACGGGATTGCCCTTGAGCGTCACCAGTCCCTTGCGTTCGGCCACGTTGCGATCCTTTCTCAATTTTGGTTGGTCAGACAGCCATTCTAGGCCCCTCACCCGTGGGAGCAAGTCGACGAAAGGCCCTGCCTGCCCGACGGCGCGTCCCCCCTCCCGGAACGCACCACCATCACCACTTGGCGCACTTTCCGCATCGCCCTACCATGAACGGCCTGCGAGTTCCTGCCCCGCCAAGGAGATACCAATGAAATCGAGCATTGCTGAGACGACGCTGCTGCATGGCAAGGTGTACGACAACATCGTCGAAACCACGTTCAACACGCCACTGGTGCGTTTGAGGCGCGTTGTTCCCGACGGGGCGCAGGTTTATGTCAAGCTCGAGTATTTCAACCCGATGGCGTCGGTGAAGGACCGCATCGGTCGGGCGATGATCGAGCATGCCGAAGAGAACGGCATCATCAACAAGGACACGCACATCATCGAGCCGACCAGCGGTAACACCGGCATCGCGCTGGCATTCGTCTGTGCCGCCAAGGGCTACAAGCTCACGCTGACCATGCCCGAGTCGATGAGTCTGGAGCGTCGGGCGCTGCTCAAGGCGCTGGGGGCGAACCTGGTGCTCACCCCGGCGGCCAACGGCATGAAGGGCGCGATCGCCAAGGCGACGGAACTGGTTGCCACCACTGAAAACGCCTGGATGCCCCAGCAATTTGAGAACCCGGCCAACCCGGCCATTCACGAGCGAACGACCGGTGCGGAAGTCTGGAACGATACGCAGGGCAACGTGGACATCTTTGTCGCAGGCGTCGGCACGGGTGGCACCATCACGGGTGTGAGCCGCTACTTCCGCAGCAAGGGCCGTACGGACCTGAAGTCGATCGCGGTGGAACCGGTTGACTCGCCGGTGATCACCCAGACGCTGGCGGGCGAGGAACCCAAGCCCGGGCCGCACAAGATTCAGGGCATTGGCGCCGGGTTCGTTCCGCGGAACCTCGACCTGTCGGTCATCAGCGGCACGGAGCAGGTGAGCAACGACGACGCCTTCGCCTGGGCCCGCCGGGTCGCGAAGGAGGAGGGCCTGTTCGTGGGCATCTCCAGCGGGGCGGCGATCTGTGCCGCCTGCCGTGTGGCGGCCCGCCCCGAGAACAAGGGCAAGGTGATCGTCACCGTGGCGGCCAGCTTTGGCGAGCGTTATTTGTCGACGCCGCTCATTCAGGCGGATTGATTTCGGCGTGGTTGCTCCAGCGCCCCGCGGGATCCCTCGCCGCCAGGTGCAGAGCAGCGCGTACCGATAGACATACCCACCCCTGCGGGTGAGTGCGCGATGATTTTGTTCATGTGACACTTAAACCGATCTCGTCCTGATGTAAGGCGGGGCGACCTACTCAACTCCTGCACGCAATCGATCGTGCAGCGAGTCATATAGTTCCGCCACGTCGATGTTCAGGTCGACCAGCGCCTTGCCAGCGGCACTGTGGATGTCTGCCAGTAATGCCAGCAGCAGATGCACCGGATCGACCTGCCCCTGCCGCAGCGACTCGCGCAGTCGGTCCGCCCGCTCGACGCAGTGCCGCAATCGCGGGCTGAGCGGCAGAGGCTCCTCGAACGTCGGCACAGGATGCGTGGCCGTGCCCACCAGCCGGGCCACCGCATCCTCTACCTGCTCGACGGTCACGCCGCGCGTTGCCAGCGTCTCCTGTGTGACGGCGTCCTCGTGCAGCAGGGCCAGCAGGACGTGTTCGGTACCCACGTACTGCTGGTCAAACTGCCGGGCGTACATCTGGGCGACCTGCATCACCTGGCGAGCGCGTTGGGATAGCGGCGTAATCGTGGCGCGATTCCTTCAACCACCAATGTCATCGCAGCCTACCGCTGCGATCGTCCTATTGTCAGGTTAGCGATCCACACCGCCACAATCCACGCCGCACACGCCGTCGCCCACAATCCGGCCGAACGCTGCCGACCATCAGGCGATTCCCCGCCATCACGATCCAGTGTCACCCCATCCATCGCATCGGCGATTTCATGCACCGCCGACCGGCCTATCATCAATAAAGCCACAAGGAGATGCAGCCATGACCATCCGCACGAAGCGCATCTACGACCCACCCGACCCGTCCGATGGCTACCGTGTCCTCGTCGACCGCATCTGGCCGCGAGGTCTTGCCAAGGACAAAGCCCACATCGACGCATGGCTCAAGGACATCGCACCCTCCACCGAACTGCGTAAGTGGTTCAATCACGACGTCGACCGCTGGCCCGAATTCAAGAAACGCTACGCCGAGGAACTTGCCGCTCACCACGACACCCTGCGTCAACTCCTCCATGATGCCGGCCGCGGCCCCCTGACCCTCCTCTTCGCCGCTCACGATACCGAACACAACAACGCCGTGGTGCTAGCGGAGCAGCTTAAGAGGATGAAAAAAAAGTGAAGGATGGTGGTGGCGAGCAGTTTGGTGAAATCCGAAGCCCGAAGTCCGAGACTAACGGAATGACAGAAATCCAAATGACCGAAACGCTCGCCCAGCTTCGGGGCAATTGAATTTCTGTCACGTCTATTCGTGTTCATTCGCGGTTCAACCCGTTCTCTTTAAAAAGAAAACCGCCGGGTGTTTCCCGACGGTTTTCGTAGAGGCAGGAGCGACGCGTCCGTGTCGTTAATCTTCCCTCAGCACTTCGAGCTTACCGATAATGGCGTCGTCGTCGGCTCGGTGGAACTGGAGGTTGACTGACTTATAGAAGGTCATGGCCTGGCCGAGCACCTTGAGGTTGGGCCAGGTGTCGGGCGCGACATTGGGCAAGTTCTGATTGGAGAAGTGCTCGGCGAGGCCGATCAGATGCGTGCCCAGAGCAGTCGGACGCACGAAGCCGCGTGCGATGGGCTGCATGTCGTTGGCGGCATCCGCCGGGGCGAAATCGCCGCGCTGCGAGGAGATCGCCTGCCGGAAGAACATCTCCTGCGAGCAGATGACGTACCAGTCCTTGATGCGACCGTAGGCCAGCTGCATGTGCTTGAGTTCGGGCCGCTGAGACTGCACTGCCAGCAGTTCACCCAGGTTCACGACGTTGTAGCGCGTACCAGCATGCGTGGCCTGACGGGTGTTGAGTTGCGGCAGCGGCTGAGGCGAGGAGGCGGCCGCCAGGCTCAGCATGAGCATCGCATTGTTGAAGCCGCGATCCAGGTGTTCCGCCGCCGTCTCGTCACGCAGCTTGATCGCCAGACCGATCACCGGTACAGCAAAGCCGGGATTCTGATCCAGCTGCTGGCCGGGCACTTCACCGAAGAAAAAGACGGTCGGCGCTTCCAGTTGCCCCATCACCTCGCGCAACGTCGTCGGTGCGAGCAGTTGATCGAGGAATGCGTTGGCACGGCCGGGACGCGGGTTGGGGTCGTAGACGTTCAGCGTCAGCGCCGCCAGCGTGCTGCGAGGCACTGGGCCGAAATCGAAGCGCTCCGCATCGGAGAGCCGGGCAAAAATCTGGCGGAACGCCGGCGAATAGCCGGCATAATGCAGAGTGGTGTTGCGATCCGGCTTGACGATGCCCAGCACGTGCGTTTCCCCGCGCGTGCGATTGTGCATGTAGACAGTGCCGGTGCGATCCTGCGGCACGCGCTCCATCCAGGCGATGAAGTTGTCATCGTCGGCCAGGGTACCCGTGTCAGCATCGTGCCCAAGCACCTCGCGCAGATATTCATCGTGGTCGACGTTGGCAATCGCCATCCACTCACCGTTGAAAGCAAAACGCGCTCGGCCGTCGGTGGTAGTGTAGGTACGGAAGTTGCCGACCTTGTCGCCCTCGACGAGCAGCAACCGTTCACGCGCCTTCTCACCATCCTCGGGGACAATACGGCTGAGCAGCACGACGGGCTGATTGGGTCCCGGCTCACGACCGATGAGCGCGATCGTCTGCCCGAAGAAGGTGTCGATGATCTGCTCGCTGGTCATCTCCAGCGCGTCCTGCACAGCCAGCCATTCAGCACTCTGCGGCGGACTGGGGAAGTGATCGCGGAGGAGCTTGGCAACCGGGTCGGCTTCCCAGTCGGCGCGATGCTCCGCCAGATTGTTGATCTCGATGAAAACCCCCGTGTTGGCCGGCGCCATCCGGGCCGTCTCCTGCGCCTCGGCATACAGCGGCAACAGCATGGCTGCGGTCGCGAGGCAGGTGCTGATCGTGCGCAGTTTCATATAGCAACCTTTCCTGACTAATCCGAGTGGTTCGCACCATGCGAACCTCACTTGCTGTTACCGAAATGAAGGCTCACCGGTTGCACAGCATTGAGACATGTCATTTATTTTTCGTTTGCCGCACCAGGATTCGCCTGACGCGCCACCGGCTCGATCAGCAATTCCATTACGCGATCGAAAGTGATCAGCTCGACCGGCTCATCGAGCACGCGTGAGACGCGCATGGCCTGCTCGTCGTAACGCCGACTCGCATCCTGCACCAGGGCGCTGACGGGGTGAACGTTGGTCGACGGCGTTTCAGGAATGGTTACCCCCTGCCACCAGTTGGTCTGGCTGATACCGACCAGCAGCGCAAGCATAGCCGCCCACGCCAGCACGATCGCCGCCGACCGGGCCCGGCCGATCCTACCGATTACCCGCTCAGCCTCCCAGCGGGCCACGACACGCTCGGTAAAGGCGTCCTGGTCCGAGTAAGTGCGATCCTCGCGCAACATCGCAAGCCACTGCGCTTCAATCCGCAAAAGCTCGGCGAGTTTCGCATCGCCCTCGGGGTGGACGGCGTGGTCCAGATCGTGGTCATGCGGTTCAAATGGCGGTTGTGCGTGTGTCATGATTCGGTCGCCTCCCAGTGAGGGGCGAGCAGCTTGCGCAGGGTCGTGCGTGCCCGATGCAGGTGACTCTTAACCGTGCCGTGAGGCATCTGCATCTGCCGGGCGATCGCCTCGACTGATTGTTCCTGATGATAAAAGAGCATGAGAACCTGTCGCTGCGTGGCGGTCAGTTGCGCAATGGCCCGATCGAGCAGCGCACGCTGACGACGGTGCTGGTCCTTCCGCACTGCCAGCTCCGCCGGCCCATCCTGCATGGCTTCATGCCCATCGACCTGGTCGAACTCAACTGTTCGGCCGTGGTCGCGCAGGTGGTTGATAAGCAGCCGACGGGCGATGGTGAACAGCCAGGTTTTCATGGGGTAGCGCCCGTCGTAGCGATGGGCATAACGCAACATGCGGACGAACGTTTCCTGGGCCAAATCGTCCGCCAAGTCCTGCCGGACACAGATACGGCCGAGAAACGTGCGAAGTGACGCCTGGTAGCGGTTGACCAGCAGTGTGGCGGCTTCGCGGTCCTGACGGGCAACCCGCCGCGCCAGTTCAGCGTCATCCAGATCGACGGGGATGGTTCGATCGGAATGGTCCGCCTCCCCCCTCGGCTGTGCCGTCAATGTCCGCACGATAAGGTCTGACCCCACTGACTTTTGCTGCAACAGCGCTGTCACATCCATCCTTACACCCCTCGCCAAGCCGGGTTGCAGTGGGGCCGCCCGGGCCGAAGACCACGCGATCGTGCGGATCATCATACCCTGAAGGTAATGGAATCCGGCGCTCGGTTTCGGGCGGCAGGCCAGCCGACACCCATCAGCACCGAGAACCGCCCGATAACCGCATCGGGAACCCGCTGGAAACACGCTTGCGGGGGTTTGCTCAATCGGCGGCGGGCCCTACCATTTTGCCACCTATGATCGAACGCTGGCGTACCTGGTTCCTGACCGAATGGTCCGATCTGGTCACGAAACACCCTTACTGGGTGATCGTGATTTCGCTCTTGCTGACCGCGCTGTCGCTGCTGGTGACGCTGGTGGGCATTCCTCTGGGGCCGGGGCTGCGTCTGGGGCCGCTTGGATTTCAGTCGGACCGTAACGACCTGCTATCACAGGATCTGGATTGGAACCAGCGGTTCATCCACTGGTACAGGACTTTCGAGGGGATCAACGATCTGATCGTCGTGGTGGACGCCTGGGGCAGCGACGGGCGAAACGATCCGGGCGATGAGGAGCGGGCAAGAGCTCTGGTGGATGAGCTGGCGGCGGCCCTGGACGCTTCCCCCTGGACCCGACAGGTGACCTGGCGGTATGCCGCAACGGATGCCCACCCCAGTGCAATGCGGCTATTGGGGATGGCCGACTTTCGCCAGCAGATCGAGGAGATCGCTGCATCGCAGCCAATGCTTGCCGCCAGCACCCCGGAGGAGCTGTTCGCGGATATCCTTCGACAGATCCAGCGGGAAGCAGCCGGCCTGGCATCGGTGACGGAAGAGAGCGAAGCGGAGGCGGTGGCGGGTCTGAACGAGCTGGCACGCATGGTCGACGCCATGGCGCAGGTGCTGGGCACGCCGCTCGATGAACCGGTCGATTTCGGCCGGCTCATGAACGGTACCGATGCGATGGGCTGGCAGTACTTCGTCAGCGACAACGGCCGGCACTATTACATCCGCGTCTCGCCCGTACTGGAAACCGGCACCATCTCCGCGGCGGAACGGGCCATCGCCGAGACACGCGCCATCATCAGTGAGGTCTCCGCCCGTCATCCTGAGGTGGAGGTCGGGCTGACCGGCGTTGAGGTGGTCGAAGCGGATGAAACACAGGTCGCAATGGTCGACAGCACCATCTCCAGTGTAGTGGCGGCGATCATCATCTCCGCCCTGCTCATCCTCGCATTCCACAGTTGGCGGCTGCCGCTGATCGCGATGGTGTCGCTGCTGGTGGGCATCGCATGGTCGTTTGGATTCGTGACGGTCTCGATCGGGCATTTGCAGGTGCTCAGCGTCGTGTTCGCGGTGATTCTGCTGGGGCTGGGCATCGCGTTCGGGATTCACCTGGCGTCGCGTTTTGAGATGGTGCGGCACGCAAACCCGGACACCACGGAAGGGTTTATGGCGGCGATGCGCGACGCGTTCCTAACCATGGGGCCGGGCATCATCACCGGCGCCGTGACCACGGCGGCAGCGTTCGCAGCGGTGATGTTCAACGATTTCAAGGGCCTGGCTGAGATGGGCGCGATCGCCGCAGGCGGCATCATGCTGTGTCTCGTCGCCATGCTCACCCTCTTTCCCGCTCTGCTGCGACGGTACGAACGGCGGCACCGACACATCTTCCCTGTCGCCAAACGTAAGTTCATCGTATTCGATGTGCGCTGGGTGATGCCCTTTGCACGGCACCCCATCGCCACACTGATCGGACTGGCGATCGTGACAGCCGCGGCGGCGGTGAGCGCTTCGCAAATCCGCTTCGACTACAACCTGCTCAACCTCGTGCCACAGGGCGTGTCGAGCGTGGAATGGCAGGCCCGGCTCATCAACGACGGCGGGCGAACGCTCTGGTACGCGGTCAGCATCGTCGACGACATGGATGAGGCCCGTCGTCTGGCGGAGCAGTACCGCAGGTTGGATGTGGTGGACGATGTGGGCGGCGTGGGCCTTCTCTTTCCAAAGGATGAGGCGGAGAAGCTGGAACTGATCCGGCAGACCCGTGCGGCACTGGAGCCGGCTCTGACGGCAGCGGTACAGGGGCAGCCGGTGCCCGGGGCGACGCCGTCGGAACAACCGGGCAGTCCCGCCCTTCCCGGCCAGTTGGAAAGCCCCCCGGCCAGCGGTGTTCCGGGGCAGACGCCCCATCTGGCGGAGCAGCCGCAACTGATCCAGCAGATGACGGCAGTGCGGACGTTCTTCACGTTCGCCCGGCTCGCGCCCGCGAATCAGCGGCCGCCAGCGGCGATACTGGCGGCGATGGACGGCGTCAGTCAGGCGATCGGCCGGGCAGTAGCCGCGATCAGCGACCTGCCCCGTGATGAACAGGAACAGCGCATCGCCCGTCTGCGCAGCGCATGGGGCGCCTGGCGGCAGGAAAACGCACGGCTGATCGATGCGGCATTGAGCACGCAGCCGCTGACGATCGAAGCACTGCCCGAATCCATCCGGGGTATGTACCACAACGCGGAACAAGGCGTATATGCGCTGGAGATTTATCCCAACCTGCCGCCGGGCCAGACCGATCCACTGGAACCAGTTTTCCTGCGCCGGTTTGTCGAAGCGTTGCAGCAGATCGATCCGGAGGTCACCGGCGCCAGTCCGCAGTTCCACCTGTCCGGCGATCTGATCTGGGATTCGTATCGACTGGCGGGGCTGCTGGCGATCGCGGCGGTGTTCGTGCTGGTGCTGCTGGACTTCGGCTCGATCTGGGATGCGCTCCTGAGCCTGGCACCGGTAGTGATCGGCTTCGTCTGGGCACTGGGTATCATGCGACTGGTCGGCCTGGACCTGAACCCGGCAAACATCATCGTGCTGCCGCTGGTGTTTGGTATGGGCGTCGATTCGGGGGTGCACATCATCCACCGCTATCGCCAGGATCCGGTGCAGCGACCGCTGGGCCTGACTGCCGGCACGGGCAAGGCGATCACCATCACCACACTCACCGCCATCATCGGCTTCGCGAGCATGATCCCGGCCCGTCACCTGGGCATCCGTTCGCTGGGCATCACGCTGAGCCTGAGCCTGGCAATGGTGCTGCTGGCGTGCTGGGTACTGATGCCCGCATGGCTCGAAATCCGCGAACGGCGGCGAAAGAGACCGACACAGGCGAAAGCAAGCGGACAATGAAGCGAATACGGTTCTGAAGCGATCACACCGGGGCGATACAATTCACCGATGAGCCTTGCGCATCCCGTCATTAATGAGCTGCGGGCGATTGTCGGCGCGGACGGCGTACTGGCGGACCGCGATGAACTGCTCGTGTACGAATGTGACGGGTTTCCCATCGCACGCGGGCTGCCGACGGTGGTGGTCTTTCCGACGACGACTCAGCAGGTGGTCGACTGCGTGCTGGCTGCGAAGCGGCATGACCTGCCCATCATTCCACGCGGCAGCGGCACGGGGCTGGCGGGTGGCGCGGTGGCTTACGGCAGCGGGGTGATGATCGTCACCACGCGCATGACGAAGATCGAGTCGATCGACATTGCCAACCGGGTGGCGGTGGTGCAGGCGGGTGTGCGGAACCTGGCGCTGACCGAGGCACTGGCGGGCACGGGACTACGTTTCTCACCCGATCCATCCAGTCAGCGGGCGGCAACGATCGGCGGTAACGTCGCGACCAATGCGGGCGGCATCAACACGCTCAAGCATGGTGTCACCACCAATCACATCCTCGGGCTGGAGTTCGTGCTGCCGGACGGTCAGGTTGTGCGAACGCGCGATCACGGGCTGTACGATGGCATCGGGCCGGATGTGCGCGGTCTGATGTGCGGCTCGGAGGGGACGCTGGGTATCGTAACGCGCATCTGGTGCAGGCTCGCCCCCGCACCGAAGCATTTCCGTACGATCTATGCAGTGTTCAGCAGCCTGGAAGGCGCGTGCAAGACGGTCAGTGACACCACCGCCACCGGCATTGTGCCAACCAGCATGGAGATCATCGACGGCAGTATGATCCGCGTCGTCGAGGAAGCGTTTCACTTCGGGTTTCCAACCGATGCTGAGGCACTTTTGCTTATCGAGATCGACGGCATCGATCAGGTGCTGGACGATCAATTGCAGCGCATCGTGGCTATCTGTCACGAGAACGGCGCGACCACGGTGAAGCAGTGTGCTGATGAAACACGGCGGGCGGAACTGTGGAGCGCCCGCAAGAAGACGTTCGGCGCGATCGGGCGAATCGCACGCAGTTACTGCACCCAGGATGCGTGTGTGCCACGGTCGATGCTGCCGACCGTAATGCGGGAGATCAAGGAAATCGGCAAACGCTTCGGTCTGTCGATCCATAACGTGTTTCATGCGGGCGATGGCAACGTGCATCCGATCATGCTCTTTGATGAGGATGATCCGGAGGATGTGCAGAACACACTGCGGTGCAGTCAGGCGATTCTGGAGTATTGCATTTCCGTGGGGGGAACGATCACCGGTGAGCACGGGGTGGGTGTGGAGAAGCTGCACCTGATGCCGAAGATGTTCAGCAGTGACACACTGGATGCGTTCAACCGAATCAAGGAGGCGTTCGACCCGGAGCGTCGGCTGAACGATGGCAAGCTGATCCCCAGCAATCGCGTGGTGATCGAACTGTTTAAGCCGACGGCGGCGAACGTACCGGGCGGGGCGTTGTGAGCAGCGGCGAACGCAGCAAGGATGAGTGAGCTGATTTGGATGCGCGGATGACAATGGCAAACATGTGCACGGAGGTAGCCGATCCTGAATCGCTGGCAGAACTGGTGCGTCAGAGCCTTACCGATAGTGTGCCGCTGGTGGACTACGGCCGGGTGCATGAAGGGGTGGGCCATCCTCCACCATCCGTGCACACGCGGTTCTGCCAGACGATCGCCGCGGGCGGGGATGGCATCATCGAACATTACACGCGTGATCTGACGGTGCGCGTATCAGCCGGGGCAACGGTGCGACAGGTGAACGAAGCGCTGCGGCCGACACATCAGTTCCTGCCGCTGGATGCGGATGAGGATCTGTCCATCGGCGAAGTGTTGATGCACGATGTGTATGGCCCGCTGCGTGCGGGTTATGGCTCGGGGCGTGATCTGTTGCTGGGGCTGCGATATATCGATGGTCTGGGGCGTGATATCCATGTGGGCGGCCGCACGGTGAAGAATGTGGCGGGCTACGATGTGGGCCGGCTGATGGTGGGCAGCCTCGGTGAACTGGGCATCGTTTACGAAGTGACGCTGCGCACCTATGCGGTGCCCGAAGAGGTGCGAGTGGTCACGGTCGCGTTGACCGATCCTGACACACTCAGCCGCAACATCACCAATCTGCTGCTCACTGATGCCAGCCCAACGGGGTTATCGCTACACGGCGATGCCTCCGGCTGGCGGGCTATCTTTCGCTACTGCAACACACACGGCGGTTGCGTCGTGCAGCAGGCGGATCTGGAACGTCGCCTGACAGAACTTGCCGGCGATACGGCGCGCGTGGAATCGGTTCAGACGTTGACGCCGGAAGCCGATGAAACCGCGCGAACGGCCGAGCGCGCCTGGCGACGGCAGGCGGACCTGCTCGTCAAGGTAGTTACACCTCCCGCACTCACCGGCAGCGTGGCGGCATTGCTGCGTGAAGGTGGCTGGCGCATCGATGCTCTGCCGGTACATGGCTGCATCTTCGTCGGCGGCGAAGGCAACGCGGCCGACGCGCTGCGACTGGATCGCACGATCAACGAAACGATCGACACGCACGGGCCGCTGGGGGGCAGGGGTTTCCGCGTCTGGTACAATCGTCTCGCTGATGCTGACTTGATCGCCCCCTTCGCGCCGCCTCAAAGCGATTACGCCCTGCTTTGCCGCATCAAATCAGCCATGGACCCGCACAATATTTTCAATCCGGGACGCTATCTGCGCGGCTAGAATGCCCACGCGGTGAATCAGCATGAGCCAGACCACCACCACACCGCGCATCATCTCCGGCCTGGGCGAATATGAGCAGCCGGTCCGTCACAAGGGCTCCTCACTTCCGGTGCTGTCGCTGGACAAGCGAACCTATGCCCGGGCGCTGGATTGTGTGCACTGCGGGTTGTGCCTGCCGGCCTGCCCAACTTACACGCAGAACGGCCTGGAAGCCGATTCACCGCGTGGCCGCATCTTTCTGATGAAGGGTCTGGCGGATGGTGTGATCGAGCCAACTGAAGCGGTACGGGCGCATCTGGACCTGTGCCTGGATTGCCGGGCGTGCGAAACCGCATGTCCATCGGGTGTGGTGTATCACGAGCTGATCGAGGAAACGCGTGCCAAGCTGCCGCCGGCGACACCGCCATCACTGATCGATCGTTTCGTGGCGTTCATGTTCTATCGCGTGTTCCCTTACCCGACACGCCTGAAGTTGGCGATGTTGCCGCCGCGGCTGTTGCAGAAGATCGGGGTATGGCGTCCACTGATGCGCACGGTGCAGCGATGGCTACCGGCCAAGCTCGACAAGATGCAGCAGATGCTGCCACAGACCGGTCCGCTGTGGGAATCGTCGCTTGACGAACGTTACCCCGCCGATGCCTCGGCCCTGATCAAAGGCAAACCGCGCGCGGTGGTCGGGCTTCTCGCTGGCTGCGTCGGCAGTGTGCTTTTTCAGGATGTGAATCGCCAGACGATTCGGCTGCTGCAGATTGCCGGCTGCGAGGTCGTCGTGCCGCGGAGCCAGAACTGCTGCGGGGCGTTGCACCACCATGGCGGCCACATCGATGAGGCCGTGGCACTGGCAAAGGCGAACATCGAAGCTTTCACCGCGGCTGGTGTCGATTACATCGTGAACAACGCGGCCGGTTGCGGTGCGATGCTCAAGGGTTACGCCCATCTGCTGCGCGATGACCCTGACTACGCCTCCAAGGCCGAGGCGTTCGTCCGCATCACCCGCGACATCAGCGAACTGCTGGTGCAACTGGAACTGAAACCCCCGACCCGCCGGATGGAGCGGACTGTGACCTACCACGATGCGTGCCACCTCGCACACGCTCAGCGCATCACTTCCCAGCCGCGTCAGTTGCTCGCCATGGTGCCGGGCCTGAAGGTAATTCCCCTGTGCGAATCGGACATGTGCTGCGGCGCAGCCGGCACCTACAACCTCTCCCAGCCCGACATGGCACGCGACCTGGCTGAACGCAAGCTGCGTCACATCCAGGCAACCGGTGCCACCACCTGCGTCACCGCCAACGTCGGCTGTGCCATGCAAATCCAGTCCGAAGCCCAACGACTGGGCCTATCATTACGTGTGGTGCACCCGGTGACACTGCTGTATGAAGCGTATGAATGAATGCAAAGTTCAAAATACAAAGAGCAAAGCTGAAAATGAAAAAAGCATAACTTTCTTCTGCCATGTACCTTTGCATTTTGAACTTTGCACTTTGAACTTCACTCACCATGTCCGCTCTCCGCGCCATTCTGTTCGATCTGGGTGACACAATCATCCAGTACGGCCCCATCGACAAGAAGGCGCTGTTTCGCCAGGCGGCCCAGCGCACGTACAACCTCTGGGCTCAGCGGCAGCGGCGCATGCCGGGCTACCGCCGGTATTACCTGCACCAGTGGTTCGCGATGTACTGGGGCCTGTTCAAGCAGATGCTGCTGCGCCGGGAGATGGATGCGCAGCGGTACATCGAACGTGCCTGCCGCAAGCTCTGGCTGGAGGGGAACCACGCATTTTTCCGCCAACTCATGCACACCTGGTACAGCCCGCTAAAGGAAGTCGGCACCATCGAGCCGGGCACACGGTCGATGTTGCGCCAGCTTCACCGGATGGGCTACAAACTGGGCCTGGTCAGCAACACATTCGTGCCGGGGCACGTGCTCGATGCGCACCTGGAACAACTTGGATTGCTGCGCTTCTTCCCCCACCGCATCTACAGTTGCGATGTGCGCTATCGCAAGCCCGATCGACGCATCTTCCAGCTCGCGCTGGATGCGGTGGGTGTCGCAGCGAATGAAGCGGTGTTCATCGGGGACAACCTGCATGCGGATGTGTACGGTGCCCGCCGTGCGGGGTTATTATCCATCTGGAAACGCCCGCCTCACGTGACCGCGATTCCGCCGACCAGCCTCGATGCTCCGCGCATCGATCGCCTGACCGACCTGCCGCCTTTGCTCGAACAACTCGGCCAGCCGCCCGCATGAATGCTGCGCGAACCGTCACGCCTTCTCTGTAAACCGTTGCAGCCCAAGAAAGCCGATTGGCAGCCGTGTGTCACCGTCACTGGCCAGATCCGCCAGCGCCTCGCCGATCACGCTGGCGAACTTGAAGCCGTGACCACTGAAGCCGCAGGCGAGAATGACGTTCTCATGTTTCGGATGCCGGTCAATGATGAAATGACCATCCGGACTATTGGTGTAGAGGCACGTACGGATGGCGAGCAGCGGACCGTTCGCCTCGGGCAGCAGCGAACGCAGTATCGGGCGAAAGGTCGCCTCATCGCCTTCGATGGGCAGACGTTCGACGTTGTCAGGATCGACCGGCTGTGCAGGATTGTGTAATGCGATCTTCAGCCCCGGCTCCCGCGACGTCATTGGAAAGCCGTAGTGAATGCCCGCGAACGCGCCCGCCCGATTCTCATCCAGCGCCCACACCGGAAAGCGTCCCAGTTCGTACAGCTCCGGCCGCAGCGGCGCCACCCAGCCCATCACCTGACGCGTCACCGTCAGCGTCACGCCCAGATCACGCACCAGTTGCGCCGACCAAGCCCCACCACAGAAGACTACCCGCCCCGCTTCATATTCCGCGTGTGACGTGCGAACCACCACGTGTGAATCGGTCGCCTCCCACCCGATGATCGGTTCATGCCCGTGCAGTTCCGCACCATGCCGCAGCGCCTGGTTCACATAGGTGCCCATCACATCCGTAGGCGAGACGAACCCCGCCTGCGATTCGTAGAAGCCAACCATTTCCTTCGCAACATGAAACTGCGGGAAACGCCTGCGCAACGCAGCGTGATCCAATAGTTCGTGCGGCAGGTCGTGCTCCTGGGCCGCGCGGAATGATCCTGCGACAAGCTCGCTGTCGAGCAGCCCGATATACACACCGCCCGTGATGAAAAGCAGTCGCTGGTCGGTCAAACTTTGCAGCCGTTCCCAGTTTTCGTACGCCCGCCGCAACAGCGCAACGTAGTCCGGGTGCTCGAAGTAGGCCAGGCGAATCAGCCGCGAAAAGCCATGATGCGCACCGCGTGTGTGGGGAATGTCGAACTGTTCCAGCCCCAGCACGCGCTTGCCGCGACGCGCCAGTTCATAGCACGTCGCCGCCCCCATCGTGCCCACCCCCACCACGATCACATCGTAAGCCTGCGTCACGGCTGCAATGACTCCTCATCCTGCGCTGGCTCCCGTTCCGGTTCCGACGTTGGCGTCTTCGCTTCAACATCGTCCGCAGCATGATCCCCCGCGCCCGCCTTCCCTCCGATCGGCTGCACCACCACCAACCGCGGCTCATCCGCACGCGGCACATTCGTGCGCATCACCACACGCGAGCCATCCGGCATCGTCGCGGTGATCCGGTATGTCCCAGCGAACACACGCATCCGCACGTTGCCAAGCTGATCCGTCTTTGCCTTCTCATCGGTCCACCACAAACCGCGCACCAGCCCCTCAAACGTACGCCCAACTACGGTTAGCTCACCCTCGGTATCCACAAGGGCCGCATGCTCATGCGTCACCTGATCAGCTGTGATACCGTTCAGATAAATGCCCTCAATGGTCGGCTCGGCAAAGAGGATGCGCAGCAGAATTTCCATGTTGACCGCTGCCCCCGTCGCACTGCCACCAGACACCTCCAGCCGTCCTACCACCACCGGCAGCCCAGTCCCACGCAGCCACTGCATCGCCCGCTGTAACGGCACCGGCAGTACGGTGCCCGTCACCTCATCATCCAGCACGATGCAGTCACCCGGCACGAAAGCTTCGCGCAACTCGGTCAGTCGCTGCAGTGCCGCCTGTAGTCGGCCACTGACAAGACAGTTTTCAAAGCGGAAGCCGATCCGCGCATCGGGCGCAAGAGCCCGGGCATATTCGTGCATGTGCCGCACCATCGCCGTGCCCAGCCGCGCTTCAACAAAACGGTGATCAACCACGTGGGGATGCAGATCGAACGCGCGTGTCACACCCGCATATCGCGTCAGCACATGTTCGATGCGCTGTTCGATCGCCGCCCGAAGTTGCGCATCCTCCAGTTCTCCCACCCATCGCGGCAGATGCTCCGGGTCCGCCGATACCACACCACCCCACCGCATGCGCAGCCGCCGTGCCCGGCACCAGTCGATCATCGCCCGCAGCGCATCTTCCCGCCGCTCATCTGCCACAGGCTGCATCGCAGTCCATGCCGACGCATCATCCAGCGCCACCGCGTTCAGACATCGCCACACGGGCGTATCCGCATTCCATGTTGGCGCCGCGCCCTCCGCGAACGCCTCAGCAGACAGATGTATCCCCCAGTCAAACGCGTGCTGCTCCAGCAGCACATGCACTTCAGCCGCTCGAACGTATTCCCCCGCCTCATCCAGAACAATCACATGCAGATCGGTCTTGCGATGCTGTTCGATCGCCGCCTGCGACGCATCGACCCAGTCTCCACGAAGAATCTGCCCCCGCGCATCCGACGCGAGCATAAGCGCGAGGCACAACACCGCAATCAACCCCGTACTCCACCTGCGCTCACCTGAAGAACCGTTCACGTGCATTATCCGCGCCGATGCTCTTTCCGGAGAATCTCAGCCACTTCTCCGCCTTCGCTGACCCCGCCCTTTGATTCGCTCACGACGGGTGTTAATACTCCCATCGTGCCTCTGTGTCTGCGTGCCCGTCTTCCTCACCCTAACCCCTGCACCGCCGCATCCAGCGTCCTCACCTGCACCAGCTCACACCCCTTCGGCGCTTTCACCGGCCCGGGCGGGCAGATGATGTGCGTAAACCCCAGTCGGGCTGCCTCGTTGATCCGCTGGTTCATCTGCTGCACATGGCGCACCTCACCGCCCAGACCAATCTCACCCACCGCGCACGTACCCGCCCCAAGCTGCCGGTTGTAGTGCGCCCCGGCAATGGCAAGCGCCAAAGCCAGATCGGCCGCCGGTTCGACGATCTTCATCCCCCCGACGCTGCTGGCGAAGATGTCCTGATCCGCCAGTCGCAGCCCGGCCCGTTTCTCCAGCACCGCAATCAGCATCGCCAGTCGGTTCGCATCCAGCCCCGTTGCCTTGCGCTTGGCAGACCCCAGAAATCCCGTGGCCGTCAATGCCTGAATCTCCACCAGCAGACATCGCGACCCCTGCAGAACCGGACACACCACCGACCCGCTGCGCGGCTGATACTCCGCCGCCAGCAGCCCCGAGCCATCCGCCACCTCGGCCAGCCCCCCATCCGTCATCTCAAACAGCCCCACCTCCAGCGTCGTGCCGAAGCGATTCTTCGTCGCCCGGATAATGCGATGGCTGTGATAACGATCGCCCTCGAAATAGAGCACCGTGTCGACCATGTGCTCGATCAGCCGCGGCCCGGCAAGCTCACCCTGCTTCGTCACATGCCCGACGAACACCACCGTACAACCCGTCGCCTTCGCCAGATAAACCAGTTCGAGACAGCACGCCCGCAATTGCGACACGCTGCCCGGTGCGGCGGGCAGGTCGCCCTTGTAGATCATCTGAATTGAGTCGATCACCAGCACCCGTGGCTGCGTACGGCGAACCTGCTCCATGATTCGCGCCACGTTCGTGTCCGCCAGCACGAACAGTTCGTTCGGCTCATTGGCCAATACCCCCAGCCGTGCAGCCCGCAGCCGCAACTGACTGGCGGACTCTTCACTGGTCACATACAGCACGCGGTAAGGCTCACCCGACCCGGCGCCACTCGCCAGCGCGTGAGCCGCCTGCAGCATGAGCGTCGACTTGCCGATCCCCGGATCGCCCCCAATCAGAATCGCACTACCCGGCACAAATCCCGCCGACACCGCCGCACCGTCAAACTCTCCTTGCTGGCTGTCGCCAACACCCGCATCTGAGGGAAGTGAAGGGCGGGATCCTCCTTTGTCCTTCCGTCCCTCCGTCCCTCCTTGCCTGCCTCCCCGCACCGTCACCCCCAGCACGCGGTCCAGCTCTCTGATCCCCGTGGCCATGCGTCGCAGTAACCGTTCATCTAGCGCCGGGTCGCCCGCCAGTTGGGTGATGGGCGTAGCCTGTGGCATCGTGTCCCCAAAAATCGCAGCCGCCGCTCCACGCTGCCCGTCGCGGTCCGCCCCACTGCCGGTCACATGCTCCTCCAGCGCATCCCAGGTACCGCAGTCCGGACACCGCCCCATCCACCTGGCGTGCACCTGCCCGCACGACCGACACACAAACTGCCGCACCACCTTCGCCATATTGACCAGAATACCAGACTCGCCCCCCAAGCTGCTCGCGACATACCGACTCCGGTTCCACACACCGTCATCCCCAATAAAAAAGCTCCCGCCGCGATCGCGACGGGAGCTTTATCATCTCCGTATCACTCCCCCAATCTCACGCAATCCGGCGACGCCGCCAGACCCGCACACCACCAAGGCCTCCCAGCAGCGTGATCCCCGCCCACGCCGCAGCCGGCAGCGGGACCACCTGTCCCATCACCTCCGCGGTTACGTCATACGTGACGGTACCACCAGCTTTATCAAACCACGCCCCCGCGAACAGATAGGCGCCGTTGGTCCAATCCGTCGGAATCGTGGTTTGATTATCGACGCCTTCGTAATACAGGTAGTTCACAATGTCTCCGTAGGGCTGGCTGACCTCATTTCCATTGAAAATGAGGGTCATCGTTGTCGCATCGAACACGACAGAGAAGTTCTCGAAATCCGTTCCGATGCCGTTACCTGCATAGGTCTGGAGCATCTCACCGCCTATCTGCTTGTACTGCCCCAGACCGATCCTTCCACCTCCTCCGGTGTTAAAGCCCACCCAGGCCGTGTATCCAAAACCAAAATAGTCCGTTTGACTGTCATTGGGGTCATGAGCCGTCTCATTGAGCCATTGTTCGTACACATCCGCTGAGATCAGCCCAATGAACGCCGTGGAATTACCGGGCAGATCGAGCGTGACGGATCCGGTCACATGGATGCCCTGTTGAATTTCGTCAAACGTGAACAACCGGCTGGTAACGATGACATACGGGCGGTAGTTACCATTCGAGCTGATGTTGTCATCAGGAACCGTATGCTCCCCAGTGATGGTGACTGAATCCGCGTTGGCATTGGCCGCCCCCAGCGCGATTGTTCCCGCCGCCAGTACCGTGGCCCAAAGACGTGTGCCGAACTTCATCATACACTCTCCTTTCTAAATACGGCCGACCCGGATCGCCCGTTAACAAAGAAGGAGAAGTGCCGGGAAGGGCCGGCCATCAACCAACCATTGTGCCATTATCGGACTTCGAACTTTCGATGCAATAAGGAATAAATCGCTTTACCATACAGAAATCCCTTAGACCATCTCGTCCTCGGATCGCTGCGGCTTCGCGCAGTCGCCCGACTCCTGTCCGACCTCCCCACCACATAAAAGAAAAACTCCCGCCGCGATTGCGACGGGAGCTTGTATTGATTCGGGCCTATCGCCCGGTTCAGGCCCTGCGGCGACGCCGCCAGACTCGCTTGCCACCCAGACCGCCCAGCAGGGCCATGCCCGCCCAGGCCGCCGCAGGCAGCGGGACCACCGAAGAAGCCGGATAATCGCCTTCAAAGTTCACGATACCAACGCTGCCGTCGGTCAACGTGATCGTCAGCCCGTCAACGAAGCCATCGAAGCCGTCCCAGCCACTGTCCGTCTGGATGCTGATGGCCTCGATCAGTTCATCGCCAAACGCACTCAGCAACTCATCCCATGAGTACACGGTGTTGCCGAGCCGGAACGTCATCCCGTTGTCGGTGGAGTGCAGCACCCAGTCGCCGGTCGGGGTGTGTTCGTTGTAATTGTTGGTGAACTTTAAGCCGTACCACGAACCCTGATCGTCATCGCCATCCATCCGGGTATAGATCTGAATCCACCAGTCCCGGCCGGCCGGTGTGTCGAGCGGCTGCTTGGTCCAGTAGCTGATCGATTCAATGTCGCTGAGTTTCAGATTCGCTGCCTTATCCCCGAACAGGACGGTCAGTGCATCACCGTCCGCGACATACCGGACGTGGTAGTTGGACTTGCCGGACGCAGGCCCCTGCCACGAATCGGAACCAAGCTCCGGCGTTGGCGCATCACCCACGTTCGGACGCGGGTTCTGCTCATCCGGCACGTCACCCGGCCGAACGATGATCGTGACTTGGGTCGGATCATCCGCATGAACCATGCTCACACCCAGCCCCAGCGCCATAGCAGCCGCCAGCGCACCACGCATCAAGTGTGCCATCTCACACCTCCCTCTAAAAAATGTAAAAGAAACCAGTAAACGCTACAGCCAGACCCGCGAGCATCCAGAACATGCAATGATCGCGGATGGGTTAAGACTACACACATCCGAAACACAAACAATCAGTAATTATTCAACTCAAGCCACGTAAACACCTGATTTTGAAGACACTTACTACCACTCACACCTTCCTATATCCCCCATCTTGCCCCACTTCTCAGCCACCCGACCCATCGAAGGCTCGCTCCTCCCCGACCGCCGACACAGGAACCGCCCTCTGTCCGACTTGCCCGTCGATGCTAAGATGAAGCACGGGAGAAACCCGGCCAGCCTTTCGTGCGTAAGGAACTTCCATGCAACGCAAATACTTCACCATGGCGGCACTGAGTTTTGCGGTCATGTGTCTGCTGCTGCTGACCGCCCAGTCGCTGGCAATCCGCGGCAGTGCAATCGACCAGCTCAACCTTTTGGTCGATGTGCGGCAGGAACTGGTCGAAAACTACGTCGAACCGGTCGACCAACGGAAGATCGTCGAGGCCGCGGTGCGCGGCATGGTCGAGTCGCTGGGCGACCCCTACACATCCTTCATCAATCAGGATGAGATCGACGACTTCGACAAATCGATCCGGGGTACCTTCTCGGGCATCGGGGCGGAAATCGAAATCCGCGACAACCGCTTGCGCATCGCCTCGCCGCTGGAAGATTCCCCAGCCTGGAAGGCGGGCGTGCTGGCGGGGGATATCGTCCTGGAAATCGACGGCAAGCCGGTCTCCGAAATCTTCGCCGATCTGAAATCCGATGCGGAAAAGTCCCGAGAGGCGATCAAGCGTCTGACGGGCGACGAAGGCACTGTTGTCAGGCTTCGCGTTCGTCACGAGTCGGGCGAAGAGCGTGAGATCGCCATCACCCGTGCCAGGATCGAGATTCCGGTCATCAAGGGCGTCCGCCGGGTTAACGACGGCCACTGGGACTTCATGCTCGATCCGAAGAACAAGATCGGCTATATCCGCCTGACACAATTCACCCAACGGTCGGTGGAAGATCTGCGGGCAGCCCTTCGTCAGCTCAAGGCGGCGGGTGTTCGCGGGCTGATTCTCGACCTGCGGTTCGATCCGGGTGGTCTGCTGCCGGCCGCGGTGCAGGTGGCGGATATGTTCCTGCCTGAGGGCAAGCGCATTGTCTCGGTCAAAGGCCGCAACGTGCCCGAGCATGTCGAGATGTCCACCGCGCAGGACGAGTTGACCGATGTGCCGATGGTGGTCCTCGCCAATGAGGCCAGCGCTTCGGCCTCGGAGATCGTCACCGGCGCGCTGAAGGACAACGGCCGGGCCAAGTTCATCGGCACCCGCACCTTTGGCAAGGGCTCCGTTCAGACCGTCAAGATGATCCAGAACGACAGTGGCCAGCCTTTGGGCATCCTCAAGCTGACCAACGCCTACTACTACCTGCCCAGCGGTCGCAACATCCACCGCGTCGAGGGAGCGGAGGCCTGGGGCGTTGATCCGGAGGATGGCTTCTACGTGCCGATGACCGTCGAGCAGATGCGAAAGATGATCGAGGCCCGCCGGGAAAGCGATGTGCTGCGCCCGGGCAACGGCGGCAGCAGCGAGGCGGAGGTCACCCCCGACTGGATCAACGAGAAGCTGCACGACCCACAGCTCGCCGCGGGACTGCAGGCCCTGCTGGGCAAGCTCGACACGGGCGACTGGCCGATCGTCGGTGAAAGCAACGTACAGAAACTGGCCAATCAAACCCAGCGGGATAACCTCCTGCGCCAGCGTGACCTGATCCGCGAAAGCCTGCGCCAGGTCGAAGCCCAACTGGCCCAACTCGGCGTCAACGTCGCTGAACTCGAAGACGCCGCCTCAGAGAAAGAACCCGCAGCGGCGGAATAATCATCGAATGGCCAAATGGGCAATGGCGCAATGCCATTGATTATTCACAGTTGATTATTGATTACTGATTATTCCCTTGTCTCTCATTCTCGGCATCGAAACAAGCTGTGACGAAACCGCCGCCTCCGTGGTGCAGGACGGCCGGTACGTCCATTCCAACATCATCGCCTCGCAACACGATCTGCACGAGCGCTATCAGGGCGTCGTGCCTGAGATCGCCAGCCGGGCCCATCTGCAACGCATCCTTCCCGTCGTGCAGGAAGCGATACAGGAGGCGAACGTCGCGTTCAGCGATCTGGATGCGATCGCCGTGGGCAACCGCCCGGGGCTGATCGGCTCGCTCATGGTCGGCCTCAGCGCCGCCAAGGCGCTGGCCTGGTCAACGGGCAAGCCGCTGATCGGCATCGACCACGTGCGTGCCCACCTCTACGCAGCCAACCTCACCGAAGCGCCGAGAAACGATCGAGATGGTCACTCCAGCGAACCACATCCCCCTGCTCCTCCCGAACCCACCTACCCCGCGCTGGGGCTGGTCGTCTCCGGGGGACACTCGACCATCTACACCGTCGCTTCACCGATGGAACTTGAACCGCTGGGCCAAACCATCGATGACGCGGTTGGTGAAGCCTACGACAAGGCGGCGGTGATTCTGCAACTGGGTTACCCCGGTGGGCCGCGAATCGACAAGCTGGCTCAGCAGGGCGACCCGACCGCCTACAGGCTGCCACGGTCGCTGCTGGGTGAAGACAGCCTCGATTTTTCCTTCAGCGGCCTCAAGACCGCTCTACTCTACGCGGTGCGCGGCCATCCGCAGGGTCGCGGCCCCGATGCTGTCTTTCCCCGCTCAGCCGACGACCTGACCGATACCCAGCGAGCCGACCTGGCCGCGTCGTTCCAGGCGGCCGCAATCGACACACTGATGATCAAGCTCAGCCGTGCGGTCGAGGCGATGCGCCGTCAGAGCCGATCGCCACACAGCCTCATCATCGGCGGAGGCGTCAGCGCCAATTCGCTGCTGCGCCGCCGTGTCACCGAGTTTGGCGAGCGGATGGGTCTGAGCGTCCACATCCCCGCCATGGCCTACTGCCTCGACAACGCCGCCATGATCGCCGGTCTGGCCCACCACTACTTCATCATGGGCCGCTTCGACGACCTGACCCTCCCCGCCATCGCAACCACAGGGCGGTGACGCGCAGTCCACGTCGCAGTATCACAGAACACAACTAAACGGCGTGCCCGTTTGGCTTCAATTCGTTCGTCAGCAGGTCATACGAACCATTCGCAAATGAAGACCAACGAAAACTTTCCCAATGGTTCTCCACGATCCTAAGCAAGTCAGGGGAAACCAAGAGCCTACATAGTGGACATCGTTGCTTTTATGCTGCACGCAGGCGCAAGCGGCCTTGTGGGACGTGGGGGTCGCAATCGGATGTAGCGGCCTGCTATGATGGGCGGCTCGGCTTTTCCCCCGGAGATGATGATGAGTACGACCGCCCTATCGACGGAACTGGCTGCTGCAATGGATGCCGTGCGGGCTGCATCGCGCGTTTGTCGCGCAGTGCAGCGGCAGCTTGTTTCGGAACAGACGCTGCAGAAGAAGGATAAAAGTCCTGTCACTGTGGCCGACTTCGCATCACAGGCGATTGTCTGTGCTCGACTGGCGGCCCTGCTGCCGGACGATCGCGTCGTAGGCGAGGAGGCGTCAGACGAACTTCGCAAGGACGAACAGACGGCGCTGCGGCGCATGGTGGTCGAGCAGGTCGCAGCGGGGCTGGGGCAAACTGTGGACGAGTCGCAGGTGCTCACCTGGATCGACCGGGGTGGAGCGGAGGCGACGGGCAGTCGCTACTGGACGGTCGACCCGATCGACGGCACCAAGGGATTTCTGCGCGGCGAGCAGTACGCGGTGGCGCTCGCCCTCATCGAGGAAGGGCACGTGGTGCTGGGTGTACTGGGCTGCCCGAACCTGCCGGGGCCGACCGGCGAGCCGGGCGTGCTGATGGCGGCGGTGCATGGCCAGGGTACGCGTGTGTACTCCCTGTGGGACGATGCTGACAAAGCGGGCGTCCCCATTCATGTGAGCGACATCTCGGATGCGAGCCAGGCCCGCTTCTGCGAGTCGGTCGAGTCGGGCCATTCCGATCAGGACCAGTCGGCCCGGATCGCGCAACTGCTGGGGATCACGGCTGAGCCGGTGCGGATCGACAGCCAGTGCAAGTACGCGGTGGTCGCCCGGGGTGAGGCATCGATCTACCTGCGTCTGCCGACGCGGGCCGATTACCGCGAGTGCATCTGGGACCATGCGGCCGGTGCGATCGTGGTGGAAGAGGCGGGCGGCAAGGTGACGGACATCACGGGCAAGCCGCTCGATTTTTCGCGCGGCCGCCGACTGGAAAACAACCGCGGTATCATCGCCACGAGCGGCGCGATCCACGATGCTGTGGTGACGGCTGTGGGCCGGGTGCTGGGCTGACGCGGACGGCCACCGCAACATCGAACCAACCACTTGCAAAGCCGGGGCGTTAATGGTATTTTCACGCCACTTCCAACGGTGGGGGAAGTTGCCATACCTGCCGTTGTGAAGATTCAGGGGGGTGAGGAATGTGTCATATCATCGCTCATCTGTCGCTGCTGCGGGATTTGTCTCTGACGCTCCGCGGCAGGCAGGCGCTGTTGTGAAACATTTCCTTTCTTGACATTAACTCGGTTTGTCTCCAGGCGAGGTATCGCACATTGCGTGCCTGCAACACGCCGTGATGTCGTCCCGCCATTGGCGGTGTTTTTCTGATCACTTTTCCATAGGAAGCAACTTATGACCAACACTCAGGCATCTCGCATGGCAATGCTTCTGTACGTCACGCTTCTCGCCCTGTGTACCTGCGCAACGCCACTGATGGCTGGATCGCTCCTCGTTCTGGAGGGAAACCTCGACGCCTTCCGTTACGGAGGGGAAAATTGGAAGACATTCAGTGGGTATCTCGACACGGAGACTTCCAATCAGATAACGGTCACATCGGACCTCTCCAACCTGACAGAGATGCTCCAGTACGATGCGATTCTTGTCGAAATTCGCTATGGATATTCATTTAGTGAGACCGAAGTTCAGAATCTGAAGGATTACATCGAAACCGGCCGGCGCGTTGCTTTGGTCGGTGACAATTATTTAAGCTTTACACCATGGAACAAACAACTGCTGGACATTGTCGGTGGTAGCGTGGCTGGCGACTTTGACGCAAATGTTGAGGGTACATTCGCCGTCACAGCCGTTCACCCACTGACCGACGGTGTTGACGAGGTCCACGTCGTGTCTGCGGCCATCATGATCGGCGGAACATCGCTCTTTGAGCAGAACTTCGCCGCACTCTGGGGCGATGAACTGAACGTGCTGGTCATACTGGACTCCAACGCGTTCGACGATGATTATGTGTCCTGGGCAAACAACACTCGCTTCGCCCAGAACCTGGCCAAATGGCTGGCGACTGATTTTCAGGAGCCCGTGTCTACGGTCGTGCCTTCCCCGGCAGCAGGAATGGCGAGCATGCTGGGGCTTGGCCTGGTCGCGGTTTCGACCATACGCCGCCGCCGTAGCAGGTGATGATCACGGTATGGTGTACCCCGTGCCATCCGTCGCTTCGCCGTGCTATCATGGCCGGGTATGGATGCTTCCCTGCGATCAATTTACGAGAAGGTGCAGGCCGGCGAGCGGCTCAATGGTGAGGATGGGCTGACGCTCCTGCGCAGTCGGGATGTGTGGACCATCGGCCAGATGGCGGACATCGTCCGACGGCGGCTGCACGGCGACATCGCCTACTACAACATCAACCGCCACCTCAACTACACCAACATCTGCGCCCTGTCGTGCAAGTTCTGCTCGTTCTATCGTAAGAAGGACGAAGATGGGGCGTATGAGTATTCGGTGGAGGCTGCGGCTGAGCAGGCGCGACAGGCGGCGGAGGCGGGGGCGACCGAAATCCACATCGTTGGTGGCCTGCACCCCTACCTGCCCTTCAGCTATTACACGGACATGCTGCGCGCCATCCGCGAGGCGGCGCCGAAGATTCACATCAAGGCGTTCACCGCCGTGGAGATTGTCCATCTGGCGCGGATCAGCAAACGACCGCGCGATCTGGCTGGCGTGTTGAACGATCTGAAGGAGGCGGGGCTGGGGTCGCTGCCCGGTGGTGGCGCGGAGGTGTTCGACGACCGCGTCCACGATGAGGTCTTCAAGGGCAAGATCCGTTCGGACAAGTGGCTGGAGGTGCACCGCATCGCGCATCAGCTTGGGCTGATGAGCAACGCAACGATTCTGTATGGCCACATCGAATCGCTGGAAGATCGCGTGCATCATTTTGAGATGCTGCGTCAGGTGCAGGATGAAGCGATCGCGAAAGGACATCCGGGCCGATTCCAGACGGTGATTCCGCTGCCTTTCGTGCCGGACAATTCGGAGCTGGAGCATCTGCCCGGACCGACAGGGCTGGACGATCTGAAGATGCTGGCGGTGAGCCGGCTGATGCTGGACAACTTCCCGCATGTCAAGGCGTTCTGGATCATGCAGACGCTGGAGCTGAGCCAGTTGTCGCTGAGCTTTGGCGTGGATGACATCGACGGTACGGTGATGTGGTACGACATCACCAAGGTGGGCGGCACGGACACGCATCAGGAAGTGAGCGTGACGGACCTTCGCCGGGCGGTACGACAGGCGGGGTTCACCCCCGTGGAGCGTGATACGCTGTATCGGCGCGTGATTCGCAACGGCGCGGATTGGACTGTCGAGGAAGCGGTGGCGGTGTGAGCGGGTAAGCGCGAAAAGAAGCCCACCCATGGGAGTGGGTGGGCTTTCGGGGACTTTCATTTTTTGTGAAGAGAATCACCCCCCTGCTGCGCCCTCGCCGCCGGGTTCGGTCATGCCGCGCGGATCCAGGAGCTGGTTGAGCTTCGCTTCATCGAGCAGCTTCTGTTCCAGCACCAGTTCGCGGATGGTCTTGTTTTCCTTGAATGCCTGCTTGGCGATGCGGGCGGCATTGTCGTAGCCGATCACCGGTGCCAGGCTCGTGACCATCATCAGCGACTGTTCGATGAGTTGTTCGCAGCGATGACGGTTCACCTGCAAGCCCTTGAGCAGCTTGTCGACGAAGACGTTACTGACGTTAGCCAGCAGTGTGATCGATTCGAGCATGGCGTCGGCCATCATGGGCATGGCAACGTTCAGTTCGAAGATGGAGCCGACACCGCCAAGCCCGCCACAGGTGATCGCCGCATCGTTGGCGATGACGCGGGCCGCGACCTGCACCACGCTTTCGCAGATCACCGGGTTCACCTTGCCGGGCATGATGGATGAGCCGGGCTGAATCTCCGGCAGCATCAGTTCGAAAATGCCGCAGCGCGGTCCGGAGCCCAGGTGACGGATGTCGTTGGCGATCTTGCTCAGCGACACAGCAACTGTCTTGAGGTGCGCATGCGCCTCGACGAAGCTGTCGCGCGTGGCCTGCGCTTCAAAATGGTTGGGCGCTTCCTCAAACTGGATGCCGGTCACCTGGGCGAGTTGAGCGGCGACACGCTTGCCGAATTCGGGGTGTGTGTTGATGCCCGTGCCCACAGCCGTACCGCCGATGGCCAGCGTGGTCCTGAGCGCGGTCAGCGCGGCGGATGCGCGGGCCAGGGCCTGATTGGCCTGATGGGCGTAACCGCTGAATACCTGCCCCATACGGATGGGCGTGGCGTCCATCAGATGGGTGCGGCCGATCTTGACAATGTCATCCCAGTTGCGGGCGTGCTCGTCGAGGATTTCGGCCAGCCGGGTCAGTGCCGGCAGCAACCGGTCCTTCAGCGCGACACCGGCGGCGATGTGCATGGCCGTCGGGAACGTGTCGTTGCTCGACTGGCCCATGTTCACGTGGTCGTTGGGGTGGACCTTTTCGCCCAGCCGCTGAGTCGCCAGCGTGGCGATCACCTCGTTGGCGTTCATGTTGGTGCTGGTGCCCGAGCCGGTCTGGTAGATGTCCACTGGGAAGTGGCGGTCGTGCTGGCCCTGGGCGACCTCATTGGCGGCCGCGATGATCACCTCGGCTCGTTTGGCGTCCAGCTTGCCCAGCTCCAGGTTCACCCGGGCGCAGGCAGCCTTGAGCAGCCCGAACGCGCGAATGATCTCAACCGGTACCGGCCGGCCGCTCACCGGAAAGTTTTCCACCGCCCGCTGCGTGCTGGCCCCCCACAGCGCCCAGGCGGGCACCTGCATCTCCCCCATCGAGTCGCGCTCAATCCGCATGTCGCTCTGATTCATGGCTGTTTCGCGTGTAAAAGTGTCAATGAACCGCGCCCGACCACCTGACGGCGCGGGGAGGCAAGCTTACCAATCGGATAGGCGTTGAGCCAGTCGGGGCCGCTGGGGGTGAACCCCGCTGAATGTCGAATAACGAATGTCCAATGACGAAACCTGTTTGGGGCCGTCGCGGTTCGTCATTTGGCATCAGTCATTCGACATTTCCATGGCATTCGTCATTACGCGGCATGGCCACCGTCCCGCGATTCGCGCATCTTTCGCAGGCGTTCGTTGTACTCACGCGCCCGTTGAATGATGTGCTCGCCCCGGGCAGCTTTGGCACTGCGGGCAGGCGAGACCTGGTCAATGGCGCGGGGGTTGACGACCACCTCGCCACGTGGCGTTTCAGGCGCGGCATCGATCATGGCCGTCCCATTTGCCGAGGCATTGGCCACGCGGCGATCGAGCTGTTCGAGAATCATGTTCGTCTGCGACTCAATCTGCCGCAGCCGATCCTGCAGCGCCGACTGCACCTCGCCCATGGTCTTCTGCATCGTCTGCTGGGCCTGCCTTGCCGCTGCGGCGAAGCGTGCCTCGAACGATTCCCGTGCCGCTTCCAGTTCGCGATGCGTGCGCTCGGCGAGTTCCTGGGCATGACGCTGCAACTGCTCAGCATCGGCGATCGACTTCTCGCGCGACTGCGCCACTGCTGCCTCCAGTCGAGCCTCCGCGTCGCGCACCGCGGCATCGGTGATCTGCTGGATGTGCAGCGTCTGTTCTTCCACAGTGCGTTGCACCTGCTCCATCGCCTCGGCTGCGGCGGCACGCTGCTGAGCAAACCGCCCTTCCAGCTCCTGCTGCAGCTTGTTCAGGCAGGCATCGCTGCGCTTCTCCGCATCGGTGATCAGGCGTGTCAGTGCTCGCGACATCTCCTGCGTCAGCGGCTGCACCTGCTGTTGTGCAGCTTCAAACGCGTTTTCCAGCGACTGACGAATCCATTTCTCCAGCTCGAACCGTTTGGCTTCGACCGCCTGGCCGAACCGCTCGAACTGCTTGTCAACCTTGACGAGTGCCGGACCAAGCAGATCCTGCAAGCGTGACCGTGTTCGCTCCATCAACTCGTGCAGGTTCGCTTCGATCGGCTCCGCCATCGCCTGGGCCTGCAGCGCCAGTTCCTCCAGGCGCTGCTGCACACCGGTTTCGATCTGCTCGATCTGCCGCAGCCGCGTGTGGATCGGCTGATCCATGCCAGCAAGGCGCTGCGCCAGTTCCTCGATCGCCTGTTCGATGCGATCGCGCATCGCCCGCTGGTGGGCCATGATCTCCTGAACACGTGCCTCGATCGGCACGGTCGCGTCGCTCGCTTCGGCCAGCCAGGCTTCGATGCGCTGAGCGAACGTTGCCTGCAATTGTTCATGTGCTTCCGCAATGTGAGTCTCAAACCGGAGGATGTGGGCATCGACCTGCGCCAGGGCGGGGTCGACCAGTTTCGCCACGTTCTCCTTCACCGATTCAAGTGTTCGCTGCACGTGTGACTCGATTGGCGTGATGGTCGATTCAGCCTTGCGGCGCAGGGCATCCAGCCGCTGCAGCGTGTCGCGCTCGATCTGGGCAATCTGCGCGGTGCGCTGCTGCATCGGTTCATCGATGCTGGCAATCTGGTCGTGCAGTTTCCGCACTTCCTGCGCGATACGTTCAGCGGTGGCCTCCTGCTCGCGCATCAGCTGCTGAATCTGATCAGCGATCGGGGCTGCCATTTCCCGCGCCTCGGCCGCCCATGCCTGTGATTGCTGAATGAAGGAAGCCTGTAGTTCGTCGTTCATCGCGGCGATCCGCTGGCGGAACATCACCAACTGTTCATCCAGTTTCGCCAGGTGCGGCATCGCGGCGGCGTCGACCTTTTCCGACATCGACGCGATCAATTCCTCGATATGCGATTCGATCGGCTCGACCGCCTCGATCGCCTGTTGATGCAACCGCTCCAGCCGCGATGCCACCTGCTCTTCCAGTGCAGCCACCGCGTTCATGCGATCGGCGATCGGCTTCTGCATCTCGTCGAGCTTCGCACGCATCTGATCAAAGCTGGCGGAAAGCTGCGCGGCAAGCGATTCCTGTCGCGCGGTCAGTTCGCGGGCACGTGCCTGTACCTGTTCAGCCGTTTCCGTTGCCTGCTCGTGCCACGTAGCGGATCGATCGGCGAGCAGTCGTTCCAGTTCCGCCTGTGATTGCGCGATGCGTTCGTGGAAGCTTTCCTCCAGCGACGCCAGATGCTGCCGCTGTGCTTCGATGAGGCTCTCGGCGCTGTCGGCTGCCTCCTGATGCTGTTTGACGAGCTCGCGTAACTGGCTGCGTACCGGCGCGGCGATCTCGTGCGCCTGATGCGCCCAGTGCTCCACTGCCTCCGCAAGCGACGCTTCCAGTTCACGTCGCGTCGCTTCAATGCGGTCCAGCGACTGCTGCTCCAGATCCTGCAGCGATGTCTCCTGAGCGGTCAGCATCGCAATCGACTGCTGTACCTGCAGTTCCTGTGCAGCGACGAGTTGCTGCAACCGCTGCTCAATCGGGGCAGCCGCCTGCTGCACCTGCTCAACCCACGCGGCGGCCTTGTCATCAAAGATTTGTTGCAGGCGCTGCGATACATCCGCCAGCTTCTCGCGGAAGGATTCGTCCACTTCTTCCACCCGATGGGCGTGTTCTTCCAGTTCCGCGCTCAGGCGTGCGGCAGCATCCCGCTGCTGATTCATCAACGCAACGATCTCATCGGTGATGGGTTGAGCGATGGCCTGCGCTTCCTGTGCGAAATCGGCGACCCGTTCCTCCAACAGCGAGGCGACCTGCTGCTGCGTGGCCTCGATGCGCTGCATGACCTGCTGTTCAAGCGCTTCGAGCGATTCGCGGCCGGCATGGAGCGTGGCTGTCGCCCGCGCCGCAGCTTCATCCTGCCGCGCGACGATGTCGCGCAGGTTCGCTTCAATCGGGCCTGCGATCTCCTCGGCCTGTTTCGCCAACGAAGCGGACAGATGCTCGAACGTCTTCTCCAACTGCTGCCGTGCGGTGGCAAACCGTTCGCGCAACTGCACTTCAAGTTGTTCAAACCACACACGGCTGCGGGCGAACTGTTCGTGTGCCGACTCAGCATGGCGCTGCTGTTCATTTAGGAGCGACCGCATATTCGACTCAACCGGCTCGGCAATCTGTCGGGCCTGTTCGGCCAGATCGGCGAGCTTTTTGGTCAGCGTCGCTTCCAACTGTTCCTGCGCCGTGGCCAATTCGTTGTGCAACTGCTGATTGAGCTTGCGCAATAGATGTTGCTGAGCGGCGATGCGTTCGTCGGCCTGCTTCGCGGCCTCTTCCTGCTGGGCGATGATCTGCTGAAGTTGCACTTCGATCGGCTCAGCCAGGCGTTTCGCCTCGTCCAGCAGCGCGACGCCACGCTGGGCGAACGTTTCTTCCATCTGGCTGCGTACTTCATCCAGCCTCGCCAGTGCCGATGCTTCCAGATCGGCGACCGCCCGTTCCTGTTCAGCCAGCCGAGATTGCGCCTCCTGAGCGGCGGCTGCCTGCTCAGCAACAATGCGCTGCAGTCGATCGTGAATCGGCTGGGCGACTTCACGCGCCCGTACAGCCAGCGCATCGGCATGTTGCGCCAAGGTTGCTGCCAGTTCGTCTCGCAGCTCAGCCGTACGGCTCGCAAGCTGCTCCTGCATCTGTGCGATCGCCCGCTGATGCGTTTGCATCTCTTCGCGGCAGGCCTCTACCACCGCCTGACAACGATCGATCCACTCACGGAACGATGCTTCGGCTGGCCCGACAACCTCCGCCGCACGCCGAACCAGTTCTTCCACCGTCGATTCCAACGAGCATTCAGCACGCTGGCGCCCTTCTGCCAGACGCTCAGTAAATTGTGCCTCAAGTGCATCGATCGCTTCGCGTTCTGTGGCAAGCACCGCCTCGGCCTGTTTCACAGCCTCTTCCTGATGGGCGATAATCGCCCGCAGCGACGCCTCGATCGGTGCGGCCGCCTCACGCGCCTGTTGTTCAAGTTCATCCGCTGAGCGGCGGATCGCGGCCTCCAGTTCACCTCGTGCCTCGGCGATACGGCTGCGCAGCAACTGCTCCAGCTCCTGCAGCGATTCACGTTCCGTGGCGATGAGCGCCAACGCTTCACCAGCCGACCGCTCCTGACGCTGAGTCAGTTCACGCAGCTTCTCCTCGATCGGTTCAGCGGCCGATTCGGCTCGTTCGATCCACTGCTGCGATTTTTCAACCAGCACTGTTTCGAGCGATTCGCGAGCCGCTTCAAGCTGCTCGTTCAACTGCTGCTGACGCGTCTCGCACAATGCGGCCAGCTGCTCGGCTGCGGCAGCGTGCTCATCCAGCAATGCCTGCACCTTTTCCGTCACCGGGGCCGCCACTTCCTCGGCCGCGCTGATCCACTCCCGGGCACGCTGGGCGAGCGCTTCCTGAAGTTCACGGCGGGTCGTTTCAATGCGATCCAGCCAGCCCTGCTCCAGCTTCGCCAGCGCATCGCGTTCGGAGGCGATCAGTGACAGCGCTTCGCGTGTCGCTTCCTGCTGATGTTCGGCAATTTCACGCAGATTTGATTCGATCGGGGCCGCAAGCTCCTGCGCCTGATCGCGCCATGCGGCGAGCTGCGCTTCAAATTGCTCTTGCATGGCCTCACGCGATTGAGACATTTCATCCGCAAACCGCTGATGCAACTGCGCCAGCTCGGCCCGTTCCTTCTCCAATCGGGCACGTGCTTCTTCAGCATCGAGGCTCTGCTGGGCAACGATCTCCCGCAGTGACGCGGCGATCGGCGCTGCAAGCTCGCGTGCCTGAGAGGAAAGTTCCTCGCATTGTGAGGTGATAGCCGATTCAAGCTCGCGCTGTGCAGCAACGATCCTTTCATGGACCTGCGATTCGAGCGATTCAAGCTCGGCCCGACGTCGTGCCAGCAGCGCCATCGTACGCTCGGCGGCTTCTTCCTGTTCACCGATGATGCGGCTCAGTTCCACCTCCACCGGTTCGGCTGCGGCACGGGCCTCCTCCGTGAAACGTGACAGCGCTTGCTCCACCTGAGCCGTCAGACGCTGATGCGACGCAGACAACTCCTGCGTGAACTTGTCTTCCAGCGATGCGATGCGAGTCTGCTGCTGGTCGATTTCCTCACGCACGCGCTGAGCCAGCGTTGCGTTGCGGTTGGCAAGAGCGGTAAGGTCAGACTCGATCGGTTCGGCGATCTGGCCAGCCTTCTCCGCCAGGTCGGTCGCGTACTGGGCCAGCCGCGTCTGACAGGCTTCGGCTGCGGCCTGCGCTTCGCTCGTGCACGACTCGGCCGCGGCACGTATCGCTCGCTCATGCCCTTCCATCGCGACGATCGCTTCCTGCGCGACCGTTCGCTGCTGCTCCAACAGGCTGCGCATCTCCTCGGTGAACGGCTCAGCGATCTGCCGGGCATCGATTCGCCAGGCCTTGGCACGCTCCGTCAGCAACACCTCAAGCTGCTGCCTTGCAGTGTCGACCTGCGAAAGCAGCGCATCCTTCATCGCATCGAGTTTTTCGCGTTCCTGCGCCACGGCTTGTTCGATCGTCTCGTGCAACCGCTGCTCGTTCTCAGCAACGGCCATCTGCAACGCACGATGCACCGCATCGAACGAAGAAAGCATTTCCTGCTTCAACGTCTCAAGCGCTTCGCGACGCGAACGGACCTCAGCATCCGCCTGCTCAACCAGCTTCGACTGCTCCGCGAGCAGTTCCTGTTGCATCGCCTTGAGCGCATCGCGTCGCATACGCACCGCAGCGTCGGCCTGTTCGACCAGCTTTTCCTGATCCGCAAGCAGCTCCTGCTGAATCGTCTCAAGCGCTTCGCGGCGCGAGTGCATCGCAGCGTCCGCCTGTTCAACCAGTTTTGCCTGTTCCGCGAGCAGCTCCTGCTGCATCGCTTCAAGCGCTTCACGATGCGAACGCATCACAGCCTCGGCCTGTTCGACCTGCTTCGCCTGCTCTGCGAGCAGTTCCTGCTGCATCGCCTCAAGTGTCTCACGACGTGACCGCACCACAGCATCGGCCTGTTCGATCAATTCCTGCTGTGTCGCCATAAACGCATCACGTCGAGCCGACAACCGCTCGCGCGCTTCGGCGTCGGCAGCCTCGATCGATGCATGCAGTTGCCGCGCCATGTCCTGCAGCCGGTGACGCTGTTCCTCCACCGCCTGGGCAGCTTCGTCGATGGTCTGTTGATGCGATGCAAGCACATCTTCCAGTGCCTGTCGCTGTTCATCCGCCACAACGCGCTGCCGGGCAAGCCATTCCTCAGCCTGCTGCTGTTGACGGGCGAGGATCATCTGGGCTGCATGCTGCTGATCAGCCAGCGTCTTTTCCTGCTGCGACAGGATCGCCTGCCCTTCTTCCCGCTGCTGCGTGAGCATCGCTTCCATTTGTTGGCGCAGCGGTTCGGCAATTCGCTGGGCCTCTGTGGAGAACACTTCGAGCTGCTGCTGGATCGTGTTGTGCGACTGCTCACGCAGCGTTTCTACCTCGGCGGTGAACTGCTCCTGCAGCTTCTCAACCTGTTCCTGGCGCTCCGCCACCGCGGCATCGAGACGATCAGCCAGCGCCTGCTGTCGTTGCATCAGCGCTCGCATCCGCTGCTCAACCGGAACGGCACTCTGCTGTGCCTCCGCCTGCCAGGCCTCCAACTGTTCGGCCAGCGCCTGCCGCATCGTCTCCTGAGCCTGTTCAACCTCCTCGCGGAACAGCCGAATGTGTTCGTCGACCTGCGCCAGGGCCGGTTCTGCCAGCTCAGCCACCTTATTGTCGAGTTCATCGATCAGCGCGGTGAGCTTCTCTTCGATGGGCTGAGCCGCCGCGATGGCGTCGCGTCGCAGCCCCTCCAGCCGCTTGAGCATCGCCTGTTCGATCGCTTCGAGCTGACGCATCTGTTCCCGGGCCGGCACATCCAGCCGGGCGATACGTTCCTCAAGCTTGCCGATCAGCGCCTCCACCTGCCGCACGCAGTGGCTGTAGGCTTCACGCACGTGCTGCAGCTTCGCCTCAACCGGGGTCGTCAGTTCCTCCAACTCCCGGCCGCACGCCTGAACCTGCCGGCCGATCCGTTCCTGGGCTGCGGCACACGCCTCATCCAGCCGCTGCTCGTAGGCAGCACACGCCTCATTGAATCGTGCAGCCGCCGGCTCCATCAGAGCCGCCACCTTCTCTTCCGCCGCACGGACCAGTTCCTGGATGCGCTGCTCGACGGGATGAGCCGCTGCCGCGATGCGTGCCTCGATGTCCCCGAACCGCATCCGGATCGCCTCTTCCTGCCGTGCCAGCTCGTTGAGGCGGTCCTCGACGGGCGTCGCCAGCCGATCCAGATGCTCCTGCGCCTGGGCGAGAAGCTGCTCGATATCCTTTTTCAGCTCGACGACCCCCTGCCGGGCGGGCTTGTCGATCTGCGCCATGCGACTGCGGGCATCGTGGAGCATGTCCGCCAGCTCATCCTGGAACTGCTGCCGGAGCTGGGCAAGCTGCCTGCCGGCCGGGCGTACCTCCTCAATCTGCCCGCGCAACACCTCCGAAAGCCGGCTGAGGCTCGCCTCCAGCCGCTCCATCGACTGCACTCGCGTACTCACGCGCTCATCAGCCTCGTGCAATTCCTGCAGACGCCGACTGATCCAGGCGTCGATGCGGCTCACGCGTTCTTCGGTTTCGGGGCTAAGCGGTGCCAACGATGGGATGTGTCCAGCCAAGGTGCCGCTCCACACAGGGGGTTGATAACTTGCTGTGTATGCCAGATCGGACGTTGCCCATCCGGTCACCCACTGAACCCCCTTCACCACTTATCAGACTCCGCGACAGCAACTTATCGGACTCATCTCGCCCCGTTCCGGATTACCCCTGCCACGACAGGAAACCGCCATCTATTTGGCGCCGATGCGCTCGTGCGGTACAAATGCCTGTCTCATCGTGACTCTCGGGACTTTCCCCTGGATCTTGGAACGACACGGATGGCAGCGAATTACAGCAACGGCACGCACCTCTTTACCAGCGAATCAGTCTCCATGGGGCACCCGGACAAGGTCGCCGACCAGATCTCCGATGCGGTGCTCGACAGCCTGCTCGCCGCGGACCCCTACGCCCGTGTGGCCTGCGAAACGCTTTGCACGACGGGCCTTGTGGTCGTCGCCGGCGAGGTCACCGTTCACACCCGCAAGGCGATCGAGGCGCTGGAGCGGGTCGAGGACACCGTGCGCCAGACCCTGCGGGAGATCGGCTACACCGACCCGCGCATGCGCTTCGACGCTGAGAGCTGCGGCGTGATCCGCACCATTCACGGCCAAAGCCAGGACATCGCCATGGGCGTCGATCGTCAGGGTGCTGGCGACCAGGGGCTGATGTTCGGTTTCGCCTGCCGCGAGACACCCGAGTACATGCCCCTTCCGATCCACCTGTCCCACCGGCTGGTGGAACGGCAGGCGCTGGTGCGGCAGAAGAACATCATTAAGGGCCTGCGTCCGGACGCCAAGAGCCAGGTGACAGTGGAATACAACGGCAACAAACCCGTTCGCATTCACACCATCGTGCTCTCGACTCAGCACACCCCCGAATGGAACGGAAAAGCGAAGCAGGAAAAGCTCCGCCGCGAGGTCATCCGGCATATCATCGAACCGGTGATGCCCAAGCGCCTGTACGACCCGAAAAACGTGATCATTCACGTCAACCCGACCGGCCAGTTTGAAATTGGCGGTCCGCATGGCGATACGGGGCTGACCGGGCGTAAAATCATTGTGGACACCTACGGCGGGCGCGGCTGCCACGGCGGCGGCGCGTTCTCCGGCAAGGATCCTACCAAGGTGGACCGCTCCGCCAGCTACATGGCGCGGTACATCGCCAAGAATATTGTCGCGGCCGGACTGGCCGATGTCTGTGAAGTGCAGCTCGCATACGCGATCGGCGTGGCCAAACCGATCAGCGTGCTCGTGGACACACAGGGAACAAGCAAGATCAGCGAAGAAAAACTCGCGCGCCTAGTCACCCAACACTTCCCGCTGACGCCCGCCGGCATCATCGACCACCTGAAGCTGCGCCGCCCGATCTACAAGGAGACGGCACGCCACGGTCACTTCGGCCGACCCGGGTTCAGTTGGGAAAAGACTGACATGGCCGCCAAACTGGCGCGCGCGGCAGGAATCAAGTGAAGGTGAGCGGCTTGCGGTCGCTGTGAGCGGTCGCTGCGTCCGGCGTCGGCTCGATCCATCGCCCGCGGAGCGCTGACCGTTTCCCAGCCCCATCCGCCGCCACCACCCTTTTGCATGCAGATCGAACGAGGCATTCAGGCTTCTCCCGGCGTGGCGATCGGCCGCGCCGTGGTGCTCGACGCCAAGGATCAGCCCGTTCCCCGAAGGCTGGTCCCCGCGTCCGATGTGCCACGGCAGATCCAACGCCTGCGCCAGGCGATCGAGGACAGCAGCGCCGATATCGAACGCCTGCGCGATCACACCGCCAGCGCCCTGGGTCAGGAGATGGCCAACATCTTCAACACCCACCTGGCGATGCTGCGCGATAAGTTCCTCACTGACAACGCTGAGCGGATGATCGAGCAGGAGCAGGTCACCGCCGAGTATGCCGTACACGCGGTCATGCGTCGGCTGGCGGGCATGTACGAACAGCTCGATGACACCTACATTCGCGAGCGCGGCAAGGATGTGCTGGACCTGGAACGCCGCGTGCTCAGCCACCTGATCGGCTCAACACGCGAGCAACTGGCACAGATTCGCCACGAAGCCATCCTCATCGCCCATGACCTGACGCCCAGCCAGACCGCATCGCTGGACACCACCAAAATCAAGGGCATTGCCACCGATCTGGGTGGCCGCACCAGCCACACCGCCATCCTCGCGCACGCCCTGGGCATTCCTGCGATCGTCGGTCTGGAGGACATCACCAGCAACGTCAACACCGGTGACACCGTCATCATCGACGGTAACCGCGGGCTGGTTGTGGTCGATCCCGATGCCGCCAAGCTGCTGGAGTATCGGCTCGAACTCAAGAAGATGGCCCAGGTCGACGAGACGCTTGATGCCTCGGCACGCCTGCCCGCCATCACCCGCGACGGCACAGAAATCACCGTGCTGGCGAACATCGAGTTCCCCAGCGAAATCAGCGCCGCGCTGGCAAAGGGCGCTACGGGCATCGGCCTGTATCGCACCGAGTTCATCTACCTTGGTGCTGATCATGAGCCAACCGAAGAGGATCACTACCAGGCCTACAGCCAGGCGGTGAAGCTGCTCAAAGGCCATCCGCTGACCATCCGCACGCTCGACCTTGGCGCGGACAAGATGCATGCGGGCATCTCCGTGGATCACCACGAGGAGCCCAACCCCTTCCTGGGCTGCCGATCGATTCGGCTGTGTCTGCAGAACCTGCCGCTCTTCAAGACGCAGTTACGTGCCATTCTGCGGGCGAGCGCCGAAGGGCCGGTGAAGATCATGTTCCCCCTGATCAGCAACGTGATGGAGCTGCGTCAGGCGAAGATGATCCTCAACGATGTGATGGAGGATCTGGACGAACAGGGCATTCCCTACGCCCGCAATATTCCGGTGGGGATCATGATCGAGGTGCCCTCCGCGGCACTGCAGGCGGCAACGCTGGCCAAGGAAGTGGACTTTTTCTCGATCGGCACCAACGACCTGATTCAGTATACCGTGGCGGCGGATCGCTCCAACGAGCGCATCGCCAGCCTTTATTCCGGGGCACATCCCGCCGTGCTGCAGCTCATCCGCGATGTAGTGCGCGCTGGCCAGCGTGCCAAAATCGAAGTGAGCCTGTGCGGGGAAATGGGAGGCGAACCGGAGTTCGGCATGGTTCTGCTGGGTCTGGGGCTGCGAACGCTGTCCATGACCCCGCCGGCCATTCCGGAAATGAAGAAGTTGATCCGTTCCGTGAGCATCGATCAGTGTCGCCGCGTTGCCCGCAAGGCGTCGAGCTTCGACTCCGATCGTGAGGTGATGAACTACCTGCGCGACGAGCTGGCGAAGGTGATGCCCGAGACGTTCGAGGGACGGACTTTTGTCTGAACGTACAAACCGAGAGGCCCGTCCGTGCGTCGGACGGAAGGCTGTGATGCCATGCCTCCAACAACAGGAACAATGCGAGGTCACCGCACGTCAGCCGTGAGTGGAATGCCCCTGGAGCGACCAGGTGTTGCGTGATGCCGGCTTTGCCGGACCATTTCATGTGTCGCAACACCTTTTCGCCCGCCCCGCTCCGCGACGTACGCCCCGCCCAACACGGAAAGTTGTCACTATGGCCAAACGGGAGATGCTCATTAATTACGTCCCCGGCGAGGAATGCCGCATTGCCATCGTCGAGGACGGACGACTCGAGGAACTCTATCAGGAACGCGCCAGCGCCGAATCGCACGTCGGCAACATTTACAAGGGCAAAGTCACCAACGTCGAACCCTCCATTCAGGCGGCGTTCATCGATTTCGGTTTGGAACGCAACGGCTTCCTGCACATCTCCGACCTGCACCCGATGTATTTCCCGGGCGACCTGCGCGAGGAGTTCGAGTGCGTCGGCTCCAAGACGCCCCGCCGCGAACGACCGCCCATCCAGAAGTGCCTGCGACGCGGGCAGGATGTGCTCGTGCAGGTCATCAAGGAGGGCATCGGCACCAAGGGCCCCACGCTCACCAGCTACATCTCCATTCCCGGCCGGTTCATCGTCATGATGCCGCACATGGAGAAGCTGGGCGTCTCACGAAAGATCGAGGACGATGAAGAGCGGCGAAAAATGCGCGCCATGCTCGCGGAACTGGACCCGCCCAAGGGCTTCGGGTTCATCATCCGCACAGCCGGCATGGACCGCACCAAGGCTGAACTGAAGCGTGACCTGGCCTACCTGCAGCGTCTGTGGAAGTCGATCGAATCGCGCATGCAGAAGGTGCGCGTGGGCGAGCTTTACGCTGAAAGCGATCTGGTCATCCGCACGATTCGCGATGTGCTGTCGTCGGATCTGGATCGCATTGTGGTGGACGATGCGGACGCCGCCCGCCGGGCTCATGAGTTCCTGGCCATCGCCTCGCCGCGTTCGACGTCCAATGTGGTGCACTACAAGGACCCTGTGCCACTCTTTCACCGCTACGGCATCGAGCGACAGATCGAAACGATCAACGCGAGACAGGTACCGCTGCCTTCGGGTGGTTCGCTCGTCATCGATACGACCGAAGCGCTCGTCGCCATCGACGTCAACAGTGGCAAGAGCCGCGATGCCCGCGATGCGGAAACCAACGCGTATCGCACCAACCTCGAAGCGGCCGATGAAATCTGCCGGCAACTGCGTTTGCGCGACCTGGGCGGCGTAATCGTGCTCGATCTGATCGACATGATGGTCCCGAAGCATCGCCGGGCTGTGGAGCAGCGCTTCCGCCAGAACCTGAAAAAGGACCGCGCCCGGACGCGCATCGCGAGCATCAGCGTGTTTGGTCTGCTGGAGATGACGCGGCAGCGGATGCGGCCGTCGCTCAAGAAGTCGATCTATGTTGACTGCCCCGCCTGCCGTGGCGCCGGTCAGGTCAAGAGTAACGAATCGGTCGTGCTGGACGTAATGCGTCGGCTGGCGCTGGTGATGCACCGCAAGCAGGTGGCAAGGGTGGATCTGATCGTCAGCCCGGGCGTGGCGTTCCAGTTGCTCAATCATCGCCGTGCCGCGCTGGTCGCGCTGGAGCAGCAGCACCAGAAGCGCGTGATGGTTCGCGTGCAGGACAGCGGCCCCAGCGACGAGGTGGTGGTCCGCGCCTACGACGAGCGCGACAGCATCGTCGAGGTGGACGAACTGGGTCCGTTCGACGAGCCGGTCTTCGAGACGGTAGAGGCGATGTCGGAGATCGATGAGGAACACTACGCCGCCGCAGCCGCCCGCGCCCCGCACAGCGATCTTGAAGCGGTGGAACAGGCTGACGAATCGAATGCGGAGGAGGTGGAGGAAGGCGAAGCCGCCGCCGATGCCGTCGCCGGTGAGGAGAACGATGGAAACGGCGAAAACGGAGGCAATGGTGAAGGCAAGCGCCGCCGCCGACGCCGTCGCCGGGGCGGTCGCGGTCGCAGGAAGGCCAGCGCGGTCACCACGGAAGCATCCGGCGAGGCGGGAGCGCAAACCGAGGCTGCGACCAGCGAACACGAATCCTCTGAATCCGCCGAAGCCAACACCGACGCCTCCCAGCGTTTCAGCGAACCACTTTCGGAGACCGAATCCACCCCCCTCTTCGAGGCCGAGGCGACGGCCGAAGACGAACCCGACACCGGAACGGAATCCGTTGCCGGCCCCGAATCCACTCCCACAACCAAGCGTCGTCGACGCCGTCGCGGTGGTCGTGGCCGCTCTCGCGCCAATTCGAACGCTTCCGGGGAGACAACCGCTGAATCCCAGCCCAGCGACGCGCCCCGGAACAGCTCCGGTAACAGCTACCGTACGACACCGCCCACCCCCAGCCGAGGCTACAGCAACCGACTCATCAGCGATTCCCCAACCGACACTGCCCCGAAGTCTCCCTCGGGCACCGCTGCGGAAAGCAACGCCGGGAAGGACGAGGAATGACGGATTCGCATCCCAAACACCGACGCCTGATCGTTTTAGGCTCCACCGGGTCCATCGGGGTCAACACGCTCGACGTGGTCGAGCACCTCAACCGCGATTGCGCCATGGACTTCCAGGTCGTAGGGCTGGCGGCCGGCAACAATGTGGATCGGCTCATCGAACAGGCACGCCATTACCGCGTCGGCGCGGTGGCGGTGGCGGAATCGGCTCACGCCCGGACACTTGCCGATGCGCTGCCCGGAACGCAGGTCTTCGCCGGGCATGATGCGGCCGAGCAGCTCGTCCAGGCGGTTGATGCCGATATCACCGTTGCCGCCGTGGTCGGCAGCGCCGGCCTGCCCGCCACGATCGCCGCCATCCGCAAGGGCATGCGCATCGGTCTGGCGAACAAGGAAACGCTCGTCGCGGCGGGCGAACTGGTTACCCCACTCGTGCGGCAGCACAACGTAGAGTTGATCCCGGTCGACTCGGAGCACTCGGCCATCTTCCAGTGCCTTGCCCCGGCCGCCGCGACCGGTCTGCGGACCACCCCCCGCGTCAAACGGATCGTCCTGACCGCCTCGGGCGGCCCTTTCCGTCGCGCCAGCAGGGCAGAAATCGAAAACGCCACCGTCGAACAGGCCTTGAACCACCCCACGTGGAATATGGGACCCAAAATCACCATCGACTCGGCGACGATGATGAACAAGGCGCTGGAGATCATCGAGGCGCACTGGCTTTTCGGGTTGCCCTCAAGCCGGATCGACGTGATCATCCACCCGCAGTCGATCGTCCACAGCTTTGTGGAATTTGAGGATAATTCAATACTTGCGCAAATGGGCCCGCCGGACATGCGCACGCCGATTCAATATGCGCTGACCTGGCCGGACCGGCCCTCCGGCTGCAGCCGGGCGCTGGACTGGACAACTTTGACCTCTCTGGCGTTCGAGCAACCGGATCATGATCGTTTCCCGGCTCTGAAGCTGGCCTATGATGTGGTCGATGCCGGTGGAACGGCAGGGGCGACGTTCAATGCCGCCAACGAGGCGGCCGTGGCGGCGTTCCTCCAGCGGCGTATTCGCTTCGGGCGGATCGTCGAACTGGTCGCCGAGGCACTGGCCGCCCTGCCCGCCCGGCCGGTCCGCAGCCTCGATGACATCCACGAGGCTGACCGGCTGGCCCGCGAGTTTGTGAACCAGAGCATCGCCGCCGGGGTAGACGAAGTAACGGCCGATTGACAGGTACGAAAGCCAACCGCCTGATCCATCCACGAGTCCGCTCATGATCAATTTCATTCCCGGTTTCGATACACTCGGCGGCCTGGCGGCCCTGATCCTGGGTTTTGGTTTCATCATCTTCGTCCACGAGTTGGGCCATTTCCTCGTCGCCAAGTGGGTCGGCATCCGTGCCACCCAGTTCGCCATCGGTTTCGGCCCCGCCATCGTCACCTGGCGCAAGGGCATCGGCGTTCGCGTCGGCTCCACCGAACCCGAATACGAGCGACGCGCTCGCCAGTACCTGGAAGCACAGGGCGTGGACATCAACGAACTGCCCGAAAACCGTCGGATGGAGAAAATTTTTGCCGCCGCCGACGCTCTTGGGTTGGGTGAAACGGAATACCGGCTCAACTATGTCCCGCTGGGCGGCTACGTGAAGATGCTCGGGCAGGAGGACATTGACCCGGCGGCCCGCAGCGACGACCCGCGATCCTTCACCAGCCGGCCCGTCTGGGCACGCATGGCTGTCATCAGCGCCGGCGTCATCATGAACCTCATCTTCGCGATGGTCTTTTTCATCATCGCGTTCATGTCGGGCGTGGCGTTCCCTCCTGCCACCATCGGTGAAGTGCTTGCCCAGTCCCCCGCCGCTACCACCTATGCCGTCGGGCACGAAAAAGACGAGAAATACCGTGGGCTGAAATTCGGCGACCGCGTGCTGGCGGTCAATGGCAAGCCCCCCATGGATTTCACCGACCTGCAGTTGGCGGCAGCCCTTTCGGCCGAAGGCGAAAAGATTCAGCTCCTCATCGAGCGCGATGGCGAACCACAGCCGCTGACCTATGAAATCGAGCCGAAAAAACTGAACAACCTCTACACGATCGGCGTGCAACCCCCGGCGACGCTGGTACTGGTATCGAAGCTGGAACGTGGTCAATCCTGGCCCCTCCGGCTGCAGAAAGCGGGCGTCGAGATGGGCATGGTTGCCACCGCGGTGAACGGCCGGGCCGTAACCAACTATCGCGAACTGGAAGCGATGGTCAATGCCAGTCAGGGCCAGCCGGTCCAGATCACCTTTGAAAGCCCCGAAGACAGCAAGAGCGCTACGCTGACGATCCATCCCATCCCCTTCACTCTCAACGCGGAGGGTAAATCGGTAAGCCCATTGGGATTGGAGCCAGCCGTTGCGGTGGATCAGGTCGTCCCCCAGAGCCCGGCTGAGAAACTGGGAATCAAACCGGGTGACATCCTCGTACAGGTTGGCACGGTTCGCTGGCCCAGCAGCCTGGAGACTGTTTCCAAAGCGGTGCAAGCGGCAGGCAGATCGCCCATTGCGGTGACCGTACTGCGCGATGGCAAACTGTTGACGTTGGGTGAGATCGCACCTGACGACGGCAGGTTGGGCATTCACATGCAGGTCGTTGCCGAACACAACTACATCGCCGACATCCAGCCCGACAGCCCGCTAGCCGCACTTGAACTGACCAGCGGATCGCGAATCCTTGCGATCAACGGCCAGCCGGTGCGCACCTACAACGATCTGTTGCGGCACATTGCTGCGCTGGCAGAACCGGGTCAGATCGAGGTCGAATATGAACTCAACCTGGCCAACCGCCCCGTGAACAAGCAGCAGGTCGCCATCGACGAAGCAACGCTGAAGCTGCTACAGAGCACCGAGTGGTTTGTCATGCTGCCCTTCATCAACGAGCGGGTGCTGATCCGGACTGACAGCCCCATCGAGGCAGCGAAACTCGGTCTGAAAAAAACCCATCAAACCATGCTCAGTGTCTATGTCACCCTGGCGCGGCTGGTGGACGGCCGCGTCCCCCCCAAGGAGCTGCGTGGCCCCATCGGCATCGCCGACATGGGCACACAGATCGCCCGCGATCAGGGCATCACATACCTGATCTACTTCCTCGGCCTGATCAGCGTGAACCTGGCGGTGGTGAACTTCCTGCCCATACCCGTGGTCGACGGTGGGCATATGGTTTTCCTCATCGCTGAGAAGATCAAAGGCTCACCCGTCAGCCCGAAGGTACAGATTGGCGCGACCTACGTGGGGCTGGTGCTGATCCTGTGCCTCTTCGTGATGGTCACCTACTTCGACGCATCACGCCTGGTCACCAACCTGCTCGGTCGCGGCTGATCGGCAAGTCGTCGTCAGGCGGACACATAGGCATCGCGTGGGGGTGGAACAGCGTCTCAACCTGTCATTCGCGACAGGCGATAGTGTCCTTCCATGGCGGCGACACATTCCCCACCTGGCCTTTTAGACCAACAACAGCCGGGATAGTTGTCCCGCCAACCCCTGCTTCCAGCCGCGACTCGCTCGCCGTCGCTCGCAACACCCCGCCCGGCACCCTATACTGCCCGATTCCAGACTGATTCATCCGCCTGAATGACGGACCGTAACTTCCATGAGAGTCGTGATCACGCTGCTGGCGATTGTGATCGCCATTGTTTTCGGGGTATCGCTGGCCACCCGATCGGGGACGCCGGATTCCACCCAGACCATCCAGACCGCGCCGACCACCGAGCAGGCACCCGCTGGTGAAGCGGGTCAGGCGAACGGCAAGGGTAATGGCGAGGTCGCCTCGCCTTCCACCGGTGAATCCGTGGAGGCTGTCCCTCCCACCACAGGCCAGCCCGCCCAGACACCCGCCTTCGACAAGATCGAGGGTCTGCGCGCCCAACCGGCTGAACAGGCGATCGTTTCCACCCTCGGCTCCACCGACCCGGACAGCCCCTTCGCGATGAAGGTCGAGCTCACCGGTTGGGGTGCCGGCATCCAGCGCATCGCGCTCAGTCAGTATCACGAGGATGAGCTGGCCAAAGAACCTCAGCCGCTGGTGATCCAGAACCCAATCATCGCACCTGGCCAGGACCGCGAGATGCGAGCCTACGCCTTCGCCGCTCAGTCGGTTGTCGTCAACGGCACGGCCATCCCACTGGAGGCGGTGCGATGGCATCGCGAGGGCGACGGGCACTACAGCATCACGCTGGTGGATGGTGAGGATCGGCCCGTCCTGCGCATCGACCGACGGTATCAACTGAGCAACCTCGGCCGGGAGCGCGGTTATGACCTGACCTGCTTCCAGACCTTCCGCAACCTCAGTGACCGCCCGCTGCAGGTGCAGTGGCGGCAGAACGGTCAGGCGGAACTGCCCGAGGACAAGGGCTATCTGGGCGATCGCCGACAGTTCATCGTGGGCTATTACAACCTGCGGCTGGACCCGCAGCGGTTCCGCGTCGAGACGGATGACACGATCACCAATCGGGCTGACGCACTAAAGAGTGTGGATAACGGCGGTGGCCAGTGGCGTTTGTGGCCCTCGGCCGACGTGGAGCCGCAAAGCGAAATGGCGTGGCTGGCTGCGGTCAACCGCTACTTCGCCGTGGCGCTGCACCAGCCCGTTCAGGTGCCCGACAAGGTCGATCCGGACAAGCGCGTCGTGGTGCCGGGGCTGCAGAACGATTTTCCCGTCGTGTCGCTGAGCACGCTGGGGGTGAGGGGGCAGGATGTCGATCGTCGCGCGCTGGTGACGACGCTGCAGAGCCGGGTGCTGGAGCTCGCGCCGGGGGCAACGGACGAGTTGAACGTCGCCATCTTCGCCGGGCCTCGAAGCCCTGAACTGTTTGCCCAGGCGCCCTATAGCTGGATGCAGTTTCGGGAGATGATCCGCTATGAGCTGGGCTGCGCGTTCTGCACGTTCCAGTGGCTGGCGCGCTCGCTGCTCTGGTTCCTGCGGGTGATCCACGCGGTGGTTCGTGACTGGGGCATCGCCATCATCATCCTCGTACTGGTCGTGCGACTGATCCTGCACCCGATCACCAAGCGGTCGCAGATCAACATGACGAAGATGAGCAAGGCGATGGCCGCCCTGCAGCCGGAGATGGAAAAGATCCGAACCAAGTACAAGGACAACCCGCAGAAGCTGCAGCAGGAGACGATGCGGCTGTACCGCGAGAAAGGCGTCAACCCGCTGAACATGCTGGGCTGTCTGCCGATGTTCCTGCAGATGCCGCTGTGGATCGCCTTGTACGCGATGCTGGCGTTCGCCATCGAACTGCGCGGCCAGGCGGCGTTCTACGGCATCTTCCAGGCGATTTCCGGCGGCTCGTGGCGCTTCCTGGGTGACCTGTCCGCCCCAGACCGCTTCATCACCTTCTTCACCGAGGAGCGCAAGTTCTTCTTCCTGGACTACTCCTCACTGAATCTGCTGCCCATCCTCATGGGTGTGGTGTTCTACTACAACATGAAGCTGACCACCCCACCGCCAGCCAATGAGCAGGCTGCCCAGCAGCAGAAAATCATGAAGTGGACGACGCTGATGTTCCCGCTGATCCTCTACGCCGCGCCAAGCGGCCTGACGCTCTACATTCTGGCGTCCACCTGTGCGGGCATGATCGACAGCTACTTCGTCCGCCAGCACATCAAGCGCGAGGAGGAGGCCGGTACCCTCTTCGCGAAGAAGGAACCCAAGCCCGGCGGCTTCATGGACCGCATGCGCAAAGCGGTCGAGGAACGGCAGCGCCAGCTTCAGCAACTCCAGGAACAACGCGAACGCGAGGAACGCGAACGCCGCAAGAAACGCCGGTAAGGTGAACCGCGAATGAACGCGAATAAGGAGAGCGAAAAAGCGCGACATATCGTGTCGCTTCATGAAACCTTCGTGTCTCCGTGACTATGTGCCTTTTACCCACTCATCCGATGTACAGGATCGGCTCGATTGGGGAATCATTTTCCAGGGCCTGGATGAGCGGGTCGGTGGGGTCATTCGGATCGATGGTAACGGCGGTAATACTGGCATAAGTGCCAGGCCGCAGGGAGGCGTGCGATTCGGTCATCTGCAGCGCGCGGGTACCGTTGATCGTCGCCATGCGCAGCAGCGTTTCCGGATCGGTGCGGTCGCGGCGGTAGAGCCAGCGCATCTGCGCGAGGATGCTCATGGGCTGCAGTTCGTTGGGGGGCTGGCAGATGATCGAATCGGTCCCCAGACAGACGTTCACCCCAGCTTCAAGCATGTCGCGATAACGATGGCCCTCATGGCCGAAGTAATCGCTGGCGATCGGGCAGTACGCCACCGAAACGCCAAATCGCGCCAGCATCTCGATGTGATGGTCCTCCACGTAGTTGCAGTGCGCCACGAGCCACCGACCCTGCTTCAGGGCATCGGCGAGCCAGTCGATGGGGTGTTGGCCGGTCGCGGGGCTCGCCTGCGGGTCCCATTTGCCCAGATCGCGCAGAAGGTCGACGAACGGCCCAGCCCCGTCGCGAATGAACGCAATCTCCTCCGGTGTCTCCGCCAGGTGCGTCGACAACCGGTACGCATGGCTGCGGGCGTACTTCGTCACTGCCTCGTACAGCCGACGGCCGGCGCTGTACGGCGCGTGTGGCTGAATGCCCAGCGCCACGGTGGGATGTGCCCGCTCAAAGGGAGGATGCACAACGAAGCGATCGTGCAACTGCTCGATCGCCGCATCCTGCCGGTCACCAATGCCGAAGCATTCAAGGTAGCTGACACCCGGCAGGCCCGCTTCCATGCGTGCGTTGACGGCTGCGGGCGAAGGCGCGATGTCCCCCAGCACCCACACCCCTGCCGCCCACGAAAGTTCCACCCCGTGCCGCACCGCCTCAGCCACCGCAGCATCGTCACGTGGCGTCTGCTCCATCACCATCTTCAGCCAGTCCACGAACTTACCGCGATAGGGCTGTGGCCCCACGTTGGTCAGGCTCAGGTGCGCGTGCGCGTTGACCATCGCCGGCAATAGCAGCGAGTCTGGCAGATCGATCACCTCATCAGGCTTGAACTGCGCCAGCACCTGCTGCGGCGAGCCGACCGCGACGACGCGGCCGTGGCGAACAGCGATCGCGCCGGGCCGTTCGCAGATGCCCGTGGCGTCACGTACCGCTGCAGCGCGGTAGACGCTGATGCCCGAGGCCCGAAAACGCATTCTTACTGATCGTTTCATGCTCAACCTGTGGTGCTGACGATAACTGACCCATCGGGGGACATTGATTTTAACCGCTCTTAAGGTAGCTTATTACCGTTTCGGAACCAGCTTTGCGACGATTCAGGGGCTCGATCAGGAAAGGATTGCACGTGATGACGCGAGGCGCCCGATTTCTGCTGCTGATCGCACTGTCGTTCTTGGCCGTGGGCTGCGTGGCTCAGGGTGAACAGGATCGGCTGCTGCGCAGCAACCGCGTGAAGGACGATCAGATCGCCAACCTCAAGGCTCAGCTTGAAGAGCGCGATGCGACCATCGCCGCCCTGCGGGCCCAGCAGGCCCAGCCCAGCCCGGAACTTCTGGCTCAGATCGAACAACTTCAGGCTGACCGCAATCGCCTGCAGAATGAACTGAACGAACTGCTGCAGCGCGTGAACGAACTGCCCACCGGCCCGCTGCCCGCCGAGATCGATCAGGCGCTGGTTCAGCTCGCCGCCTCGAACCCGAATCTGATGACGTATGACCCGAAGCTGGGCATGATCCGCTTCGCCAGCGACCTGACGTTCGCGCTGGGCAGCGTGGAGGTGAGTTCGGCCGCGACGACTTCGCTGCGTGAACTGGCGCGGATTCTGAACACGCCGCTGGCGCAGCCTTACGAGGTTCGCGTGGTGGGCCACACCGACAACGTGCCCATCGGTAACCCGCGCACGCGGCAGCAGCACCCGACGAACTGGCACCTGTCGGTTCACCGAGCGATCTCGGTGAAGGATGTGCTGGAAAAGGCGGGCGTGTCAGCCAACCGCATCGGCGTGGGTGGCTACGGCGAGTTCCGGCCGGTCGTCGCCAACGGCCCGCGCGGGGCGCAGGCCAACCGGCGCGTGGAAATCTACCTCGTGCCCATGCCGCAGAATACGCAGCTCGCACCCGCTCCGGCGGCGCCAGTCGAGCCGGCCGAGCCGGCCGCCCCCGCGCGACGTGCCGAGCCGGAAGCCCCCGAGTTCTTTAAGTAAGCCCCCGCTTCAATCCGACCGTACTCAACAGCCCCGTGTATATGCGGGGCTGTTGTGTTTCATGACGCATGTAAGTGTACGGAACCGTTCATCGGCTTTAAGATCGCCCAGCACAGCCACACCGGAGATGCTGGATGGCACGAGATTCTGAGTCCGCGCGGGGGAGTGAGGCGGCCGCAGGCGCGTGTCATGCGATGACAGGCGAGCAGGTGCTCGATGTTTTGGGTGTGAATGAACAGGGGCTGTCGGAGGCGGAGGCAGCCAGGCGTTTGAAACGCTACGGGCAGAATCGACTGCCCGAGATGCGGCGCGAAAGTGCGATTCGGCGGCTGCTGCGTCAGTTCAACAATGTGCTCATCTATGTGCTGCTCATCGCCGCGGCAATCACCGCGACCATGGCGATCATGGGCGATGGCGATGAGTGGATCGACACCGCGGTCATCCTTGGCGTGGTGATCATCAATGCGATCATCGGCTTTCTCCAGGAAGGCAAGGCCGAGCGCTCCCTGGAAGCGGTGCGGCAGATGTTGTCGCACAAAGCGATGGTATTGCGCGACGGCCGGCGTGTGACAATCGATGCACAACACCTGGTACCGGGTGACATCGTGTTTTTGCAATCAGGCGATCGCGTGCCGGCCGACCTGCGGCTGCTGCAATCGCGCGACCTTCGCATCCAGGAGGCAGCACTTACGGGCGAATCACTGCCGACGGAAAAAAGCATCGAGCCGGTGGATGCCAACGCCGGCGTAGCCGACCGCACGAACATGGCCTATTCAGGCACGCTGGTGACCTACGGTCAGGCAATGGGCGTGGTCACCGCCACGGGTGAGCAGACGGAACTGGGCCGCATCAGCGTCATGCTCAGCGACGTGGAGCCGTTGACCACGCCGCTGCTGGTGAAGATCGCAACTTTCGGGCGGTGGCTCTCCACGGTGATCCTCGCGCTGGCGGGGTTCACATTTCTCGTCGGCTTCTTCATGCACCGAGATGTTTACGAAGTGGACGTGCTGCTGATGGCGGTGGTGGCACTGGCAGTCGCAGCGATCCCCGAGGGACTGCCCGCCATCATGACGATCACGCTGGCGCTGGGTGTGCAGCGTATGTCGCGGCGCAACGCGATCATCCGTCGGCTACCAGCCGTGGATACGCTTGGCTCCGTCACCGTCATCTGCACCGACAAGACCGGCACCCTCACGCGCAACGAGATGACGGTCACAGCCGTCGTCACTCCCGAGGGGCGCTACGACGTGAATGGCGTGGGTTACGCCCCCAACGGCGATTTCATGCACAACGGCGAACCGATCGACCCGGCCAAACACCCCGATCTGGAAGAAGCGCTGCGGGCGGTGCTCCTGTGCAACGATGCTGCGGTGAACGAATCGAAGGACTACCACTGGCAGGCACACGGCGACCCGACGGAGGCGGCCCTGATCACCGTGGCCATGAAGGGTCGCTTTGATCCGCAACATGAACGCCAGAATTGGCGGCGCATCGACGCAATTCCCTTCGAATCCGAACACAAGTACATGGCGAGCCTGAACCAGCGTGATGGGGACACCGGCCCGCCTCGTATCTTCGTCAAAGGCGCACCAGAACAGATTCTCGCGATGTGTTCACATCAGGGTGTGGGTGAAACACTCAAGCCGCTGGATACACGCTACTGGGAGCGGATGTCGCACGAACTGGCATCGCAGGGACGGCGTGTGCTGGCGGTGGCGTGGAAGGAGGCGGCTTCCCACCAACAAGAAATTGAGCACAGCGATGTCGCTCGTGGACTGTCATTGCTGGGGCTGTTCGCCATGATGGACCCGCCTCGCCCTGAAGCCGCTGCGGCGGTGCGTGCGTGTCAGGAAGCGGGCATCCGCGTGAAGATGATTACCGGCGACCATGCGCTGACTGCCTGCGTGATCGGCCGGGAGCTGAATATCGGCGACGGCGAACACAGCGTCACCGGTCAGCAGATCGAAACGATGTCGGAGGAGGAACTTCGGCGTGTCACACGTGAGGTGGACGTCTTCGCGCGGGTGAGCCCGGAGCACAAGCTCAGGCTCGTTGCCGCGATGCAGGCTGAGGGACATGTCGTCGCGATGACCGGCGACGGTGTCAACGACGCCCCAGCGCTCAAGCGAGCAGATGTCGGTGTGGCGATGGGCCGTAAGGGCACCGAAGTCGCCAGAGAGGCCGCCCACATGGTGCTGACGGATGACAACTTCGCATCGATCGCGCATGCGGTGGAAGAGGGTCGCACCGTCTACGACAACCTGCGCAAGGCGATCATCTTCATCCTGCCGACCAATGGCGCGGAGACGCTGACCGTCGTGGTGGCGATTCTGCTGGGGCTGGCTCTGCCGATCACGGCGGTGCAGATTCTGTGGGTGAACCTGGCGACGGAGATCACGCTGTCGCTGGCGCTGGCGTTCGAGCCACCGGAGCCGGGGGTGATGAAGCGTCCGCCCCGCCGACCGGACGCCCCACTGCTGACGCCCTTCTTTTATTGGCGGATCGCCTCCGTTTCCCTGCTGGCCTTCGCTGGCACACTGGGGGCGTTCCTCTGGACGCTTTCACCCACGGGTAACCCCTTCTTCGCCCCGCAGTTCGATGCGGAACATCTCGCCCTGGCGCGCACGGTCGCGGTCAATACGCTGGTGATGCTCGAACTGGTCTATCTGTTCAACACGCGATTTATCGTAGGCTCAGCCCTGTCACGGGCAGGTCTGCTGGGCAGCCCATACGTCCTGGGCGCCTCGGCGGCAGTGATGGGGCTGCAACTGCTCTTTACGTATCTGCCCGTCGCTCAGAGGCTTTTCGACACCCGACCAATGAGCGCGACCCACTGGGGCCTGGTGCTGGGGGTCAGCCTGGCCGTGTTTTTCATCGTCGAGGTGGAAAAGGCGATCGTCCGCCGGCTGGGCGTGCGACTGTAAGGCCAGGCGGACCGCCGTCCGCAGACGCTGCTGCACCGTGACGCTAAGATTTAGGGCCGTCCGCCCACGGGCGTGCCCTTCAGGGACGTGTCCGGGGACGAGACAGGCAACCTCCGAAGGAATCATCCCGCCATGACGAGCACCGATACCAGGCCTTCCGCTTCCAACTTCATCCGCGCCATCGTCGCTGAGGATCTGGCCAGCGGAAAGCATCAGTCCGTCATCACTCGCTTCCCACCCGAACCCAACGGCTTCCTGCACATCGGCCACGCCAAGTCGATCTGCCTTAACTTCGGCCTGGCGCGTGAGCACGGCGGACGATGCCATCTGCGCTTCGACGACACCAACCCCACCAAGGAAGAGCAGAAATACATTGACGCCATCAAGGAGGATGTGCGCTGGCTGGGCTTTGACTGGGGTGAGCACGAATACCACGCATCCGACTACTTCGATCAGCTTTACGAGTGGGCGGTGTTGATGATTCGGCACGGGTACGCGTTCGTGTGCGACCTGTCGCCCGAGGAGATGCGCGAGTATCGCGGCACGCTCACCACGCCCGGCCGGGAAAGCCCCTATCGCAATCGCTCGGTCGAGGAGAATCTCGATCTCTTCGAACGAATGAAGAACGGCGAGTTCCCAGATGGTTCACGCGTGCTTCGCGCCAAGATCGACATGGCGTCGAAGAACCTGAACCTGCGTGACCCGGTGATGTATCGCATCCTGCATGCCACCCACCCGCGTACGGGTGAGAAATGGTGCATCTACCCGATGTACGACTGGGCACACGGCCAGAGTGACTGGATCGAAGGCATCACACACTCAATCTGCACGCTGGAGTTTGAAGACCACCGGCCGCTGTACGACTGGTATATCGACACGCTGACAAAGCTGGGCGTTTCCCCACGCGGGGTCGCCTACCGTCCGCGGCAGTTCGAGTTCGCCCGGCTGAACCTCACCTATACCATGATGAGCAAGCGCAAGCTGCTGGCTCTGGTGAACGAGGGGCACGTCACCGGCTGGGATGATCCTCGCATGCCCACGCTCAGCGGGATGCGGCGGCGCGGCTACACGCCAGCGGCCATCCGCAAGCTCTGCGAGACCATCGGCGTCACCAAATACAACAGCGTGACCGACTTCGCCCTGCTCGAACATTGCGTGCGCGAGGACCTGAACAAGGTCGCCCCTCGTGTCATGGGCGTGCTGCGACCGCTCAAGGTTGTTATCGAAAATTACCCGGAGGATCTGGTCGAGGAGATGGAGGCGGTGAACAACCCCGAAGACCCCTCGGCCGGCACGCGAAAGGTACCCTTCTCGCGCGAGTTGTACATCGAGCGAGACGACTTCATGGAGGATCCGCCGCGCAAGTTCTTCCGCCTGGCGCCGGGGCGTGAAGTGCGATTGCGCTACGCCTACTTCGTCACCTGCACCGGCGTGGTGAAGGACCCGGCCACGGGCGAGATCACCGAGCTTCGCTGCACCTATGACCCGGCAACACGTGGCGGCGATGCGCCCGACGGCCGCAAGGTCAAGGCGACCATCCACTGGGTCAGCGCCCGTCACGCCGTCGACGCCGAAGTGCGACTGTACGATCATCTGTTCACAAAGGAAGACCCCAACGACGTGCCCGAGGGCGGTGAATGGCGCGACAATCTCAACCCCGAATCGATGGAGGTTCTGATCGCCAAGGTCGAACCCTCCGTCGCTCAGGCCCCCGTCGGCACGACTTATCAGTTCGAGCGGATGGGATACTTCTGCGTCGACCCGGACTCCACGCCCGACAAGAGGGTGTTCAACCGCACCGTGACGCTCAAGGACGCCTGGGCCAAGATCGCGCAACAATCCTGATGGCGTCGACAGCCAGATGCCCGGTTGACCGGTTCGGGTACACTACGGCCACGATGCAGCAGGATATCGACAGGGTCTTGATTGATCGCCAGGTAATCGCCCGGCGGGTCAGGGAGCTGGCGGAACAGATCACCGCCGACCTGACGGCTGAAGTGCAGGCCCTGGCGGGCGATGGCGACCCGGCGCCCCTCGAAATCACCCTCGTGCCCATCCTCTCGGGCAGCTTCATGTTCACTGCGGACCTGATCCGGCACCTGCCCATGATGCTGCAGATTCGGATGCTGGCGATCAGTTCCTACCCCGGAACCGCCACGCAGAGCCGCGGGGCACAGGTGCGGCGGGAACTGACCAATTTGCCTGCGACGCTGGAGGGTCGGCACGTTCTGCTGATCGACGACATTCTCGATTCGGGCCAGACGCTGTGCATGGCCGTCGATTTGCTTCGCTCGCGGCAGCCGGCAAGTTTGCGCACCTGCGTGCTGTTGCGTAAGGATCGGCCCGAGGCGCGGCAGACAGCGGTCGACTACGTCGCCTTCGAGGTGCCCGACACCTTCGTTGTAGGGTACGGGCTGGACTACAACGACTATTACCGCAATCTGCCGGACATCGTGACGTTGCGGCCGGAGGTGTACCGTGGCGGCTGATCGGCGAAGCACGCGAGCGCTAAGCGAGGCGGAGCCGGAGAACCCGTCGCTGGAGCAGCCGCAGGTCGCCCTGCTGCCTCAGCAACTGCTGCAGCCGGGGGAAATCATCATCCTGCTGCTCAAGCCCAGCCCGTGGTACATCCTGCTGTCATCGCTGCGGTCGCTGGCGATCATCTTTCTGATCTATATGCTGGCAAGGTCGGTTCAGAACGACCTTTACGACTGGCTGGGGCTGGGTGGGCGCGATCTGCTCATTCTGGCACTGGCCGCTGCAGCCGCTCGCCTCTTCTGGGGGTTCCTCGAATGGCTCAGCCGCGTCTACGTGCTGACCGACCGGCGCGTCATCCGCGTCAAGGGGGTATTGCGCGTCTACGTCTTTGAGGCCCCGCTCAAGAAGATTCAGCACACCGTCGTCTACGTGAGCCTGCGGGAACGGCTGTTCGGGCTGGGCACGATCGGCTTCACCACGGCGGGAACGGGCGGTGTGGAAGCCTACTGGCTGATGGTCGCCCGGCCGCTGGAGGTCCACCAGAAGGTCGTGCAGACCCTGCACCGGTACCGGTGACCACTGCGGTAAGACATTTCCTGCCGGGCCCCACCAAGCCATCACCAACTGCCCGCACAAACGTCACTTACGGCGCACTTTCCCGGCCCCGTTTCATGTTGTCCCCCTTCTCTGCGCAGCCATCGGCTACAATATCGCCATGGAAACCACCCCCCGTCAGGCGACTGACCTTGAAGATCTGGTCGAACGGATCCTGATCAGCTACCAGGCCGACGACCGGACGCAGCATATTGACGCGACCTTCCTGCCCAGCCGCGACAAGACGATTCAGATTCTGGACCTGATGCGACGGCTGGTGTTTCCCGGCTTCTTTGATGAGCAGCGGGTGACCTCGCAGTCGGTGCGTTTCTATGTAGCCGATTTGCTGCACCGGATTCGCATGTTGATGTACGAGCAGGTGCGTCAGGCGATCCGGTATGAGGAGAACCGCACGGGCCAGGGCCGCGGCGATGCCTGCACCCAGTGCGACCAGCGTGCCCAGGAGATCACCGACGCCATGCTGGAGCGCGTACCGGAACTGCGGCGGCTGCTGGCGCTGGACGTGCAGGCGGCCTACGACGGCGATCCGGCGGCGGTCAGCACCGATGAAACTATCTTCTGCTACCCCGGGCTGTACGCCATCTTCGTCCACCGTGTGGCACACGAGCTGTACAAGCTGGGCGTGCCGCTGCTGCCACGGATCATGTCCGAGCACGCCCACAGCCTCACAGGCATCGACATCCACCCCGGGGCCCAAATCGGCGAATCGTTCTTCATCGATCACGGTACCGGCGTGGTAATCGGCGAAACGACCGTCATTGGCAACAACGTGCAGATTTATCAGGGCGTGACGCTCGGGGCACTGTCGCCCAAGGACGCCCAGAACTGGCGTACACGCCGACGACACCCGACGATCGAGGACAATGTCACCATCTACCCCAACGCGACGATTCTCGGCGGCGAGACGGTGATCGGTCGGGGCTGCACCATCAACGGGTCGGTCTTCCTGACCCATAGCGTGCCGCCCAACCACACGGTGCGCGTGCGTCACCCGCAGCCGGAATTGCAGGAAAAGCGCCCGCGGCGACCGCGTGAGGGAGATGCGCCGCAGCCTGAGTAATTGCTGCCGGTGCACGACATGACCCGATTGACCGCGTTGATCGGCCGTTGCGCGACCCGGGGCTAGTCGGAGGGGCTATGATTGACCATGCCGCAATCGCTCTCGATCAATTTCGACCTGCCGATACCGCTGTTCCCTCTGCCCAACTGCGTGCTGCTGCCCCACGCGACCGTACCGCTGCATATTTTCGAGCCTCGCTACCGCATGATGGTGCGTGACGCCCTGGCGGACAACCGCATCATCGCGATGGCGATGTTCGAGGGTAATGCCTGGCGCGATGACTACGAGGGTCATCCGCCGCTGCGGCCGTATGTCTGCGTGGGCTATATCATCCGGCACGAGGCGCTGCCGGATGGCCGGTTTAACATCCTCCTGCAGGGTGTGTGCCGCGCCCGGATCGTGCGCGAGGTGCCGCACAACCGTTATCGCACCGCCATTCTGGAGCCAACCGAGGTCAACCAGACGATGGAGATCGACCTGTCGGACGACCGGGCGAGGCTGGACCAACTGCTGGCGGACCCACTGCTGCGGCAGCTCGCCTGCGTCAGCGCAATCCGCAACTGGGCCAGCAGCGAGATTCCCACTGTCGTGCTGGTCGATCTGGCGATCATGACCACCTGCGACAATCTGGAAGACCGCTACCGCATGTTGGCAGAAAACAGCCCGCACGCCCGGGTGCGCTGGCTGGAACAGATGCTCACTCGTACTCGCCGCACGGTGGAAACGGCTGAACGCTTCGGGCCGAGCATCTCTCCCGATGGGTATGGGTTGAACTGATGCTATGATTGACGCATGGCCCGCCTCGCTGAAAGTGCGCTGATCATCGGCTGCGGTTATCTCGGCCGGGTATTGGCGCGCCGACTGCTCGATCGCGGGCTGACCGTGTACGGCACGACGCGGTCACAACAGAATGCCGAGGAACTGTTCGCACTGGGTGTACGGCCGATGCTGCTGGCGGTGACGCAGCGGCCAACGTTTGCCTCGCTGCGGCCGGCACTGGAGGCGCCATCGCTGGACGTCTATTACCTCGTGCCGCCGGGTCAGCCGCACGACGACAACCCCTCGCCGCGAAACATCATCCTTGGTGGCATCGCCTACACGATCAATGCACTGCGAACCGCCAGAGGATTGCGCCGAGCCATCCTCACCTCGTCCACGGCGGTGTACGGCCAGACAGATAACGCGCGTGTGGATGCCGACACACCCGCTCAGCCCGCAAGTGAACGGGCGGCACTACTGCTTCGCGGTGAGGAACTGTGGCTGGAGAGCGGGTTGCCCACGCATGTGTTGCGGCTGGCGGGATTGTACGGCCCCGGGCGCATCGTGGGGTTCAAGGCAGTCGTCGAAGGCGCGCCGCTGGTGGGCAACCCCGACGCGATGCTGAACCTGATCCACGTCGAGGACGCGGCCGATTTGCTGATCGCGATGATGGAATCGGACGCGGTGGGCCGCATTGAACTGGGGTGCGACGATCGCCCCACGCCGCGGCTGGCGTACTACACGAAGCTGGCGCAGCGGCTCAACGTCGCCCCACCACGCGTGCTCAACGACCCGGCGGCCCTGGCGCAGCTGGGTATCAATACCACCCGGCTGGCGCGCAGCAGCTCCAAAACGTGCGATAACACGTCCACGTGCCGCCGCACTGGCTGGCGCCCGCGTTACAGCGACGTCGATCAGGGACTGGACGCAATCCTGGAGAACATCACCCGCCGGTAGAATCCGCCGCCGCAAACGACATGAGTTCCATGACTGACCGACATTCTGATCTCGACGCATTGCTGGCGGACCTGACGGAGCCGCAGCGTGAGGCTGTGCTGCACGTGGAGGGCCCGCTGCTGGTGCTTGCGGGGCCGGGCTCGGGCAAGACGCGCGTCATCACGCTGCGGATCGCCCACCTTGTGCTGGGTGTGGGCATTGCGCCGTGGAACGTGCTGGCGATCACCTTCACCAACAAAGCCGCCGGCGAGATGCGCCAGCGCGTGGGGCAGATGCTCTCGCCCCGTCAGGCGAGGGCGATGCCGATCACGACGTTCCACAGCCTTTGTGCGCGGCTCATTCGCGAGTTCGGCGACCGGCTGGGCCTGGACCCGCGTTTTTCCATCTATGACACCGCCGACCAGCAGCGTGCGATGAAACAGGCGCTCGAATCGCTCGACATGAGTACGAGCAACTTTCCGCCCGCGAAGGTACTGGCGACGATCAGCAACGCCAAGAACGAGTTGCTCGATCCGGAAACCTACGCTTCGGTCGCTTCCGACTTCTACCATCGCAAGGTGGCACAGGCGTACCGCAAATACGAAAGCATCCTGCGTCAGAACAACGCGCTGGATTTCGATGATCTGTTGCTGATGACGGTGCAGCTTCTTCGTCAGCACGCCGATGTGCTGGAGCAGTTGCAGGAGCGTCACCAGTACATCCTGATCGACGAGTATCAGGACACCAACCACGCTCAGTTCGTGATTGCCAACACCCTCGCGGGCAAGCGTCAGAACATCTGCGCGACCGGCGACCCGGACCAATCCATCTATCGCTGGCGCGGGGCCGACATTCGCAACATCCTCGACTTTGAAACACACTATCCCGATGCGAAGGTGGTGCGGCTGGAACAGAACTACCGCTCGACAAAGAACATTCTCGCCGCGGCGGACGGCCTGATCCGCCATAACGTGCGCCGCAAGCACAAGGCACTGTGGACGGAAAACGAACCGGGTGATCCCGTGACCATCGTCGTGTGCCCCACCGAACGCGAGGAGGCACGCTGGGTGGTCGATCAGTTCTGCCAGCTGCATGACATGGAGCGGATCCCCTGGAGCAGCATGGCGGTGTTTTACCGCGTCAACTCGCTCAGCCGTGCGATCGAGGATGAGCTGCGTCATCGCGGGATTCCATATCAGATCGCGCGTGGCACGGCGTTCTACGAGCGAAAGGAAATCAAGGACGCCGTCGCGTATCTGCGGGCGATTTCCAACCCGGCGGACGAGGTGAACCTGCTGCGCATCATCAACACCCCCGCGCGCGGCATCAGCAGCGCGACGATCAAGGCGCTGCAGGCGCATGCAGCCGCCCATCACACCACCCTGCCGCAGCTGTTGGACAATCCGCAGCAGGTCACAACGCTGAACCCGCGTGCCATCTCGGCGGTGTCGCGATTCGGCGCGCAACTGGAAGCGTGGCGGAAGGTGACTGAACGCGTGGATGTCACACTGCGCAGCTTTTTGGAACAGGTGCTGCGTGAATCAGGTCTGGAGTCCTTCTATGCCGCGGATGACAACGATCCGGATGAGGACCGCGCGATGAACCTGGGTGAACTGGTCAGTTCGGCTCAACAGTTCGAGGACGAACTGGAATTCGCCGACATGAGCCAGGATGAATCGACCTTGGGGCGGCGACTTCAGGCTTTTCTGGAGCGCATCAGCCTCGTGAGCGATGTGGACAGCGTCGATGCCGATCAGGGATCGGTCACGCTGATGACGTTGCACGCCGCCAAGGGGCTGGAGTTTCCGGTGGTGGCGATCACGGGGGTTGAGGAGGGGCTGCTGCCACACGATCGAGCTGTGGCGGAAGCGGAAGAGGTCGAGGAGGAGCGGCGGCTGTGCTTCGTGGGTGTCACCCGCGCGATGCAGCGGCTGTATCTGACCTGTACGCAGCGGCGCACGGTGTTCGGCCAGACGCTACCCACCACACCCAGCCGATTCCTGCGCGAGCTGCCTCGCGAAACGGTGGTCACGCAGGAGCTGGACGATTTCGTCGGCGACGTCTTCGCGGGCGAATCACGCTTCGGTGTGGCCGCGGAACAGCGGCGTCGCGCCGCTGAGGATGCACGCATGTACCCACCGGGTACGCGCGTGCGACATCCGCAGTTCGGCATCGGTCGCGTACTCAACGTCTCGCCAGCCGGGGCGCACACCCGTGCCCGCATCGAGTTCGGCAGTGTCGGCATCAAGACGCTGGTGTTGCAGTACGCCCGACTGGAAGTGCTCGATCGGCCGGATCTGCCGTTCTGATCGAGCTATATTCCGCGCACCTTGTTGCGCATGAACGCGTTTTGCGTTCACCGTCGCGCGTACTGGCTGTTAAAATCCGGGGCATGCAGCGAACACGTGTGAAAATCTGCGGCATCAGAGACGTGGAAACCGCGCTGGTTGCCGCCGAGGCGGGGGCGGACGCGATCGGGCTGGTGTTCGTTTCGGGATCGCCCCGATACGTTGCCCCCGACCAGGCGGAGCAAATTGTGCGTGCCCTGCCCGCGTTCGTACAGCCCGTGGCGCTTTTCGCTGATGCGACGGCGGAGGAGATTCGCAGCACCGCCATGCTGCTGGGCATTCACACGGTGCAGTTGCACGGCGGAGAGACGCCACAGTTCGCCGCCTCGCTGGCGCCGTTGCGCGTAATCAAGGCGATGGCGTTCGATGCACGTCAGGCCAGTGAAGCGCTGCGACCGTGGCGAACCTGCTGCGACAATCTGGCAGGTATTCTTTTCGATGCGCCCCCGCCGCAACCCGACGGTCTGCGCGGTGGCAGTGGTCGTACGTTCGACTGGCAGGCGCTTGCCAACCTGATCCATGGAGGTATGCTGGCAGGCCTGCCGCCGCTGATCCTGGCGGGGGGACTGGACGCCGACAACGTTGGCTCCGCCATCCGCAGCGTGCGGCCTTACGCGGTGGACGTCTCCAGTGGCGTCGAATCGTCGCGCGGCATCAAGGATGCCCAGCGTATCCGCCAGTTCATGCGGGCGGTGCTTGAAGCGGACACCCAACGTCGTCAGGGGGAGACCGTTTAAGGAACCTTTCCAGGACACTGAGAACACTTCCGCACTCCGTACCCATCACCAAGGGGGTTGTACCATGCAAGTTATCCGAACCGCGCTCATCGCATCGACCCTTCTGGCCGTCACTCAGAGTGGCTGCGTTGCCGAGCAACAAAGTGCCCGCTGGTACCGTGGCAATACGCATACCCATTCCTTATGGAGTGATGGCGATGACTTTCCGGAAATGATCGTCGACTGGTATCGCCGCAACGGCTACGACTTCCTGGCGCTGTCCGACCACAACATTCTGAGCAAAGGCGAGAAGTGGATCGATGTGGCGTATGCGGTTCGCCACTCGGGAGCTGAGGATGTGCTTGAAAAGTACAAGGCATGCTTCCCGGACAACTGGGTTGAAACGCGCGAGCATGACGGTCGACAACAGGTACGGCTCAAGACGCTGGAGGAGTTCCGCCCACTCTTTGAAAAACCGGGTGAGTTCCTGCTCATTCAGGCGGAGGAGATCACCGACAACTTTGAGCGCAAGCCCGTTCACATCAATGCGCTCAACCTCGAGGAAGTTATCAAGCCGCAGCGCGGCTCCTCGGTGCGTGACACGATTCGCAACAATCTGCGGGCCGTGAAGGAGCAGGAGGAGCGTCTGGGCCGACCAATTCTCGCGCACCTGAACCATCCGAACTTCGGATGGGGCATCACGGCGGAAGACATCGCCTACATTCTCGAGGATGACTTTTTCGAAGTCTACAACGGGCACGGCTCCATCAACCACGAAGGTGATGCCTACCGCCCGGGCGACGAGGCGATCTGGGACATCGCCAACACCATTCGACTGGGCGAGCTGAAGGCCCGGCCGCTCTACTGTGTCGCGACTGATGACTCCCATAACTACCACGCCAAGACGCATGCCATCACGGGACGTGGGTGGATCTGGGTTCGATCGGAAAAACTAGATGCCGATTCACTCATCCTCGCCATGCGTCGTGGTGATTTCTACGCCTCCAGCGGCGTGAAACTGCGAGACGTGCGTTTCGACGCCAATTCGGGCACGCTGACCATCGAAATCGACCCTGTCCCGGGCGAAACGTACACCACGCACTTCATCGGCACGGAAATCGACTACGACAGGACGACCCAGCCCGCCCGGGACAAGGATGGCAACGAGGTGCCCGACCGCCGTCAGTACTCAGCCGATGTGGGCAAAACGTTCGCCACCGTCGAAGGCACAAAGGCAACCTATAAGCTGACCGGTCGGGAGCTGTACGTCCGAGCGACCATCGTCTCCAGCGCCGCCCCCGAACGTCCGGTCTACCGCAACCAGAAGAAGAAGGCGTGGACCCAGCCCGTGGGGTGGGAAAAATACGTTAAAACAGAGTGATTTATCCCGGGGGACGATTTCCTGGTCAAGTGAGCCGACTATCGCGCAGACGAGCATGACAATCGCCCACGCGGGCCAGGCCAGCGTCAACAATTCGTTGATTAAACTTCCCGACGATCCGCCTATCAGGGTCAGGACAAGCGTTAGCGCGATCACCGCGGCGAATGCGAGGTGGGCCAGGATTCCCAACGTCGCCAGCGTGATGAGTCCAGCCCGGGCACGCGGTAGCCAGCCCCGGCACGAACGCCAGGATGGCAATATCGCCCACATGGCCATGAGGTTGACGCGGCCGATCACCCCGAAGTAGATCGCCGCCCCAATCCCGTGCCCCCCGCAAGCAGCACCATCCATCGTTTGCGCATACGCCTTCCCCGGTCAAGTGGCCGCCCCTCCGGTTTGTCCGGCACGATGAACTCGTCCATTCCGTCCATCGGCACGACCGGCCGGCCTCGGCTACAATCCCACCGCTATGAAACGCGTACTTTCAGGAATTCAGCCATCGGGCCAACTGCATCTGGGCAACTATGCCGGAGCGATCCGACAGTTCGTCGAGATGCAGGGCCAGTATGAGATGTACATTTTCGTCGCGTCGCTGCACGCACTGACTTCGGGCCGCGATCCTGAGGCGCTGCGCCGCAACACGCGGCAGGTGGTGATCGACTACATCGCCTTCGGACTCGACCCGAAGAAGACCAACATCTATTTGCAACAGGATGTGCCACAGGTGACGGAGCTGGCCTGGCTGCTGGCGTGCGTCTGCCCCAAGCACATGATGGACAAGGCGACCAGCTTCAAGGACAAGGTCGCCAAGGGCCTGCCCGCTTCGATCGGCCTGTACACCTACCCCATCCTGCAGGCGGCGGACATCCTCAGTGTCGATGCAGACCTCGTGCCGGTCGGCAAGGACCAGATCCAGCACTGCGAAATCACCCGCGACCTGGCGCAGAAGTTCAATAGCCATTACGGCGAGGTCTTCAAACTGCCCGAATATAGCGTCCGTGAGGAGGCAGGCGTACTTCCGGGCATCGATGGGCAGAAGATGTCCAAGAGCTACGGCAACACGATCGACCCGTTCATGCCCGAGAAACCGCTGCGCAAGCGCATCATGTCGATCAAAACCGATTCGACTCCCGTGGAGGAACCGAAAAATCCGGAGACCGACACGGTGTTCCAGATCTTCCGTGCCATCGCCGGGGCGAACGATGAGCGCACCATTGCACTGGAACAGCGCTATCGCGCAGGCGGCATGGGTTACGGCGAAGCCAAACAGCAGCTTTTCGAGTTGATCCTCGACCACTTCGCCGAAGCCCGGCGCAGGCGCGAGGAACTGATGGCCGACCCAGGTTACGTCGATCAGGTACTGCGTGACGGTGCCGCGGCCGCTCAGGCGATCGTGAGCAAGGTCACCGCCCGTGCCCGCCAAGCCGTGGGCCTTTGAGTTCGGCATGGTCGCTTCAGCGACCATGCGTCTTACCAATCACAGATGTTTCAGTGATTCACGCTGACTGCGACAGGCTGCTCATTGCGGTCTGCTGCGCGCCCGTGTCAACCGGCCGCCCCGATTCATCCGCGAGCTTTTCCATCAGCATCTGCCACGTCTCTCGTTCATACTGCAGCAGCCTGATCGCCTCATCGATCGGTTCCTGCTTCCGCTGCATGTTCGCATCCACCAGCAGGCGATAGATGTAGGTGTACAGCGAACTAAGACGGCTGCACAACTCGGGCAGAACCTGATGGTTGAGGCTGGTGGACAGTTCCAGCACGATCTTCTGCGCCCGTGTCAGACCGTTGTAGAGGTTTTCCAGATCATTGTTTTGCAGCGCGGTGCGTGCCTGATTGCAGAAGCGAATCGCGCCATCGTAGAGCATCAGCCGCAGCTCCTCGGCGCTGGCGGTCATGATTCGGGTACGCAGATAGGGATTGACACCGCTTTGCATGGTATTACGACTCGCCGGGCAACGTGGCCTCATGGAGCGTTATCGGCCGATCAGGACGCCGGGCCTTAACCGGCCCCGCCGGGCGTCCCATAACCTGCGACCGCACTCCGTTCACGATCAGTTCCGGTTCCTGTTGGGCGGGGTAAACGACAGCGGCTGCCAGTTCGCCAGCGCGTTACTTTGCTGCTGCATCTTCGCCAGCACCGATTCCATCGCAATGAACTGGGCCAGGTAACGCTGTCGCTTGGCTTCCAGTGCCTTGTTGAGCTGCTCGATGCGCTGCTGGTTCAGCGAAATCTGTCGATCCAGCGCTTCCATGCGCGTCTGGATCAACCCGCTGTCGATGTCGGTCAGCCGTTCCAGCAGCTTGTCGATCGACACACCGATTCCCGCGCGAACGATCCTGCCCTCGCTGTCCTCTTCCTTGAACGTGAAAAGCTGTTCAACCGCCTGTCGATCGTTTTGCAGCGCCTGGGTGAACTTCTCCTCATCGAACGACAGTGACTTTCCCCCCGACGCCACCGTGATGCCGATCTGCGCCAGCGTCGTGTACTGGCCGGACAGGCCCGTGCTGCGCGTCAGGACGATGTTGAATAACGCCGACCGCAGACTGGACGTCGTCCGATCGCCCAGCAGCAGGCCCTTTTCCTGTTTTTCTGAATCGTAACGGTCGTACTGATCGATCGCCGCGATCACATCGTTGAACTTCGTCACCAGATCGCGCACCGCATTGACGATCCGGCTGTCATCACGCGTGATGCTCACCTGCACGTTGCTGTCACTGACGCCCACCAGGTTGATCGTCGCGCCGGGGATCACGGACGTAAGCGAGTTGGTGGACGAGCTGATGGCGACCGCCTGGGCGGGATTGGACGCCCCGAAGAACACCAGTGCATCGGACGCCTGTGTGAGCGTGACCGCACCGAGATTCAGCCCGCCATCGTCGAAGATGAAGGCTGCCGACCGGCCTGACTCCTTGGAGCTGAGACTCAGGCGATAGGGGCTGCCCGCCGAGCCGTCGTTGATGATCGACGCCGTGACGCTGATGTTCGCGTCGTTGATTGCCTTGACCAGATCGTTGAGTGTGTCGTTCTCGCCAATCGTAATGGTGCGCTCGAAGGAGCCGTTGAGGTCCTGCCCCGCTTCCTTAGCCTCGCCCAGCAGCCCCAGATCGCGGGCGGTGGTTGAACCATCCTCCTCCACCTTCAGCTTCACGACACCCGCACCGTGGTCCTCGATGAGAATGCCATCACCCGTGTCATTGATGCGAGCATGGATCGCCAGCCCGCGGCTGTTGATCTCCGTCAGCACATCGGCGATGGTGATTTCGTTGCCCTGTGTCAGGTCAACGGTTCCGCTGACACCGTTGGAATCGGTGATCGTGAACTTGCCGCGCGTGATCTTCAGCGCATCCAGCCGTGTGGACAGGGTGATGTAGCGATACTGCAGATTGCCCGAGTCGACACTGCTGGCAGCGTGCGAACCGGCGAGGTTCAGGTGTTCCGCCGCCGCGCCGGAAAGGTCCTCGATGATGAGATCCGAAGCGCTCGCGCCGGTGTTATCCGTCAGCCGCAGACCGTTGCCCGCTGCGTTCAGCGACGCGGTCACGCCCGCGCCAGCCTGATTGATGCGGTCGATCAGGTCCGCCACCGAGGCTGCGCCGGTCAGGTCCACATCAGTCGCCTGTCCCGCGCGGTTGGTGATACGGATCACGCCCAGCTCCACACCCGCCCCACCATTGAGGTTGGCAAGCAGCTTGGAGTTGATCGTCGCGATCAACCGCGCCCCGGTCAGCACGCCGTCGGCATCCTGATCCTCACCGAGAAGGCCCAGGTCCGCCGCGGCACTCGAATCATTCAGTGCGACCACCCGGAAGGTCGACGCCCCGGCCGTCTGATCCACAAGTTCCAGCCCGGTGCCGTCCGCGTTCACACGCGCGATGACGTTGCCTCCGGAAGCAGTGTTGATCTTCGTGATCAGCTGGCTCAGCGTGGTAATGCCGTCCAGATCGATGTCGACGCTGCTGCCATCGCGCAGGTTGATACGGAACTCCGCCACGCCGGCACGATTATGTACACCATTGCCGTCGTTGAGGCTGCTCAGCAGCGTGTTGTCACCGATGGTGTTGATCGCGCTGCCGGTGATCGAACTGGCCGCGACATTACCGACGATGCCAAGACTGCTGGCGGTGCCGGTCGTGCCCACATCCTGCACGACGAGGTTCGATGCCGTCTGCCCGGTGTTGTCGGTGATGACCAGCCCATCGCCCTGCACTGAAGCAGTGACGTTTACTCCCGTGGCGTTGTTGATCGCGTCGAGCACATCGTCGACGGTGTAGGCGGTTGAGAGGTCGATCAGGGCTGTCGCCCCACTGCGGTCGGTGATGCGGATGAATCCGCGGCTGATGCCCGTCCCACCATTGAGCTGGCTCAGGACCGTGCTGCTGTCCAGTCGTGCCCCGGCCGGCTCGAAGGTGAGCGTCGCACCATTGGGGGCGACGGGTGTCGCGTCGGTATCGGAAAAGCCGCGTGTCACTGTCTGCTGACCGCTGACCAGCCGCTGCACACGGAACTGGTACGTCCCGGGAACAGCCGAGGAGGTCGCGCCAGCCGTTAACACGGATTCGTTCGAGCTGGTCGCCTTGTTGGGGCTGAAGGTGACCGACTTGGTGATGGTGGTAACGCTGACATCCAGGGCCAGCAGTTTGGCGTTGATCGCCTGGAATGCCGCCTGTTGCGATTGCAGGACGGTGGTGCGGTTCTGGACGAGTGTGCGCGGTCGGGCATCGATCGCGATCAGTTGATCGACCAGCTCCTGATAGTTGATCCCGCTGATGAGGCCGACACTGCTGGTGATGCTCATGGCGCGCACCCTGGATCGGGGCGTGACCGCACGCCCTTCGATGGGTATATCGTCCTGATAACCGTGGCTGCTTGAGGAAGTTGCGGATTTACAGCCCCACGAGCTTCATCACCTGCTGCAGGTCGGACCAGACCTTACCGCGCACCTCCGGCGTGTAGTTGCGCAGCACGTAGGCCGGGTGGAAGGTGGGCATGACGGGGATCGGCTCCTCGCCGGGGCCAAGGACGTAGCTGTGCCAGGTACCGCGCAGGCGGGTGATGCCCTCACTGGTGCCCAGCACCGCCTTGGCGGCCGGGCCACCCAGCGTCACGATCACCTTTGGCCGAATCGTCGCGATCTGCCGGTAAAGGTAGGGCCAGCAGGTCTCCACCTCGATCGGCGTCGGGGCGCGGTTGTTGGGCGGCCGACACTTCACAATGTTGGCGATGTAGACCTGCTCGCGCTTCAGTCCCATCGCAGCGATCATCTTATCCAGCAGCTCGCCCGCCCGGCCGACAAAGGGCCGCCCCTGTTCGTCCTCGTTCTGGCCCGGGCCCTCACCAATGAAGAGGATCGACGCGTCGACATCGCCCTCACCGAAAACGGTGTTCAGCCGACCTCGGCACAACTCGCATTTACGGCAGTTCTGCACCTCTTCCAGCCGCATCGCCTCCAGCACACGCAGCTTGCCCTCACGGTCCAGCCGGGGCAGCGGCTCGGCTACTGTGGCAAGCAACGGAGCAGCGTTCGACCGCACGGCGGAAGCAACGGTTGAGGACCGTGAAGCGGAACCGGCAGCGGTCGGGACCGGCGCCACCGGCTCACCCAGCGGAACCGCGTCCACACCCAGCAGCCGATCGGTCTGCACGTGCTGTCGCAGAATGCGTTTTCGGCGACGTTCGGTCATGGCGTGCAGGATAACGTCTGCCTCCCTCGCTCGCATCAGCCAGTAGAAAGTCGTCGCGGCTGTCATTGCCCTACCGGGGGCAGGCCCGCACGAATCATTGGAGCCAGACACCCATCTGCGACGATCTTATCCACGCATGGAAGCTCACATCGCGCAACTCGTCACGCTCGGGCCGGACTGCGATCTGCAAGGTGAACTGTCGCTGGATGGCGATGTCCGTTATCACGGCCGGTTCCAGGGTGTGCTGCGGGTGCGCGGCGAGCTGGAGGTCGGCCCGGCGGCCCAGATTCGCGGCACCATTGAGGCGGCCAGCGCCCGCATCGCCGGCCACGTCGAGGCCAGCATCAACGTCACCGGAGCGATCGAACTGGCCCCCGAGGCAGTGCTCCTGGGCGACATCCGCTGTGCGAGCCTGATCGCCCCGCCCGGGTCCACCTTCCGCGGCGAGCTGCACGTCGGCCGCTCCGCTGACAGCAGCCTCTCCGTCACGCCAGTCGACCTGCCTCCCGCCACCCAGGTAGAACCGACCGCTACCCTCCCGACGACCGATCCGGTTCCTGCCGAAGCCGAGGCAACCCCGGCCACAGATAAGGCCACCACTACCCCGGCCGAACTCACCGCCAGCCAACCCGTCCCGACGGCTGTACAACCCCTCGTCGCGACCGTCCCGGACGTCCTGAACACCATCTCCCTGCGCCGTCGCACCCGTGTGCTGGGCGCGACCGGCCTGCGACCTGCCCGAAACTGACCGCCCCTCCCACCGGCAACATGCGAGGGGCTCAACGGATGGCTAGAATCGGCGGGCTATGAGTGAAACGAAGCAAGATCGACCCTCCTATAAGAACACGTTGAACCTGCCGCGCACCGGCTTTGCCATGAAGGCGAACCTTGTGCAGAACGAGCCGGCTTCGCTCAAGCGCTGGCAGGAGATGGGGCTGTATCAGCGACTGCGCGAGCTGGGCAAGTCGCGAAAGCGGTTCGTCTTCCACGACGGTCCGCCCTACGCCAACGGCCCGATCCACCTGGGGCACATGCTCAACAAGGTGCTCAAGGACATCGTCGTGCGCAGCCGGGGCATGCTCGGCTACGACGTGCCATACGTGCCCGGCTGGGACTGCCACGGCCTGCCCATCGAGCACAAGGTGATCCAGGAACTGGGCGAGCAGGCCAAGTCGATGCCGGCCATCCAGATTCGCCGCAAGTGCAAGGCTTCGGTCGAGAAGTACATCAAGCTGCAGTCCACACAGATGCAGCGGCTGCTCACGCTGGGTGATTACAACAACCCGTACATCACGATGCTGCCCGAATACGAGGCGGCGGAACTCGAGGTGCTGGCCAACCTGGTCGAGCGTGGCATCGTCTATCGCGGCCTCAAGCCCGTGCACTGGTCAATCGCCAACCGCACCGCCCTTGCCGATGCGGAACTGGAGTATTACGACCGCGAGGATACCAGCGTTTATGTCCTCTTTGAGGTGGCCAACGCTCCTGCCGGGGCGGCTTTCACACACCTGATGATCTGGACGACCACGCCGTGGACGCTGCCAGCCAACCTCGCGGTGGCGGTGAACGAGCGGTACGACTACGGGGTGTACGACATTGGCAACGGCCGCCGAGTGGTGATCGCAGTCGAACTGGCGCCGAGGGTGCTGGCCGCGGGCGGGCATACCGGCTCGGCCGAACCGGTGAGCGTGTTGCGTGGTGCAGACCTGCTGTGCGTCACCTACAAGCACCCATTCATCGATCGCACCGGTCGCGTCGTTGGCGCGGAGTACGTCACGCTCGAAGACGGTACCGGGCTGGTACACACCGCGCCGGGACACGGTGCCGAGGACTATCAGACCGGCCTGCGCGAGGGGTTGGAGATCTACTGCCCTGTAAAGGACGACGGTACGTTCGACGACACAGTGCCCGAATGGTTGCGCGGCGTCGATGTGTGGACCGCCAACGGCAAGGTGGTCGAACATCTGCGAGCCAGCGGTCACCTCTTCCACGACCACAAGTTCCTGCACAGCTATCCGCACGACTGGCGCGGCAAAAGCCCGGTCATCTTCCGCGCAACCGAACAGTGGTTCATCAGCGTCGATAAGCCGTTCGAAGCAAACTGCACCACCGCTTCACTGCGGCAGCGCGCAATCGACGCGGTAGAAAAGGATGTCACGTTCTACCCCGGCTGGGGCCGTAACCGTTTGCGCGGCATGCTGGAGACGCGGCCGGACTGGTGTATCTCGCGGCAGCGCTCGTGGGGCGTGCCGATCCCCGCGTTCTATCCGCCTGAAGGCGTCGAAGGCGAGGTGCTGCTGACACCCGCATCGGTGCGCGCGGTGGCGAAGCTGATCGGCGAGAAGGGAACCGATGTATGGTTCCTCTCTGAGGCACGCGATCTACTGCAGTACTACGACCCGAACGCGGATCCGGATGCTCCGCAATGGGTCAGGGAAGCACTTGCCGATCCGAATGCTGCGATCCGCAAGGGTTCGGACACGCTGGACGTGTGGGTCGATTCGGGTTCATCTTGGAACGCAGTCGTCCGCAGGCGGTTTGGCGATGAGGCGGTGCCGACCGACCTCTACATCGAAGGTTCCGACCAGCATCGCGGCTGGTTCCAGTCGTCGCTGCTGCTGGCGATCGGCGCAACGGCCCGCCCGCCTTTCAAGGCTATTCTCACCCACGGCTTCATGGTCGACCGCGACGGCAAAAAGATGTCCAAGAGCCTGGGCAACGCGCTGGAAGTCGAGGATCTGCTCAAGGATTTCGGCGCGGATGTCTGCCGCTGGTGGGTTTCCTCGCTCAATACAGACAACGACATCAAGGTCGATTTGGATTACTTCAAGGTGGCTGGCGAGGAATACCGCAAAGTTCGCAATACGCTGCGGTATCTATTGAGCAACCTGTTTGACTTTGACCCGAAGGCGCATCGCTACACCTTCACAGAAACGGATGCGTCGAGCATCGACGCCTGGGCGCTGGACGAACTGAATCGGCTCACCGCGACGGTGCGCAGCGCGTACGAACAGTTCGCCTTCCGCAAGGCGCATGAAGCGTTGTTCAGCTTCTGTAACGAAACGCTCTCGGCAACCTACCTTGCGGCAACAAAGGATCGGCTCTACTGCGATGCCGCGGACAGCCCGCGACGTCGACGCACGCAGACGGCGATGTACGACATTGCCCACGCTCTCTGTCGGCTCGTCGCACCGATCCTGCCACACACCGCGGATGAAGCGTTCCGCACGCTTATCCCCGATGGCGAAGTCTGCGTGCATCTGGAGCTGCTGCCGGAGCAGATGCCGATCCGCGTGAATGGCGACTGGCAAAAGGTCATGGCCCAGCGTGAGGTGTGGCTCAAGGCGATCGAGGATGCCCGGCAGTCGATGGACATCGATAACCCGCTGGATTGCGGACTGGTCATCGCCCGCACGCCGGAGCTGGAGGCGTTCGATCGGGTCGATCTGGCGGACCTGTGCGGCATCAGTCGGGTCGAATTCGCCGACGATGCCGACCAGCCACGCGTGATTGACCTGCGTCACGAGCCGCGCTGCGAGCGGTCGTGGAAACGCGATGGCACGGTGAAGCAGCGCAGCGACGGCGGTATGTTGACCGACCGTGACGCGGCAGCCCTGGGGCTTGCCTGACTTCCCGACAAGGTTCTGTCGCGTCGCGCATGGCAGAACAGCCCCTTAACAGCGGCACCAATTCCGCCGATAAGTGGGATCGATACCCGCTGTTGCAAGGGGGTGCGCACGTGCTGATCAGCGAGGTCCGGCCCGAGGAGCTGCCGCAGATGCGTCAGCTCTTCGATGAGCAGCTACCTTCCAACCTGGCGTTACCACTGGGCCTGAGCCTGGTGGCACGCGATGGTAATACCATCGTCGCCGCCATCGTCTGCGTGCGCGAGGCGAATGGCTACGCCTGCCGATACGCGGTTGCCCCTGAATACGCGGACAGCCAACTGACCAAACAGCTCGTTGATAAGGCGCTGCTCAAGCTGCACAGCCATCGCATCCACAAGTGCCGCATCCAGATGGACGAGGCGTTTTTCGGCAACGTCCGCTGGATGGCCACTACACACACGCCGGTCGCAACCGACTCCCCCGAATGCCCCGACGAAGCCACACCGGACAGGCCGGCTGTTGCCGCAGAGCAGCGTTCACCGGCCGAACCCATCGCCGGGACGCGATGATGTTGCCCCGGATCATCGTTCATGCGGTCCCGGGCGGTTGTCCTGCGTACACATTTGTTGCGTTGATGCCTCAAGTCGGTTGCGCGACGGGTCGATACACCTGATGTGATGTCGCGTTCAGGCAACAACGATGTGCCGGCCCGGTCGCGTTCTGTCGACGCTGCCGCCGGTGCCGCGCGCGCGGTGCGTGAGTCCGAGAACACCAAACCTGCCGGCTCCGACGCCCTGGCGCACGAGCTGGCGAACCTGCTGGATGGCAGCCTGCGTCACCTGGGGCTGGCCATCTCGAAACTGCGCGAGCCCACCCCTGAAACGGGGGACGACCTGCTGCCCCGTCTGGAAGCAGCCAATACCGCCATGCAGCAGATGGCGAAGCTTATCCACCGCTGGATGCGGGCCGACCAGACACCGGGCAGACTGTTCGACCAGATGCGGACCATCGGTGAAGCGGTCCAGCACGCCGTAACACTGATGGCGCCCGCGGCATCGATGCGCGACATCGAGGTGCGCGTGACGCTGCAGCGTGAGGCAGCGCAACTGCCCGCCGGACCGATCTACCCGGTCATTGCCAACGCGCTGCGGAACAGTATCGAGGCGTTCGACCGCACCACCGACCGCCGGCTGGCCGACCGCTTCATCGACATCATGGTGCGCCGCGAGGCGGACGAGCTGATCCTGACCGTGCGTGACACCGGCCCGGGTATTGACAGGACGCTCACCGACGAGCACGGCCGATTTCTCTTCGGCCGCACCACCAAGACGGACGGCCACGGCATCGGCCTGCAGCTTTCGCGCCAAATCGCGCAGTCGCTCCACGGCGAACTGACCCTCGCTAACCACGAAGCGGGTGGCGCGGTGCTCACGATGCGCTGGCCCGCACCGGCGCCGAATCCGTTACATCAACCCTGAACCCGGACGACGTGAACCTGAACAATGACTCAGTGAACCAGGCCCCGAAGTTTTACGTTTGCCATGCCCAAGCCGCGGATTCTCATCGTTGACGACGACCTCATCGTGGCCGAGTCGCTCGCCCAGTTCCTCACCAACGAGGGCTACAGTTGCGCCACTGCCGGCGATGGCAACGAGGCGCTGGCCATGCTCGAATCAGGTGGCACCAGCGATCAGCCTCCCTTCGGTGTCGTCATCACCGACCTGAACATGCCCCGCTGCGACGGCATGGACCTGCTGCGCAAAATCAAAAAGCAGGGCTACCCCGTCGTCGTCATCGTCATCACCGGCTTCGGCAAGATCGAAACGGCCGTCGAGGCGGTGCGGCTGGGTGCAGCAGACTACCTGACCAAACCCATCGTCGACGATGAACTGCGCCTGGCGGTCAGCAAGGCAGCTCAGCAGCATGCGCTCGTCGCGGAGAACCAGACACTCAAGCATCAACTCACCGAGCGGTTCGGCCTGGACAACATCGTCGGGGCCGACTACCGGATGCAGAAGATTTACGATCTGGTCGAAGCCGTCGCCGCCAGCCCCACCACCGTGCTCATCGAAGGCGCCAGCGGCACCGGCAAGACCATGATCGCCCGCGCCATCCACGAACGCAGCCCGCGACGCAGCGGACCATTCGTCACCTTCTCATGTGGTTCCATTCCCGAAACGCTGCTGGAAAGCGAGCTATTCGGCCACGTGAAAGGTGCATTCACCGGCGCAGACTACGACAAACCGGGTAAGTGTCTGGCGGCCGACGGGGGCACTCTCTTTATTGACGAAATCAACAGCGCCACTCCCGCGCTACAACTCAAACTTCTGCGCGTGCTGCAGGAAAAGGCGTTCGAGCCGGTCGGTTCCTCGCGCACAGTGCATGTCGATGTGCGTTTCGTACTGGCGACGAACCAGAATCTTGCTGAGCTTGTCGCCAAAGGCGCGTTCCGCGAAGACCTCTACTACCGCATCAATGTGGTGAATATTCAGCTTCCCGCGCTGGCTGAGCGCGCTGGTGACATTCCACTACTGGCTGAGCATTTCCTGGCCAAATACTGCAAGGCGATGGGCAAGGAGCGCCGCCTGAGCGAAGAAGCGATGCAGGCGCTTCGCCGTCACACCTGGCCGGGCAATGTGCGTGAGCTGGAGAACGCGATCGAGCGGGCCGTGGTGCTCAGCCGCTCACCGGTCATTCAGCCGGAGGACCTGCCCGATTCGGTGCGTCACGGCACAGGCCCGGGCGCTTCGGCCAACGGGCACGCCCAGCGCCCCGACCCGGCACGCGGGTTGATCGCCATCCCCGCACTGGTTGGCGGCTGGCACCCCACTCCACTCGCCAAAGCACTGGAGGAGCCGGAAAAGCAGATCATCCTCGCCGCCCTCAAGGCCAACAACTGGAACCGGCAGGCCACCGCCCGCGACCTGGACGTCAACCGGACGACGCTCTACAAGAAGATGAAGCAGTACGCCATTGAGGTGTGAGGGCGGAAACCGAGACACCAGGACACGGAGGGCAGTTCCATGTAGCCAAGCGATCTGTCGCGTCCTCCTCCCTTGCCCCATTACCCCCGCCCCGCTATTCTCGCCCCCATGACGCCCAAGCAGGTTGTCCAGTTCGTCAAGCAGAACAACATCCAGTTTATCGACTGCCGCTTCATGGACTTCCCAGGTCAGTGGCAGCGCACCACCTTCGTCGCGAGCGAACTGACCGAACAAAGTTTCGAGGATGGCTTCGGGTTCGATGGATCGTGCATCCGCGGCTGGCAGCCCATCAACGAGGGCGACATGCTGCTCATGCCAGTGTCGCACACCGCACGCATTGACCCCTTCTTCGAATACCCCACGCTCTCGATGATCTGCGACGTGCGTGACCCGGTCACCAAGAAGGAATACGCCCGCGACCCACGCTCCATCGCCCGTAAGGCAGAGGCCTATCTGAAGCAGACCGGCATCGCTGACACCGCCTATTTCAGCCCCGAACTCGAATTCTTCATCTTCGACAACGTCCATTACGACCAGACCATCAACGAGGCTGTCTACCGCGTCGATTCGGTCGAGGGCATCTGGAACCGCGGCAAGGCGGACCCGACCAACCTGGGCAACCAGATTCGTCTCAAGGAAGGCTACTTCCCGGTGCCGCCGGTCGACACGCTGTCCAACATCCGTTCGGAAATGGTGGACGTGATGATGAAGATGGGCCTGCCCGTCGACAGCCACCATCACGAAGCCGCCACAGGTGGACAGGGTGAAATCGACCTGCGTCACCTGCCGCTGGTGGACATGGCTGACGCGTGCATGTTCTACAAGTACGTCGTCAAAAACGTGGCGGCCCGCCACGGCAAAGTCGCCACCTTCATGCCCAAGCCGCTCTACATGGACAACGGCTCAGGCATGCACACCCACTTTTCCCTCTGGAAGGATGACAAGCCCCTTTTTGGCGGTCGACACTACGCCGGCCTGAGCAAGATTGGTCTGTACGCCATCGGCGGCATCCTCCACCACGCCCGGGCGCTGGTCGCCTTCACCAACCCCACCACCAACAGCTTTAAACGGCTGGTGCCCGGCTACGAAGCACCAGTGAACCTGGTCTACTCTTCACGCAATCGCGCCGCCGCCATTCGCGTGCCGGTTTATAAGAACGACCCTGCTACTAAACGCATAGAAATCCGCTTCCCTGACCCGTCGTGCAACCCCTATCTGGCGTTCGCCGCGATCACCATGGCGGCCATCGACGGCATTCGCAACGAGATCGACCCGGGCGACCCGGTCGACAAGGAACTGGTGCAACTGGAGCCGGAGCAGCTCGAAGCCCTGCGCTCCACGCCGGTCGACCTGGAGGAAGCTCTGGACGACCTGCAGCGTGACCACGCCTTCCTCCTCGAAGGCGACGTCTTCACCGAGGAAGTCGTCTACTACTGGATCAAGTTCAAGCGGGAACAGGAGATCGCCGCCCTGCGTCAGCGGCCCCACCCTTACGAGTTCTGCATGTACTTTGACACGTGAGGCTTCCTCCCCCCCAGGTGTCTGAATCCCCACCGGCACCCGTCTCAGTCCGCCTTGAACTACTCCGCCCGCTGCGGTAGACTACTTGGCTCGATATGGACTTGGCCCGCAAAGGCCCCGGAATCTGCGAATTATGGTCAAACTGCGACTCAAACGGTTCGGTCGGCGTCACCGCCCCTTCTACCGCATCAACGCCATGGATCAGCGGACCGCCCGCGACTCGGAAGCCATCGAGGAGCTGGGCTACTACGACCCGCTGGAGAAGGACCAGGCCAAGGCGATCAAGGTGAACACGGAGCGTGTGCAGTACTGGCTGAGCGTCGGCGCCCAGCCCACCGACACCGTCCGGGATCTGCTGCGGAAGGTCGGCATCGACACGACGGCCGGCAAAAAGGGCAAGAAGGCCTGACCAAGGCCTGATGCCGCAGGATCTGGCAACAAAGGCCCGCGAGTGTGAGGCGACCCCTCGCGCTGTGGGCCGTTGTTCTTTGGGGCGCGGGGGCGTGGTGGAGGGTGATTCATACGGGGGGTAGGTTCCACGGGCGGGAGCCCGTGGGCTTTCGAATGAACGACCATGCAACCACAAACACTCACTACTCACCACTAACCACAACCTATCTAACGCATCCTTTCTCAACCGCCATGCGTATCGACGTTCTCACCCTCTTCCCCGAGATGTTCCAAGGCGTGCTTGGGGCGAGCATTCTCAAGCGGGCAGCGGAGGCGGTGCCGGAACCGGCCGACCCCACAATCGTTCGGCCTCCGCTGGTGAGCTACCACGTCCACAACATCCGCGACTGGTCGACTGACAAACATGGCAAGGTGGACAAACCGCCTTATGGCGGCGGACCGGGCATGGTCATCCAGTGCCAGCCGGTCTGGGACGCGGTTCAGGCGGTCGAGGCGATGAGCGACGTTCCCGCCCGGCGCATCCTCATGACGCCTCAGGGTGTGACGCTGACCCAGCCATTGGTCGAGGAACTGTCGCGTGAGCCTCGGCTGCTCATCCTCGCGGGCCACTACGAGGGGTTCGACGAGCGGGTCATCCAGAAGCTGCAGCCGATGGATGAGATCAGCATCGGTGACTACGTGCTCACCGGCGGTGAGCTGCCCGCGATGGTGCTCATCGATGCCGTTGTGCGGCTCATCCCCGGGGCGCTGGGTCACGAGGAATCGGCCCATCACGAGAGCTTCTCCCCCGGCAGCAGCCGACTGCTGGACCACCCCCACTACACCCGTCCCCCCGTCTGGCAGGACATGCCCGTCCCCGATGTCCTGCTCAGCGGCAACCATGCCCAGATCGAGGCGTGGAGAAAGGAACAATCGATCAAGCGGACGAAGGAGAGAAGGCCGGATCTTCTCAAGTAAATCCAAAGCCCGAAATCCGAAACAAATCCAAAATTTCAAATCCGAATGTCCAACTATTGGATATTGGGATTTGGACCTTCGGCCTTCTTTCGGATTTCTGGCTTCGGATTTCGGATTTTCACCGCCCGGTGTTACAGTACGTCAAATCAACCTTCCAAACCTCCCTTTTCAGAAAGGCTCCTCATGAAACTCGCCGGTTCCCTCCTGCTGCTCGTGTGCGCGATCACTCTGGTCGGTTGTGGCGGTGACACACCTGAGACGGTGATGAACGAAAGCGTCACCGCGCTGGAGGAGGTGGTCGAAGTGCTGGCGAGCATCAAGGACGAAGCGTCGGCGAAAGCAGCGGGAGCGAAGCTCGATAAGCTGGCGGCGAAATTGGAGTCGCTGCAGGCGCAGATGAAGGCTTTTGAAGAAACATATTCAACCGAGGAAATCACGGCTGCGGTGGAAAAGCATGCCGATCGTATTCAGGCGACGATGAGCAAGTTGATCGGTGAAATGTTCCGTCTGGCAACGCAGCCGGAGCTGGCGGAACACCTCAACGCGGCCATGGAAAAGCTGCAGTCGGCCACCCCATAAACGGAACGACCACTCACACCGCCAGCAGGTCGTAAGCGACTTTCCAGACATCCCCCGCCCCCATGGTGACCACCAGGTCGCCTGGGCGGGTGATGACCTGCAATTGCTCGACGATCGCGGCGAAAGGATACAGGTGCATCGCCTGCCTGCCCTTCTGGCGGATACGGTCGACCAGGTCGCCCGCCTGCACGGCATGACGTTCCTGCTCGCTGTCGCGCACAAAGTAGATGTGCGGTACGATCACAATGTCCGCCTCGGAAAAGCTCGCAGCGAATTGCTCCATGAGGAAGCGGGTGCGGCTGTGCTGGTGCGGCTGAAAAACGCAGATGAGCCGGCGCGGCTGGTAGTGCCGTCGCAGGGCGCGCAGCGTGGTGTCCACCTCGGTGGGGTGGTGGCCGTAGTCGTCGACGATGGTGATGGTGCCGCCGTCGATCTCCTTGTAGCCCAGAAGCTGCATACGCCGATCCAGCCCGCGGAAATCAGCCAGCGCCGTGGCGATGTCCTCCCACGACGCCCCCAGCCGATGGGCCGTGATCGCTGCGGCACAGGCGTTGTAGGCCATGTGCTCCCCGGGCACCCTCGTGCGCCACTGCGCCACGGGTGAACCGCGATGGCTCAGCCGCGTCAGCGGCGCGCCGCCGGCATCCTCCGGTTCGATCAACTCGACGTGCCAGTCCGCCTGCGGAGCGAAGCCGATCGTCTCGACCGGGCAGTCCAGCCCGGCCGTAATCGCCAGGCGATGCGGCATCTCGTGGTTGATCAGCAGCGAGCCGTCGGCTGGCAGCTTACGGGCGAAAATCGCGAACGATTCGACGATCGCGTCCAGCGAGCCGTAAATCTCCATGTGATCCTCCTCGACGTTGAGGATCACGGCATGGGTCGGGTGCAGGTGGTGGAAGGAGCGGTCGAACTCGCACGCTTCAGCGACGAGGATGCCCCCCGGGCCGCTTCGGCCGGTGCGCGATCCGCCACCGATCTGTTCACACGTCGCCCCTACGATGAAGGACGGGTCCAACCCCGCTCGGATGAGCGTGTGACTCAACATGCTGGTGGTGGTCGATTTGCCGTGCGTGCCGGCGATGGCAACACCGATGCGGCCGATCATCAGCTCGCCGAGCATCTGGGCGTACTTGAGCACGCGGATACCGCGCCGTCTGGCCTCAGCCAGTTCGGGATGGTCCGGCTTGATCGCCGCGGAAACAACCACCAGGTCGCAGTCATCGGGCAGGCTGTCCGCCGTTTGTATCAGGGAAACCGCAAACCCCTCGTCACGGAGCGATGCAACCGCAGCGGAGGCAGCCATATCCGAGCCGGTGCAGACTGCTCCAAAGTGCCGGGCCATGCGTGCCAGCCCTGACATGCCACAGCCGCCGATGCCGATGAAATGCACACGTCGACCGCGCAGCGCGATCGCTTCGGGGCGGACGGTCCGGGCCGACGAGGAAGTCATACTGGTCATACTACCGCTATCGGTTCACATGCGGAAATCGGCTGCAAACTTCGATACGGTATCGCGCGGTGCGATGACGCTGTCACCGTTTGGCGATGTGGGCCGCGTGAGCCGCTTCCTTGAGGACTTCCGGCAGCGTCGGGTGGGCATGGCAGACCAGAGCGAGGTCCTCGGCTGAAGCACCAAACTCGATGGCCGTCACCGCTTCGTTGATCAGATCACCGGCGCGTGGTCCGATGATGTGGACGCCCAGCACGCGGTCGGTCGCAGCGTCGGCGAGCACCTTCGCCCAGCCGTCGGTCTGTGCCATCGCGCGGGCCCGGCCATTGGCACGGAACTGGTACACGCCCTTGCGGTACTGAACACCCGCCTGCTTCAGCTCCTGCTCGGTCTTGCCCACCGAGCCGATCTCCGGGTTGGTGTACACCACCGCCGGAATGGCATCGTAGTTGACCCGGCCAACCTTGCCCGCCAGATGTTGCACGCAGGCCACGCCTTCGCTTTCAGCCTTGTGCGCGAGCATCGGGCCGGCAATCACATCACCGATCGCGTAGATGCCTTCCACATTCGTGCGGAAGTGCTGGTCGACGACAATTCGACCACGCTCATCCAGCTTCACCCCCACCGTGTCCAGGCCAAGCCCCTGCGTGTTGGGCTTGCGCCCTACCGCTACCAGCAGTCGGTCGCATTCGATCGGGTCACCGCCTTCGCGCTGGACCGTCACCTTGTTCCTTTTGACGCTCGCCCCCGTGACCTTTACGCCCAGGTGGATGTCCATGCCCTGCTTCTTGAAGAGCTTGAGCCCTTCGCGGGCGAGGTCGTCATCCATACCCGGCAGGATGCGGTCCAGATACTCCAGTACGGTAACCTTCGCACCCAGCCGACTCCACACCGAGCCGAGTTCCAGGCCGATCGCCCCCGCGCCGATCACCACCAGATGCTTGGGAACCTCACGGTAGGCGAGTGCCTCGGTACTGGTGCCAATGCGGTCGCCATCCAGTTTCACGCCTGGCAGTGATGCAGGCACGGAGCCGGTGGCGATAAGGATGTTCTTCGCCGTCAGTTCGACGTTATCCCTGCCCTCGACGGTTACTTTCCCCGGCGCGGTAATACGGCCGCGCCCCTGATAGCTCTTCACCTTGTGCATCTTGAAGAGCGTGGCGATCCCGGAGGCCAGCGTGCCGACCACCTCATCCTTGCGCTTGAGCATCGCGGCCAGGTCCAGCTCCACGCCCTTGACCTTGATGCCGTGTTCCGCCAGCGCGTGCTGTGTCTCGTGGAAGCGTTCGCTGGATTCGAGTAGCGCCTTGCTGGGAATGCAGCCGACACGCAAACAGGTGCCGCCCAGAAGATCGTTCTCATCGACGATCCCGACGTTCAGCCCCTGCTCCGCGGCCCGCACCGCCGCGACATATCCCCCGGGCCCAGCGCCAATAATGATCAGGTCGTGTTGCATTGTCGCTTCGTTTCGTCTCGGTTCCCCCCCGGCCCCACTCGTACCCATTGCGTCAGACGTGATCAGATTTCCAGCAGTGCCCGCGCCGGGTCCTCGATGATTTCCTTGATGCGGACGAGGAACTGGACAGCACCCTTGCCGTCAACGATGCGGTGGTCGTAGCTCAGCGCGATGTACATCATCGGGCGGATGACCACCTGGCCGTTGCGTGCCACGGGGCGTTCCTGAATGGCGTGCATACCGAGGATGCCGCTCTGAGGCGGGTTAATGATCGGCGTGGACAGCAGCGAGCCGAACACACCGCCGTTGCTGATTGTAAACGTGCCACCCTGCAGCTCGGACAACTCCAGCTTGTTTTCCTGAGCTCGCCTGGCGAAATCACCGATCGCCTTTTCGATCTCGGCAAAGCTCATTCGCTCGGCATTGCGTAGCACGGGCACAACCAGCCCCTTGGGCGTGTTCACCGCGATACCAATGTCATAGTAGTTGCGGTAGACGATGTTTTCGCCGCGGATTTCCGCGTTGATCGCCGGGAATGCCTTGAGCGCTTCGATCGACGCCTTGACGAAGAAGGACATGAAGCCCAGCCGCACACCGTGCTTTTTCTCAAAGGTATCACGGTAGCGCGAGCGCAAGTCCATCACGGCGGACATGTCGACTTCGTTGAAAGTGGTGAGCAAGGCCGCGGTATGCTGCGCTTCGACAAGCCGCTCGGCGATGCGTCGCCGCATGGGGCTCATGCGCACAATTTCTTCCTCGCGGTCGCCGCCGATAATCGGTGCCGGAGCTGGCGCAGGTGCGACATCCTTTGCGGGTGCAGGACGCTCCACCTGCCGCATCACGTCCTCTTTCAGCACGCGACCGCCAGGCCCTGTACCACGCACACCCAACAGATCCACCCCGTGCTGCTCAGCCGCGACCTGTGCCGCAGGCATCACTCGCTGACCTTCCGTTCCCACCTTCTCCCCGCGCGGTGAGCCTTCCACATCCTGACCCGAGGCCGACGGCATTGGCGCGGATTTGGCTCCCGCCGCACCAGCCTCCACGTAACCCACCACCTCACCCACCGCGACCGTCTCCCCCGCCTTTTTGAGCACCTTCGTCAGTCGGCCGGAGACCGGTGCATTCAACTCCAGAGTCGCCTTGTCGGTCTCCAGTTCCGCCAGTGGCTCGTCCTGCTCAACGGCGTCCCCCTCGGATTTCAACCATCGGGTGATCTCCACTTCAGATACCGATTCGCCCACGCTGGGGATTCTCAGTTCAGCCGCCATGCTGCTTTTCCATCTCTTCTTTTTGATTACAAATGGCTTTGATATTGATGCCTTGCAGGCAGATTCGCATTGAATAGGTCGCGGGTCAACAGGTTTCGGCCACGTGGGCTTCTTCCTCCTCGCAGCTGCCGCCGAGTGCCTTGTCGATCAGGGTCTGCTGTTCGAGTTTGTGCGCAGCGGATGATCCGGTCGCCGGGCTGGCTGATTCGGGCCGCGTTACCCCTGACAGCGGTAACCGATCGTAAAGGTTGTGCTTGCAGATCGCCTTGATGTAGCGCCACGCCCCCATGTTGTGCGGCTCCTCCTGAACGAACACAACGGGCGTGCCGTCGGGATAGCTCTCCAACGCGCGGCGCAAGTCCTCGTGCGGGAAGGGGTAAAGCTGTTCCAGACGAACGATCGCCACATCCTCGCGATTCTGCTGCTTGCGTGCTTCGAGCAGTTCATAGTAGATCTTGCCCGTGCACAACAGCACACGCTTGATCCGCGGCCCGGTATGGTCCGGATCGGCGATTACCTTCTGGAAGCCGCCCGTCGCCAGCTCATCCAGGGTCGACACCGCCAGCGGATGACGCAGCAGGCTCTTGGGCGTCATCACCACCAGCGGCACGCGCCAGGAATTGAGTACCTGCCTGCGCAGCAGGTGGAAGAACTGAGCTGGCGTGGTCACGTTGGCGATCTGGATGTTCTCATCCGCCGCGAGCGTGAGGAAGCGTTCCAATCGGGCGCTGGAGTGCTCGGGGCCGTGCCCTTCCATGCCGTGAGGCAGGAGCATGACCAGGCCGCTGTACCGCTTCCACTTGTCGCGGGCGCTGGTGATGAACTGGTCAATGATGACCTGCGCCACGTTGACGAAGTCGCCGAACTGCGCTTCCCAGAGGATGAGGCCATCGGGGCAATCCAGGCTGTAGCCGTACTCAAAGCCGAGCACGCCCGCCTCGCTGAGGGGGCTGTTGTAGAGTTCGATGGGCGCCTGATCCGGGGCGAGTTTGGCCAGAGGCATATAACGCTGGCCCGTCTCCTGATCGACCAGGACGGCATGGCGCTGGCTGAACGTGCCGCGGGCGACGTCCTGCCCGGTCATCCGCACGCGAATGCCCTGGGTGGCCAGCGTTGCAAACGCCAGCGCCTCGCCCGCCGCCCAGTCCAGCGGTCGTTCGCCGCGTGCCATCTCCCGCCGGGCTTCCAGCCCGCGTTCCACCTTGCGATGGACGTGGAAACCTTCGGGCACGTGCGTGGTCGCCTCCAGCAGCTTGGCCAGCTTCTTCCGGTCGACACCGGTAGGCTTCTCATCAACGATCGGCCCACCGTGATAGCCCTTCCAGATGCCCGCGCCAGTCTGGTTCGGCCGCACATAGTCGTTGCTCCGCGCGGCGGCCAGCTCCGCTTCCAGTTCCTCCTGACGCTGGCGGGTCATCTCATCGGCTTCCTCGCGCGTCAGCCCGCCCAGCTTTAACAGGTGATCCAGGTAACTGTCGCGTACGGACTTACGGCTGCGGATCGCCTTGTACATCAGCGGCTGGGTGAAGGCCGGCTCATCGCCCTCGCTGTGCCCCAGTTGCCGGTAGCAGTACATGTCCACCACGACGTCCTTCTTAAACGTCGCACGGAAATCCAGTGCCAGACGTACTACCTGTGCCACCGCCTCGGGGTATTCCCCGTTCACATGAAAGATGGGAATCTGCAGCATGCGCGCCACATCGGTGGCGTAGACGGTGGAGCGACCTTCCTCCGGCCCGGTGGTGAAGCCAATCTGGTTGTTGACGACGATGTGCAGCGTGCCGCCCACTTTGTAGGCGTTCAGCTCGCTGAGGTTGAGCGTTTCCTGAACGATGCCCTCGCCGGCGAACGCGGCATCGCCGTGGATCAGCATCACCATGCCCTTTTCCCGGGCATGGTCGCCTACCCGGTCCTGCTTGGCGCGCATTCGGCCCAACGCCACCGGGTTGATGTACTCCAGGTGGCTGGGGTTGAACGACAGCGACAGGTGAATCTTTCGGCCCGACTGACTGATCCAGTCGCTCGAGTAGCCCAGGTGGTACTTGACGTCCCCCCCGCCAATGTGGTGGCGCGGGTCGATGTCCTCGAACTCGCGGAAGATGTCGCGCGGCCGCTTGCCAAGAATGCTCGTCAGCACATTGAGCCGACCGCGGTGCGCCATGCCGATGACGATCTCGTCCACCCCCTGGTCGGCCGTCTTTTCGATCGCAAGATCAAGCAAGGGGATGAGCGTTTCTGCTCCTTCCAGACTGAAGCTCTTGGTCCCGACGTACTTGGTCTGGATGAACTGCTCGAAAACGACGGCATCGGTGAGACGTTTGAAGACGCGGCGCTGCTCCTCGCGGCTGAGGGTCAGCGTGTTCTGCGTGTATTCCATCCGCTGCTGGAGCCATTCGCGGATGCGCAGGTCATCGATGTGCATGAACTGCACGCCGATGTGGCGGCAGTAAGTGTTGCGCATGCGTTCGATGATCTGGCGCAGCGTCTGGACGTCCGCCCCGCCCACCAGTTCGGTGGACAGGGGAATGTCCATGTCCTCCTCGGTCAGCCCGTAGAAGGAGGGCTCCAGCTCCGGCACGTGCGGGACCGGCCGGCGCAACGGGTCGAGTTGTGCCGCTATGTGCCCGCGTACACGGTAGTTGCGCACAAGCTGGGCGGCACGCTCCTGCAGCGCGGCGATGTTGCGCGGCCCTGTGGTCATGGCCGTCACCCGCCCATTGCCAGCGACACTTCCCGGATTGAAGATGCTGCGAGGCTGGAAGCGAGGTCCGATCACCTGAACCGTGCCGTTGCCCCCGGCACTGCGGCGTTCACGATCGAAGTACTCGCGCCAGGCCGGCGAAACGCGGGCGGGGTCAGTCAGGTATTCCTGATAAAGACTCTCAATGAAATCCAGGCTGAGGCTGTTCAACTGGATGGATTGAGGGGCTGAGTCGGACGAATCCGGGTGCAACACGACGCTATAACTCCCGTAGGGGGTGACGCACGGGTCGAACCGTCGACCACTGGGGTGCGGCACCCGGGCATATTAGCATGATTTAGTACAAACGATAATCGACCACCCACGACACCCACTTCTCAGCAATTCGTGTGCGAAGGGGTATACGAGCGGCACATCGGGGTGTGTCCCACCCCAGAACGATGGTATTCCTTTCGCCCCAGTGAATCACGTGAATGCCCGGGAACCGTAGACTTATGTTGGAGGCTCGCGATGATCTACGCCGATCGCAGGGAGGCCGGCCGTGTCCTGGCCCGGGAGCTGGCATCGTACCGCCGACGTAAGGACGTTCTGGTGTTGGCCCTTCCGCGCGGCGGGGTTCCCGTGGCGTTCGAGATCGCTGCTGCACTGCAAGCCCCCCTGGACGTGATGGTGGTGCGTAAGCTGGGCTACCCGGGCCAGGAGGAACTGGCCATGGGTGCGATCGCCTCAGGCGGCGGCATCGTCTACAACGAGGAACTGCTCAGCCAGGTCAATATTCCCGAATCGACCATCGAAGAGGTGGTCCGTCGCGAGCGCGTGGAACTGGCACGGCGGGAGAAGCTTTATCGCGACGACCGCCCGCCGATCGACGTTCGCGGCAAGACGCTCATCCTCGTGGACGATGGGCTGGCGACCGGGTCGACCATGCTGGCCGCAGTAGAGGCGGTGCGGCAGCAATCGCCCAGCCGCATCATTGTGGCTGCCCCCGTCGCCCCGCCCGAAACCATTGAGATGTTCCACAGCGTCGTGGATGAGATCGTCTGCCCCGCCACGCCCAGTCGGTTCGGTGGGGTGGGCAAGTGGTATCGCAACTTCACCCAGACCAGCGATGAGGAAGTGCGGCAATTGCTCCAGCGTGCCGCCGCATCGCAATCGGAGCCGACCACGCCGGCGGCGTGATGCGCGGTATCGCGGGCGCACTGATGCACCGCTCACTCCGCCGGCCCGGAAAGGGCGCAGTTATGAGTCAGATCGTCACCGCCAGCCTGGTGGAAACCGTTCGCCGCAACGCCCGGCCGATCACGGGGTTGGCGCACGATTACGACCCGATCATGGACCTGGTGGGCGACCGATCCCTGGTGCTGCTGGGCGAGGCGACGCACGGCACGCACGAGTTCTATCAGAGCCGCGCCCACATCACCCGACGGCTGATCCAGGAAAAAGGGTTCAATGCCATCGCAGTGGAAGCGGACTGGCCCGATGCCTACCGCGTCAATCGCTTCGTGTGTGGCGTTGGGAAGGACACCCGCCCCAGCGATGCCCTGCGCGCCTTCGAGCGTTTTCCTTTATGGATGTGGCGCAACGTCGAGGTGATGAATTTCATCGACTGGCTTCGCGATTACAACCTCGCCCTGCCGCGCGACCAGCGCGTGGGATTCTATGGCCTTGACCTGTACAGCCTCTACAGCTCCATCAGCGCGGTCATCGAATACCTGGAGCAGGTCGACCCGGAAGAAGCAGCAAGGGCGCGGCATCGCTACGCCTGTCTCGATCACATTTACAAGGAACCGGAACACTACGGCTACCGCGTAAAGATGGGATCGCACATGTCCTGCCGCGATCATGTGGTCGAACAGCTGATCGAGCTGCGTCGCAAGGCAACGGACTATCTGGCAAAAAATGGTATTGAGGCTGAGGATGAGCAGTTTTTCGCAGAACAGAACGCGCGACTCGTCCGCAACGCTGAGGAATACTATCGCGAACTGTATGGTTTCCGGACCAACACATGGAATCTGCGTGATCGCCACATGGCCGAGACGCTTGCCGCTCTGGAACAGCATCTGGCACGTCGCGGCCGACAGCCGCGCATCGTCGTCTGGGCGCACAACTCTCACATCGGCGACGCCCGCGCGACCGAAATGGGCCACCGCGGCGAGCTGAACGTGGGCCAGCTTGCACGGGAAAGATATGGCGACGATGCCATCCTCATCGGCTATACCACGCACACCGGCACGGTATCAGCCGCATCTGAATGGGGTGGTACGACGCAGATGAAAACCATCCGCCCCGCCCTGCCCGGCAGCTACGAATCGATCTTTCATCAGACGGGCGTCGAGCGTTTCATCCTGCCACTCCAGGGTGAAGTGGCCCAGGCGCTCGACGAACCGCAGCGCCTGCAACGCGCCATCGGCGTCATCTACATGCCGCAATCCGAGCGATCATCACACTACTTCTACTGCCACCTGCCGCGCCAGTTCGACGCGGTCATCCACTTCGACACCACCTGTGCTGTCGAACCGCTGGACCATGTGGGCGAATGGAAGGCCGGGCCCGTACCGGACACGTACCCCTTCGCGGTGTGAGAGATGAAGTTCAACAGGAGGACGCGGAGGGAGCCAGAACGCTTGGATCGCTAAAGCGACCACGCCGATCGTCATTCAATCCAGGCGGTGTTGGCGACGATATTGGCCCGGGGTCTGGCCTGTCTTTTCCTTGAAGAGTGTGCACATGTATTCGACGTGCCTGAAGCCGGTCAGTTCGGCGATTTCGGGTAGTGGCAATTGTGTGTGGGCGAGCAGTTCGCGGACACGTGCCAGGCGGACGCGCAGGATCTCAGCCTTGGGCGAGCGGTGCAGCAGCGCTGCGAAGCGACGTTCCAGCGCGGTGCGCGAGATGTCGACCTGATCGAGCACCTGTTCCACCGTGATGCCCTCGCAGGCATGCTCGCGGATGTAGCGGACAGCCCTGGCGACCTGCGGATCGTCGATGGCAGTGACATCGGTGGACCGGCGTGCAATGACGCCGACGGGTTCGATGAAGGTTTTGGCAGCCGGGGGTTTCTCACCGCGCATCATGCGGTCGAGCAGGGCCGCTGCTTCATAGCCGATACGGTGTGTGTCGGGCATGACACTGGACAGTGGCGGATCGCACAGCTCGCACAACAGCACATCGTTGTCGACCCCAACGACCGCCACCTCATCGGGCACGTGGACACCGATGGCACGGCAGGCGTTGAGCACCTGTTGGCCGCGGATGTCGTTGCAGGCCATGATGCCGATTGGTTTGGGCAGAGATGCCACCCATTGGGCGACATCCTCTTCATAAAGGATGCCGTGCAGTTCCTGCTCGATCTGGGTAACGGAGCGGTCATCCGGTTCACCTGTTTCGACGGTGGCATCAGGCGGCGGATAGATGTGGCAATAGAAACCTCGCTCCGCCAGCCAGGTTGGAAAGTACCTCAGCCGGCGCAGTGAGTAGTTAACGCCGGCGAACCCGCAATAGGCGAAGTGGCGGAAGCCGCGATCCAGCAGATGCTGGGCGGCAAGATGGGCGACGGTGCGGTCGTTGGTTTCGATGAGGGGCATGTCCAGATCGAGCTTGCCGCGCAGGTCGATGGCGGGCAGGCCGGTGTCGAGGATGGCTTTTTCGAGCCGGCGGGTTTCGACGCGGGCGATGATGCCGTCGCCGCGCCACCCAGCCAGCCAGGCGGGCACATCATCGGCGAGGCTGCGCTCGGGGCAGTAAATCGCCCACGGGCCGTGGGTTCGGACATAACGAGCGATGCCTTCGAGCAACCCCCGGCCGTAGGCACGGGAGGATTCGATGAGCAGCGCAACATGCGGGCGTCTGGACATAGGGCAACCCTTTGCATCAGGGTGTCGAGAAAGCTTAAGAAGAATATGAAAAAGCTCATTGTACCAATTGCTCCTCTGGACTAGCATGACCAGCGAAGGATGGAGCGAACGATCGGTGAAGGAGTCCAGCGGTGAAACGTGGCCTGTGTTCCGGACTGGCTGTCGCTGTATTCGCCGGGCTGTCGATCTGGTCATCCGGCGCATCGGCGGCCCCGACGCCCGAACAGCTCACCTTCTTTGAAACGCGCATTCGCCCGGTACTGGCGGACAACTGTTATTCCTGTCACGGCCGGGAGAAACAGCGTTCCGAGCTTCGGCTGGATCACATCAACTTCATTCGCGCCGGCGGTGCGCGCGGGCCGGCGGTGGTGCCGGGTGATGTGGCGGGCAGCCGGCTCATAACCGCCATCAAATATGAAGATGTGAAGCTGCAGATGCCCCCGACGGGCAAGCTGTCGGACGAGCAGATTGCTGATCTGGAGAGGTGGGTGCAAATGGGGGCCGTCTGGCCCGAGGAGCCGGAACCGGCGGCAACCGCGGCTGAACCGGGGTTCGATATCGAAAAACGCAAGCGCGAGCACTGGGTGTGGCAGCCGATTCGGCCGCACACCCCTCCTGCAGTGAAACGCAAAGACTGGGTGCGCGACCCGATCGACGCCTTCATCCTCGCGAAGCTGGAAGAGGCGGAAATCTCACCCGCTCCCCCTGCCGACCGACGCGATCTGATCCGCCGAGTGTATCTGGACCTCATCGGCCTGCCGCCCACGCCCGAGGCGGTCGAAGCGTTCGTTAACGACACGTCTCCCGACGCGTATGAAAAAGTGGTGGACGAACTGCTCGCTTCGCCACACTTTGGCGAAAAGTGGGCACGGCACTGGATGGATCTGGTCCGCTACGCTGAGACCTACGGTCACGAATTCGACTACCCCGTCCCGGAGGCGTGGCGTTACCGCGATTATCTGATCCGCGCGTTCAACAGCGATGTGCCCTACGACCTGTTCCTGATGGAGCACATTGCGGGCGATCTTCTGCCCCAGCCGCGCATGCACCCCACGGAGGGGTACAACGAGTCGATCATCGGCACGGGGTTCTGGTTCTTCCATCAGGCGACACACGCGCCGGTGGATGTGCGGATGGACACCGCGGAGCGCGTCGACAACCAGATCGACGTGATGACCAAGACATTCCTGGGGCTGACGGTGGCGTGCGCGCGGTGCCACGATCACAAGTTCGACGCCATTTCGCAGGCGGATTTCTACGCGATAGCGGGGTTCATCCAAAGTTCGCGACAACAGACCGCCCTGCTGGACCAGCATGGAAAGATCGGCGCGGCGAGGGATGAACTGCGATCGCATCTGACGGCTGGACAGAAGGCGCTGGACATGACGCTGGCCGCAGTCGATCGCGATGAACTGAACCGGATCGACCGTTATCTGGCGGCGGCGCGGGAAGTGCTTTACGGCAAGACGCAGCCCGATGACAAGGCAGTCCCATCGCAGACACGGCCGGACATCGTTTTCGATGACTTTGAGGCGGAGCGGTTCGATCCGAATCGCTGGATCGTCGATGGCGCCGCCTTCGCGGTCGGACCGGTGGCGGGCACGCAAAAGAATCAACAGCCGGTGAAGGGTTTCACGGGGCAGCGGCTGGTCAACACCTACCTCGGCAACGACCGTATGACAGGCAGGCTGACGAGCAAACCCTTCACGATCGAGCGGCGGTATGTGCGTCTGCTGGTGGGCGGCGGTGCCCACCACGACCAGACCTGCGTCAACCTGCGCATCGACGGGCAGGTGGTACACACCGTCACGGGCAAAAACTCGGAGGAACTGGTCCCGGTCGTCTGGGATGTAAGACCATTCGCCGGCCGGGAGGCGGTGCTCGAAATCGTTGATTCACACAGCGGCGGCTGGGGGCACATCCTGGTCGATGACATCGTCTTCACCGATCAGCCCGTGACGCCCACGTTGCTGGCCCGGCCGATCGCAGCGGTGGCGAAGGAGCTCGATCTTGACGCGGACCTGCTGTCGCGCTGGGTGGCGGAGATGATGGCTGCGACCGGGCCGGACCATCCGCTGTATCCGCTGCGCGAGCTGGCACGGTTGACGCAGGGTGAGGGCCAGCCGTTTGCAGAGGCACGGGCGAAGCTGGCGAAACAATTTGCTGAACACAAGTCCCGCGCCGAGGCGAAGGAAGGCGATCGGGTCTTTGAAACGTTCGACCGGAGCGACTGGGGCGACTGGTTCGTCACGGGATGGGCATTTGGTGACGGACCGACGCGCGCGGGGCAGTGGACAGGTCGGGCACGCGGTACACAAATGCTGTCCGGGGGCATCGCCCACAGCGGCACCATCGCGCCGCGGCTGCAGGGTGTGCTGCGCTCGCCAACCTTCGTGCTTGACAGCGACTACATCCTCTACCGCATGGCCGGCCGCAAGGGCCAGATCCGCCTCATCATCGAAAACTACCAGATGGATGTGTTCAACGCCCTGCTCTTTGAAGGCATGAGCTTCGCGGTGGACACCAACGACCGCTACGTCTGGCACGTGCAGGATGTGAGCCGCTATCGCGGGACGCGGGCACACATTGAGTTGATCGACCACGGCGACGGCTACGTGGCGGTGGATGAGATTCGCTTTTCCAACAACCGGACGACCGCCGAACTGGTGAACGAACTGGCGTGGCGAATCGTAGCCGGCGAACCGCCACAGTCGCTCGATGCAATGGATCAGCGTTATGCCAATGCAATTGTCGAGGCGCTGCGGCATCATGCGGCTGGACAGTTGAACGAAGTCGACGCGATGTGGCTTGACACGCTGTGTGTTGGCGAACTGCTGCCGACGAACGGCGTTTCAAACGACGCTACCGCCGCACTCCATTCGCACGCGCGAGCCATCGAGAAGATCAACGCCGCGATCCCCGAGCCGATGCGCATCACGGCGATGGCGGATGGTCCGGGCATCGACGAGCATTTTTTCATCCGCGGTAGTCCGCACATCCTGGGACCGGTCATCCCGCGACGCTTTCTCGAAGCGCTGGGGGGTACGCAACGGCCTCCAATCGGCGCGCATACCAGCGGCCGACTGGAGCTGGCGCAGGCCATGCTCGATGAAAACAACCCCCTGCCCGCACGGGTGATGGTCAACCGTGTGTGGCACCACCTCTTCGGCGTGGGCATCGTGCCGACAACGGATGACTTTGGCGTGCTGGGCCAGCCACCCTCCCACCCCGAGCTGCTGGATCACCTGGCCTACTGGTATCGCAACGACGCGAACTGGTCGACCAAACAATTGATCCGCAAGCTGGTACTGTCCAACACATACCGCATGTCGAGCAGGCCGAGCGATGAACGCGCCGAGCAGGTCGACCCGACGAACACACTCCTGCACCGCATGCGCATTCGGCGGATGACGGGTGAAGTGCTGCGTGACACGATTTTGGCGGTATCGGGCCGGCTGGACCGGACGATGTATGGTCCGTCCGTGCCGATCCATCTGACGCCGTTCATGGATGGTCGTGGCCGTCCGGCACAAAGCGGACCACTCGACGGCGCGGGTCGGCGCAGCGTCTACATCGAGGTGCGGCGCAACTTCCTGTCACCGATGATGCAGGCGTTCGACATGCCCACGCCCTTCACCACGATCGGCCGGCGCACAATGTCGAACGTGCCGGCCCAGGCACTGATTCTGATGAACGATCCGTTCGTGGTGGAACAGGCGAAGCTCTGGGCAAAACGGGTGCTGGCGGATAATCAGGCGTCACCCGAGGCACGGATTGAGGGTATGTACCTGCGTGCATTCGGTCGACCGCCCACCACGGCGCAACGCAACGCAGCCATCGGGTTTCTGAAACTGCAGGCACAGACCTATGGCATTGCGGACAACGGCTGGCAACAGGATGAACGTGTCTGGACCGATTTGTGTCACGTGATGTTCAACGTGAAGGACTTCGCATTTGTGAACTAAAAGGGATAGAGGCAAGGGTCAACATAACTGATGTGGCGGAATTACCTGTTCCGCCAGCGCCCCTGTAAGACATGGGATCGGAGTTGTGAGTCATGGCGCACTGTGGACGATTCGCTCCTGCACCGATGTCGCGGCGTGAGATGCTGCGTCGCTGTGCTTCGGGGTTCGGCGCGGTGGCACTGGCGTCGCTGATGGCGGACAAGGCGTTTGCCGGGCTTTCCACACCGCTGGCAACGCCGCATGTCAAGGGGCCGCTCGCTCCGCGTGCGCCGCACTTCACCCCGCGCGCCCGCAGTGTGATCTTCCTGTACATGGATGGCGGGCCGTCGCAGGTCGACACCTTCGACCCCAAGCCACGCCTGGATCGCGACAACGGCAAGCCCTTCGCCATGAAGATGGAGCCGACGCAGTTCAACAACAACGGCAACACGCTGGCGAGCCCGTGGAAGTTCCGTCGCTACGGTCAAAGCGGTATCCCGGTGAGCGATCTGTTCCCACACGTGGGGCAACTCGCCGATGACCTGTGCGTCATCCGCTCGATGACGAGCACCTTCTCCGAGCACACCAACGCCAACTATTTCCTGCATACGGGACTGGGGCTGGCGGGTCGGCCGAGCATGGGCGCGTGGGTTTCCTATGGGCTGGGCAGCGAGAATCAGAATCTGCCCGGCTTCGTGGTGATCAACGGCGGACTCATCCCACCGGGCGGACTGGACTGTTTCGGCAACGGTTTCCTGCCGGCGACCTACCAGGGGTCGATCTTCCGATCATCCAAGTTACCCGTGGCCAACATCACCCCTACCGAACCGAAGGACGAACTGCAGCGAAACAAGCTGGCACTGCTGAGCGAGCTGGACGCCGACGCTCTGGACCGCATGGGCAGGGTCGATGCGCTGGAGTCAGCGATCGCCAACTATGAACTGGCATTCCGGATGCAGGCGGCAGTGCCGGAGCTGATGGACATTCGCGATGAATCGGAAGCAACGCGAAAACTCTACGGCCTGGATGCCTCGTACGAGCCGACACGCATCTTCGGCATGCAGTGCCTCATCGCCCGTCGCATGGTGGAACGCGGCGTGCGGTTCATTGAGCTGACGTGCCCGCGCACAAACGGCGACCGCTGGGATCAGCACAGCAAGCTGGATGAGGGCCACGCGAACAACGCCCGGGCTGTGGATCAGCCCATCGCGGGGCTGCTGCGCGATCTGAAGAGCCGGGGAATGCTTGAACAGACGCTGGTGATCTGGGCGGGAGAGTTCGGCCGTACCCCCTTCGCGCAGGGCACGAACGGTCGCGATCACAACCCCTTCGGCTACTCCATCTGGCTGGCGGGCGGGGGCGTCAAGGGCGGCACGATCTACGGCGCGACCGACGAATTTGGCTACAAGGCGGTCGAAAACCGTCTGGAAATGCACGACCTGCACGCCACCATGCTCCATCTGCTGGGCATCGATCATGAGAGGCTGACCGTGCGGTTCGGCGGCCGCGACATGCGTCTGACCGATGTGCATGGCCGTGTCGTCACCGATATCCTGGCATGAGGGTTCCGCCCCATCTGAGCCGGGTGGGCACGTCCGCGTGACACGCCCCGGTGCTCTTTTCTACACTGGGGGCACGTTGTCGCTTGATTTTGCCTTTCGTAACCCCGATTCTGTCGTTGACCTGATATCCGCGGAGGACGCATGTCGATTGCTGAATCATCTGTTTCAAACACTGCCTCGCCCGCTGAGGCGTCTCAACCCACATCGCCCTTCTCTCTCGTGGGCAAAACGGCGCTGGTGACGGGCAGTTCGCGCGGCCTGGGGGCAGCCATGGCGCTGGCACTGGGACAGGCGGGCGCACAAGTTGCCATCAACTACGCCAACAACCAGGTGCGGGCTGAACAGTTCTACGACACCTATCGGCGGCGCGGCTACAAGGGCATCCTCGTGCGCGGCGATGTGACCGATCAGAAGGAAGTCGAAACGCTGTGCGAAGAGGTGACATCGCAACTGGGCGGCATCGATATTCTCGTCATCAACGCCACCCCCGATCAACCACACAAGCCCATTGAGGAATACGACTGGGATTTTTACCAGTTGATGATCGACTTTTTCATCAAAAGCCCCTTCCTGCTGACGCGTGCGGTACTGCCCCACATGAAGCAGCAACGCTGGGGCAGGATCATCAACATCGGTTCGGAGGTGTTCCAGCGCGGCGTGGGCAACTTCAGCGCGTACGTGGCGGCCAAGGGCGGGCAGAACGGCTGGACCCGTTCGATGGCGACGGAGCTGGCGCCCTTTGGCATCACGGTGAACATGGTTTCGCCGGGCTGGATTCCCGTGGAGCGTCATGCCAACGATCCACAGGAGGAAAAGGACGCCTACCGCGCGCTGATCCCCGCCAATCGCTGGGGCGTGCCCGAAGACGTTGCCGGGGCGGTCGTTTTCCTTGCCAGCGAGGCGGCCTCGTTCATCACGGGACAGAATATCTGCGTAAATGGCGGCCTGACGGTGGCGTGAGACCGCAGGCCATTGGGGCGCTGCGTCGTGATATCGCACAGGGATTCGCGCGTTTTTGCTCATCCGTGGAGGGTTTGAACGTGCCCGCGTTCGTTTCACTGCGGCCGCCGTTTAGGCAACGCGCTGTTTAGTCAAACGCCACGCGGCACTTATCGCCGACCCTTTGGCCGATTCAGTGTTGAACGCGAGGCGACTTTCGACGACAATCGCGAACACTTCGCGATGGTTGAACTCATCTGGAGATCACTTCATGACACGCGGTTCCACTCTGCGATCGTTGGGGGTTGCGATGATGTTGCTCGGCGGCCTGGGGCTGAGCGGCTGCGACGGAGGCTCGACCGGTGAAGGCGGCGCGGCAGGTGTCGCCAACCGCGGCGGACGCCAGCCCGTCAAGGTCATCGCCTTCGATGAAAACGCCATGGTGCTCGAAGGCATCCGCAACGGCAGCGTGGTGGGCACCATCGTTCAGAACCCGTACATGTACGGTTACCGATCGATCGAAGTGCTCAACGCGCTGCACAAGGGGCAAAAGGATGTCATCCCCGCGAACCGCTTCATCGACATTCCGGCCCGTGTGGTGCTGAAGGAAGCCAACCCGGCGACGTTCCACGGCGCGGAAGTGGTGGCGGTGGACGAGTTCTGGTCTGATCTGAAGGCGAAGCTGAGCAGTTCCGAGCCTGCACCGACCAGCGGCAGCGCACGCTTCACGTTCATCACCAACGGTGTGGCCGACTTCTGGACGATCGGTAAGGCCGGGGCGGAACAGGCCGCCCGCGACCTTGGTGTGCAGGTGGATACCATCACGCCCAGCGGCATCACCGACCAGACCCGCCGCATCGAGGACCTGATCACCCGCGGCACGGATGGCATCGCCATCAGCCCCATCGCCCCGGACAATCAGGGGCAGATTCTCAACGCGGCGGCCGCGAAAACCAACCTGATCACCCATGACTCCGATGCGCCGGACAGCGAGCGGCTGGTCTACATCGGTATGGACAACTATCAGGCGGGCCTGCTGTGCGGCAAACTGGTGCGTGAGGCGCTGCCCGAGGGTGGCAAGGTGATGCTGTTCATCGGTCGCCTCGATCAGGACAACGCCAAGCGGCGGCGTCAGGGTTGTATCGACGGTATCTTCGGCCGTGAGCCGGACCCGACACGGCATGATCCCGTCGACCAGATTCTGACCAGCGAAGACGGCAAGTATGTCGTGCTGGGCACGATGACGGACAACTTCGACCGCGCCAAGGCCAAGGCCAACGCGGAGGACGCCCTGACACGCTACCCGGACATCGCGGCGATGGTGGGCCTGTTCGAGTACAACCCACCGCTCATCATGGAAGCGCTCGATCGGGCGGGACGGCTGGGCGGCAACTGATGTAATGGGGTGTTGTTGATGAACTGACTGGCGACCTTCTCCCCGGAAGGCGCGTGTGTTTTCCCATGCTGCCATTGAGCTTCGATGAACCAGACGCCGCCACTGCTTGAAGTTCGTGATATCTGCAAGGGGTTTCCCGGGGTGCGCGCGTTGCAGGGCGTGTCAATGACGCTCGGTCGGGGCGAGGTGGTTGCACTGATCGGCGAAAATGGCGCGGGCAAAAGCACGCTGATGAAGATTCTCGCCGGTGTGCAGCCACCGGACAGCGGAACAATTCTGCTGGATGGTCAGCCGGTGCAGATGCAATCGGTGCGGGACGCGGTCAACCGCGGCATCGCGCTGATCCATCAGGAACTGAACCTGGCGGACAATCTGGACGTCGGGGCGAACATTTTCCTCGGCCGCGAGCCGCGCCGATTCGGCATGCTGCTGGATCATCAGCGCATCGCGCGCGAATCGCGGCAATATCTGCAGGCAGTCGGGCTGGACGTTTCACCCCACACCATCGTGCACTCACTGACCATCGGCAAGCAACAGTTGGTGGAGATCGCCAAGGCGCTGTCGGTGAACGCGCGGGTGCTCATCATGGATGAGCCGACCAGTTCGCTTTCGCAGCAGGAGACGCGCACGCTCTTTCGGGTGGTGCACGATCTGCGTGCCCGCGGGGTGAGCGTGATCTACATTTCGCATCGCCTGGGTGAGGTGAAGGAGCTTGCTGACCGTGTGGTGGTGCTGCGCGACGGCCGCAACGCAGGCGAGCTTTCGCGCGAGCAGATATGCCACGACAACATGGTTCGGTTGATGGTGGGCCGGGACATCAGCCAATACTGGCAGCGCCAGCCGCACACCGCGGGCGAGCCGGTGTTGCGGGTTCGTAACCTGCGCACACCGGCCCATCCCGAGCACGCCCTGTCGTTTGAGATTCGCGCCGGTGAGATTGTGGGCATCGCGGGCCTGGTTGGCGCGGGCAGGACGGAACTGTTGCAGACGCTGTTCGGCGTGACGCCGGCGATCGCAGGCGAGGTGGAGGTCGCCGGCCGGCCGGTGAAGCTGACCCGCGCGCGCGACGCCATCGCCGCGGGCATGGCGCTGGTACCGGAGGATCGCAAGCAGCAGGGGCTGATCCTCGATAACGGCGTGCGGTTCAACATTGGCCTGCCCTCGCTGAACCGATATTGGCGCTTCGGATTCGTGAATCACGCGGCCGAACGCGATATCACCAAACGAATGATCGACGCCATGCGCGTCAAGACACCCAGCGACCGTCAGGTGGTGCGCTACCTTTCGGGCGGCAATCAGCAGAAGGTGGTGCTGGGCAAGTGGCTGGCGATGAACCCGAAACTACTGCTGCTGGATGAACCGACGCGTGGCATCGACGTGGGAGCGAAGGAGGAAATCTACCGCCTGATGCATGAACTGGCCGGCCGGGGTATGGCGATCCTCTTCGTTTCCAGCGAAATGGAGGAGGTGCTGAGCCTGTCCGACCGCACACTGGTCATGCACGAAGGCCGCATCACCGGCGAGCTGTCGCGCGACCAGCTCACAGAGGAGAACGTCATGCAACTGGCGACGGGCCAGACGCTCTGCGAAACGAAGCACGCGGCTGTATCGAACACCGCCGCGTCAGCGTGAACAACGACGAGAAAGATCGCGAACATCGGAACCGCGCATGAATAAAGTTTACGGCATTCTGGGTTTGCTCGTGGCGATCTGCCTTTACACCTGGATGGAAAGCGATCGCTTCCTCACGGTGGGCAACATCGAAAACGTCGTCCATCGCGTTGGCCTGTTCGGCATCCTCAGCGTCGGCGTTGCGTTCGTCATCATCACCGGCGGAATCGATCTGTCGATCGGCTCAGTCGTATGCCTCGTGGGTACACTGCTGCCGTTCCTTCTCGTTCAACATGGGTGGTCCGTCCCGGCGGCGGTGACATTCGTGCTGGGTATGTCACTGGCGATCGGATTGATCCACGGGTTGCTCATCACACGGATGCGGCTGCAACCCTTCGTCGTCACACTCTGCGGGCTGCTGCTTTACCGTGGTATCGCCCGTGGCATCACGGGTGATCAGTCGCAGGGCTTCGGCCTGGCGTTCAAGTCGCTGCGCAAAATCGCCACGGCCCGGCTGCCCATCTTCGGCAGCAGCGACTCGATGTTCCATCTGCCCGCCACGCTGCTGACGATGCTGATCGTCGCCGCCATCGCCGCGGTGGTACTGAACCTGACGGGCTTCGGTCGGTATCTGCTGGCCCTGGGGCGCAACGAGGAGGCCGCCAGGTTCAGCGGCATCAACACCGATCGCGCCAAGCTGCTCGCTTACGTGATCTGCTCGGGCCTGGCGGGCGTGGGCGGGATGCTCTTCGTGCTGGACATCAACGCAGCCCAGCCGTCGGACTTCGGCAACTTCTACGAGCTGTACGCGATCGCGGCGGCGGTGCTGGGTGGCTGCTCGCTGCGAGGCGGCGAAGGGTCGATCCTCGGCGTCGTCGTGGGCACTGCTGTCATCGTCGCCCTGAGCAACATGATCAACCTCGTCCACCCCAACTACCAGAACATCGAGTTCGCGATCATCGGCGCGGTCATCCTGGCCGGTGTCATCGCGGACGAACTGGTGCGGCGGGCGGTGGCGCGGCGGCGGGCAGCGGTCACGGCGTCCGCCCGCATGGAAAAGGCTGCCCAAGCCGCCGCTCAGTGACGGTGGACCAGTCGACCGGAACGGGCAGTCGCGGGCCTGGGGACACCCCTGATGTAGGTTTTTTGCCCGATGCGAAACACAGGCGAAACGTCAGTTCCGCCGAGTTTCTGCGCCACCTCCTGTGCCCCCCACTGGCCAAGTCGTCGCAACTTTAGTCAAATACCCATTCCTACCTGCCGAACCAACGCTATCCTCGTGCAGTTAGAGCGATCGCTGACATTTGTTATTCGGAGATTTCGTTGTGAAGGCTACCACCAAACTGGAAACTCAACTGGTCAAGGGCAACGTTCGCGCTACCGTCGAGGCGGCGCTGGAGGAGAGCGGCGGCCTGCTGCGTCTGGCGCCCTGCTGGGTGCCGCGATCCTTCCTGCAGCCCGGCAAGCGGCTGAAGCTCGACCCAAAGGACCTGTACGCGTTCGGTCTGCACCGGGGCGGCATCGATGAACGCTGGTTCGCCTCGACCACCCCGGCCATGAACGAAAACCGCGAGCACGATGAGGGGCTCAGCTACGTCATCGCAGGTGGGATGCGCTTCACCCTCGCCGACGCGGTCGAGGAGATGGGCGCAACGCTCGTGGGCGAAGCGATCTGGAAGCAGTACAAGAAGTGGCCCGTCTACTCCAAGTTCTTCGACAACATGGGGCCCATCCCTCACCACATGCACCAGTCGGCCGAGCAGGCGGCACTGGTGGGTCAGGAAGGCAAGCCCGAAAGCTACTACTTTCCACCTCAGCACAATAACGTGGGCAACAACTTCCCCTACACCTTCTTCGGGCTGAACCCCGGCACGACAAAAGAACAGGTGCGTCGCTGTCTGGAGAACTGGAACAAGGGTGACAACGGCATTCTTGATCTGTCGGCGGCGCATCGGCTGAAGCCGGGCACCGGCTGGCTGGTCGGGCCGGGCATCCTGCATGCGCCCGGTTCGCTGTGCACCTACGAGCCACAGTGGGGTTCGGACGTGTTCGCGATGTACCAGAACCTGGTGGAAGGCCGCGTGGTGCCCTGGTCGCTGCTGGTCAAGGACATGCCGCCGGACAAGCATCAGGACCTGGACTTCATTGTCGAGCAGCTGGACTGGGAAGCCAACGTCGATCCGCACTTCAAGGAAAACAACTACCTGGAGCCGATCCCCGTGGCCGACACGGAAAAGGAAGGCTACGTCGATCGCTGGATCGTGTACGGCCGGCTCAAAGGCAAGCAGTACTTCACCGCCAAGGAATTGACGATCAACCCCGGCGTGAAGTGCCGCATCCGGGACAACGGAGCCTACGGCCTGATCACCGTGCAGGGCGAAGGCCGCATGAATAACCTGCGTCTCAACTGCCCGAAGATGATCGGCTTCCACGATCTGACCGAGGACGAGGTGTTCTGCACCGAAACCGCCGCCCGAGAAGGTGTGGTCTTCGAAAACACCAGCGCGACCGAACCGCTGGTGGTGCTGCGCTACTTCGGCCCTGAAGTGAACCCTGATGCGCCGGAGATCAACAGACGCTGACATCACAATCCGAACGAGAAGGAGCAGGCTATGGGCTTGGGGGCTTACCAGACGCGCGGTGATTACACTGGTCGACTCGATGAGGTGCAGGAAAACATTCGGCGTTTCGGCGCGATCGACGTGTGCAGTTTTGTTCCGGGGTACTTTAAGAATACGCTGAAGAACCTGACCGGGCCTTACGCAATGGTGTTTCTTGATGTCGACCTCCACGAGTCCCTGCGCACGTGCCTGCTTCACCTGTGGCCCCTGCTGAGCGATCAGGGCGTGCTTTACACGCATGAGGCAAGTCAGTTGGATTACGTTTCATTGTTCTTCGACCGTGAATGGTGGCGGACCAACCTGGACACCGACTCTCCCGGGCTGATCGGAGCGGGTTGCGGTGTACCGACCGGTGTTGCCCGTGGCTCGGGGCTCGGCTACACCCGTAAGCGGAGTACCACCTTTGCACTGGAATTGGAGTATCAACCTTTCTGCGGCGATCCGACTCAGTCGGTTCGGCAACACCGTGGATACGCTGAAACCGCCGCGACCGCGACGCACTCATCCGCGGACAACTAAGTTTCATCTGTGGCCATCTGGGCTAATTACTCTGAGGAAGTATCATGAGCAACTACACCTATCCCAAGCTTCACAACGCGATGTGGCCCGGTCTTGTCGGCAAGGAGGAGGGGACCGATCATCCGCCGATTGATCTGGACACAATGCTCGATCTGACCGCCGCCGCCGAGGTGAACGGCGTGAAGTTCGAGGGTGTCGACCTGTTCCTTTTCGCGCCGCACGTCGACATTGACGCCTCAGATGACGACCTGAAGCAGCTCGCCGAGAAGGTGCAGAAGCGGAATCTGGTGATCGGCTCGGTGGTCGCGCCGGTGTGGCCCCCCACCGGTGGCGGCTCGGCGATGGGCGATGAAAGCGAACGCAAGAAGTTCGTCACCCAGGTGCGCAAGGCCTGTCGCATCGCTCAAAAGCTGCGAGAACTGGGCGTGAGGCCGTACGGCGTCATCCGCATCGACTCGGCGGCCAGCCCCTCCGACTGGGCCAAGGATCCAGCCGGCAATCAGAAGAAGATCGCCGAGACCTTCCGTGAAGCCGCCACCGTGGCGGAAAGCTTCGGTGAACGACTGGCTGCGGAAGGCGAAATCTGCTGGGGCGGTATGCACTCCTGGCGTCGCATGGTCGAGCTGCTGGAAATGGTCGACCGTCCACAGACCGTCGGCTTCCAGGCGGACATGGCGCACACGCTGCTCTACACGATGGGTTACAACGCGCCCGAAGACGCCCTGCTGCCACAGGACTTCAACTGGTCGGACAAGGCTGTTCTGGAGCAGGCGTTGCGGCAGATGACCGCCGCGCTGCGGCCCTGGACCATCGACTTCCACGTCGCCCAGAACGACGCGACCGTGTTCGGCTCCGGCTCACACGACAAGACGGGCCGCCACTGCCTGCCCAACGACCCCAACGGCAAGCTCGACATCCCCGCCGTTGCCGGTATGTGGTTGCGTGATGAGAACGGCCAGCTCACCAAGCGATTCCAGCACATCTGCTGGGACGGCTGCATGTTCCCCAACGCCGTCATGACGCAGCCCAAGACGTGGAACGACATTCTGGCCGCTATGGTCAGCGTTCGCGAGGCGCATGGGTGGAACTAAGTGAAGGACGAACGTCCAAGGCGGCTTCATTTTCGTCATTCGGACTTCGGGATTCTTTAGTCATTCGTCATTCATACCAACATTGATTTCACATCACGAAAGGGTCTTCGACATGACCAAACCGCTGAATATCGGCATGATCGGTTACGGCTTCATGGGTAAGGCGCATTCCAACGCCTACCGCAAGGTGAGCCACTTCTTTCCGGAGTTGGAGTATCGGCCCGTGCTCAAGGCGGTGTGCGCCCGCAACGAGGAAAAGGCGCGGGCGTTCGCTGATACCTGGGGCTACGAATCGGTGGAGACAGACTGGCGCAAGCTCGTCGAGCGGGACGACATCGACGCGATCGACATCTGCACGCCCAACAACATGCACCATGACATCGCGATCGCGGCTGCGAAGGCGGGCAAGATGATCCTGTGCGAAAAGCCGCTGGCGATGAACGCCGCCGAAGGCAAGGAAATGGTGGACGCCGTGGAGAAGGCTGGCGTGGCGAACACGGTGTGGTACAACTACCGCCGCATCCCCGCGGTGACACTGGCCAAGCAGTTGATTGAAGAAGGCAGGCTCGGCCGCATCTTCCACTTCCGCGCCCAGTTCCTGCAGGACTGGACGATCAGCGCAGATCTACCTCAGGGCGGCGCGGCACTGTGGCGGCTGGACGTGAACGCGGCCGGTTCGGGCGTCACCGGCGATCTGCTCGCGCACTGCATCGACACCGCGATCTGGCTCAATGGCAAAATCACCTCAGTCGCCAGCCTCACCGAAACCTTCATCAAGGAACGCAAGCACACCCTCACCGGCAAGGTCGAGAAGGTGGGCATCGACGATGCGTGCACCTTCATGTGCCGCTTCGAAAACGGCTCACTGGGCAATTTTGAATCGACGCGCTACGCCCGCGGGCATAAGGCCAAGTACTTCTTCGAGATCAACGGCGAGCACGCCTCGATCGCCTGGGACCTGCACGATCTGCACCGCCTGCAGTACTTCGATCATCGCGATGACAGCATCGTCCGTGGCTGGCGCTCGATCCACGTCAGCGATGGCGATCAGCCCTACATGAAGCACTGGTGGGTGCCGGGCCTGGCGATTGGTTACGAGCACTCGTTCGTCCACCAGGTCGCGGACTTCCTGGCCGGTCTGTCCAGCGGCAAACCCACCGGTCCGACCTTCCGCGACGCCCTGGAAACGCAGTGTGTCTGCGACGCCGTCCTCAAGGCTGCCCAGAGTGGTCAGTGGGAGAAAGTCGGCTGCGGCTGCTGTTAAGCCGATCACCCTTTCCCAAATACACAAAGCCGTCGACTTCGGTCGACGGCTTTTTTCATGGACGAAGGTTGTCAATGGTCATCAGGCGCCGGTCGCGATCTGTCACATCAGCCATCCGTCGAGCGAAGCGGCACCACCACCGCATCCGGCACGCCGATGCGTGTACGTGCCTGCACCGCTGAGTCGAACGTGGTGAACTGCCCCACCTGCACCAGGTAGAGCTGGCCGTGGCGGGCATCGAACACCGTCGTGATGCGCGGTTGCGTGGAGGGTGTGCTCGTCAGTGCCGCGGCCCGACGCTGCGCCTCCTTCTGCGCGTTGGACGGGCTGGCGAACGCGCCCAACTGCAGCGTGTAGCCGGTCACCTTCAGTTGTTCGATTGCCTGGATACGCAGCGCTTCATCGGTGCTGTAATTGCGAGCGAGGATCAGATGCGTACGAGCCTGGGCCCACTGGCCCATCTTCTGCTGAGCGACGGCGGCGTGGAAATAGGCATTGGCACGGTCCTGCCCTTCAAGCTTGGCAGCGGCCGCCAGAAGATGCCGGGCCGCCTGCTGATGCCAGTTCAGCCCGGCGTAGATCAGCCCCAATTCCGCCAGCGCCTGGCCCGACAGCCGGGCATCATCGCTGGCTGCAGCGATCTTCAGATACCGCTCGGCGTTGACCAGATCGTGCCGACGATGCGCGCTCATCCCCGCCAGATAGGCCGCCTCCTCGCGGATAGCCGGCGTGCTGGCATTGGCGGCCAGCTCCGCCTCGCGGAAGGCCACCGCGTAGTCGCCCCCTGCGTAGGCTGCCCGGGCGGCATCCAGCCGCTGTCCCGCCGGTGGCGCGTTGCACGCGCTCAGCGCCGCGATCAGCACCAGCATCGTCACCGTCTTCCTGCCCATGTCCATCGCTCCATCGTGGCCAGCGTGCGGCTGCCTGAATTGGAAGTCCCACCGTCTCCACGGTTATGATGCTTAACCGGGGCGTCGGCATGAATGGTTCCGGGCCGACCACCTCGATGGCAGTTTACCACAATTTCAACCACCCATCGGCCAACGCATGAGTCTGTTACGACCCATCCTGACCCAGGCACTCCGCGCGCCGCAGAAGATTGCCGCCATCGACGACCAGCGCACTTATACCTACGGTCAACTGCTCGGCGGCGCATTGTTCCTGGCGGACCTCATCGATCAGAAGAGCGACAAACCCCATGTCGGTATCCTGCTGCCTACCGGCGGCGCGTTCCCCATCGCCCTGCTGGGCGCATGGCTGGCGCGACGTGTGGCAGTGCCGCTGAACTATCTGCTCTCCCCCGTCGAGCTGGCCTATGTCATTCAGGACAGCGAGATCGACCTGATCATCACGGCCGGCCCACTGCTGAACTTTCTCAACCTGCGACCGGTTATCCCCGCCAACGTGCGGCTGATCAAGATGGAGGAGCAGGATTTTTCCGGCTTCCCGCCACTGCGCTGGCCGCCCTGCTACGGCGAAGCCGACCCTGCGGTCATCCTTTACACCTCGGGCACCAGCGGTCGGCCCAAAGGGGTCGTGCTCAGTCACGACAACCTCGAATCCAACACCTGGGCAGGCATCCAGAAGGCCAACATCACACACGCGGACACTTTCCTGGGCGTGCTGCCGCAGTTTCACAGCTTCGGCCTCACGGCATTGACGCTCATCCCCCTGGCTGTCGGCTCGAAAACCGTCTACACCGCACGCTTCGTCCCCAAACGCATCGTGCAGCTCATCCGCGAGCATCGGCCCGACATCATCATGGCGGTGCCCTCCATGTATGGCGCGCTGCTGAGCGTGAAGGATGCCGGCCCCGAGGACTTCACCTCCGTTCGCTTCGCCATCAGCGGGGGCGAACCGCTGCCAGCCGCCACGTTCGAAGCCTACAAAGAGCGCTTCGGGCTGCGCCTGCTGGAAGGCTACGGCCTGACGGAAACTTCGCCGGTCACGCACTGGTCCACCCCCGAACTTTTCCGACGCAAGAGTGTGGGCACGCCAATCCCGGGCGTTGAAACGCTGATCGTGGACGATGAAGATCGGCCAGTGAAGCCGGGCGTGGATGGTGAGATTCTCATCCGCGGTCGCAATGTTATGCAGGGTTACTTCAAGCTGCCTGATCAGACGGCCGCTGTCTTCGTGGACATCAACCTGCCCGGGCGCGGTCCCGTACGGTTCTTCCGCACGGGCGACATCGGCCACGTCGATGAAGAAGGCTTCCTCTACATCACCGGCCGTAAGAAGGAAATGCTCATCATCGCGGGTGAGAATGTGTTCCCCCGCGAGATCGAGGAAGTGCTCAACCGGCACCCGGACGTGAAGGATTCAGCCGTCATCGGCAAACAGGACGAGCTTCGCGGCGAGGTGCCCATCGCCTTCATCGAACTGAACGACGACCGGCCGTTCGATGAGCAGGCTTTGCGAAGCTGGTGTCGCGAACACCTGGCGCAGTTCAAGGTGCCGCGTGAAATTCACGTGGTCGAGCAACTGCCGCGCAGCCCAACGGGTAAAATCCTGCGTCGCTATCTGAAAGAGACTGAAACATCGGCGTCGCCAACGCGTTGACACGGAGCAACCGCCATGGCCCGTCAAGCGGACATCCTCAGTGGCACGATCACGCCAGACATGACGTTCAATGAGCGCGTCTGGGCGCTATGCGCTCGTGTACCGGCCGGCAAGGTGACCACCTATGGCCAGATCGCCCGCAAGCTCAACACGCGTGCCTACCGCGCGGTGGGCAACGCGCTCAATCGCAACCCCTACGCCCCGAAGGTGCCCTGCCACCGTGTGGTCGGCAGCGACGGCTCGCTCACCGGCTTCGCACACGGCATCGAGAAGAAAGCGCAGCTTCTCAAACTCGAGGGCGTCAAACTAAACGGTTCACGGGTTGATCTGGGAGGTTGTCTTGCTGACCTTTGACGCGCATCACTCCACCTGAATGGTCCCGGCAGCCGCAACATCGCTGCAATGCTTTGATGGGCGTCTTCGTGCTTCTTGCTGAGCTGTGATCCACTGGTTATCATTCTTCCTGAACTCTCCGCGCTTACCAAGCTTTTATCCCTGCGCGATGTTTGTTCAGAGAGGTTTCATGCGAATCGATCCATACGGTTGGCTTGTTGCGTTTCCGTTTGCCGCAGCGATGCTCTGGTTTCACCTGCAACCGGCGGAGCACGTCGTGAAGCGGGTGTGGCGGGAAATGCAGCGCATGGAAGCAACCGCATGGTCGTTGTTGGCTTCGTGCCCCGACATTGCCGACGCCAACCCACCACGTCTCGTGCCGCCGATACTCTTCTGGACCGGTTTTGTCGCGCTCACCACGGCGGGGCTGGCAAGCTTAGCAGCCTGCCTGGACTGGTTATGACCGCGCGGTAACAAGTCATGGATGGCGCGCCATGCCGGGTGATGGCGCCGAATGGGTGGCAGTGTCCTCAGGGAAGTGAGAATGCAATACGCTGATGTGATTGTTCGCGACGCGAACACCAACGATGTTCCGATTATCGCCCGCTACAACATCGACATGGCACTGGAGACGGAAAACCGTCATCTGGATCGCAGCGTCGTGCTCAACGGCGTGCAGGCGGTTGTCACATCGCCCGAGCTGGGACGCTACTTCCTGGCGGTAAGTGGCGAGGAAGTGATCGGTCAGGCGATGATCACCTACGAATGGAGCGACTGGCGTTCGGGCATGTTCTGGTGGCTGCAGAGCGTATACGTACGGCCCGACGCCCGTCGACGCGGCGCATTCACCGCCATCTTCCAGCACATCCGCGAGCAGGCCCGTAACACCCCCGGCGTCATCGGCCTGCGACTCTACGTCGAAAAGAACAACACCACCGCCCAGGCCACCTACACCCGCCTGGGCCTGCACGACAGCAACTATATCATCTTCGAGCAGGACTGGTCGATGAACTGAACGGACAGGATCTCGACGCCAAGATGCCAAGAAACCAAGAGGCCAAGAAAAGACAGGAATAATTGTTTTCGAATCACAGTAGGAAGCAACGCCACATGTCGCGTTGCCGCTCTACTCTATGACTCTATGCCTTAACGCGTTCCCCTCTTGGCGTACTTCTCTCCTGGCTCTCTGGCGTTCCTCCTGTTTACTCATCAATCCCCAGATCCGCCTTCGTGAACAGCGCCTCGAACGCGAAGCCCGCGCCTTCGATGTTTTCCCGCGCGCCTTCCTGGCGGTCGATGACGGCGATGATCTTCACCACCTCGGCCCCGGCTTCCTGCAGCACCTTCGCCGCTTCAAGCACCTGGCCACCCGTCGTCGCGATGTCCTCGACGATAACCACGCGGTCACCTTTTTCGAGTCTGCCTTCAAGCTGCTTGGCGGTGCCGTAGCCCTTCTTCTGGTTGCGAATGAGGACGCTGGGCTTGCCGCTGGCCATCGATGCCGCCGCGACAAGCGGAATACCCCCCAGTTCCGCCCCCGCCAGACGCGTCACCGAATCATCCACCCGCGCAGCGAATCGCTTACCCAGTTCCGCCAGGATGTCCGGCTCGGTCTCAAAGAGATACTTGTCCAGATAGTATTTGCTTTTTCGGCCGCTGCGCAGCGTGAACTCGCCCCGAAGCAGGGCCGTCTGACAAATCCGCTCAATCAGTTGCTTGTCGTCCATGGGGCGAGAGTATAGCGACAAGCCGGGAACAAGGTCTAAGGCCCATGTCCTCCTGTCCCTTTAGCCCCGTGCTTCCAACGCGTGGGTGTGCGACAATGCTCACTGCGGACAAACCGCGACAGGCAAGGCCCCCAATCCATGGAAGGATTCACAGAATGTCTTCGTACACGATGACACGTCGACAGGCAATCCAGGCCGGCGTCCTCGGTTTCGCAGGCGCCGCCGCTGTCCACCTTGCCCCAGCCAGCCACGCCGCCCAGGCTGATCGGCCGATCCTTCAGCTCGGCCTGCTGACCGATGTACATTACGCGGACAAGCCCCCGCGCGGATCGCGGCACTATCGTGACGCTCTTCCCAAGCTCCAGCAGGCACTGCAAACCTTCGTTGACCATAAGGTTCAGGCGGTACTGCAACTGGGTGATCTGATCGATGCACACGCGACGGTGCCGGAGGAGGAACAGGCGGTGCGTGAGGTTGCCAGCCTCTTTCGCGACAGCAACCTGCCGTATCACTTCGTCATGGGCAACCACTGCCTGCAGCTACTAAGTAAACGGCGTTACGCGGAGCTGGCCGGATGTCGGGCTGGACATTACGTCACGGATGTTGGTCCGCTGCGGATCATCGTGCTTGATGCCAACTACCGGGCCGATGGCGTCGCATATGATGCGGGCAACTTCGAATGGACCGACTGCTTCATCCCCCAGGAGCAACTCGACTGGCTGGGTAATACGCTGGCCGGCTCCAACAAGCCCTGTATCATCCTCACGCATCAACGGCTGGATCCGGACCCGCAGCACACCGTCGCCAACCATGAAGCGGTGCGACAGGTGATTGCCGAAGCAGGCGGCCAACGCGTCCGGGCGGTCCTGCAGGGACACTTTCATCGCAACAGCCGCACCATCTTCAACGACATCCCCTACATCGTGCTGCGTGGCATAATCGAAGGTGCAGGTCTGGAAGAAAACGCCTACGCGATCCTGCGGATGTACGACGATGGCTCGATCAGGATCAACGGATTCGGCCGTCAGGACAGCTATGAGTTATAAGCAGAACAACGCAGAGCTGTAAAAGCACGCGTCCGGCATCGCATCCTCCGCTCATCACCGTACAATCTGACCATGCCTCGCGATCTCACGGATCGGACGATCATCATCACCGGCGCCAGCTCGGGCATTGGCGCAGCGACGGCCATCGCCTGTGCCGAGGCGGGCATGCGTGTGGTCATTGCCGCACGCCGGGCGGATCGGCTCGCCCAGGTCGCACAAAAGATCGGCCCAGACCGCGTGCAATCCGTCGTCTGCGATGTTCGTCGCGATGAGGACGTCGCCCGCCTTTTCGATGAGGCTGCCGCACGCTTCGGCACGATCCACGCCGTCTTCGCCAACGCGGGCTACGCTTTTTTCGCCAGCGTCGTTGAGACCAGTGACGAGCAGATGCGCGACATCTTTGAGACCAACTTCTTCGGTACCGTCCGCTGCATTCGCCACGCGGTCCGTTACATGCGCGAGCATCCCCCCGCGGGCGGCGGACATATCCTCATCTGCGCCAGCGCGATGAGCGAGATACCCATGCCGATGTTCGGCTTCTACGGTGCGACCAAGGCTGCACAGGATCAGATCGCCGGTGCGCTGCGGGCAGAGGTGCACCGCGACAACATCCACGTCACCAGCGTCCATCCCATCGGCACACGCACGGAGCTTTTCGATGTGGTTGCTGAGCTGTCACCCCGGCGTCGCGACGGCGAGGGCGACGCATCGCTCAACACGCCTGACCTTTTCATCCAGACGCCTCAGCACGTGGCACGCTGCATCGTGCGATGCCTGCGTCGCCCGCGGCCGGAGGTCTGGCCCAGCAACGCCACACGCTTTGGCGTCGCGCTGACCACCGCCTTCCCACGTTTTAGCGCATGGGTGCAGCAGCGTATATATGACCGACGCTTTCCCCGCCGCTGACGCCTCAGCCCACCTCGCCACGCTGCTCCAGCTCGGACTGCGAAGGATATGCCGGGTGTGCCGGCTGCGAGATTACCTCCAGCGTCTCTTCCGTCGCCTGTGGTTCATGACCATGGGCCGCCAGATCGCCCAGCGAGATCACGCCCACGGGCCGATCCTGATCGTCCAGCACGATGAGCCGGCGAACCTTCTTCTCGCGCATCAACTGGGCTGCCTCGCGAACCTCCTGGTTCTCGTAAATGAACCAGATACGCGGCGTCATGATCTGCTGCACCCGCGTCATCGTAGGGCTTAACCCTTCCGCTACGGCGCGTACGGCGATGTCGCGGTCGGTCACCAGACCGACGATCGTGCTGTGTTCGACCACGGGCACGAACCCGATATTGCGTCGCCTCATCAGACGGGCTGTGGACTGGAGTGAATCGTCGACATCGACGTACTCCAGGTCGCGTGTCATCACTTCGCTGATTTTCACGTCTGGCACTCCGCATGTTGCCGGATGAGCGGGGCCGGAGCTGGTGCGGGGCGGCTGCCAACATCGGCCTTCCCAGCTTCGGGCTTGCGCCCGGACCACTGCCACCATTGACTCAGGTTCCGCCGCATCCGGCGCCAGGTGCGCACCAGCAGGTGCCGCTGCACCATGAGCAGCCCTGGAGGCCATCCCGCCAGTTCATAGAGCTTGAGCATCGTGGTGGCCCGGTCCTCCGGCAGGCTGCTCCAATCCAGTCTGGACATGATGCCTGGCTCCTGTCTCTTCCCATCAATCCTTTTCTAAATCACGATCCAGCCTCAATGTACGATATGAAGCGTCCGCTTCCGCCGCCTTCGCGGAACCACTGATTCCGCCTTCAGGTTTCATATCGCGCAGCGGTGAGGCGTTCCCCGATTCCCGTCACGCCGACCTCCTCGCCATCGCTCATCCGTATGAAATCTGCTACGGTTTGGACGGCCTGGAGAGCATGTCCATGAGCAACGCCACGTATCAGCCCAACATCGATTTGACCAAGCTCGTCGACCGTGCCGCCGAACGTTTCACCGCGTTGTATGGTCGGCCACCGCGCTGGATCGCCGCCGCACCGGGGCGCGTCAACATCATCGGTGAGCACACGGACTACAACGGCGGGTTCGTCCTGCCGATGGCGATCGAGCGCTACACCGTCGTCGCCGCAGACACCGCCGAATCCGGTCAGGAAGACCGCGTCCGGCTGTACAGTTCGGGCATCGAGGAAAAGACGCAGATTTCACTCGCCGAACCCATCCGCCCCGGCGAGCCTCGGTGGGCCAACTACGTCCGCGGCATCATGGCGGGGTTCATCGAACGCGAAATCCCCGTCCCGGGATTCGATGCAGTCATTGAGTCAACCGTTCCACTGGGCGGCGGACTCTCCAGCAGTGCCGCGCTCGAAGTCGCCACCGCTACGCTGCTGGAAGCGATGACCGGCTGCACGCTCAACCCGGTGGAGAAGACGCTGCTGTGCCAGCGGGCAGAGCACGTCTTCGCCGGCACGCCCAGCGGCATCATGGACCAGTTCACGAGCATCCACGGCCGGGCCGATCACCTGTTGCTGCTCGACTGCCGGACACTGGCCACTCGGCACGTCCCCTTCGTCGATCCGGAGGTCACTGTGCTCATCATCAACACCAACGTGAAGCACGAGTTGTCACACGGGCCCGATGGTGTCAGCGCCTATGCGCAGCGACGTCAGCAGTGTGAGGCAGCCGCCAGATCGCTGGGCGTCTCCGAGCTGCGCGACGCGACGATGGCACAGCTCGAAGCGGCCAGCCTGGACGACCTCACCCACCGCCGGGCAAGGCACGTCATCACGGAGATCGCACGTACCCTGGAAGCAGCCGATGCGATCGCCGAGCGCCGCTGGTCGCGGGCCGGCGAGCTGATGTATGCCAGCCACGCATCGCTGCGGAATGACTTTGAGGTGAGCATCCCCGAACTGGACCTGCTGGTGGAGCTGGCGGGCGAAATCGGTGAATCGGGCGGGGTGTACGGCTCACGCATGACCGGCGGCGGCTTCGGCGGTTGCACCGTCAGCCTCGTCCGCACCGAGGCCGTCCACGACATTGCCCGCCGCATCGCCACCGACTACGAAAAGAAAACCGGCATCCCCCCCACCACCTACCTGACCCGCCCTGCCAACGGCGCCTGCGTGATTCGCTCCCCCTTTCCCTCCGGGAGAGAGCCGGAGTGAGGATCTAACCACCACGGATTATCGCCCTAAACATCCAAAAAGACAGCATTAACACACCCCTCGCCGTGCCAGCTGCTCAGCACTTGCCATCAGGGGGCTGCTTAGTAAGATGTTGTGCCCAGGCCACCTTAGCTCAGCGGTAGAGCAATGCTTTCGTAAAGCATAGGTCGTGGGTTCAAATCCCACAGGTGGCTTTTTTTCTTGCGCCGATCGCGGCTGGCAACCCATCACCGGGTGAGTACCACTTCACGCAGCCGCACCAGTTCCTCCAGCAGCTTCAGCGTCGTCTTTACCGGCAGCATGGTGGCCGCGTCGGATTTGGCTTTCGTTGGCTGAGGGTGGGTCTCGAGGAAAATCGCCTGCACGCCACAGACGACGGCACAGCGGGCCAGCATGGGGGCGCGGTCGGGTCGGCCTCCGGTGATGCGGGCCTCGCCAGTATTCGCCGCTCCGGGCAGTTGTGTGGAGTGGGTGACGTCAAAACAGACTGGCCAGCCCAGCTCCATCATGTCCGCCACGCCGATGAAGTCGTTGACCAGCCGCTGATAGCCGAAGAAGGTGCCGCGTTCGGTGAGCATGATGCCTGCCTCGGCTGCGCCCCCCTCCTCCAGCTTCTGCACCACGCTGGCCATCTCGCCGGGCGAAAGGAACTGGCCCTTCTTCACGTTGACCGGCCTGCCCGTGGCAGCACAGGCGACCAGAAGATCGGTCTGTCGGCAAAGGAAGGCGGGTACCTGCAGGAGGTCCACCGCCTGGGCCGTCGCCGCTGCCTGATGCGATTCGTGCACATCGGTCGTGGTCGGCACCCCCAGTGTCCGCCCCACCCGCTCCAGAATCGCCAGCCCCTCCTCCATGCCAGGCCCGCGCGGGCTGCGGATCGACGACCGGTTTGCCTTGTCAAAACTCGCCTTGAAGATGTACCCCAATCCCAGCTCCGCGCAACGGTCACGCAGCCGCTCGCCGATGGTCAGGCACAAATCCTCGGATTCAATGACACACGGACCGGCAATAACCGCCAGTGGCGCGTCCGGCCCGATGGTGACGTTTTTCACACAAAAGGTTCGCATGGGCGGTAGTGTACGTTGCCGTTTCAAGCCATGCGAAAGCGGACGTTTCGATGTGATGTTCCGCGTAAGCGGAAGTCGTGGGCGATCAGCCATGCTGAAAACACGACGGCGAGTAAACGGGGGTGATGGCTGATAGGGAAGCGGGTAAGATGAACCCAATGGCTCTGCGGTTCCGATCCGCCAGAACAACTGGCATCGGGGACCCCGGATGACCGGGATGCTTCAGCACAGGGCCGCGAAGGTGAGAACCGTCAGCAGGAGGATACGTCGGCGGCGTTCGTGTTTGGCCAGATCGAAGAAGGTCAACATCTTTCGCTCCTGAACTGGTGATCGCCTCGATCCTGCCTTCAACAAGATGCGTACCAACCGGATGGGCCGGACCCCCGGCATCACGTTAAGCCCATTATAGCAAAGAGGTTGCAGATGCAAGCGATTCCCTGGGTCCGCGATAACCTGTGCCCCGTGTTGCTTTTACGCAACACGGGCGTCGGCCGGAAGTGGCACGTGGGCATCACCACACTGGCTTTGGCGTGCTTCGTGGGTGGCGTCGCTGGGCTGCCGCGGATGACCCAGGCCGCCCAGCCCCGGGCGGTCGAACCGCAGGAGATTACCGCCCCGCTGGTGGACCGCTCCCATGCCGCACGGGTTTACAGCCTGATCGAGCAGTGGGTGCGTGACGGCCGGGTGCCCGGCGCTGAAGTGGAGCTGCCTCCCATCAACGTCAGTGGCGTTGAGGGCATGCGCATCACGCTGCGCTGGGGCGGCGAGCGGACGATGGGTATCGGCGAGGTGTACGGTTCAGCAGTCGGTCGGCGCGGCGATGCCGTGGACCTGGTCGCCCTGAGCCGGGTCGCGACTCAGCGGGCGCTGGACGAGGTGATGTTGCGTGCTCGTGATTCGATGCGACTGGCACGGGAGGCGGGGCGGCCGGCCGATCTGCCGGAATTATACCGACGCGCTCTGAATGGGCTGCTGATCGACATGCAGATCGCCCTGCCGGCTGAGCGAATGCGGGTGCCGATCACCGACCCGGATGCGGCGATGCAGATGTTCTCCAGCGGGTATCACGGCCTGTTGATCCACCTGCCGGACCAGCCGCTGGCGGGGATCGTCTGGCCCGCTTCGGCGCTGGCATCGAACGTGACGCCGCATGGCCAGTTGCTGCAGCTTCTGGCCCAGGCGCAGCTTCGCCCGGAAGACGCCAAGAAGATCGGTCAGCCCAATGGCCCCTCGCTTTCCCGCTTCCGCGTGCTGCACATGGTTCGCCCCGCCCCGGATCAGCCCGTGATGGTGCTGACGCGCGGCAACATCGTGCTCGGCCCGAACGATTTCGATCTGCCTACGCTCAACGCCATGGCTGAACGACTGAGCAACAACCTCGCCCGGCGGCTGGATGCGATCGGCCCCGTGCGGGCCGGCGATGATCCGCCCGATGACATGAAGGGCACGTTCATGCCCACCATGGGGCTTTACGATCCCGAACTGGCCAACACCGAGGAGCTGGCGCTGACTGCCTACGTGCTGGCGCGGCGGGCACGACTGCTGGGGATGCTGGAGCCGCAGAGCAATGCGCAGACGACGACCGTCGAGGCCGGCCGTACCGCCATGCGGCAGTTGGAGCAAACGCTGCTGAAAAAGCAGTTTGATGTTTCGCCGCACGCCGCCGCCCTGACGATGATGAGCATCATCGAAGCGCCATATCTGGCCGATCGCAAGCCGCTGCGCGATCGGCTGGCAGCCAAACTCATGCGGTTGCAGAATGATGATGGCACGTTCCGATTGTCGCAGGCGGCTGACTCGCGCCTACTCAACACCGCGGCGCAGAGCCTGATGTTCGCCGCAGCGGCGACGCTTTACGAGCAGACGCGTGATCGCACCGTCGGTGAAATGGCGGCCCTGGCGCAGGCTGCGGCATGGCGCATGGTCGCCGAAGACCAGAACCTCTCCGCCCTGCCCTGGCTGATGATCGGCGAAGCGAAGCTGCGCACGCTGCAGGAGAACCTGCCTGCGGTGCCTGATGCACTCAGTCGTGATGACAGGCTCAATATCGTGCGTCAGCTAGCCCAGTTCGCGTTTGAGCGACAGATCATCGTCGCACCCGACCCGGCCATCGCGCCGGAGGATGTGCTGGGCGGGTTCGACTTTTCCGAGGCGCTGAACGTGCCCGGCGGCGCGGCCCCCGCACCGGATTGGCGCACCGCGGAAGTGCTGGCGTTCCTGGCCAACGCGATGACGGAACCTGGACTGGTTGAAGAAAAGGACCTGACAACATGGGTCTTGCGCAGCAGCCTGGCCGGCCGCTACATCGCGCAGCTCATGATGGATGAGCCGTCGTGCTTCTATGTGCCCTCACGACGGGATGCAATCGGAGCGGTGCGGCAGTCGCTGCACGATAACAGCCTCACCGTCAGCGCCACCGCACTGTCGCTGTTGGCCGCGACGGAACTGCAGCAGACGTATTATCAACTGACACAATCGCAGCGTGCCAAGCGCTGAAGGTGACCCCACGTGTCGACTCAATCATCCTTTGTCTATCTCAACGATCGATTTGTGCCGCGCGAACAGGCAACTCTCGATGTGGAGGATCGCGGCACGATGTTCGCCGACGGCGTGTACGAGGTGCTGCGCTATTTCAACGGCAAACCCTTCGCGCTGGAACCACATCTGGATCGCCTGCGCAACAGTCTGCGTGAGATTTATCTTGATGATGCGCGCATTGATGATCTGCCGCAAATCAGCGATGAACTGATTCGCCGCAACGATCAGCCGGATGCCGCAGTGTACTGGCAGATCACGCGCGGACCGGCCGTGCGCAATCGGGCCATCCCGCAACAGGTGAAGCCGACACTGCTGGTGATGTGCTGGCCGGCCCCACCGCTGGAGGCGATGCGGGTGATGACCGGTCGCACCGTCATCGTGGCGCCCGATCGGCGCTGGCATCGCTGCCACATCAAGTCATTGATGCTGCTGGATAACGTGCTGAGCAAACACCTGGCGGCACAGCATGGCGTCGATGATGTCATTTATGCCCGTGACGGCATCGTTACCGAATCCACCGCTTCCAATGTGTTCCTCGTTCGCGACGGTGCGCTGTGGACGCACCCGGCGGACGAACACATTCTGCCGGGTATCACCCGCGCGGTGGTGATTGAACTGGCGCGCGAGCTGGGTATTGCGGTGAAGGAGACGCGCTTCGGTACGGATGTGCTCGCCTTGGCGGATGAGGTGTTTGTGACAGGCACGACGACGAACATCAGCCCGGTGTCACACGTGGACGGCCGAGTTTTGCCCGCAGTACCCGGCCCCACCACGCAGCGCCTGCACGAAGCGCTGCTGGACCGTATCGAGGAAACCTGCTGCTGCTCCGCACGCGGCTGACCACCCCTGCGAGCCTACGCGCCTAACATTTGATCCATGCTCTCCCGCCTGCTCATTGCGCTGGTCCACATCTACCGCGGTACGCTCGGTCACTTTATGAGTGGTCACTGTCGTTTCCAGCCCACGTGCAGCGAATACATGATCCAGGCCATCCAAAAATATGGCCCCTTGCGCGGCACCTGGCGCGGCCTCAAGCGCATCGCCCGCTGCCACCCCCTGGGCGGCCTAGGCTACGACCCACCCTGATAATCCAGAACTCGACTTGTCGCGTTTTTGTGATTCGACATTTGGTTTGGCGCTGCCGGTCGCCGATAATCGTGGTGCATGAAGTTTCTCCGTAACAAGCTGCGAGGGGTGGAGCGGTTGCTTTCGCAGCCGGTGCATGAGCTGAGCCGGGCCCAGTGGTACGCACGGTACGCGCTGGACCTGGTGCGGCATTGTGGCCGGGTGATGCGGCGTGACCGGGCCGGGCAGATGGCCGCGGCGCTGACCTATCGCACCATCTTCAGCCTCGTACCGCTGGCGGTACTCAGCCTCGTGGTGCTGCGGGCGGTTTACGACCAGGCGACGGCTTCGCAATTCCTGCAGGACCGCATCCTCGCAGCCCTGCAGATGCCCGCCGGTGAGGCGGAACGTGTGCAGGAGGCGATCGTTAACTTCACCAACACCGCGTACGAGGTGAGCGGCAAGGGCGTGGGCGGTGTGGGTATTGTCGTCCTGATCTGGGCTGCGCTGGCCATGGCCGTCACCGTCGAGCAGTGCTTCAACACCGTCTACAACAGCCCGACCGGTCGGCCGTGGTACTACCGTATCCCCATTTACTGGGCGACGCTGACGCTCGGCCCAGTGCTCATCTTCGTCAGCCTCTATCTGGGATCGCAGCTCGTCGCCATCGTGGCACAGATTCCAGTGATCGGTTCGGTGCTTAGCTGGTTCACCGCATTCACGCCGCTGGCGGCAAGCTGGATGCTGCTTTTCCTGCTCTACATGCTCATGCCCAATGCGTCCGTGGCGCTGCGGCCGGCACTGGTGGGCAGTTTCATCGCGGCACTTTTGTATGAAGCAGGCAAGTTCGGCTTCAAGTATTACGCTGCCAACGTCAGTTTCACCACCATCTACGGGTCCCTCGGGCTGGTGCCGCTGTTTCTTTTCTGGATCTACATCACCTGGATGATCGTGCTTTTCGGGCTGGAGCTGTCGTATACGCTGCAGACGCTCAAGGCGTATCAGCTTCGCCAGGAAGAGGACCGGCAGGAAACACAACTGGTGGCCGACGCCCGGCTCATCATTCCGCTCATGGCGCACATCGGTCGTCAGTTCGCACGCGGCAAGACGATCGACAACCAGACGCTGGCACACGAACTGAACCTACCGATTCGCACCACCATTCAGATGACAGGCCGGCTCAAGGATGCGGGACTGCTGCACGCGGTGCAGCGTGATCGCGATGAGGCAACGGGCTACTGTCTGGCCCTGCCGCCCGATCAGATTCCTGTTTCGCGTCTGATTGAACTGGCCGCAAACTTCGCGGGCAATGGTTCGATCAGTCACGCGGATCGGCCGGAGTGGCGGCTGCTCGATTCTCTTACGCGTGCCCAATGCGATGTGGCAGGCCATCTCACGCTGGCATCACTCATCGCTGCGGAGGATGCCCGCACGACCGACCGGTTACAGCCCGCAGTCAACTAGACGACTCGGTCGCACCGTCCCCCTCCATCTGCCGTCTGCGCCATTCCTTGTCCAGACCTCGCACAGCCTGTGTCAACATTCGCTGGTAGTCCCCCAGTTCCGCCACCTTGTGCTGTCGCACCGCCACGACGATGTCATAACCAGCGGGCAGTTCATGCTGCAGCAGCCGAAAGGCCTCGCGCAGCAGTCGTTTGATGCGGTTTCGCGTCACGGCCGTTCCCACTCGGCGCGGCACACTCAACCCCAGTCGCGACCACGCCAACCCGTTGGGCCGACCATGCACGACGAGCGGCCCGACGACCTTACGTGCCCTGGCCGCGTACACCGCCGAAAACGCACGCGTGCCATGCAGGCGCTGGGCGTGGCTGAATCGGTATCGGCGCGGGGTGGTCATGGACAAGCTCTATCTGGGCCTTCACAAGCAAAGCAGCGGAATCACGGCGGAAGTGTAACGCTCGCAGCGTGGTATGGGGTTAAACCTCGCGTGTCCCCAGCGACAACGCAGCATCCGGCTCGCCCAGCGCCCGCTGATAACGCTGCAGCAGCTTCGATCGCGTGATCATGCCCAGCACACGCTGCGCATCATCCACCACCGGCAGCGATGCCACATCATGACGGGCGAACAAGTCCAGCACCACATCCAGCGTCTGATCGCGCCGCACTGTCGGCAGATCGGTGCGCATCAACTCACCCACGATCAATAGTGGCACCGCCTCACGCTGCAACAGCGCGACCCTCAGATCCTCACCCACCACCATACCGACGTAACGATCCTTGTCATCGCAAACGACGTAATCATGCACGTCGAAATCCTCCGCCAGTTGCAGCAATTTCTGGCAGGGATCGTCCGGCTGCACGATGGCGGCGGGCGTCAGCGGAACGTGAGCTACTTCCAATCGACGCAGCATGGTCGTATCCGAATGACTGCCCATGCGAATGCCCATGCGGCGAAGGTAGAAGGTATAGACCGTCTCGCTGTAAATCGCCTGGGCGATCAGCGTTGCCAGGATGGAGACCAACATGACCGGCAGAATCACCTTGGGCTGGCCGGTCAGCTCGAATACGAGGAGAAACGCCGTCATCGGACAGTGCACCACACCGGCGAGCAACCCAGCCATGCCCGCCAGCGCGTAAGCGGCCGGCTGCAGATCAGCCATCCAGCCCATCATGAGCAGGAAGCTGGCCAGTGCCCCGCCCAGCGTCGCGCCCATGAACAGGCTTGGCGCGAGAATGCCACCCGAGCCGCCCGAGCCGAGCGTCATGCACGTGCCGACGAGCTTGAAGAACATGGTGACCAGCAGCAGCCCCACCGTCGCGTGCGCCACCGTTTCACCATCCGTGGCTGCCGACATTACTGCGTAAGTCTGCGGTTGAAAGAGCCATTCGATCACGCGATAGCCGTTGGAATAGAACGCCGGCGGGTGATAATCCGGCACCGGCCGGTTCAGGAAATAGAGATACGCCACACCCAGCAGGCCCAGCATCACACCGCCCGCCGCCGGTTTCAGCACCTTGTGCAGCTTTACCCTGCCCCAGATTCGCTCCGCCAGGATCATCGATCGCGTGAAGAGCACGCTCACCAGCCCGCACAGCACGCCCAGCACGATAAAGAAGCCCAGATCGCTGAGCGCAAACTCCAACGACTGCAGTGCCGCCGGCACGCTGAACACCGCGCTGTCGCCCATCAGTTCACGGCTGATCGCCGTGCCAAACACGCTGGCAATAACGATGGGGATGAACGTGCGCAATGAAAAGTCGCGCAGCACGACTTCGAGCACGAAGAGCACGCCTGCCATCGGCGCGTTGAAGATGCCCGCCAGCCCTCCCGCCGCGCCGCAGCCGACGAGTGTATGCATGTGCTCCCGGCCAAGCTTCAGCGCCTGGCCCACCGCTGACCCAAGCACCGAGCCAATGTGAATGATCGGCCCCTCGACCCCGGCCGACCCTCCCGAACCAATGGTCAGCGACGCAGTGACCGCCTTGATAAAGCCGCTTCGCCGGGGCAGAACGCCTCGCCGCCGCGCCAGCGCCTCGACCACATCGGGGATGCCGTGCCCACCTGTCTTGCCGCGTGCCCACCGGCTGTTGGTGATCAGCCCGACGATCAACCCGCCAATCGCCGGCAGCACAATCACCATCACGTACTCTTCCCCCGGGAAAAGCACATCCTGCCGCTCAGCCAGCCCGCCAAAGAAAAGCTCGCTGGTGTGCACCATCCAGCTGAAGCCCAGTGCCACCAGCCCGCCCAGGGTTCCGATCACGGCCGCCAGCGGAATGAGAAACCAGTCGCCGGAAAACCCCAGCCGGGCGAACACACGAGCCAATCTTGCGCGCGCCCATTCAACCATGCTGCAAGTCTACGACTGTGCGGCAATTGAGAAAAGCGGCCGCAACGCCGCACGCATCCGAGATGAATCAGTGCCGCAATCGCGCCTCATGCGTTGTACGTCACCGCGCGGACCGCTTCGACGATTTTGCGCGCATTGGGCAGCATTTCCTGCTCCAGGTGGCGGGCGTAGGGGGCAGGCACGTCATCGTTGTTGACGCGGATGATCTTGTTGTCCAGCGCATCCATCGCCCGTTCGTACACCTGGGCTGCGACTTCGCTGGCAACTGATGCGAAGGGCCAGCTCTGGTCCACCACGACGCAGTAGTTGGTCTTGCGCACACTTTCGACGATCGTGTCGATGTCCAGCGGCCGTACCGTGCGCGGGTCGATCACCTCACAGTTGATGCCTTCGTTTTCAAGCTGCTCCGCCGCTTCAAGCGCGAAGTGGACCGGTCGGCCGAACGCCACGATCGTGCAGTCCGTGCCGGGTTTGATGATATTGGCCTGCCCGAAGGGAATGAGAAAGTCGTCATCTTCCTCCGGTGTGGGCGGTGCCCAGGCGCCATTGGCCAGATAGCGCGAAAAGTCGCGGTCGCCGCGGGCGCCCATGCCCAACATGCGTTCGCTTTCGAGGAAGAAGACCGGGTCGTCATCGCGGATGGCGGTCTTGAGCAGCCCCTTGGCGTCGCGCGGGGTGGAGGGAATTGCCATCTTCAGCCCCGGCACCGAGCTGTAAATCGATTCGACCGCCCAGGAGTGGGTCGAGCCGAGCTGACCGCCCGCGCCGTTGTTACCGCGGAAGACGATGGGGATGTTGAACTGCCCGCCGGACATATACAACATCTTCGGGGCGTTGTTGATGATCTGGTCTGCCGCGACGAGCGAGAAGGACCAGCTCATGAACTCGATGATCGGCCGCAGGCCGTACATGGCCGCCCCGATGCCCAGCCCGGCGAAGCCCGTCTCGCTGATGGGGGTGTCGATGATGCGCTTGGGGCCGAACTCCTCAAGCATGCCCTGGGAGACCTTGTAGGCCCCCTGGTACTCGGCGACCTCCTCGCCCATGAGGAAGACGCGCTCGTCCCGCCGCATCTCCTCGGACATCGCTTCACGCAGGGCTTCACGGTACTGAATCGTTCGCATATCTGGCTGCTGTAAGGTTTTAAGGTTTATCTCAATGGCCCGGCCGCCCGTCATCATAGCGCAATCGCGCCACCCGGGGCACCGCATCTTCCTGAAAGCGCCCGACAAAGGCAAGTGCGGGTGAAAAATCAGAAATCGAGTTCAAAATCCGAAGTTCCAATGTCCTAATGCAACGGGACGCTCCGCGGTTTGGACATTGAGATTTGGACCTTGGACTTTTGTTTTGGATTTTGGGCTTCGGAGTTTTCCGTCCTTCCCCTCCCTACAGCAGCGCACTCCCCGGCACGCCCACCACCGTCCGGTTGTCCGGCACGTCCTTCACGATCGCCGCCCCGACGCCGACGGTACAGTTGCTGCCGATGGTGATCTTGGGCCGGACGGACACGCCCACGCCCAGCAGCGTCAGCTCGCCGACGGTCACCTCCCCACCGATGGCCGCCTTGGGGGCGATGTGGGCATACGGACCGACCCGGCAGTGGTGCTCAACGACGGCCCCACTGTTGATGATCGCCCCATCGCCGACGACCGCCTGGGCGTTGACCGCCGCGTTCGGGCCCACGTACACCCCCTCGCCGAGCGTGGCGAAATCGCTCACCGCCGCGGTAGGATGGACGATGGTCGCCAGCAGTCGGCCACGCTTGGCCATGTCGAAGCAGATGCGGCGGCGCAGCGGGTTGTCACCGATCGCCACGATGATCCGGGCGTCCAGGTCCGGCTTGTCCAGCACATCGCGCTGGAAGACAGGCCAGTCGCCCACGCGGTCGCCGTTGGGGGTGTCGTCGATGAAGCCGAGGATGTGCCAGCCAGCGTTGTGGGCGGCATCAGCCACCACCCAGCCATGCCCACCGGCACCGTAGATCAGCAAGGGGCGTCCCTGCCCGTGATACGTTTTCATTTGGAAACCTGTCCCCTGGCGCTGCCGGACAGCGTCTCAGCGTTGTAGGTGTGGTGACGATATTTTTCACCGATCGCCAGATCCCACCCCGGGTGATCCTTGCGGATCGGCAAATCGCGAAACTCGCTGCGGCAGCGGTAGCACACCAGGCACCGTCCGGTGAAGAAGAAAATGATGACGTCCAGCACCACGATGGCCGCCATCAGCCCGAAGGCCCAGAAGAACAGGTCCACCGCGAACAGGTACAACGCCATCCCCGCCGCCATCGCCACCACGGCGAATCCGGTCAGTTGCGGGAAGTCCTTGCGCACAAAAAGCTCACGGCAGCCACAGATCGGACAGCGACGCAGATGCCCCTCGTCATCCATCGCCCGATCCCAGTTGAGGAACACCTCCTGCCCCTCGGCATGCGAGTCGGCAGGCCCCTTCACCACCGTGGGCGGTCGGGACGCATCCACCTCGACAGTGAACAACCGCTTGCGCGCAAGATTTCGAATATCAATCCGCACGAGCCTATTTTCCCGCACACTCGACAGCGAAGCAAATGCCGCTTCCGTTTACGTCTTCGCGCAGCCCAAATCCGAAGCCCGAAATCTGAAATCAATCCAAAGGTCCAAATCCCCATGTTCAAACTGAGCGTCCCGTTGCATTCGGACATTGGCACTTCGGATTTGAATCTTCCTTCGGATTTCGTGCTTCAGATTTTAGATTTTCCCCTCCACGTTACACTCTCCCCCATGCAAACCCTCACACGCGATCAGGTACGACAGGTCGATCGGCTGGCGATCGAGGAACTGGGCATCCCCGGCGTGGTGCTCATGGAAAACGCCGGCCGCGAGGTCGCCATGGCGGTACTGGACACGCTCGAGGCTGACCTGCAGGTCTTCGCTGGCGATGCCCGGGTGGCGGTACTGTGCGGCGGCGGAAACAACGGCGGCGACGGTTACGTCGTAGCGCGACATCTGGCGAATCAGGGCGTGAACGTGACAGCCTGGGCAGCGGTCGACCCCGCCACGCTGACTGGCGACGCAGCCATCCAGGCCGCCATCGCCGACAAAATGGGCCTCATCGAGCCGATGCACACCACCGAGCAACTGCTCGGCGCCCAGGAACGTCTGCTCGAAGCGCACGTGCTGGTCGATGCCCTGCTGGGCACGGGCTTCCACGGCAAGGTCCGCCCCCACATCGCACAGGTCATCGAGATCGCCAACCAGTGCAAGGAACGCGGTGCGATGATCGTCGCTGTCGATGTGCCCAGCGGCCTGGACTGCGACACGGGCGAGCCGGCCCATGCGGTGGTGCTGGCCGACGTCACCGTGACGTTCGTGGCGCCGAAGCGTGGCTTCGCTCACCCGCAGGCGGAGCTGTACGTGGGGCGGCTGATCGTTGGGGATATCGGGGCGCCGCCGGGGTTGATACGGAAGGTGATCGCGGGGGGGATTTGATCTATCGCACCAGATCGATAATTCCGGCCGCACCAAGTAACAGACTGATCACACCATTCACGGTGAGGAACGCCGCATCGATGTGATGCGTGCTGGAGCGCCACACGATCACGTGTTCGAGGATGAGCAGCCCGATCGTCAGCACGACGGCGACGGTAAAGAAAAGGCCAAACTGGTCGCTCGTGGCGGCCAGGATCGTCAACAGCACGGCGGAACACAGGTGCAGGCCTCGACTGATCCACAAGGCTGTTTCAACCCCGAGGTTGGCGGGCATGGAAAAAACACCATGCTCGCGGTCGAAAGCAACATCCTGCAAGGCGTAGATGATGTCGAAGCCAGCCACCCAGCACAGCACGTTGCCCGCCAGCAGCCAGACTTCCGGCCGGGCCAGATAACCCGGCTGCACCGCGATCGCCGCTGCAACCGGACTGAGCGCCAGCGAACTGCCCAGAAAAACATGGCAGAACCACGTGAACCGCTTCGTCAGGCTGTAGAGGCAAAGCCAGGCCAGCACAAAGGGTGACAGGATCAGCGGCCAAGGGTTGTCATTCAACAGCCAGAACCCGGCAGTCGCGGCGATGAACGCTGCGCCGCACACGACGATCACGCCCAGCATGTACCCGGGGCTGAGCGCCCCGCTGGCCAGCGCCCGGCGGGCGGTGCGCGGGTTGGCGGCATCCATGCGCCGGTCCGCCCAGCGATTGAACGCCATCGCGGCTGTGCGTGCCAGCACCATGCAGATGACGATCAGCACCAGCGTCGTTGCGGCCGGCCAGCGATGCCCCTCAATCGACCCCGCTGCCAGAAACGTCGCCAGCAGCGCAAATGGCATCGCGAACACCGAGTGACTGAGCTTGATGTCACGGGCGACGATGACCAGACGCGATGGAGAAGAGACGGACATTCCCTGCGATATCCGCTGACAATAAAGATTCGGTTTACTTCTGACCCCATCGTGGGATGGGATGCTCCACGCCGACCAGATCGAGCAGCCGGGCCGCCACGAAATCGACCAGATCATCGATCGATCGCGGCAGCATGTAGAAGCCCGGATTGGCCGGAGCGATCACCGCGCCCGCTTCGGTCGCCAGTGCCATATTGCGAATGTCGATCAGGCTCAACGGCATCTCCCGATGCACCAGCACCAGCCGCCGCCGCTCCTTGAGTGTCACCATGGCCGCCCGGTGCATCAGGTTCTGCTGCGACCCGTGCGCGACGGCGGAGAGCGTATTCGACGAACAGGGCACGATGATCATGCCATCATGCGGATACGAACCTGAGGCGATCGCCGCCCCCACATCGCGGTAGTTGTAAAGCACGACTCGCTCGTGCTCGGGCCCGCACAATGCAGGCAGATCCAGTCCCTCCATGCCCAGTTCATCGTGCAGCAGTCTCTGGCCCAGCGGCGACACGACCAGATGCACCTCCACCCCCGCCGCCAGCAGCAACTGAATGGTGCGCTGAGCGTAAAGCGCCCCGCTGGCGCCGCTGATGCCGATGATGATCCGTCGTGGTCGCATGGTGGATGAGGTCTCGCCGTCCAGCCGCGTGGCCGGGCAGGCATTGTATCGCCCACATCAGCCGACGATCGCGGCGATCTGTTGTTTCATGTCAATCGCAGCCGCCTCGACAGCCTTCAGCCAGTCGCCCCCCGACTTTTCCCATGCGTAAAGGATCGACCGGCTGGCAGTGATGATCGCACCCTGACCATCAGCATTGAAGCAGGCACGCACATCGTCCGCTCCACCGCCCTGAGCACCGAAGCCCGGGACGAGGAAAATCTGCCGTGGCATGAGGCTTCGCAACTGGGCGGCATCCTCGGGCTTGGTAGCCCCCACCACCGCACCGAGCAGGCTGTAGCCACTCATACCGACGTACTGGTCGCCCAGTTCCGCGATGATCTGCGCCACCGCGGCCGCGACGGTGCGACCGTCCGCCAGTTGCAGCCGCTGCAGAGCATCGCCGCCAGGGTTGCTCGTGCGCACGAGGGCGAAAAGGCCCTTACCCTGCGCTTTGGCGGTGTCGAGGAAGGGTTGAAGACCGTCCCCTCCGAGGTAGCTGTTGACGGTCAGGGCGTCCGGGCCGGGCAGGTCGCCCAGATCGCGGTAGTGCGTGTCCGCCAGGTTACCTGCGGCATAGTGGGCGCTGCTGGTGCCGATGTCGCCGCGTTTGGCATCACCGATGACCAGCAGGTCACGCTTGCGGGCGTAAGCGATGACACGGTAGTAGGCCTCAACGCCGGGCCAAAGGTAGCGCTCGAAGCAGGCTGCCTGAATCTTGACGCACACGGCATGGTCGGCCACGGCGTCAATGACATCCCGGCTGAAGTCGAAGATCGCCCGTGCTGCGGCGGCCGCATTTGAACCATCCGCCGACCCACGCACCTGTTGTGGCAACCGCTCCAGTACCGGGTCCAGCCCCACGCAGATCGCAGACTCTTTGGCACGAGCCGCCGCGAGGATGCGATCCGCGAAATGTTCCGTTGACGGGTTCTGAGTCATGCGGCGGAGTATAGCGAGGGGAGGGGTACGGGGTGCAAAGTGCAAAGTGAAAAGTCGCCTGCGGTTTAGTGCCTACGCCCCCTTCTTCCCTCATCCGTCCTCCCCCCTGCTATCATGCCCCCATGACCACCGACCGCACCACCCTGGGACGATTCACCACGCGGCTGGCAACGCAGGCGGACACGCAGGCGATCCTCGCGTTTGATGCCGTCGCCCGACAGGAACGCGAGCGAGTCAACTTCATCTACCGCACCGTCTCCTCGCGTAACTGCCATGTGGTGACGTGCGATCAGAAGGTGGTAGGCTACGGCGTGCTGGAGTCGAGCTTCTTCGGACACGGGTTCGTGTCGATGCTGTATGTCGATGCCGACCACCGCCGTCGGGGCGCAGGCACTGCCCTGATGGGCCATCTGGAGCGCATGTGCAAGAGCTCGCGTCTCTTCACCGCCTGCGGCCAGTCCAATAAGGCGATGCAGGCCATGCTGGAGGCCATGGGCTATCGCCCCAGCGGGGTGATCGAGAACATTTCCGACGAGCCGGAGCTGATTTACTGCAAGATCCTGCGGGACTGATGCTTACAGACACACAAGCGACTGCGGCCGCACAACGAGTCAAGCCGCCCGTCCCGCACGACCGATACAACCGGCATGAGCAGCGTCAGCTCCATCACCGCCAACGCCACGCTGAACGCCCAGGTTCAGATGGCGGTGCTCGCCAAATCGAAGGCGATCGCCGAAGCACAGGGCGAGGCGGCGGTGTCGCTGTTGCAGCAGGCCGCCCAGATGGCTGACCAGCTCAACACCCATACTTCCACCGGCCAGCGCCTCGACGTCCTGGCCTGACGCCCGGAAGCGTCCCCTCGGATGTGAGCCGGACCTTCTCCCCCTCAAACAGATGACCATGGCAGGCGCCGCACTGTGCGGTGCTGCGCCTTTGGGATCAGCCGGGTACGGCCACCGTCGGGCGTGTCCACCGTTCACCGCGATATGGGCCATGACGATGAGCGTCCCTACCGCCAGCACCGCGATCACCGGCTCGGTAAAGTCGAGGTTGCCTGCCCCGCGCAGCCCGCTCACCGTGATCCGCCACAGCGAGAATGTGATCTGCGCTGCGAAAAGCCACGCCACACGTCGACGAACCGGCATCGCCCCCACCGCGAACGCCAGCGCAACCGCCAGCAGCAGGTAGCCCGTCATCAGTTCCCCCAGCCGCAGGAACGCCACGTCGTAGGGCATCGGTTGGAACCCGGCGAACGGCAGCCACGCCCCACGCGGCACGACCGCCTGGCTCAGTAGTCCTGTAGCCACGATGACAGCCAAACCCGCCACCAGCGCCCGCGACCATGTCGACCGGGCCAACGGCACGAACCCCAGGTGGTACGCCCAACCGGCGACGTTGGTGAAAAGCCCGGCCACCGGCTTCGCAAAGCAAGCTCCCACGATACCACCCGCTGTATTGCACAGCACATCAATAAGTGATGGCACGCGGGTGAGCATCAGCCCCTGAGCGCATTCGACGAGATAGCTGATGAAACCCAGCGTCAGGGCGATGGTCAGCAGCTTCCGCGCCAGCGATCGACCGTGGCGGTCCAGGTCCAGCCGCAGGGCGATGCCCAGTGGGGTATAGAGAAGCAGATTGACGGCAAGATCGACGAGCCACGCGGATGGGATGATCCCGATATGTGCCGTATCACCATGCCAATACCAGCGAGGCGCGGTCAGAATGCCGATCAGCCAGCCGACGGGGCTGTTCGCCTGTTCGATGGTAGTTTCAAGATGGAACTCGAACGGCAGCAACGAGCCGTAGACGAGCAACATGGCCAAGAACAAGGCGATCGTGCGGGCGTTGAGCCAGATGGGAAGCCCCCCTTGCATGAGGATGAATATAACAGGTGGGGTGGGATGGGGGAAGAAGAGGGCACCCAGCCACTGCGTGGCTGGGCTTCACCGGCGCTTGGTGCGGAAGCGGGAGCCGAGGGTGCGTTTGGGAGGTGATTTGGGGACGACGCCGCCGGGGAACATCGCTTTGAGTTCCTCCTCCGACAGTTGCTCAGTGTCGATCACGGGGGCGGCGCGTTCAGCGATCTTCTCCGTGATCGACGCGGGCGCACGGCTGGCGGCGCGGCTGCGTTCGGCCTCGACATCCGCCGGCACAGGCCCCGGCCGGAAACCCGGGTACTCCGCCTTCTCCAGCAACACCCCGGTCAGCTTCTCGATTTCCGTCAGCAGCTTGCCCTGTTCCGGCGTGACGAAACTCCAGGCGATACCCCGCCGACCCGCCCGGGCGGTGCGGCCGATGCGGTGCACGTACACCTCCGGATCCTCGGGCAGGTCGTAATTGATCACGTGCGAGATGTGCTCGACGTCCAGCCCTCGGGCCGCCAGATCCGACGCCACCAGCACGTCCAGCTTGCCCTTGCGCAGCGACTCCATCACCCGCGTGCGTTTCTTCTGCACCAGGTCACCGTGAATCTCCCGGCAGTTGACCCCGTGTTCGCGCAGATACTTGGCCAGTCGATGTACCGTGGCCTTGGTGCGGCAGAAGACCACCGTCGTGTCGGGCTTCTCGTGGCGCAGGAGGTAGAGCAGGTGCCGCTGTTTGTCCCAGGGCTCCACGGCGATGTACTTCTGATCGACCAGCGACACCGTGAGGGACCCGGCTGCCGTGACGATCTTTTCCGCATCCTCCTTCATGAAGGAGCGTGCCAGCCGTTCGATCTCCGGGCTGATCGTCGCCGAGACAAAGATCGTCTGCCGTTGTTTCGGTGTCGACTTGAGGATGCGGCGAATGTCATCGCGGAAGCCGATGTCCAGCATCCGGTCCACCTCATCCAGCACCACGAACTGAACGCGGGAGAAGTTGATCTGTCCCCGGCCTTCCATGTCCATGATGCGGCCAGGCGTACCCACCAGGATGTGCGCCCCCTTCTGAACGGCGCGGGACTGTTGCCGCATTGACTCGCCGCCGATGATGCATGCACAGCGGATCGGGGTGTGCCGGCCCAGTTCCTCGATCTCCGCTGCCACCTGCACAGCCAGCTCACGTGTCGGCGTAAGCACCAGCGCCTGCATGGGGATTTCCGGATCCGCCAGTTGCAACAGCGGCAGCGCGAAGGCGGCGGTCTTGCCCGTGCCGGTCTTGGCCTGGCCCAGAATGTCTTTGCCCACAAGGGCAGCGGGAATCAGACGAGCCTGGATGTGAGTGGGGTACGTGAAACCGGCTTCCTCGATGCCCTTGAGCACATCGTCACGCAGGTTCAGATCGCGAAAACGGAGGGAACTATCGAAAATTTCATCCATGGGGTATTCAAGTACAGTTGCGCGGGGCGAGGCTTCTCCATTCGCGGGAACGAGGTGCGAATTTATTCGCCGCGGTCATTTCGGCAAGCCGATAACACTGCCTGTCAGGCTTTGGGGCCCGAGGGCCGACCAGCGGCATGGGAAGCGGGGTAGGCAGCTCCTCGCGACGCCTGGGCCGATTTCACAGCGGCGACCCGAGTCGGCTGCTGGCAGGGTCTGGCAATTTTACGAGGAGCGTCCCGGTGATACAACTTACGCGCGATCCTGCCGTTTCGCCCGTTCGCCTCGAGGCCCGCAGCATGCATGACACCAGTTGGGTCGAGATCAATCTGTCGCGCCTCGATCACAATCTGGCGGCGTTTCGTCAGCTCATCGGGGCGGATCGACCCGGCGGACCGGGTATCTGCGCCGTCGTGAAGGCCAACGCCTACGGCCTGGGTGCCGTCGCCATCGCCAAACGTCTGATCGCGCGCGGCGTAAACATGCTGGCCGTCTTCTCCCCCACCCAGGCGGAGGAACTGGTGCGCCACGCGGTTCATTGCCCCATTCTGCTCCTGATGCCGTTGCGGTCACTCAAGCGGCAGGACCTGCTCTACCGCCCCGCCGCCGCAGGAACACTGCACCTGTCGCTGCACGATGTGCATCAACTAGGCCAGGTCAGCGCCTTCGCCCAGATGCTGGGGCTGAACGTGCCTCTGCACCTTTACTACGACACAGGTATGTCACGGGCCGGGCTGAACCGGCAGGACATGATCGAGGTGCTGCACGCGATCCCACACACTCGAAATGTCCATCTGGCAGGGATTTACACACATCTGGCCACCGCAGGCAGCGACGAGGCATTCGCCCGGCGACAGCTTGAGGAGCTGGACTTGCTGCTGGAGCAGCATCGCGCCCTGATTCCACGCGGCACAATCATCCACGTGGCCAATACTTCCGGGGCGCTGCGCGACCGACGGTTCCACAAATCGATGATTCGCATCGGGTTGGGATTGTATGGCTACGGGCCGGATCTGCTCACCGGCGGCAGCGTCATCGGCGACATGAGCGAGCTGCAACCGGTTGTCCGCTGGATGAGCCGGGTCGTCCACGTCGCCCGCTACCCGGCCGGGGCGACGGTGGGCTACGACGCGACGCACACCCTCCACCGCGACAGCGTGCTGGGCCTGGTACCCGCCGGGTATGCCGACGGCTACCCGGTGAGCCTGTCAAACCGGTCGATGGTCTGCGTACCAGCCCTGCGGACCGGACCGAGCCACCCAGCAGCGCCCGTCCTGGGGCGGGTGAGCATGGAGCAGATCGTCATCGACCTGACCGATCTGGTGAATGCGATCGACCCTTCGCTGGTGCGCACCGGTGATGCAGCCGCCCTGTCGCGATTGCTGCAGATGGAAGTCGAACTCATCAGCGACGACCCGACCAGTCCGTGCAGCCTGCCCGCGCTGGCGGAGGCCGCCCAGACCAACTGCTACGAGCTGCTGTGCCGCATCGCCCCGTGGGTGCCCCGGCGGTACATCACGCCCGAGGTGCGAGCCGTCGCCCTTGCCACGTCCGTCACAGGTGAACATAGCCGGTCGGCCTAACCCGCCGCCGAGAGACTTCCGCAGAAGCTGACAATTGCCTCCTCCAGCTCGCGCCATCGCCGTGTGTAGATGGAGATGTGGTCCGCGCCGGGTACGACCAGTAGCCTCACGTTGCCACCAATCGCCACGGCGGCCAGCGGTTTGAAGTGTTCGTCGGGCGGCAGATGCGTGTCGCGATCGCCCACTACCAGCAACACCGGCACGCGCAGGTGTCGCATCGCAGCCGCGGTGTCCGAATCGTTCGCGTGAAACCCGCAGCGCTGGGCCATGCACTCGAACCCGGCTAACAGCTTGTCCTCCGCAATCCAACCGCCGAACTTGCGGCGAAAGGATGCCACCGCGGTCATCATGGAACGGAATGGTGTCAGGGCAATCACGCCCGCCACGCGTTCATCATCCGCCGCGTGTTGCAGCATCGTCGCTGCCCCGGTCGAGTAACCCATCGTGATGACGCGATCGCCGATCAGTCCCGCTGCCACCGCTGCATCGATCAGGTATTTCAGATCGCGTTTTTCCCAGGCGCCGAGTGTCGTGAACGCCCCACCGCTGCGGCCGTGTGCACGCAGATCGTACAGCAGCACATCGTGGCCTTGGTGGCGCAACAGCGCCACCTCGCGGCGGTGCATCTCCTTCACCTCGACATACCCGTGATTCATGATGACGGGCAGGCGATCCGGTCGCGGCTGATACGCTTTGAAAAAGAGCGCGTCGATCCCCGCACCATCAAACGAACGCGCCGTGAAGGGCTGTGCCCCGGCGCGGATCATGCGACGGCGAAGATACGCGCCAACCGGCCGCAGCGGCGAATAACGTGGCAGCTTCAGCGTGATCCTGCACACAGCGCGGGCGAGCAGGGATGGCTTTACGGAAGACGCAGTCGACGATCGCTCGTTCACGCGGGCATTGTACGGAAGGGAAGAGAACCGCCACACGCGCGAAACCGCGAGCGGCTTTCAGCCCACGTGCATCTCCAGCACTTCCAGGGCTGCCTGCACATGCAGCGGGTCACCCGCCGTCGTGAGGATGGCAGGGGTGCTCATTGCCAGCAGGGCGCGGCGGACTTCGGCGAAGCGTGACCAGTTGTTGTCGCCATCGAGGCCGTGCCTGCGTCGTTCCGCTGCGATGGCCTTGCAGATTTTTCGGCCGTCGAGCAGATCACGTCGCGCCCAGTAGAGGTGCTCGAAATAGACCGCATCCTCAACCCAGTAGCCCGCGTGGACTTCCGCCAGATCCAGCAGAATCGCCGGACCGTTGGGCGGTGGTTGCAGTGACATGGCGTTGCCCAGATGAAGGTCCCCGTGGCACCACTGATCAACCGGCCGATCGCGCCAGATGGTCAGCCACTGAGGCAGCTTCTGCTGCGCTTTCTTCAGCGCTTTGCTCCAGCGCTGACCTTGCGTCACCGCGTTGCGGCGCACTTTCTCACGTGCCAGATCGAGAATTTTTTCCCAGTCGCGCCGCACCGGCGGCTGATCCACCGGGTAAGCGCTGACCGCTTTGTAAAACCGCCCCACCGCCTCAACAACCAGATCGAACGCCGCCCCGCCCCACGCCGAACCAAGTGGTCCGTGCGGCAGACGCTGCATGATGACCCATGCGATGTCGTAGCCATTGAGCACATCACCGTGCGCGTAGAGTCTGGGCACGACCTGTTCGGGGCAGTTCTGCAGTCGATGGAGCCACAGCCGTTCGCGTGGCTGCACGGGCAGTTTCACGACAACGGGCTGCTCGATGCCGTCATCATCGCGCCAGGTGGCATAACCGGTGGCCGCCCCGCCACGCTGCCAGTCGGTGCGGAACCAGTTGATGGCCGAGAGCCGATCCCCGCACGCCTGGCGCAGCACCGGTTCCAGCGCGGAACCGAAGGGCTGAACCTCCGCCGCGATGGCTGCACCATCGGACGACTTCGCTGAATTTTCCTCAACGGGGATATCAGGCGGCTGAGCCGCGGAGAGCTGTTCGGCTGGGCCCTGCCCTGCAACCACGTCAGGGCAGGCCAGGGATTCCGAGAGGGTTGGATCCGTCATCGGTTCATCCTGACTGCACGTGGGTTGCCGAACCCTATCCACCTTATCGACTGAATCCGCCTGGGGCAAGCATTTTCAGGTTCGGCTGTTCCACGTCATTCCGGCTGGTTGCCCTTCCCGGAACTCTGGATCGCGCAACACACAAAGGTTTTCCCCAGTGGTCGCGCATCCTGCATTTATATTACGATAGAACTTTACGCGGAGTTTGACGCCCCACTGATGCGATTTTCCGACACACCCCCAACGACAATCAACCAACTTCCTGAGGAACCCATTCGTGCGAGACCCTCGAATCGACAAATTGGCCAAAGTGCTGGTGGAATATTCCTGTGCGGTCAAACCCGGGCAACTCGTGCGCATCGCGGGCGACCCGGTAGCGACGCCCCTGCTCGAAGCCCTCTTTGAACATTGCCTGCGGGCTGGGGCACATCCTTTCATCCGCTCGACACCCGCGAGCATTCAGGAAATCTTCTTCGAGCTCGCCAACGAGGAACAGCTACGCTACCTCAATCCGCTGAATATGGAGGAAATCGAGAAGATCGATGTGTCGATCAGTCTTTGGGCAGATGTGAACACCAAGAGTCTGTCACGCATCGATCCGAAGCGGCAGAGCATTCATTCCGCAGCCCGCAAACCGGTCTTCACGCGCTTCATGGAGCGGGCCGCCAAAGGTGAACTCAAGTGGTGCGGCACGCTCTTTCCCACCATCTCCAATGCGCAGGATGCGGAGATGAGCATGAGGCAGTATGAGGAGTTCGTCTTCGGCGCGGGCTATCTCGACAGGGAAGACCCCGTCGCGGAATGGCGCAGGATCGAAGCGGCGCAACAGAAAATCTGCGACTACCTCAAAGGCAAGAAGCAGATTCGCTTCCAGGCAGCCAACGGCACTGATCTGGTCGTCAACGTCGAGGGCATGAACTGGGTGAACTGCTGCGGCCACGAAAACTTCCCTGATGGCGAAGTCTTCACCGGGCCGAACCTCAAGGCGGAGGACGGCGGCGTCAATGGTATCGTGCGCTTCAGCTTCCCCGCGGTACACAACGGCCGGGAGGTGCACGACATCGAGCTGACCTTCGAGCGCGGTAAGGTCGTGAACGCCAAGGCGTCCAAGAACGAGGACTTCCTCCGCAAAATGCTCGAACAGGACGAGGGCGCCAGCTACGTCGGCGAGATCGCCATCGGTACCAACTACAACATCACGCAATACACCAAGAACACGTTGTTCGACGAGAAGATCGGTGGCACGTTCCATCTGGCGGTTGGCGCGGGCTATCCCGAGACGGGCAACACCAACCAGTCGGGCCTGCACTGGGACATGGTGTGCGACCTGCGCGACGGTGGGCTGATCACCGTCGATGGGGAACTGATCTCCAAGGATGGCCAGTTCCTCAAGGATGGCTGGCCCGGCACGGAGGCGGAATGACAAAGGAAAGGCTGTCGAGGTTGGCCCGCCCGGAAGCCCCCCAACGTCGGTACCAGCACCTCGACAGCCACGACCGACCCCCGCCCCCGGAAGTGCCCCCGGCCCCGAAGGTCTCCCGGAAGGTCCCCGAAAGTTCTCCCAGTACCCCCACCCCCGGAATTGGGGGGGACGCTTCGGCCGAGGCATATCCTGCCACAAACGCTTTTTGCGGAGGCGATGATTTGCCACCCACTTTTTTCGTTCGTGCGAACGGCGACGTGGTATCCTGTTGGGAAGGACGTACCGGGTCGATTCCGGCACGCCAAGGCGAAGCCGTCGAGCCAATCACGGGATGGCACCCATGCTTGCACGCACCCTGCAGCGTTTGATCGCCCGTAACCTCACCAGTGCTCGCGAAATCGGCGAACTGACCGGCAAGGCCCCCTCCACCGTCTATCGCTGGATCAGCGGCGCATCCGAACCCGACTTCAACTCCGTGCGGCTGCTGCTCAAGCACCTGCCCAATCGTCAGGCGCAGCAGGCGATCCTGTCGCTCTTCACGTCTGGCACCGCCTGGCAGACCTATCACGAAGAAATGAACCTGGACATCAACGGCGATGGCAAGCTTTGCATCGAGGATGCCCTGGACGCAACCATCCACAGCACCAAGATGCTCAGCCTCTGCCTCGCTCACCTGCGCAAGAACTGCCGCAGCGGCACCCTCAGCGCAGAAGACGTCGTAACCGCCGTCGCCAAGCTCGACGACGCCATCCAGCACTGCCACATCTCCCGCCGTGTACTGGTCACCCTGTGCGAACAACAACAGAAGCGCCGCCTGAAGCTGGCAAAGTGAAAGATTTGGCGATTTGGTGATAGGGTGATTGGACGATGTGATGCATGCAAGGACAACGCCCCGCCCTGCCTTTCATTAACCATTGCCAATTGCTTATTCATCCCGCCGCGACGCGATCAACGATGCGCTTTATTCGTTGATACATTCCACGATGAAACCGCATCCAGCCCTCACCAGCCTCTCCCTGAAGGAGAGGGGACAACCCAAGCATTCACCTTTTCCCTTTTCCAGAGAAAAACTTCCTCTCCCTCTGGGAGAGGCCGGGGTGAGGCCAAACAACCGGCGATATTCATCCCACCCCCCACATCACCAATCACCCAATCTCCCTCACTCTCCCAGCCCCGGCATCACCGGTTCCACAAACTCGAACCCGTCGATCGCATATTTCTCCTCGCCTTCATCTACGATGTAGATCCAGCAGTAGTACCACCGCTCGAAGTGCATAGGGGCATTGGGGGAGATCTGAACGGCAAGCTGAAGCCCCACGCGTGCGGCTCGCATGGTGTCGGGCACAGACCGATCGAATCCACTGAGGTTGCCGTGCAGCACTTCGCCCGTGCGAAGGTCATCGGCTTTCACCTCAACAGGCTGACCGTACTTTTTGACGATGTCGCGCAGTTCCTGTGTGAACGCCTCATGTGCGGTGGATTGCCGGTAACGCTGGGACATGAGTTCCCAGGCGTCGTCCGGTTCGCCATCAACAAGGTCGCGGCCGAATGCTTCCGCCAGGTCGAAGTAGCTCCAGTTGCGTGCCTGCTCGGGTGAAAGCTGGAACCGCGGTTCAGGCTGGCCACCATCGTCGCAGCCGAGGAGGGCAAGCGACAGGACCATCGCGAAAAACACACAGCAACAGGTGCGTCGGGAGATATGGTTCATGAGTCGTTTCCCGAAAGGTACCCGGGCGCGACAGTGCTCAATCGGTACCTCACCGTGTAGCTTATTGCGATATCACCGACTGGACCACCCACGGCAGAATGAACTGATAGCCCAGTATGAGCATGACGATGCCGATGATCATCGTCGTGGTACCGGCAACGATCATGCTTCGCACCGGGATGCGTCCGCTGGCGAAGACGATGGCATTGGGCGGGGTGGACACCGGCATCGCCATGCCAAATGAACAGGCCAGCGCGACCAGCACGGCAAGTTGAAGCTGGTCGCTCACCGCGCCGGGAATGGACATCGCCATGGGAACGAGCAGGTTCGCCGCCGCGGTATTACTCATGAAGGTGCCGATGGTCGCGGTGACGACGAGCACGATCGCCACCAGCGCCACACCACTGAATTCGTTCAGGGGCAGTGACGCCACGTGATCGATCAGACCTGATGCCTTGAGTGCCTGGCCCAGCGACAGCCCGCCCCACATCAGCACCAGCACATCCCAGTCGATGGTGTTGATGTCGCGTCGGCCAAGAATACCCACGGTCGTCAGTGCGGTGGCAGCGGCCAGCGCAACCACCGCCGCGTTGATCCCGTGCACACTCTCGCTCACCCACAGTACGATGGCAATAAGCAGCACCGTCAGCGTGATGCGGCCGTCGCGCGTCAGCCGCTCCACCGAGCTGATTTGGCGCAAGGTCAGATCGCGACCCGGCGGAAAGATGATCAGCAGCAGCACGCCAGTGATCGCCAGCATAAGCAGCATCAGCGGAACCGCCATGAGCATCCAGTGGGCAAAATCTATCTGGTATCCCGCCCGGCGCAAGACATCCAGTGCAATCGCATTGGGCGGCGTACCGATGGGCGTACCCAGTCCGCCGATATTTGCACCGAAGGCGACGGCCAGCAGCGGCGCGGGAGTGTAGCGATGACCGGGAGGCAGCTCGCGGTAGATCGGCGCGATGATCGCCATCATCATCGCGGCCGCGGCTGTGTTGCTCATCCACATGGAGAAAAAGCCCGTAACGGCAAGAATCGCGAACACCAGCAGCGCCGGGCGCGTCGACACCGGTCGCAGAAACTTCGATGCGATCGCGCGGTCCAGTTCTGTACGCACCATCGCGGCTGAAATCAGAAAACCGCCGAGAAACAGAATGATGATGTCCGAGGCGAACGGTTCGAGAAAGATGCTGAAACGGAGTTGGATCGGCGTGCCATCGGGACCGACGGGAAACGCGCTGTGCGGCGGCAGCACATCAGCCAGCCCACCGCGATGCGCCAGAAAGAAAATTTCAAAGGCAACGATGAGCAGCGAGGTGGCAAAAAGCGGGATGACCTCGGTGGCCCAGAAAATAGCCGCGACAACGAAGATCGCCGCCGTCCGCCTTGCCAGTTCGTTCACCTCATCCGGCAACAGGTAGTAGGTCGCCACCGACAGGATCGCAGTGGCCAGCACGATCAAAAAGGTGCGTTTATGTTGAGCCGCAACAGGCGCTTCCATGGTGGCGGCAGCTTATCCGAAGGCGCGCCCGGACGCACGGGGTGGGGCGTGGCGTATCTGGTGTTTACTCCGCCAGATCCTGCGTCAGATCGGGGCTGCCCGGGGCAAGGCTGCGCAACATCCGTGGTGTAGCCAGCCAGTGCAGTCGCGGCGTACTGGCCACCTCATCGGCACGCAGCGGCGCTTCCACATACGCGCAGCCCGCCTTCTTGAGCTGGATGAACCCACCGCTGCGACCGCGTACGAGCAACCGCTCCACCACATCGCTGAGCGTCGGCTCGTGTCCCACGACCAACACGTGATCCTCCTTGCGCGTGCGCAGATGTCGCACCACGGCAGCAGCATCCTCACGAGCCAGCACATCGATCGGCTGGGGCGTCAGGTCGAACACTTCCGCCAGCAGTGCTGCCGTCTGCATCGCCCGCACCTTCGGGCTGGTCAGGATGACCTGCGGCCGCGATACGATGCGGGCCAGGCCCTGGGCTGACAACATCGTGCGTTCGATGCCCACCGGACTAAGCGGCCGCGACGCATCGGTTCCATCGGGGCCTTGATCTTCAGCGATGCCGTGTCGGAAGAAGAAAAGGTGCATGGGGTGGAGTGGTTAGTGGTGAGTGGTCGAACGAATCAGCCTGGGGGCGGTTCGTGTTGGGTGTGTTCAACCGCATTTCGCGACGGATCAATTTCGCGCAGGTATTCCCAACTGTAGATACCTGTATCGTGGCCATCGGAAAAGATGATGCGCACGGCATAGTTGCCCACCAGCTCCAGATTGACCGCCGTCAGCGGCTCGGTATGCACCGCAGAAGACGGGAGCACCGCCAGGGGGTTCTTCGCCAATTCCTCGCGCAACTGCCGCACTTCCGCAGAAGGTGACCATTTGCGCAGATACGCGATGGGATAGAAGCTGATGCGGCCGTCGGACCAGTGCACCGTCAGCCCGCGGTCGCGCTTGAGGTCCAGATGGATCGGGCGCAACGTCGACATGCCCACATCATAGCACGCCCCCAGCCGCGAAAGGCGCCTCACGCCCGCTTGCGGTTGAACATCCAATCATCGACGGTGGCGATGACGTTGTGGTAGATCTGGGCATCGGCGTCGCTGAAACAACAGAAGATCACCCGCCGGGGCAGTTCATGCTGCATCAACCAGCCGGTCACGTGCCCGACGGCGATCCTGGCGGCCCGTTCCCTGGGGAAACGGTACACGCCCGTACTGATTGCCGGGAAGGCGAGTGTGCCTATTCGATGCTCCTCGGCCAGCGTCAGGCACTGGTGGTAGCACGATGCCAGCAGCACATCCTCGCGGGTGTTGCCCAGCTTCTGCGATTCATCACCGTGCCAGACCGGGCCGACGGTGTGAATGATGTGGCGGATGCCCCGGGCTTCCAGGTCAAAGGCGGGGGTGATTTTCGCCAGGCCCGTAGGGCAGCCTCCAAGCGTGCGATTGTGTTCCAACAGTCGCGGACCAGCCGCCCGATGGATTGCCCCATCCACACCACCTCCACCCAGCAGCGACTCGTTCGCGGCATTCACGATCGCATCCACCGACAACATGGTGATGTCACCGGTGATGATCTCGATACGGTCAAAGGGCAACTGGACGGGCATCGTGCTGGCTGCTTCGTGCGGGTTACGTTACGGGGTTGCGATTGACTATCGAAGGATCAGCCTGATGCGCGGCGGGTAGTCACCAGCGGTCTTCCATGCCGCGCAGCGCGACCGGCGGGCCGAGCACCTCGTTCATAATGATCGCCTGACGAAGGGCCTGTCGATCCAGCTTCACCCCCTCGATGTGCGGCTTGCGACGATCGTAGGCATCCGCCGCAGCGGGGCGATGAAGAGCCCCAAGTGCAACCGGCGCCGATGGTTCCGTCAAAGGCGCGACCGCCTGCGCAACCTGCGGTCGCTGTGCCTGACGCTCGACCGTCTGTTGACGTGCCGGCACGACACGATCGCGCCGCGGCATAGCCTCGGGGCGAACCTGCCGTCGCGGCTCCGCCGGCGTGGGTCGCGTCTGCCGCGCGCGTTCCGCTTCGGCGCGGGCACGCTGTAGCGCCGCCTCACGTTCAGCCGCCTCCCGCGCACGCTGGGCACGCAGCCGGGCCGCCCGCTCCTCATACTGGCGTCGGGCACGCTCGCGGGCAGCCTGCTCGGCGATGGTGAGATTGCCCGGCTCGGGGCGTGATGTCGGTTCACTCTGCGTCGAAGCCGGTGGCGTTGAACCGGCCACCGTCTCACCGCGACGCCTGGCCCTCAGTTCCTCCAATTGTCGGCGGCGACGCTCCAGCTTCTCATCCAGATGCGTACGTTTTCCCGTGGATGGGCTGACCAGCGGTGCTGATTCCTCCGCCTGTCGACGCGCCTGACGCTTCTCCGCCGCCTTTTGTAACGCGTTGGCGATCGATCCCCCCACCACGATGATGAGGAAGACCACCAGCGAGACTAGGTCCTGCACGTCGAATGCGAGCGTCGGAATGACCATGTTCTTATTCTACTCCCCGATCGCTCCCGGCGTTTTCCAATTTTCCAATCGTTGCGGCACCACGCTGGCGTCCTCGCGCGATCTACTCGGCAACCAGCACCGGGCGCTGGCCCGCCTGCGCCACGTTCCGCAGCGGCACGCCATACACCGGTTCCAGCACCGATGGTTGCAGTACCTGCTCGACCGTTCCCGTCGCGACCAGGCGGCCCCGGTGCATCAGCCACAGTTCATCCGCCCATCGGGCCGCCAGGTTCAGATCGTGCAGCACCGCCAGCACCGCCAGCCCGCGTCCGGCCAGTTCCTTCAGCAGCCGCATCGTCGCCTCGACGTGCCGTAGGTCCATGCTGCTGACCGGCTCATCCAGCAGCATGATGCGCCCCTGCCCCACCGCCTGCGCCACTGCCCGGGCGAGCAGCACGCGCTGCTGCTGGCCAGCCGATAGCTCGCGATAGATGCGATGCTGCAGGTCGAGAAGATCGCACGCGGCGAGTGCTTCGTGTATCGCTGCCGGATCGCGCGGCAATGCGTGCCGCCCCATCGCCACCACCTGCCGCACAGTGAAGGCAAACACAGCCGTGCTGTGCTGCGGGACGTAGCTGAGCACGGCCGCCCGCCGGGTCGCGTCCAGCGTGGCCACATCATGGCCGTCCACCTCGCACACACCCCGCCGTGGCGACAATTGCCCGAGCATCAGCCGCAGCAGCGTCGACTTACCCGCCGCGTTGGGCCCCAGCAGTACCGTCAGCCGCCCCGCCGCCAGTTGCGCCGTCACGGCCTCCACCACCGTGGTTGCGCCATACCCGAAGGTCACATCGCGCAACGACATCGCACCCACCCGCTGCTCGATCCGGGTTGCAGCCGTATCCGCCATAAACCCCGATCCCCAAAGCCCACCCACTGTGCGGGTGGGTCCCCACGATCAAAAGCTTACCCCACCAATTGCGTGATATGCTCCACCGCCTTCTGAATCATCCGCAGCCCCGGGGGCGTCGTGTCGCGCTGCTCGGGACTCATCCGCGTCCACGCCGGGTGATGTGTCGCGTGAACGTACCGCTCCGGGTGCGGCATCAGCCCCAGCACCAGCCCCGATGGATCGCACACGCCGGCAATGTTGTCGACCGAGCCGTTGGGGTTGTCATCCGCCGCGTACCGCAGCGCGACCTGACCGTTGTTGCGCAGCCGTTCGAGCGTCTCGGGAGTATCGGTGACGAATCGGCCCTCGCCGTGCGCGATCGGCAGCTCGAACGCTCCCAGCTCGCGCGTCCAGATGCAGCGCGTGTCCTCCGGGGCCTCGACACGCACCCAGCGGTCGATGAACCGACCGCAGGTGTTGTCCGCCAGCGTAGTGGTCTGCCGACCGGTCGCATCGGGCAGCAGGCCGAGCTTCACCAGCACCTGAAAACCGTTACAGATGCCGATCATCGGCACACCGCGTTCGATCGCCCGCTGCAGCGGCTCAAAGAGGCGGTGTCGCAGCCGATTGGCCAGAATCCGCCCGGCCGCAATGTCATCGCCGTAGCTGAACCCGCCGGGGAAGCCGATCACATCCGCCTCGCCCACCAGTTCGGGCTTCTCGATGAGCGTGTTCAGGTGCAGCGTCCGCGTCGCGGCCCCCGCCAGTTCAAAGGCGTGCGCCAGCTCGCGGTCGCAGTTCGTCCCCGCCGTTCGAATGATAAGCGTCACAGGTTTCATGGCGGTGAATCATAGCAAGGCGGAAGGGACTGAGGGACCAAGGGAATGAGACACTATGGGGCGAAGTAACGCCCGCCCCCTGAGCACAGCCAGGGGCGGGGTCAGCTCATCCGTCAGATGCCCTCTCCCCGCCCCCCCTGCTAAACTCTGCATGGTCATCGATCCGAGGGAGTTGACATTTCGCCAGAACCCCACCGCCGTCCTTGAGGGCCAGATCGACCGCGACCTCACCTGCATCGCCTGCGGGTACAACCTGCGCGGGCTCAAACCTATCGCGACCTGCCCCGAATGCGGCCTTTCCATCCTTCGCTCGCTCGATCCCGACGCCGTCTACGCCGACCCCACCTGGATCCACCGCCTGATATGGGGATGCAATCTCCTTACCGCCGCCCTGATCATCGCCCTGGTGCTCACCCTGGTACTCGCGTTTTCAACCGTCCGCAGGATGATGTCCATCAACTTCGGTATAAGCGTCATGAGCCTGTATTGGATAATGGTTATCACCTTTACCATTGGTTGGACGATCTTCACGATCCGCGAACCGGGCGATCACCAGCATGACCAGCCTGTATGCCGACATCTTTCGCGGTGGTCGGTCCTCCTGCACCTGGGCGCGTTCGCGTTACTCAAATTGTGCGATGCCAATATCTACCCCGTGGTTGGCCCGACGTTTCTGCTCATCGCATTCGCCTGCCCACTGCACTTTCGTAATGTTGCCCGACGCTTCAGACGTGAAGATCTGGGAAACTCGGCCATGTGGCTGATCGCGTCGATTTTATTGTACGGAGTCATCCTCTACTCGATAGCTGAGGTGGCAAATACAGGAGCCCCAGCCTTTATCACGATCTGCTGCCTCGCTGTCAGCCTTTTCTTGTTGGTTATCGCGAGCAACATCTGGGCCACCAGCCTTTTCCTTCGCCTGCGATCAACTCTCATCTACAGCCTTCATCCTGACCGAACATGACCGCACCCACTCCTGACCACGGCGAAAAACGCGAACACGTGCAACCTGCGGATAACGAACCGGTAAACCCGGATGCTGAACCGGAGCCAGCAGTAACAAATTGCATCGACCGCGATGTAGCCTGCATCGACTGCCGCTACAACCTGCGCGGACTTATGGATACGGGCAATTGCCCTCAATGTGGGCGGGCGATTCGTGACTCGCTCTGGAGCGACCGATTTGAATTTGCCCGGCATGGCTGGCAAAACTGGCGCGCGGGTGTCTGTGGGCGGCGTGTTCGTTTCTGCTTCCCCTGACAAGCGTCTTCATGCCAGGTTTGTTTTCCGCGCCAGCCTGGGTAGCGATAGTCATCCTTCTGGCTGGTGTCGGCGGGTGGGCCATCGGCTGGTACATGCTCACCGAGCGTGATCCCCAACGCCGGCTCCCGCATGGCAACGCCATACGTGAAATCGCCCGATGGAGCACCGCCTCGGTCGCAATACTTGTGCTGACAATTTTTCTCACTGCAATAACCGAATCCGACCTGATCTGCATCTTCGCGTTTCTCACGCCGCTGCTGCTGTTGATCAGCACGTTCGCAACCGTGATGCATCAGAACGACTTTGCCCAACGCATCCCCGACAAATCGATCGCCATACAGACGGTGGTTTACACGATCATCCTCATCGTAGGCGGCTTCTTTGTTGTATTCCTGACAATCCTCGGCGGAGTTTTCGGACTGTGGCTCGCGGGGGTAATATGCGCGTTAATCGTCGTCCCCCTGCAGTCTTTCACCTTACTGCGCCTGCGCAAACGACTATTGCAGATGATCCGTCAGACCTGACCGTATCATGGACTATGGGTACGGCAGTCGCCTCAGGAGGCCGGTTCCAGCGGGCTGAAGCGTGAGCCGGCGAGCGGGACTCGGCGATTGACCGGCGCCTTTTCGGGGATCATGGGGCCGATCACCGCGGTGATGAAGGCGATGGCGATGTTGGCGATGAGGAACGTCCAGCGTGGCGCGCCGTAGTAGACCAGCACCGCCGAAGCGAGCAGAATCGCCAGCGTAATGGGGATGAGTCCGCGCCACGCCAGCCGCATGAGCTGGTCAAAGCGGAAACGGGGTAAGGTCCAGCGCACCCACATCATCACGAAGAGCAGGAACGCCACCTTGCCGAAGAAGATCGCCGCCTTGAGCAGTGCCAGCCCCACGCCGGACATATCCTCCAGCGCGATGGGCAGCCACTGTCCCAGCGGAGCCGGATCCCAGCCGCCCAGGAACAGCAACGCAAAGAACGCGCAGCCGGTGATCATGTGCATGTACTCGCCGAGGAAGAACAGCGCCCATTTCATCGACGCATACTCGGTGTGGAAGCCGCCGACCAGTTCCTGTTCCGCCTCAGCCAGGTCAAAGGGGGCGCGGTTGGTTTCCGCCAGAGCGCAGGTGAAGAAAATGACTGCCAGCAACGGATGCGCGAAGATGCCCCAGTTGAACCAGCCCAGTTGCAGTTCGGTGATGGTCTCCGGCCGCAGCGTACCGTAGGTCAGGACCATGATGAGCACGCACATGGCCAGCGGGACTTCATAGCTGAGCATCTGAGCCGCGGCACGCAGGCCCCCTAGGAACGAATACTTGTTGTTGGAAGCGTACCCGCCCAGCACCACGCCGTAGACCGACAGCGAGCCGATAGCCAGGATGTAGATGATGCCTACGTTCAGCGGCGCGCCCACGACCAGCAGCGGCTCGCCGTTCCAGATCAGCCTGCCGCCCCAGGGGATGACCGCCCAGCCGAGGATGGCCGTCCCCACCGCGATGACCGGGGCGAGGATAAAGAGCACCTTCTCCACGTTCGGTGGCGTGTAGTCTTCCTTAAAGATGAGCTTCAGCCCGTCCGCCAGCGCCTGGCCCAGCCCCAGGTGCCTGCCCTTGAAGTTGAACAGGCCGAAGGAAAAGTTGGTCCGGTTCGGCCCAACGCGGTCCTGAATCCAGGCGGCTACCTTGCGTTCCAGAAAGATGAGGTAGGCGCACGCCGGCAGGAACACGCCAAAGAGCACCACCAGAATCACGATTACGCTGAGAATGAACTGGGCCATGGTTGGGTCGCGACTACTCGTTCAAACAGGTCCGCCAGAGGCTATCAGCGCCGCCCCCCCCGGGCAAGTGGGCAGGGGGCAAGGACTGGGGGACCTGGGGGGTAAATTGCGCCGGGGTTATGAAGCAACGTGACCTGTCGTTAAAAACACAGCCGCGGTTTCCCGCGGCTGCGCCGGTTTGCTTCAAGGAACCTTCCGGTTACTGATCGCCGACCTGCTGCTGAATCTGCTGGCGGATGGCCTGCAACCGGCCCTGCGACAACTCGCTGTTGGGCGCGACCGCGATGGCCTTGTCCAGCTCCTGCAGCGCGGCCTTCGGATTCTGCGCCGCCATCTGAATCTGGAACTTCACCAGGTGAAGCTGCTGCAGCAACTCACCCTTGGGCTGGAACTTCGTGATCGCCTCATCCACCAGCTTCAGTGCCCCGTCGTGATCCCCCTTCTCTGCCAGTTCGCGCAGCGGCTGGAGGAATGCGATCACCTCGCCCTGTTTCTTGGCGTTCTCACGTTCGTCCTTGATCGCCTGGTACTTTTCCTTCAGCCCGGCGCTGTTGTCGGCATCCAGCGCGATGATCTCGTCCACCTGCTTCTCGTAAGCGGGCACGATGGCCGGATCCAGTACGCTCAGGCCCTCATCCAGCGCCTTGGCCTTCTCGATGCCCTGCGCCTTTTCCGCCCTGGCGAAGGCTTCATCACGCTTGGTCTTCAGTTCGCGTGCCTTCTTCAGGTTGGCCTGCCACGCCTCCGGCCCGCCGCCGTAGCCCACCGTCTGGGCATAGGGCAGGCCGCTGGAGTCCGCGAGGATGATCGTCGGATACCCGCGAATGTTGAACCGCTGGTTCCACTCGTTGTTCATCCGCTTGATCTCATCGGACTGGGGCTTGTTGTTGGGGAAGTCCAGTTCGACGAGTACGAAATCCTTGGACCACTCGCTGATGAACGACTCGGTGCTGAGCACCTCGCGGTTCAGCGCCATGCAGGGCGGGCACCAGTCCGAGCCGGTGAAATCCAGCAGCAGGTCCTTTTTTTCGTTCTGTGCGGTCTTGACCGCCTCTTCGACGTTGTCGACCCAGCCTTTGCCGGCTGCCATCGTCACCGCCGGCAGTCCGAGCAATGCCAAAACCTGGGCGGTTTGCGCCAGCTTCCTCGTCAACATACCGATGCCCTTTCTTTGCTTGGGAAGAACGGAAGATTGAGACCATGTCCCGCCGCGCCCGTGCACGGGGAAACGCGCCACCATGGTACCCGCAAGAGCGCTAACACGTAAGCTTTTACGCATCCATAATGGAAAATTCATGCGCGCGTCACACGTAAAACCAGTCACACGCGCAACTTACGCATAAGATAGCCGCACAGGCACCTCGCATCAGGTGGTGGGGTGTCGTTAAGCCGAAACGGCTGTTCTAACGGGTGTAACGAACCTGGCCCGCCGTGGCAGACTTGGACAGACGGTTGTTCACATAGAGCGCTTCGAGCAGAAACTCACCGACGCCCGCCAGCATCGCTTCGTCCTTCGGGTCGACCTCCAGTTTCCGCGCCAGATCAACCGCAGCGGGCAGCAGCCCGTCCACGTGCCGCATCCCCGCCACCAGTTCTGACGCCGGCACATCATCCCCCACCACCAGCTTCAACCCCTGCTCAAACTGCGCGATGATCGGCTCGTACTCATCCACATCCGCCACCTCGTCAAAGACGACGCGGATCGCCTCGCCTACCAGCGCGGTGATGAGCTTGTCCTCCCCGGCACTGCCATCCTCCGCGAGCATCAGTTCAATCTTGCCACGACAGCTCGCCACCAGATGGTTCAGGTCGCACACCCGAGGCACGACACGCTTCTCCCCCGTGACGATACCGCGACGCTCGGCACTGGAAACGACGTTTTCCAGGCACGCGATGCTTGTGCGCACCGAAACGCCCGAGGCCTGATTGATGTGCGGGCTCTTGCGAGCCAGTGCCACCGCCTCCTCGATGACACGGTGCAGGAAGCGCGGCACCTCAACGACGGGCGTGTCTGACTTTTCGGCCTTCTCCTGTGGCGTGCGCTCCACCCACGCATTGGCGCGGGTGATCGCAACGGCGTCATCGGTTGTGAGCGGGTAGTGCGTGCGGATCACCGAGCCGATGCGGTCCTTCAGCGGCGTGACGATGCGGCCGCGGTTGGTGTAATCCTCAGGATTGGCCGAGAACGCCAGACACAGATCAAGATTCAGCCGGATCGGGTAACCGCGAATCTGCACATCGCGCTCTTCCAGCACGTTGAACAGCCCCACCTGGATCCGCGGGGCAAGGTCCGGCAGTTCATTGATCGCGAAGATGCCCCGATTGGTGCGCGGGATCAGTCCGAAGTGCATCGTCGATTCATCCGAGAGGTAGCGCCCCTCCGCATGCTTGACGATGTCGATCTCGCCAATCAGGTCGGCGATGGTGACATCCGGCGTCGCCAGCTTCTCGTGATAACGTTCCTCGCGGTGCAGCCAGCGGATGGCGGCATCATCGCCCTGCTCGCGCACGATCCGTTTGCCCATCGTCGTCATCGGCTCCAGCGGGTCATCCGGAATTTCCACATCCGCCAGCACCGGAATCCACTCATCCAGCAACTGCGGCAGCATCCGCAGCATGCGCGTCTTGGCCTGGCCGCGCAACCCCAGAAAGAGCATGTCGTGTCGCGACAGCACCGCATGGATGATCTGTGGCAGGACAGTCGATTCGTAACCGAGAATCTCCGGGAAGATGGGTACACGCTGTTTCAGTCGGGCGATCAGATTCTCGCGCATCTCCTGCTTCACGGGGCGGAAGCGATACGGTGTGCGGCGAAGCTGACCGAGCGTGGCGGGCTGGGGATGATGCGGCATGACGGCTGCCTTCCTCCTGAAAAGACCATCCGACTGACCATATCCTATGCCAGTCGGTGCCAAAATCCTGCGCGATCGGTGCGAATCGGGTATCTGTAATCCGCACCGGGGCTTTCGCCTGTCCCGTTCCCCCCGCGTATACTGGAGGCTTTGTACCCAACGGGATGCGTCGGTCAATCGGTTGGAGCGAACGCATTGGCGAAGAGTCGTGTACTGGTCGCGGTCAGTTCTCCCTGGGCGAGCGAAAAGCTGGTCGGCCCGATCAGCGATCTGGCGCAGCGGCTGGATGCCGAGGTCATCGTCGCGCACGTCGCTCACCCCCGCGTCGAGGACGAGAGCGAATCAGACACGCGGCAGCGCGGCGAGCAGACGCTGAGTGTGCTCACCGATGCCCTGCGTGCCAAAGGCATCGAAGCCGAAGGACTGATGCTCTATTCCGATGACATTGCCCGGGCGCTGCTCAAATCGGCCCACGCCCGCGCCTGCACGCTGATCGTGCTGGGCTTCACCGGCCGGGGCAGGCTTCAACGCCTCTTCGGCGGCGATGTGCCCGCCAACCTCATGCGCCAGTCGGACCTGCCCGTGCTGATGTATCCGGGCGGCTGGTCCGGCACGGTGTGATCTTCAACCCGTCACACCACAAAGATGTGTACCGTTCCCGGGCCATGCACCCCGGTGACGAGGATACCTTCGATATCCGCCGTCTTGCTCGGGCCGGTGATGAGTGCGACGCTGCTGGGCAGGTTCGGGCCAGAAGCGCTCTGCAGGTTGCCAAAGTAGTCCAGCAGGTCGGCCACGATCTGTTCGCGACGCACAACCGCCAGATGCATCGGCGGAATGAGGCTGGGCCCCCGGCTGTGCCGCGTGCTGCTGGCATAAACAAGCGTGCCGGTCTCCGCGATCGCCGCCACGACATCGCTCAACCCAGCATCGCAATCAAACTGCTGATCCAGCGTACCTCCCACGGCACCGTCCAGCACCGTCAGCCCCGCATGCTTCAACACCGTCTGCAGCGATGCGACCAGCCCCTCCGCCTCACACGCCAGCGCGATGCGTTTCGCCTTCGCCTCCCGTAACACCGTCAGCACATCGTCGCCGAGCGTCGCAGCCGAGGATTCATGCACCAGCATTCCCGAAGCGCGGGCTTCTCTGATAAAGACACTGGTCAGGTCATCAGACACCCCCACCAGCCGCGCCACCGCCTCATCCACCACCGGCCGCGCCTCGCCCGGCGCCGCCCCGTATGCCCGATTCAACGGCCGCCGCACACGCTCCAGAAACGTTTTTCGATCAGTCATGCTCGTATCCAATCGGGCCTGGGGTCCGACGCCAAGCGCACATGGCAACCTTGGCGTTCCTCATCAGTGTTCATCAGCGGTTTTCCCCCGCTCACGCCACCATTGTCGGAAGCTGCGTGCCGGGGGTGTGGGCATGTCGCGTTCCTGTGTCCAGCCGCCCACGCCGCTGCTCAGCCAGCCGCGTGCGGTGTAGGCATCCCCGCGGCTCAGCGTCCCCGCCGTCCGGGCGCGCATGCGGAACATCGTCTTTTGCATCCAGCCACCCAGTCGATAGCTCGCGGGATGTCGCAGCGACAGTGCCCACAGGCGATACATCAGCCACTCCTGCCAAGGCATGATGCCTTGCTGCACCATCGTCGCGCGATGCTGCACCAGATATTTCGGTATATCGATCTTCACCGGGCAGGCTGCATAGCACGCCCCGCACAGCGACGATGCGTTGGGCAGGTCCGCGTAGTTCGCCAGCCCCTTGAGCATCGGCGTCAGAATCGCACCGATCGGCCCCGAATAAACCGCGCCGTAACTGTGCCCGCCCACCTTGCGATACACCGGGCACGCATTCAGACACGCTCCGCAGCGAATGCAGCGCAGCATCTCCCGCGTCCGCGCATCCAGCACCGCGCTGCGGCCGTTGTCAATGAGCACGATGTGCATCTCTTGCGGCCCGTCCGGTTCGTTCGATCGGCGAGGGCCGGTCATGATGTGGTTGTACACCGTGATCGGCTGCCCCGTCGAGCTGCGTGCCAGCAGCTTCAGCATTACCGCCAGGCTCCTGAAGTCGGGCACCACCTTCTCGATGCCCACGAACGCCACATGCACGCGTGGCACGCTTGTGCACAACCGCCCGTTGCCCTCGTTCGTGCAGATCACCAGCGAACCGCTGTCCGCCACGAGGAAGTTCGCCCCGCTGATGCCCAGATCCGCCCGCCGATAGCGGTTGCGCAGATGCACCCGGGCAATCTGCGTCAGTGTCTCCGCATCCTCCGTGTACGGCGCGCCCAGCTCCCGCGTGAACGCACGCCCCACCGCGGTGCGATCCTTGTGAATCATCGGCGTGACGATGTGCGAGGGCGCATCGTGATCGAGCTGGATGATGAACTCGCCCAGGTCGGTCTCGACCGTTTCGCACCCAATCGCCTCAAGCTCGGGCACCAGGTGCGTCTCCTCCGTCACCATCGACTTGCTCTTGACGCACAACCGGGCGTTGATGCGCTTGGCGATCGACAGGCAGATGTCGTTGGCTTCCCGACTGTCGACAGCGAAATGTACGATCGCACCGGCCGCCTGAGCGTTATCGATGAACCGCTCCAGGTAGTAGTCCAGATGATCCAGCGTGTGCTGCTTGATGCGCCCGGCCAGCTGTCGCAGCGATTCATAGCGATCGCCAAACGTTCGCCCGAACACCTCCTTGCGCAACTCATCCTTGACATAGGTTGCGTGGTTGACGAACTGCTGCAACTGGGCGTCGCGTGTCGCCGCCTCCACGCGCTCGCGCATCCGGTACGGCAGCGCGGGAAACAGCAGATCATGCCCGCGCAGTGTCAACGCAACCGGTTCCCCCACACCGGCCGGCACACCAGCGGAAGCCGGGGAAACCGCCGAACCCGATCGATTCTTCACTGGAGCGCTCGTCATGCCTCACATCCGGCCGCATGGGCCCACACCCGCATCACATCTCTTTATCCAGAAGCCCCAGGCCCTCGGCTATCACCTCAGCCAGGCTCTTGAACGTCACATCCACGTTCTGGCGACGGCACGCACCGGAAATGTTCATCGTGCAGCCCGCATCGTTGCTGATCACCGTCTTCGCCCCCGTCGCCGCGATGCAGGCCACCTTGTCGCGCACCATCTCACCGCTGATCGTCGAATGCTTCATCGCGAACGTGCCGCCGAACCCGCAGCACTGATCCATCTTCACCAGCGGCACATAGTCCAGCCCCTTCACCTGCCGCATCAGTTGCACCGCCTCATCGGTCATCCCGATGCCGCGCAGGTGGCACGAATAGTGATACGTCGCCTTGCCCGACCAGCTCACCCCCAGCTTCGCCAGATCGACCTTGAGCACCTTCACCAGAAACTCGACGAACTCGTACATCCGGTTCGCCAGCGCGTGCGCGCCAGCTTCATAAGCATGGTCATCCGCCAGAAGCTGGGCGTAATAGTCGCGCACCATGGCGGCACAAGAGCCGGACGGCGTCACGATGTAGTCGTAAGGTTCAAAGACATCCACCATCCGCCGGGCGAGCTGCCGCGCCTCATCGTGCAGGCCGTTGTTGTACATCGGCTGACCGCAGCAGGTCTGCGCCTCAGGGAAATCAACCTCACACCCCAGATGCTCCAGCACCCGCACCACAGCAATGCCCGTGCGCGGGTAGAACGTGTCGGTCAGGCAGGTTACGAACAGGGCGACTTTCATCGCCGCCATCCTACCGACCCGGCGTGCCTGCAACAAAATGCGCAGTGAAATGTTGTATCCTTTGCGCCACGAGCAGCCCGAACCGCATTCGCCTCAATGCGCGGGCCGCACGTCCGCTGGAAAGGAGCCGCCGATGTCACTCAGACTAGCCGCCTTCGCCCTGCTTGCCTGCCTGTTCGCTCTCGCAGCCTGTACCTCCTCCGTTCCTCGCACCAGCGACAAGGATGTCGTCGTCGTCGACCATGAACAGCTCGTACGCCTGCTCACCGACAAGCGCGAGATCACGCTGGTCATCGATGTCCGCTCGCCCGAGCAGTACGCCGCCGGCCACCTGCCCATGGCAGTCAATATCCCCTTCACCCAGCTCGGACCGGGCGACCCGCGACTGGCGGAAGTCCAGAACATCGTCGTCTATGGCCGAGGCCTGGGCGATCCCCTCTCCCGCGCCGCCGCCAAACGCATGCTCGTCCAGGGCTACACCAACGTCTACGACTTCGCCGGCGGACTGGACCTGTGGAAGCGAATGGGCGGACAGGTCGTGACGGGAGGCGAGTAAGCAGTCATCAATAATCAGTAATCAGCAATCAGTTGTCATTTAAGAAGATGTGGGGGCATGCTCACTCATTGCCCATTCATTAATAAGCTGTAAGCCATTGCAGCGGTAAATGAGCACGCGATGGCCCGCTGGTTCTTTATTAACCATTGCCAATTGCTTGTTGCTTTTTCACTGCCTGGTTGGCGGAACGAGTCCTGCCGCGATGCACAGCAGCCCCGCCGCGGCCATCGGCAGCCGCATCGGGCCGGTCGCCAGCCGAACGATCCGCCCCTGAACCGTGCTCAACGGCGGATAATCCACCCCCTCCACCGGCATCGGCTGATACAGCCAGGCGTCCACATTCCCAGCCGCAGGGTGGTCCAGGCAGTCGCGCACCAGCCGGAAGCACACCTCCGGGTCGTTCGGGTCGCTCACCAGATGCAGCGTATACCCCTGCTGCGGGTCGGGCATCACCACGCCCAGCGGATCCGCCCCCACCGGCTTCAGCCGCAGATGCACAAACGCCAGCCGCTCCAGCACCGCTGGGTCATCCGTCCTCAGCGCCTCCAGGAACCGGGCATACGCCCGCTCCTGCGCCAGCAGCCGCTGATGCTGTAACCGCATGACATCACGCTGGTAACAAAGCTCCCGCGCCTCCAGCCACGCCGGCACCAGCGCCGCCGCCGCCAACAACACCGCCCCCCCGGCCAGCATCAACCAACCCGGCACCTGGGCAGCCCCCCGATCCAGAATGACCAACAGCGACCGCAGCATCTCCGAGTCTTATCGACCACCACCCAATCAAAAATTGAAACTGCCCTTCCACGTTCGCTATCCCCCGTCAACACCAATAGTAACGCGAATGTTTCCAACTTTTTGCCGGTTCACACTTGACTTCAGAAAGGGAACGACTATCGTTCGGGTATTGATCGGGTATCCGAATTCTCCCGATGCCCTCCCGGTATCAGCGCCCACGGGGGTTCCACCTTGACCCAGGATCAGCCCACGACTAACCCGCGTTTCCAGTGGCTCCAGTTTACCGTTCGCCGCTGGCTCACCCTGATCGCGTATAGCCTCATCGCAATCCTTCTTGTCTCCCTGGCCCTCCCTGCGATCCAGCCCGTGGGTGAATGGATGAGCAAACTCTGGGGCAGCCCCTATCCCGTCATCGCAACTGGCCTTGTTCTGCTTACCGGTTCATACATGTGCCTGCGTCATCTCGGCACC